>NZ_JANOWI010000035.1:0-100942 GCF_031417815.1 Novosphingobium sp. | reverse complement strand
CAATTCGCCAAGCACCTCGTCGCAGGTCAGGCGCATCACCTTCGCCCGTGGGTCGAAGTTCTTGTAGACCCGATGGCCGAAGCCCATCAGCCGGAACGGGTCGTCCTTGTCCTTGGCGCGGGCGATATATTCGGGGATGCGCTTGGTGCTCCCGATTTCGCGCAGCATGTTGAGCGCGGCTTCGTTGGCCCCGCCGTGCGCCGGGCCCCACAGGCAGGCGATCCCGGCGGCGATGCAGGCAAACGGATTTGCGCCCGAGGATCCAGCCAGCCGGACGGTGCTGGTCGAAGCGTTCTGCTCGTGATCGGCATGGACGATGAAGATCTGGTCGAGCGCCTTTTCGACGATCGGGTTCACTTCGTAGGGTTCAGCCGGAACACCAAACGTCATGCGCAGGAAATTGCCGGTGTAGGACAGGCTGTTGTCTGGATAGACGAACGGCTGGCCGACGGAATACTTGTAGGCCATCGCGGCGATCGTCGGCATCTTGGCGATCAGCCGGTGCGAGCTGATCTTGCGGTGCTCGGGGTCAGAGATATCGGTCGAATCGTGATAGAACGCCGAAAGCGCGCCAACCACGCCGCACATGATCGCCATCGGGTGGGCATCGCGGCGGAAACCGCGATAGAACGTGGCGAGTTGTTCGTGCAGCATGGTGTGGCGGGTGATGGTGGTTTCGAACCGCGCCAGCTCGGCCTTGCTCGGCAGTTCGCCGTTGAGCAGCAGGTAGCTGACTTCCATGAAACTGGAATTTTCGGCGAGCTGGCCGATCGGATAACCGCGGTGCAGCAATACGCCTTCATCGCCATCGATATAGGTCAGCGCGCTTTCGCAACTGGCGGTGCTGGTAAAACCGGGATCGAAGGTGAACATCCCCGTCTGCGCGTAAAGCTTGCGGATATCGATCACGTCGGGTCCGACGCTGCCGGAAACCACAGGATAGCTGAAATCGCCTCCGTCAGCGCTCAGTTTTGCTTCTTTGACCACTTTCGTCCACTCCTAGGCCTGTCCGCCGTGTGTGCTGCCGGGTTAGCTGAAGGCCCTAGCACAGTCGCGCCTCCAGCCGGTTAGAGCCCGGCTAGGGGCTTGCGCTTGGCCTGACAATACCCTTGGCGCGACATGTTGGCCCGGGTCGGAGCGGGACGGGCCTGGTGCGGCGCTTGCCAAGCGCTGTGGCATCCTGTCTGTTGCTCCCCCATGGCCAGCGACGAACCGCCTCTGGTGCCACTCGGCAACGCTTCGCCTGTTGGCGCTGCACTGCAGCAAAAGCATTGGCGCATGCCGCAGGACTTGTCCAGCGCCCATGTGCGGATGGCCGCGCGGGCTGAGCGCTTCCTTGGCACAGCCGCCTTCGACCAGGGGCCTTGGGCCGTTGTCGGACTGGCTGCGGGGATCGCCGCATGGTTTGCCGGAGACAGCACGTGGCAATGGCTTTCGGCCATTGCTCTGGGGCTTGGCCTTGCGCTTGCAGCCGTCGCCATCCTGTCTGCCGATGGCCGATTCCCTCTGCTGCGCCGGGCGGTCGTGGTGATGGCGCTGGCGCTGGTCGCCGGATGCGTGTTGGTCTGGATCAAGTCCGCGCTGTTCGGAACGCGGCCGATTGCGCGGCCGATGGTTGTCCAGCTCGATGCCCGAATCCTCGCGCGCGAGGAGCGGCCGGCCGAGCAAAAGGTCCGGCTTGTGGTTGCAACGCGCGAGCCGGAAAGCGGCCGGGCGATTGCCGTGCGGGTCGGGCTAGACAGCGCTGCCGACCGCGCCGAGCTTGCCGAAGGGGCTTTGGTGCGGCTGCGCGCGCGGCTGGTTCCGCCGGCCCCGCCGATGCTGCCGGGCGGCTATGACTTTGCCCGCAGCGCGTGGTTTTCGGGACTGGCGGCGACCGGTTCCGTGCTGGGGCCGATCAAAGTGCTCGAAAGCGGCAAGAACGACAGTCCGATCAGGCGCGCCCAGCGCGCGTTATCACAGCATGTGCGCAAGAATGTCGGCGGATCGCCGGGCGCGCTGGCGTCGGCCTTTGCCAGCGGCGATCGCGGCGCAATTGCCCCGGCTGACGAGGATGCGATGCGCGATTCCGGGCTGACGCACCTGCTTTCGATCAGCGGGCTGCATGTCAGCGCGGTGATCGCGGCGGCTTATGTAATTGCGCTCAGGCTGCTGGGCTTGCTCCCGTGGCTGGCGCTGCGCATGCGCCTGCCGATCGTGGCGGCCGGGATCGGGGCCGGGACCGGGATCGGCTATACCCTGCTGACCGGCGCGCAGGTGCCGACGATCCGTTCGTGCATTGGCGCGGTGCTGGTCATGCTTGCCCTGGTGCTGGGCCGCGAACCTCTGTCGATGCGGCTGGTTGCGGTGGCGGCAGCGGTGGTGCTGCTGGTCTGGCCAGAAGCGTTGGTCGGACCCAGCTTTCAGATGAGCTTTGCCGCGGTGATCGCGATTGTCGCCTTGCACGGCACAAGGGCGATGCGCGCCTTCTTCGCCCCGCGTGAGGAACCGATCTGGCAGCGCTGGCTGCGGCAGGTGGCCGGGCTGCTGCTGACCGGGGTGGTGATCGAGCTGGCCCTCATGCCGATCGGTCTGTTCCACTTTCACCGCGCCGGGGTCTATGGCGCGCTGGCCAATGTCGTGGCGATCCCGCTTACCACGCTGGCCTCGATGCCGCTGATCGCGCTGGCGCTGCTGTTCGATGCGGTGGGTGCGGGTGCGCCGTTCTGGTGGCTCGCGGGCAAGTCGCTCGAACTGTTGCTCGCCCTGGCACATTGGACGGCAGGGATGCCGGGCGCGGTGACGATGATGCCGGCGATGGGCAAAGGGGCATTTGCCTTGTTCGCCGCGGGCGGTCTGTGGTTGGCGCTGTGGCGCGGGCGGGTGCGACTGTGGGGGCTGGCCCCGGCTTTGCTCGGCGTGCTGCTGCTATCGCGGGTGGCCCCGCCGGACCTGCTGATTTCGGGCGACGGGCGTCATATCGGCATAACCGGCGAGAGCGCGGGTGAGCTGCTGGTGCTGCGCCAGACCCGCAGCGACTACACCCGCGACAACCTGCTCGAGCAAGCGGGGATGAAGGGCGAGACGCGGCTGCTGGATGACTGGCCGGGCGCGCGCTGCAGCGATGATTTCTGCGCGATCATACTGCGCCGGGGCGGGCGCGATTGGCAGCTGCTGCTGGCCCGCGGCACTGCATTCGCTCAGGAACGGGCGCTGGCAGCAGCCTGCGAGCGCGCTGATATCGTGGTCGCCGCGCGCTACCTTCCCCACTCGTGCCAGCCGCGCTGGCTCAAGGCCGACCGGCGCATGCTCGACCAGAGCGGCGGACTGTCAATCGATCTTGCCCGGCTTAAAATACGCAGCGTTGCCGATGAGGAGGGACGGCACGGCTGGTGGAACCCGCCGCAACCGCGGCCGCGCAGGCCGCAGGCCGAGCCCAGCGGCAGCACCGGGGCTGACGATGCATCGGCCGCCATGCTGCCTCAGTGATAGCGGCGCAAAAGCCCGGCAAGCTTGCCCTGGACCACCACTTCGCGCGGATCGTAGATCTGCGGTTCGTAAGCGGCGTTGGCGGGATCGAGCCGCACCCGGCCGTTCTCGCGGCGCAGATATTTCAGCGTCGCTTCCTCGCCCCGGACCAGCGCGACGACGATTTCCCCGTCGCGCGCCGAATCGGTGCGGCGGATCAGGGCGTAGTCGCCATCGAGAATGCCGGCTTCGATCATCGAATCGCCCGATACTTCGAGCGCGTAATGCTCACCTGCACCCAGCAATGCAGCGGGAACCGGCAGCATCGACGCGGTTTCCATCGCTTCGATCGGAACGCCCGCGGCAATCCGGCCGTGGAGCGGAATTTCGATCACGTCGTTGGCGGGCGCGGCACGTGCCGGTTCGGGCCGCTTCAGTTCGACTACCGTACCGGTAGCGCGCAACGGCGCCTTGCTTGATACGTCCTCAGGCTGTTTGAGCACTTCGAGCGCGCGGGCGCGGTTGGGCAGGCGGCGGATGAAGCCGCGTTCTTCCAGCGCAGAGATCAGGCGGTGGACGCCCGATTTGCTTTTCAGGTCGAGCGCTTCCTTCATTTCCTCAAACGAGGGGGAAACGCCGGTCTCTTCCAGCTTGGCCTGGATATAGCGGATCAGTTCGTGCTGCTTGCGGGTCAGCATGCGCGCCTCACTCCTGGTGGAACGGGCGAGGAGCGGAATGTTCCTGCGCCGTTCAGTGAACGAATGCGGAACAAGTAAGCAACAAATTCGCCGCCGTCAAGCAATACCGCCATTTTCGAGCAGATAGATCGGCACTGGCGTTCCAGCAGGCGCAGCCGGGGCCTCGGCCGGGCGGTCAATCAATACGGTGCTGGCCGCCAGCGTTCCCAGCGCGCCGCTGTCCTGATTGCGCCGTGCGGTGACCTGGCGGCCATCCCACACGGCCCGCACAAATTCGCGCCGCGGTCCGCCCGGGGGCAGATCTTCACCGGCAATCGCTTCGACCGAACGCGGCAACGGAGCAACTGCGCCTGACAGTGCCCGCAGCAGGGGCAGCACAAACAGGAAGGCGGTGACGTGGCTCGACACTGGATTGCCCGGCAGTCCGACCACAATCTGCTCGCCGCGCGTCGCCACGATGATCGGTTTGCCGGGTTTGACCGCGACTTTCCAGAAGTCGATTTCGGCGCCCCATGCTGCCAGGGCAGGGCGAATCAGGTCATGATCGCCAACCGAGGCCCCGCCGCTGGTTACCACCACATCGGCATGTTCGCATTGTGACAGGACTGCGGCCAGCGCCTCCATCCGGTCGGCTACCGGGCCAATGCGCAGCACCGAGCAGGGCAGGGCCTGGCGCACCAGCGCCTCCAGCATGACGCCGTTGCTGGCCGGGATCTGGTGCACGGCGCAGTTACCCGGATCGCTGGAAAGCTCGTCACCGCTGTCGATGATTACCACCCGCGGCGCTCGCCGCACGGCAACATGGCTGTGCCCTGCGCCCAGCACCAGCGCCATCTGCGCCGGACCAAGCCGGGTTCCGTGGCCAAGCAACTGCGCGCCTTCGGCAAAGTCCATGCCCTTGCAGCGGATATGCTTGCCCAGCGGATCGGGCGGGGTGCCGGTGAGCGAGAGCGTTGCGCCCTCGCGCGCCGCATCTTCCTGCATCAGGACCATGTCCGCGCCGGCCGGCAACAATGCTCCGGTGGCGATCCGCACCGCTTCGCCGGCGTTGCAGGTTCCCGCGAAAGGATGGCCGCAAGCGCTTTCGCCGATCACCCGCCATGGGCCGGGCAGGTCCGCCGCGCGCATGGCATAACCATCCATGGCTGAAAGATCGGCCGGGGGCTGGGTGCGCCGCGCCCGCAGCGGCTCGGCCAGATAGCGCCCCAGCGCATCGGCGATGGCCACCCGTTCGATCGGGAGCGGCCTGGCAAGTGCGAGCAGGCGGGCCTGGGCTTCGTCGAGGGACAAAAGCGCCATCAGCTCGCTGCCTTCCAATCGCCCGATTTGCCCCCGCGCTTTTCGATCAGGCGCAGGCCTTCGATCACCATGCCCTTGTCGACCGCCTTGGCCATGTCGTAAATTGTCAGGAGCGCAACCGAAGCGGCTGTCATCGCTTCCATTTCTACCCCGGTGCGCCCGGTAAGTGCGGCGCTGGCGGTGACCCGCACCACCTGGTCCTCGATTGCAAAATCGACGGTCACCGACGTCAGTGCCAGCGGATGGCACAGCGGGATCAGATCGGCGGTTTTCTTGGCGGCCATGATCCCGGCGATCCGGGCGGCAGCGAGCACATCGCCTTTGGGCACCGAGCCATCGCGGATCGCGGCGAGCGCCGCCGGGTTCATCCGGATGAGCCCTTCGGCCACGGCCACGCGGCTTGTCTCGGCCTTGCCGCCCACATCGACCATCCGCGCCTTGCCGTGCTCATCAAGGTGGCTGAGTTCAGCCATCCAGCAGTTCCCGCGTAGCACCAGCAACATCGCTGTGCCGCATCAGGCTTTCGCCGACCAGGAATGTGCGGATCCCGCTGGCTTCGAGCCGGACCAGGTCGGCATGGCTGCTCAACCCGCTTTCGCTGACCAGCAGCGTGCCTTCAGGGGCGAGCGCGGCGAGACGTTCGCTGGTCGCGAGATCGGTGACGAAGCGCTTGAGATCGCGGTTGTTGATTCCGATCAAGCGCGATTTCAATGTACTTGCGCGCGCTATCTCAGATTCGTTGTGAACTTCAACCAGCACATCCATGCCGCGCTCCAGTGCCACAGCTTCGATCTCGGCCATTTGCGCGTCTTCCAGCGCGGCGACGATGATCAGGATCGCGTCAGCGCCGATCGCCCGGGCCTCGGCGACTTGCCACGGATCGACCATGAAGTCCTTGCGCAGCACCGGCAGATCGCAGGCGGCGCGGGCGGCGATCAGATAGTCCTCATGGCCTTGGAAATAGGGCGCGTCGGTAAGTACTGAAAGACAGGTCGCGCCGCCTGCCTGATAAGCGCGGGCGTGGGCGGCGGGATCGAAATCGGCGCGGATCAGGCCTTTGGACGGGCTGGCCTTCTTGACCTCGGCAATCAGCGCATAGCCGGTGGCCGCGCTGGCCCGCAAAGCCGCTTCGAACCCGCGCGGGGCGCTTTGCGCAGCGGCGCGCGAATCGAGATCGGCAAGCGAAGCCATGGCCTTGCGCGCGGTCACTTCTTCGCGCTTGGTGGCACAGATTTCGGCGAGTTTGTCGGTCATTTCACGGTTTCGATCCAGCAGTCCAGCAGCGCCTTGGCAAGTCCCTTGTCGATCGCTTCGGCCGCTTCTTCGGCGCCTTCGTACCAATCGTTGACGTGGCCGGCTACGACCAATGCAGCGGCGGCATTGAGCAAGACGGCATCACGGTAGGCACCCTTTTCGCCCTGCAGCAGGCGGCGCAGCGCGGCTGCATTGTAGGCCGCATCGCCGCCGCGCAAGTCTTCAAGGCAGTGCGGAAGCAGGCCGGCATCGCCTGGGATAATTTCGGCGGGGCAGTTCGGCAGGCCGATCGCGGCCATGTAACTTGGCCCGGCGATCGACAGTTCATCAAGCCCTTCGGCGCCCGAAACGATCAGCGCGCATTCGGTGCCGAGCAGCTGCATCGCATCGCGGTAAAGCGCGATCAGCACCGGGTGCGCAACGCCGACCAGCTGCCGCGTGACCCCGGCAGGATTGGCCAGCGGACCGCAAAAATTGAAAATGGTGCGCCGGCCGATGGCCTTGCGGATCGGCGCAACGCGGGCCAGCGCCGGATGATGCGCCTGGGCAAACAGGAAGGCGATGCCAAGATCGGGCAGGGTCGCTTCGGCCATTTCGCTGGCCCGGGCAAGATTGAGGCCCAGCGCTTCGAGCGTATCGGCGCCGCCCGCCAGGCTTGATGCCGCGCGGTTGCCGTGTTTGGCCACGGGCACTTCGCAGGCCGCGACAACCAGCGCGACGGCGGTCGATACGTTGAGCGAGTGCTGGCCATCGCCGCCGGTGCCGCACACGTCGATAGCGCCACCGGGTGCGGCAACGCGCTTCATCCGGGCGCGCATCGCCAGAACTGCGCCAGCCACTTCGGCGGCTGTTTCGCCGCGATCGGCGAGATCGATCAGGACGTCGCGGATTTCGGCATCGGCCATCGCGCCGTCGAGCATCTGCGCGAACAGGGCTTCGGCTTCGGGCAACGTCAGGCTCACGCCAGTTCCTTGACCGCAATTCCGCAAATACGCAGATAATTGGCCAGCATTGCGTGGCCATGTTCGGTGGCGATGCTTTCGGGGTGGAACTGCACACCGTGGATCGGCAGCGCGGTGTGGCGAAAGCCCATCACGTGGCCATCGTCGCTGGTGCAGTTGATCACCAGCCCATCGGGCACATCATCGACAATCAGCGAGTGATAGCGGGTCGCCTTGAACGGCGATGGCAGCCCGGCGAACAGACCGCTGCCATCGTGGGTGACTACGCTGGTCTTGCCGTGCATCAGCCCGCCGCGCACCACTTGCCCGCCAAAATGCTGGCCGATCGACTGGTGACCCAGGCACACGCCCAAAAGCGGCTTGCCGGCTTCGGCGCAGGCGGCGACCAGATCGAGGCTGATCCCGGCCTCGTTGGGGGTGCACGGGCCGGGCGAGATCAGGAAGCCCTTGGCCCCGCTCGATACTGCCTGTCCGGCCGAAATCGCATCGTTGCGCACCACATCGACCTTGGCGCCCAGTTCCATCAGGTAATGGACCAGATTCCACGTGAAACTGTCGTAATTGTCGATGACCAGGATTTCGGCGGCGCTCATGGCAGCGCACATAGTCGCGCTGGCCGGGATTTGCCAGATAAGGTTGCGTGATGGCGCCGATGCCTAGGCCGATTTCCCCGCAAACCGGTCGCTCGCCCGCACCAGCCCGTCGGTGATGCCGGGTTCGGTGAACAGATGCCCGCCATCGGGGATGATCTGCAGCGCGACCTCGGGCCAGGCCTGCTTCAGCGCCCAGGCTGCTGCCGGGGGTGTGCAGCAATCGTGGCGGCCCTGAACGATGACGCCGGGAATATGCCGGATCTTGCGGACATCGCGTAGCAGCTGGCCCGGCTCAAGCCAGCAATCGTGCATGAAATAGTGGTTCTCGATTCTGGCCACCGCCACCGCGTGATCGTCGGCGGTGAAATCGGCCATCATTTCGGGATCGGGCAGCAGGGTGACGGTCACGCCTTCCCACATCGACCAGATTTTGGCCGCCGCCAGCCGCACCGATTGATCGTCGCTGGTCAGCCGCTTCTGGTAAGCGGTGGGCAGATCATGGCGCTCAGCCTCGGGGATGTGCCCTGCAAATTCGGCCCAGGCTTCGGGATAGAGTTCGCTGGCGCCGTATTTGTAGAGCCAGTCAGCCTCGTTTTGCCCGGCCAGGAAAATCCCGCGCAGCACCAGTTCGCTGGCACGGTCGGGGTGGGTCTGGGCATAGGCGAGGCTGAGGGTAGAGCCCCACGAGCCGCCGAACACCAGCCACTTGTCGCAACCGACCATTGCGCGCAATCGCTCAATATCGGCGACGAGGTGCCAGGTGGTGTTATTCTCAAGGCTGGCGAACGGGGTGGAGCGCCCGCAGCCGCGCTGGTCGAACAGCAGCACGTCATACAGCGCCGGATCGAACTGCTGGCGCTGCTTGGGACTGATCCCGCTGCCCGGCCCGCCGTGGAGGAACACCGCCGGCTTGCCTCCCGGCGTGCCGCAGCGCTCCCAATAGATGCTGTGACCATCACCGACATCGAGCATGCCCGAAGCGTAGGGTTCAATCGGCGGATAGAGGGTGCGGCGGTCTGTCATGGCTTGGTACCCATCAATTTCGCCAGATCCTTTTTCCAGAACCGCGCCCAGGTGTGGGTGCCGTGGCCCTTGGTTTCAGGGCTGTAGGGCAGCAGGATAAACCGCGCGCGCGGCATCTGCCTGGCCTGCTTCTGGGCCAAGCCCAGCTCGGGCGGGTTGATAAAATCGTCAGAGCTGTTGATCCACAGCACCGGCACGCGGATCATGCCCAGTTTGGCCGCCGGGTTGTAATTGCGCGATGAATCGAGCTGATAGATCTCATCGTTGGCGTCGGTAGGGTCCTTTGCATCCATCCGGTCGCGTTCGGCCAGATAGTTCTCGGCTTTCTCGCGGGTGGGATAATTGACCTGCAGGCCCCAGGCATTGGCCCCGGCGATCAGGCCCAGGTCATTCGCGGTGCGCAGGCCGCTCTCGGGCTGCTGGGTGTAATTGCCGCCGTTCCAGAGCGGATCGGCCTTGATCGCGTCGATTGACATCTTGCGCCAGATCCGGTTGCGCCCGGCGATTTCCACCGCATTGCAGGCGAACGGGGCGAGGCGGCGGGCAAACCCGGGATAGCGTTCACCCCAGACAAACCCGTGCATGCAGCCCATCGAGGTGCCGAGGATCAGCTGCAGGCTGGTCACGCCCAGGCCTTCGGTCAGCATCCGCTGTTGCGCGTCGACCATGTCGTCATAATCATAGCGCGGGAAGGCCATCCGCATCCCGTCGCTGGGTTTGCTGCTTTTGCCGTGGCCGATATTGTCGGGCAGGATCACGTACCATTTGCTGATGTCGAGCACCTGGCCCGGGCCATAAAGCTCATCGGCAAATTGCGGGCGAAAGAACTGCCAGCCAGAGCCGCCAGTGCCGTGCAGGATCATCACCGCATTGTCGATTTCGCCATTCGCGCCGCGGTGCGGGGTGCCCAGCGTGGTGACATGCATCCGCACATCCATCACCGCGCCGGTCCCGAACCGGAATTGCTTGAGCGTGATGTCCTGTTCGGTGCCGCGTTTGGACCAGTCTTCAGCGGCGTGGAGCGGGGTGGCGAACAGCATCAGGAAAAACAGCAGGAGAATGCGCATCAGATTTACCCTTTCAGCCGCTCGGCAAAGATCTTGATCACGCTGTTTCCGGTCGGATCGACCACCTTGCTGGCGACCATCTGTTTGGCGAAATCAGAGGTGATCGTACGAAAATCAGGACTGTCTGCGGCAGCCAGCGCGGCAATGATGTCCGCTATGTCGGCACCGGTCTGGCCGTAGGTGGCAAAGACATCGCCGGTCGAGCCCATGTAGCGCTGGGCCAGCGTGCCATAGGGTTCGCTCATTGCCGCAAGGGACGCCTGCGAAGTCGCGCGGACCGAGGCGACGAATTCGGTGTTGATCGGTCCCGGTTCAACCAGGCAAATGTCGACGCCGAACTGCCGGGTCAGCGGGGCGAGGCCCTCCATCATCCCTTCAACCGCGAATTTGGCGGCGCAATAGGCTTCGTTGAACGGCTGACCCAGCAGGCCGC
Source organism: Novosphingobium sp. (assembly GCF_031417815.1). GTDB lineage: Bacteria > Pseudomonadota > Alphaproteobacteria > Sphingomonadales > Sphingomonadaceae > Novosphingobium. The sequence continues at coordinate 90,166 of NZ_JANOWI010000035.1, read as the reverse complement.
CGACACTGGTAACCGAAATGATCCGGCCACTGCCGGCCGCGCGCATATGCGGCAGCACCGCTTTGGTCAGGTTCCAGACCCCGAAGAAGTTGGTTTCCATCGTCCGGCGCAGATCGTCATCGCTGGTCTGTTCGACCGAGCCGAGGAAGCCTGCACCGGCGTTGTTGACCAGCAGATCGATCCGCCCGTGCCGCGCCATCACACCGGCCACGGCCGCATCAATCGAGGCCTGCGAACAGACATCGAGCGGGGTGACTTCGAGCGAGACGCCCGCGTTGACTGCTTCATCGCGCAAGGCCTGCTGCTTGCCCGGATCGCGCATCGTGGCAATCACGGTGTAGCCCGATTGCCCAAGGCGGATTGCAGCATGAAGGCCAACGCCGGTTGAACAGCCCGTTACCAGTGCAACCTTGTTCGACATGCGATGATCCTTCCGGTTTGGCTATTGGCCGAACCCGGCCTCGCTCGCCACTCTAACGGCTTCGCGCGCGGCGGCAATAAGCGCGCTGGCCTTGGCTTCGCATTCGCGTTGTTCGTATTCGGGTTGGCTGTCCGCCACAATCCCGGCACCTGCCTGGACATGCAGCATTCCGTCCTTGAGCACGCCGGTGCGCAGCACGATGCAGCTGTCGAGATTGCCGTCTGGCGCGAAGTAGCCGACCCCGCCGGCATAGGCACCGCGCGTTTCGGGCTCGAGTTCGGCGATAATTTCGGCGGCGCGGACCTTGGGTGCGCCGCTGACGGTGCCCGCAGGGAAGCCCGCAAAGACCGCGTCGATCGCATCGTGCTTTGCGCTATCAAGCTGGCCGACCACGTTGGAGACGATATGCATCACGTGGCTGTAGCGTTCGACCGTGTAGCTCTCGGTCACTTTGACGGTGCCGGCCTGCGCCACCCGCCCCACGTCGTTGCGGCCCAGATCGAGCAGCATCAGGTGTTCGGCGCGTTCCTTGGGATCGGCCAGCAAACTGACTTCGTTTGCGCGGTCTTCATCAGGTGTAGCGCCCCGAGGCCGCGTTCCGGCGATTGGGCGGATCGTCACTTCGCCATCGCGCACGCGGACCAGGATTTCGGGGCTCGAACCAGTCAGCGCGAAGCCCGGCAGATCAAGGAAATAGAGGAACGGCGAGGGGTTGACCCGGCGCAGCGCCCGGTAAAGCGCCAGCGAGGGCAGGGTGAACGGGCAGGTAAAGCGCTGCGCCAGTACCACCTGAAAGATGTCTCCGGCAGCAATGTATTCCTTGGCCCGCAGCACCATTTCGCCATAGCGGCCCGGTGCCATGGTGGGCGTAAGCACCGGCTCAGACAGGGTAGCATCAAGCGGTGCGGCGGCGGCGGGCTGGGCCAGTTTTCGCAACGCCATGTCGATCCGCTCCTGCGCCGCATCAAGCGCGTGTTCGGCGGCCAGGTTTGAAGGCCACACCGGCGCGATCGCGAACAGTTCGTCGCGCAGCCGGTCGAACACCAGGATCAGCGCGGGCCGCACGAACAGCATGTCCGGCAGGTTCAGCGGATTGGGGGCAGGGCGGGGCAGCTTTTCAATCAGGCCATAGGTCTCGTACCCGAAATAGCCGACCAGGCACGACAGCGCCGGGGGCAGGGCTTCGGGCACATCGAACCGGCAGCTTTCGACCAGCGCGCGCAGCTGTGCCAGACTACCGCCGGGGAGCGGCATGAAGGCCGTGCGATCGGCGCGCCAGTTGCGGTTGATTTCTGCGGTATCACCGCTGGCCCGGAAGACCAGATCGGGATCAAGCCCGAGCAGCGAATAGCGCCCACGCACTTCGCCGCCCTGAACCGATTCGAGCAGATAATCGCCGCGGCCCTCCTTCATCAGCTTGGCCGCAGCGCCCACCGGGGTCTCGCTGTCGGCAATCAGCCGCCGCCAGATGACCCCGGGTTGGCCCGCGGCCAGCGCCGCTGCCGCCTGGTCACGATTTTCAGCCTGGCCCGAACCCATCGCGCGCTGGTCAGTTGCCGCCGGAAAGCTGGCCCTGCAGCTTGGCGACATTGGCATCGTCGCGGCTGGAGCCCACTTCCTTGCGGAACGCACCGCGCAGTTCTTCGGTATATTCCTCGGTCTTGGCTTTCTTGAGGCTTTCGCCCAGACCGCCCATCCGTTCGTCGTTCTCGGTCACCTTGCCGGGGGTTACCTGGGTTACGGTGACGACGTACCAGCCGCGATTGCGCGGCGCACGCAGCAGTTTCACCTTGCCCTTGGGCATGGCAAAGATCAGCCGCAGCGGCATCGGCGAATTGGCACCTTGCGCCTCAACTTTCTGGCGATCCGTGTCGACCCGGTCGACCGGGGGCAGCACAACGCCAAGCGATGCAACCGCGACTTCGACCGGAACGCCCTTTTCAACCTGCGCCTTGACCTTTTCGGCCGCCGCCTTGGCCGCCGCTTCGCCCTTGGCGATGCGCGCATCTTCGCTCACCTGGGCGCGGATCTGATCGAGCGGCGGGGGCGCGGCGGGCAAGTCCTGACCGACATCGAAGATCACGAAGGTCTTGCCGGGGTCGACTTCGGCCAATTGCGGATTGCCGGGACCATCAAGCAGGAAAGCGGTTGGCACCACTTTGGCCAGCTGCGGCGCAACCTTGAGGCCGCCTTCGCCAAACACGCTGCCGTCCGCGAGCAACAGCGGGGTTTCGACCACGGTCAGGTTCAGTTCCTTGGCAATATCGCCCAGCGAGCTTCCGCCCTGGAATTCCTCGTCGATCCGCTGCGAATATTCGATGATCGCGTTGCGGCGCTTTTCTTCAGTGATCTGTTTGACCAGATCGGGCTTGGCCTGTTCGAGCGTCTTGCCCGGTGTGGTCTCGCGCCCGTCGATCCGCACGATCGCCCAGCCGATGGTGACCTTGAACGGGCCGGCCAGCTTGCCCGCTTCGGCGGTGAAGACGGCATCGGCGGCAGCCTGATTGGCCTGCGCGGCGTAAGCTTCCTTGGTCAGGCTGCCCAATGCGGCAGTGGCCAGACCTTTGGCAGCGACAACTTGTTCCAGCTTCTTGCCGCCAGCGGCTTCGGCCAGGACGGCGCGTGCGGCGGCCTCGGTCGGCAGGATCACCTGGGTCAGCTTGCGCTTGTCGGTGGGGGCGTATTGCGCCTTGGTGGCGTTGTAACGCGCGGCCACTTCGGCGTCGGTCGGCGCTGGCACGTTCTGGATCACGCTGGCGTCATAGCTGGCCCAGCGGATCGTGCGGCGCTGGGGCAGGGCGTACTGACCTTTGTGGGCGTTGTAATAGGCCTGCACTTCGGCATTGCTCGGCGCTTCCTTGGGCGCAAAGGCCGCCAGCGGCAGCGTGACGATCGCGCCCAGGCGGGTCTCGGTCAGCACCCCGGCATAGCGCGTTGCGATCTTCTTCGGTACGGCAATGCCAATGGTCGACGGGCCCAGCAGTTGGCGCGCCATCAGCAGTTCGGTCGCTTCGCCGCGGAACTGTGTATCGGTCATCCCCTGCTCGCGCAGGAACTGGTTGTAGAGATCTGGATCGATCTTGCCGTCAGGCCCCAGGATCCGGCTCTGCTTGCCGATTTCATGATCGATCAGGCGGTTACCGATATAAATCCCGTGCTGTTCGCCCCAGATGCGGGTTGCGCGGGCATCGATCAGGAACGACAGCAACTTGCCCAGACCGTCTTCAGCCAGGAACTGCTTGATCGTGAAGCCGGGGTTGTTGCCCCGCAGCCGTTCCAGCCAGATGCCGGTCTGCTGCTGCAGATCGTTCGATGAAATCTTTTCCTTGCCGACCGTGGCAACCCGGTTGCCTTTGCCGAAAGCGCCGAACCCGCCGCCCGAGGCGATATCGCCCAGCGCAAATGCGGCTGCGATCATGCCGACCAGCATCAGTGTGGCGATCACGCCGACCTTGGAATTGAAGAAGCCTCGGAAAAACTGGAGCATTGAACCCGTGCCGCTGTCTGATTATCCGACACGCCGACCGTCGGCGCGCCATTCATCGCGCGCTTTAGGCATCAATGGACTTGCAGGCAATGGGGCAGGCAATCGCGCCGCGCTTGCGGTGAGCCGCAGCCGATGGTCTTTGACAAGCGCTTGCCGCCTCGCCTAACCGCGAGGGGATTCACGGCTATCAAGCCGGATATGCGTTCAGGGAAATGTTTCATGGCAATTCGCCCCTACATCGTAGGCAACTGGAAAATGAACGGGCTGCGCGCCCAATTGTCCGAAGCCCGCGCGATCGATCGCGGTGCTGCACGGCATGCAGGCGTCGATGTCGCCATTGCCCCGCCGTTCACGCTGGTGGCGGCGCTGGCCGAGGCTGCCGAAGCGATCGCGGTGGGCGGGCAGGATTGCCACTCCGAGGCGTCCGGCGCTTTTACCGGTGATGTTGCCGCTGCAATGCTGGCCGATGCTGGTGCCGGTTTCGTCATCCTGGGCCACAGCGAGCGCCGTGCAGGGCATGGCGAACAGGACAAGCTGGTCCGCGCCAAGGCCGACACCGCATTGGCCGCCGGGCTTGGCGTGATCGTCTGCGTGGGCGAGACCGAGGCTGAGCGCGATGCTGGCAAGGCCGAAGCGGTGGTGACCGGGCAGATGGAAGGCTCGCTTCCGCGGGGCGAAGGCGCAGTTGCCAGTCTGACCGTGGCTTACGAGCCGGTCTGGGCGATCGGCACCGGGCGCGTCGCATCGGTCGAGGATGTCAGCGCCATGCACCGCGCGGTCCGGGCCAAGCTGGTTGGGCTTTATGGCGAAGAGGGGGCCGGGGTGCGGATCCTCTACGGCGGCTCGGTCAACGCAGCCAACGCGGCCGAACTGCTGAGTGCGGACGAAGTGGGCGGGGCGCTGGTTGGCGGGGCGAGCCTGACTGCCGACAGCTTCCTGGCAATTGTGCTGGCTGCAGCGCCGCCTTCGGACGACTGAACCCGCCTCTCCCTTGCACAATGCCCGCGCTGCGACTAGATGCGCAGCCGCACACCCTATCGATACGGACTTCCCATGACGCTCATGCACTTCCTCACCGCGATCCAGGCGATCGTTGCCGCGCTTCTGGTGTCGGTGATCCTGATGCAGAAGTCTGAAGGCGGCGGGCTTGGCACCGGCGGCAGCCCCGCCGGACTGATGAGCGCACGCGGCGCGGCCGATTTCATGACCAGGCTGACCACGATCCTGGCCATCATGTTTGTATCGCTGTCGATTGTGCTTGCCGCCATGGCCACGCGCAGCAGCGGCCGCACCTTTGACAGTTCGCTTGGTACCAGTCCGGCCCCGGTTCAGGCGCCTGGCGGCATTGCCCCGGCGCCGATCGGGGTGACCCCGGCTGCCGCACCCGCAACCGGCGCCCCGGCTGGCAGCAGCGCGCCGGTCGGCTTGCCAACCTGAGGCAGGGCTAGGCAGCCCAGCCACCCAAATCGCTGGCCAGGCACTTATGCGGCTGTGGATTGCCGCAGTTCGCGCTTGCGCCGAATCCATGCCTAGGCTTAAGGCTCAAGTCCCATGGCGCGGTTCATTTTTATCACCGGCGGCGTGGTCTCCTCGCTTGGCAAAGGTTTGATGGCGGCCAGCCTTGCGGCGTTGCTGCAGGCGCGCGGATTCAAGGTCCGCATTCGCAAGTTCGATCCCTATCTCAACGTCGATCCCGGCACGATGAGCCCCTATCAGCACGGTGAGGTTTACGTCACCGATGATGGCGCCGAAACCGATCTTGATCTGGGCCATTACGAACGCTTCACCGGCGTTTCGGCCCGCCAGGCAGACAACATCACCTCGGGCCGGATCTACCGCGATATCATTACCCGGGAGCGCCGCGGCGATTATCTGGGTGCGACGGTCCAGGTCATCCCGCACGTCACCGATGCGATCAAGGAATTCGCGCTGGCCGATGTCGATGGCCTCGATTTTGTGCTGTGCGAAATCGGCGGCACGGTGGGTGATATCGAGGGTCTGCCGTTTATCGAGGCGATCCGGCAGATGCGCAACGAACTGGGCCGTGAACGGTTTTGTTCGGTCCACGTCACGCTGGTGCCTTATGTTTCTGCGGCCGGCGAACTCAAGACCAAGCCGACCCAGCATTCGGTGCGCGAACTGACCAGTCTGGGCGTCCAGCCCGACCTGCTGCTGTGCCGCTGCGAACATCCGCTGCCCGAAACCGAGCGCGCCAAGATCGCGCTGTTCTGCAACGTGCGCAAAGAGGCGGTGATCCCGGCGCTCGATGCCAAAAGCATCTATTCGGTGCCGCTGCAGTATCACGCCGAAGGGCTTGATGCCGAAGTGCTGCACCATTTCGCCCTGAGCAGCCCCGCGCCCGACCTGTCGGTCTGGGAAGACATCGTCGATCGCTTTCAGCACCCCGAAGGCGAAGTGACAATCGGCGTGGTCGGCAAATATGTCGGCCTGCCCGATGCCTACAAAAGCCTCAACGAAGCGCTGGTCCACGGCGGTATGGCCAACAAGGTCAAGGTCAACATAAAGTGGATCGATGCCGAACTGTTCGAAGCGGGCGACGATGAGATCGCCGGCCGGCTTGAATCGATGCACGGAATTCTGGTCCCCGGCGGCTTCGGGGTGCGCGGCACCGAAGGCAAGATCGCCTCGGTCCGTTTTGCCCGTGAACGCAAGGTGCCGTTCTTCGGGATTTGCCTGGGTATGCAGATGGCCTGCATCGAAGGCGCGCGTGACGCCGGGATCACCAAGGCCAGTTCGACCGAATTTGGCCCGACGCAAGAACCGGTGGTCGGCATCATCACCGAATGGATGAGCCCCGAAGGGCTGCAACAGCGCGGCGCCGATACCGATCTGGGTGGCACCATGCGGCTAGGGGCTTACGAAGCCAGACTCGGCGCCAATAGCCATGTCTCGGCGATCTATGGCGGGGCAACGTCAATCAGCGAGCGTCACCGCCACCGCTATGAAGTCAACGGCGCATACAAGGATGTGCTCGAAAAAGGCGGGCTGGTGTTCTCTGGCATGTCACCCGATGGACTGCTGCCTGAAATCGTCGAACGTCCTGATCATCCGTGGTTTGTTGGCGTACAGTTCCACCCCGAACTGAAAAGCCGGCCGTTTGATCCGCACCCGCTGTTCGCTGGTTTCATCGCGGCTGCCTTGCAACAGGCGCGGCTGGTTTGATTGAAATCGCTCGATTTTTACGGGTTTGGTTGACGCTGCGGTAAAAATTGCCGTGAAAGGCCTTGCACTGTGCACTAGTGTGCAGAATACGGCGCGGACAGGGGCGGATTTCTTGAGTCGCCAATAGGGCTTGAAGCAGCCGATCGTCTTCTGCGACCCGGACGATTGTGCAGCAACAGGACGGTGCGAAAGCGCCGTGGGGGTGAGGCCTTGCCTCACCCCCGAACTGTATGGGCCGCTCAGGCGGCTTCTGTCTTGTCCGCGCTGTCGTCCTTGACCACGCTCAGCACTTTCTGGGTACCGACCGCGATCTTTTTGGGCTTCATCGCATCGGGCACTTCGCGCACCAGATCGATGGTCAGCATGCCATCTTCCAGATTGGCATCTTCCACCCGGACATAGTCGGCCAGTTCGAAGCGCCGCTCGAACCCGCGGCTTGCGATGCCGACATGCAGGAACTGCCCGGCCGAAGCTTCCTCGCTCTTCTTGCCCTGGATCACCAGCAGGTTCTGCTGCGCCGTGATGTCGATTTCGGCAGGCTTGAACCCGGCGACGGCCAGCGTGATGCGATAGGCATCATCGCCGCGGCGTTCGATGTTGAAGGGGGGGTAATTGTCGCCGCCGCTCATCCGGTTCTGGTTTTCAAGCAGGTCGAACAGCCGGTCGAACCCGACCATGGTGCGGCGATAGGGGGTAAAATCAAAACGGTTCATGGCAAAATCCTCTGTTTGAGCAATCGTGCAAATCCGGAACCCAACTGGCGTCCCGGCCCTGGCGTCATCCCCTTGCGGACCATGACACCGCACCCGATGTATGTTAGCCCAGCCGCGTTTCAAGAGGAGCAGGCCGCAGTGACGAAGCCCAAAGTTGAAATCTACACCAAGTGGGGCTGCCCCTATTGCGTGCGCGTCAAGGCGCTGCTCGATGGCAAGGGCGTATCCTATGACGAATACGACATAACCCTGGGCGGGCCGAAAAAGGCCGAGATGCTGCAACGCATACCCGGTGCCAGCACCGTGCCACAGGTTCTGGTTGCAGGTCAGGCGCTGGGCGGCAGCGACGATCTCCAGGCGCTCAACCGGGCGGGCAAACTCGACCCGCTGCTGGGGCTCTGAACGCCGTGCAGCGTATCGCCCTTTTGCAGATGACTTCGGGGATCGACCCTGCGGCCAATGCTGAGGCGATCGTTTCGGCAATATTTGCTGCGGGAATGGGCGGGGCAACCATGCTGTTCACCCCCGAAATGTCGGCGCTGCTCGACTCCAATCGCAAACGCGGCGCGGCGCATATTGTGCCCGAAGACCAGAATCCGGTGCTGGAGGCGGTGCGCGCCGCCGCGGCCAAGGCCGGGCTGTGGACGGCAATCGGATCGATGGCAGTGCTGCGCGACGATGGCCGCTGGGCCAACCGCGCCTTCGTGATCGACGGGGCCGGCGCGATCGCTGCGCGCTATGACAAGATCCACATGTTCGATGTCGATCTGGCTTCTGGCGAAAGCTGGCGCGAATCGAAAGCCTATGCCCCCGGCGAAGCCCCGGTGGTGGTTCAGACACCGCTTGGAAAGCTGGGCCTTACCATCTGTTATGACTTGCGTTTCCCGGCATTGTTCGAATACTATGGTCGCGCTGGGGTGGACCTGATCGCAATCCCCTCGGCTTTCACCGTGCCCACTGGGCAGGCTCACTGGCATGTGATGCAGCGCGCCCGCGCGATCGAGGCGACGGCCTATGTCGTTGCCGCAGCGCAGGTTGGCAAACACGCTGACGGGCGCGAAACCTACGGCCACTCGCTGGTGATCGATTCATGGGGCGAAGTGCTGCTCGACATGGGCGGCGAAGCGGCCGGCCTGGCCTTTGCCGAACTTGATCCGGCACGCACCGCTGCGGTGCGCGCGCAGGTCCCCTGCCTTGCCAACAAGCAAGCCATTCCGACTTTTGCGGCATGATCGTTTTCGACCTGGTATGCGCCGCCGCAGGCCACCGCTTCGAAGGCTGGTTTGCCAACTCCGCCGCATTTGCCGAGCAGCAGGAAAAAGGCCTTGTCAGCTGCCCGCACTGCGGATCGAGCGATGTCGCCAAGGCGGTGATGGCTCCTAATGTAGGCCGCAAGGGCAATCAGCTTTCTGTGCCCGCTGCGCAGCCGGTTGCGGGCGGAAAGCTCCCGTCGGAAGCCCAGGCCGTGCTGGCCCAAATGGCCGCGCTGCAGGCCGAGGCGCTCAAGCAGTCACGCTGGGTCGGCAAGCACTTCGCCGATGAATCGCGCAAGATTCACTACGGTGAGACTCCCGACACGGTCATTCATGGCGAGGCGACTGCGGAGCAGGCCAAAGACCTGCTTGACGAGGGAATCGCGGTGATGCCGTTGCCGTTCCCGGTGGCACCGCCCGACAAACTCAACTGATTGCCACGCCCGCCTTGCCTGCCTATGGGGGACGCGGCGCGCCCGTAGCTCAGCAGGATAGAGCATCAGATTCCTAATCTGGGGGCCATGGGTTCGAATCCCGTCGGGCGCACCATTATTTCTGCGGCGCCCAGCCACCCTTGCGCGCGGCCGCTTCTTCGCCCGGTTCCATCGCGCCGTTCGCTGCCATGTCCTGCGCAGCGGTCATGATGTCGGCCGCGCTGCTGCCGGCCTGCTGGAACTCGCTGCCCGAGCGGGTACCGGCTGTGCCGGTCTTGACCAGCTTCCAGCCCTTGTCGCCATGACAGGCGATGCCCGCGCCGGTCTTGCCCGCATAGGCCCGGCAGGCGCTACCAGCAGAATCGCGGAAGCTCAGCAGCAGCTTGGTGCCATCGCGCCCGGTTTCGCCCGACAGCGCGCCGTCGAGCGCGGCGGCGAGCTGCGGTGCGGCATAGCCTGCCGTATCGCTCTCGCCGCCGCGTCCGACGAAGACCACGATCAGCAGGCTGGCGGCCAGCGCTGGCAGCGCGGCATAGCGCACCACCGGCTTGCTGAACCAGCGCTGGCGGGCTTCGCGGGCGGCCGACAGATTGGTCACCTTGGCGGCCTGCTCGATCGGGTCGCTTAGCGCCGCAGGCACGGGCTGGGCCAGGATCGGATCGTAATGCGCTGCTAGGGCCGCCTTAAGCCCCTCTAACGCAGCCAGCTGATCGGCCAGCGCGGGATCGGCCCCGATCGCGCGGCGCACCTGCGCGGCTTCGAATTCGTTCAGCTCGCCATCGGCATAGGCGGCCAGCCGTTCGTCCGAAACAGTCATGCCGCTTCTCCCAATTTGACCATCAGCGCTTCGCGGCCACGCAAAAGCCGCGATGTGAGTGTGCCGATCGGGCAGCCGACAATCGCGGCGGCCTCGGCATATTTATAGCCTTCGACCAGCACCAGCAGAACCGCCTCGCGCTGTTCGTCGGGCAGGGTCTGCATCGCGCGGTCAACGTTCGACAGCTCGACATGGGCTTCCTGCGCGCCCATCGCGCCCACGTGCAGGCCCGCCTCTTCGTCGGCAAAGGTCTTGCTGCGCCGGGTGCGGGAACGGGCTTCGTCAATCCACATGTTACGCATGATCCGGTACATCCAACTGTCGAGCCGCGTGCCTTCCTGCCATTGCCCGCGCGAGTTGAGCGCGCGTTCGATAGCCGCCTGGCACAGGTCGTCCGCATCCGCAGGATCGCGCGCCAGCCCGGATGCGAAGCGTCGCATCCGCGGCAAGAGGGCAGTTAATCCGGCAAGGAACGGGTCTTCCTGCATGTGCTCCATTTCTGATGGATGAAACGAACCGGCTGGTGCGTTTCCTTCACAGCTAATGAAAAAATTTGTAAAGGAGTAACCACCATGCGCCGCTTTTCCGCATTTTTAATGGCCTTGGCCATGATCCTGGGGCCGCCGCTGGCCGCGCAAGGACTGCTTGGCGGCGGCTTGCCGTCGCTGCCGGTGGCCGGACCCTTGCTTGATGGTCCCTTGTCCACCGCCGACAGCGTGCTGACCGGCACCACCGGGCAGATCAGCGGTGCCCTGCGGCAGGCCCGGCTTGACCGGCTCCAGGCGTTGGTAGCTGGAAACCGCGAATTCATCGAACGCGATCTGGATGGTGAGCCGGCGCGCCGCGGGGTGCTGCTGCTGATCGATCCCGATCCCGCGACCAGCGCAGCGGTGACCGCGCTGGGCTTTGGTCTTGGCGAGGGTCAGGCGATTGACGGGCTCGGCCTCCAGGTTGCCGTATTGACCGTGCCTAAGGGAATGTCTCTCGCCAAAGCGCAGAAGCTGCTCAAAATGAAGGTCCCGGCGGCCACGATCAGCAGTGACCAGCTGCATTTCCAAAGCGGGCAGGGTGGAGGCAGCGGCGGCGCGATGCCCGCTTCGGGCGGACCAGTCGGCACCGCGATCGGGATCATCGATGGCGGCGCCATGCAAGGCGTCACTACCCGCGGCTTTGCCTCAGGGGCGCCCATTCCCAGCAACCATGGCAGCGCCGTGGTTTCGCTGGCAATGCGCGCCGGGGCAAGGCGGCTGTTGGTGGCCGATGTCTATGGCAGCGACCGCGCTGGCGGATCGGCGCTGGCAATTTCCAACGCGCTAGGCTGGCTTGTCGTCAGGGGGGCGCGGGTGATTTCGATCAGCCTGGTCGGCCCGCGTAACCCGCTGGTGGAACGCGCGGTGCGCGCGGCACAGCTGCGCGGGGTGATCGTGGTGGCAGCGGTGGGCAATGATGGTCCGGCCGCGCCGCCGAGCTATCCAGCGTCCTATCCCGGCGTCTTCGCGGTAACCGGGGTCGATGCCCGCAACCGCGTGCTGATCGAGGCGGGCCGGGCGGCCCATGTCGATTATGCAGCGCCCGGCGCAGGGATTTCGGCGCAAGATCGCAATGGCCGGATGGTGGCGGTGCGCGGTACGTCATTCGCGGCACCGCTGGTCGCGGTGCGCGCCGCTGCGGCGATGGGCCGGGGCGTGCCTGCAGCGGGTGTCACCGCCGCCCTCGATGCCGAAGCGGTGCTGCTCGGCAAGCGCCGTCCCGATCCCAAGACCGGCCGCGGTTTGCTGTGCGCAACCTGCCGCTGAAAACTTTTTTGCAGATTTTTTGAAGTAAAAAATCCGCTCGGTCCGTTTCCACCATGAGCGACAGGCAAAAGGTCCTGCCGCTACGGATTAGGAAAGGACGAAACCATGAAAACTTTCACTCTCTTTACCGCGGTTGCACTGACCGCGATTGCCAATCCCGCCCAGGCCCAGATCCTCGGCGGCGGTGTCGGTGGCGTTTTGGGCGGCGCCGGGTCGGTCGCCCGCACGCTTCCCACGATGCCGACGCTGCCGCCGGTCACCACCAGCACGGTCGGAACCGTTACCGGCGGCGCAGCTGCCGCCACCAACGCCAGCGCTGATCGCCGTTCGGGCCAGGTCAAGACGTCGGGTTCGGCCAGTGGCCAGGCCTCAGGCTCGGCGGGTCAATCGCTCACCAGCCCGCTTGGCGCGGCTACCGGCAGCGGTGCAGGCTCGGCTTCGGCTTCGGGTACCGGTTCGGCTGATGCGCAGCTGATCGGCACCGAGGCGGTGCGCGGCACTGTGCAGAGCACTCGCGATACCGCCGGGCAGACCGTCGGCACGGTGCGTGACAGCGCTGGCAACACCATCAACGGCGTTCGCGGTGAAGCGGGCAATGCGGTGAACGGGCTTGGCACCGCTACCGCTTCGGTCACCGGTTCGGCCGATGGCATGCTGAATGCCTCGGCGAACAACCTGGCCCTGGCCGGCAGCGCAGCCGGTGATGCGGCCGGTGCCTTCGAGGTCAAGAAGGGCACGAACCTGTTCGACGCCGATGGCGACAAGATCGGCAAGGTTCGTGAAGTGATTGCCGATGCCCAGGGCAACGTGCAGGCGTTGGTGGTCAGGGTCGATGGCGCGACCGCCATGCTTCCCGCCAACGCCTTCGAAGTTGACGGCAAGGCGCTGGTCAGCGTGATGGGCGAAGGCCAGATCAAGTCGGTCGCCGCCGATCAGGCCGAACCGGCTCCGCTCAGCAACTAGGACGTTTCGGGCCGCATCACACTCCCCTCCCTCCCGCTGCGGCCCATTTGCGCCCGGACAGTCACTGTCCGGGCGCTTTTTTGGGGACATTCACACCAAAAGGCAAAATTAGCCCTTGAACTGCTGAATCATATATGATTCTAAGTGCATCATGCATTCGCTAGCTCAACCCAGACTTGCCAAGGAACGCGTTACGCAGGCCCTGGCACTGGTTTGCCTGCTGGCGATGGGCGGATGGATCACAATCGGACCCAGCGGGATCCTGGCGTGGAGCGAAAACAGCAGGTTGCTGACGCTGCGTCAGACCGAACTCAAACAGATCGAAGCACAACGCGATGTCCTCAAGAACCGTGTCGCGCTGCTTAACCCGAACCACGTCGATCCTGACATGGCCGGGCAGCTGCTGCGCTCGGACATGAACATGGTTCACCCGGACGAAAAGGTCCTGCTACTCGACTGAGCGGCTGTTTGTCTTTTCAATCAAATCCCGTGAATACAGCCGCTTCGGACACGTTTTTGCGTTCTGATACAACCGCGTTGGCGGGGAAGCTTTCATCGGGCCAGCCCAGCGCCACGGCCTTCATGATCACCTGATCGTCAGGAATGCCGGCGTGTTCGCGCACCACCGGGCTTTGCATGATGCCCTGGCTGTTGATCACGCAGCCCAGCCCGCGCGACCAGGCGGCATTGACCAGCGCCGTGGTTACCGCGCCGCAATCGAACGCGGTATCGTCGCTGTCGGCCAGGTCCTTGTCATAGGTGATGATGACGCAGACCGGCGCATCGAACTGGCGGAAGCCCCGCAATACCCAATCGAGCCGCGCATCCTTGTCATCGCGGGCTATACCCATTGCGATGAAAAGCTGCTTGGCCACCCCGATCTGGCGTTCGCGGTGCACGCCATCAAACGCATGGCCGGTGCGAAATTCGCGGCTGTGCGGCACACCGGCCAGGTTGCGTTCGGTGTTCCCGGCGCGAATCCGGTCTAGCGGTTCGCCGGTGATGACATGGAAATACCACGGCTGGGTGTTCATCGAGGACGGCGCGCGCATCGCCAGACTCAGCACTTCCTTGATCAGCTCGCGCGGTACCGGCTTGTCCAGATATCCGCGGATCGAGCGCCGCCCCATGATCACTTCGTCGAATTTCATGCTGTGTCTCTCCCGTTGTGCCGGCAGGACTAGCAAATTAATCGGACGATTAAAGCCCTGATTTATGCGCTCAGCGCGTTTCCAGCCGGGTGTGGCAATAGGGCTGGAACATGCCGGTGCGGGCTTCGAGGTATCCTGCGCCGATCGCCCCGGCTTGCTGCTGCGCCGCGCCAAGGCTGGCATACCATTTGCCCGAGCGGTGCGGGGTGCAGAAGCGGAATTGGCAGGTTGGATCAGGCATGGTTCACCTCCAGTACGGGAGAGCCTAAAGCCGATTGATGGATCGTTGATGCACGATCAAGGTCAATGCGGGCTTGCTAAGGCCTCCGTAAGCGTACGGGGAGCGGTGCCGACAAACAAAAAGGGCGGCCCGCGAAGGCCGCCCTCTTGTGATGCGATCGAACCGCGATCAGCGCGAATAGAATTCGACGACCAGGTTCGGTTCCATCTTCACCGGATAGGGCACTTCATCCAGCGTCGGGACGCGCACGAAGGTGACCTTGTCGGTGCCGTCGGGCGCAACATATTCGGGAATGTCGCGTTCGGGCAGGCTCTGCGCTTCGGCGATCAGGGCCATGTCCTTTGCCTTCTTGCCGAGCGAGATTACGTCACCTGGGCGCACGCGGCGGCTGGCGATGTTGCACTTCACGCCGTTGACATAGATGTGGCCGTGCGAAACGATCTGGCGGGCCGAGAACACCGTCGGCGCGAACTTGGCACGGTAGATCACCATGTCGAGGCGCTGCTCGAGCAGGCCGATCAGGTTCTGACCGGTATCGCCCTTGATCTTGGCGGCTTCCTGGTAGGTGCGCTTGAACTGCTTTTCGGTAACGTCGCCATAGTAGCCCTTGAGCTTCTGCTTGGCGCGCAGCTGGATGCCGAAATCCGAAACCTTGCTCTTGCGGCGCTGGCCGTGCTGGCCGGGGCCATACGAACGGCGGTTGACCGAGCTTTTCGGACGACCCCAGATGTTTTCACCCATCCGGCGATCAAGTTTGTACTTGGATGCTTTACGCTTCGACATGTCGAGCGAGTCCTTCAATTTGCATGGCGTGGCCTTGTGCCCAGCCTTCTAGTCCGGAACCGCACCATTCCGCCAATTTACGGAATGCGAGACAGGCTTCACCGGAGTGCCCGCTCAATTGCGAAGGCGCGCCCTTAACGCCGCGCCCGCGCGAAAGCAAGTCTAGTTGTTGCTCTGGGGCTGCCGCGTGAGATCAACGGCGTTTCAGCGCCGACAAAACGCCGCGCAGGGTGCGCACTTCGAGGTGGTTCCAGCCCGGCTTGGTCAGGATGCTGCGCAATGTCCGCATGGTTGCATCAGAGCGGCTGTCCGGCCTGAAATAGTCGCGCGGCTCGAGCATGGCGACCAATTGGCCAATCATCCCTTCCAGGTCCTCCTGCGGGGCAGGGGGAAGGATTTCCTCGACAGTGGGCTGGACCAATGCCGCGCCTTTTGACCATTCATAGGCGCACAGGATCACCGCCTGCGCGAGATTGAGCGAGGCAAATTCAGGATTGATCGGCACCGTCAGGATCGCGCGGGCCAAAGCAACATCGTCGCTGTCCAGACCGCTGCGTTCAGGACCGAAGACCAATGCCGACCGGCCAGGCTCGCGATGGATCGCCAGCGCCGCCTGCTGCGGGGTAACGACCGGCTTGGTCACCCCGCGTTTGCGCACCGTGGTGGCATAGACATGCGCGCAATCCGCCACCGCTTCTGCCAGAGTGTCAAACACCTGCGCCTTTTCCAGCACCACATTGGCTCCCGCGGCGGACGGGCCGGCGCTGGGGTTGGGCCAGCCATCGCGCGGTGCGACCAGCCGGATTTCGCTTAGCCCGAAATTGAGCATGGCGCGCGCCGCCTTGCCGATATTCTCGCCCAGTTGCGGGCGGACGAGCACGATCACCGGCGGATTGACCAGTTCGATGGCGGGTGCCTGATCTGCGGCCACCCGCGAGATTGGCGCCATGGTTTCAAGCTGGGCCGCGAGGGTTTGATCACCGGCGATCAGCGCTTCACGCTTGGCGCGGGTCCAGCCTTTCAGGCGCCGCTCTGCCGCGAAGGCCGCGTCGCGGTCCACAAACGGCGTTGACCAGACCAGCACCACCGGCAACCGTGTGGCGGTATATTCGTCGAGCGTCCCGGCCTGGTGCTGCACGAGCTTGCGCTCAAGCTCGCGTTCCTCAGTATGCCCTACGTAATAGGACCCGTCGCCGCAGTGGAGCATGTAGGTTACGAAGGCGTAAGCCATATTCCGGCTACTCTTGCCCGATATCGCGCACGTTTCCGGCAAATTCCTCAAAGTCCCTGGCTTCGGTAAATTCGCGGTAGACGCTGGCAAAGCGGATGTAGGCGACGGAATCGAGCCCGCGCAGCCCTTCCATCACCATCTGGCCGATCGCCTTGGCGGCGACTTCGTTTTCGCCAAATGTTTCGATCTGGCGCTGGACGCCCGAGACCAGCTGATCGAGCCGTTCCTGTGCAATCCCGCGTTTACGGCAGGCCAACGCGACCGACTGTTCAATCTTGGTGCGATCAAAGCTTTCGCGTGAGCCATCCGATTTCACCACGGTAATCTCGCGCAGCTGCACCCGTTCAAACGTGGTGAAGCGCGCGCCGCAGCTGTCACACTGACGGCGGCGGCGGATCGCGGTGTTGTCTTCGGTAGGGCGCGAATCCTTTACCTGGCTGTCATCATGCGCACAAAATGGACAACGCACTTACGGGCGCAACCTCTTGTAAAACATGACACCGCCGCCGATCACTGCGCCGGCCAGCAGGCTGAGGCCCGGGAGCAGAGCCCCGGCCAAGGCGCCGGCGGCGAGACCGCCCAGCACCGGCTTGGTCGAGGGGTGACGCACCCCTTGCTTGGCCATGCCGCTGAGTTCGGCCTTGGCGTCCTGGACGATATCTTCGCTCATCTTACAACTCCGGATAGATCGGGAAGCGCTCGCACAGCGCTGCCACGCGGTCGCGCACCTTCTGCTCGACCTGACCGTCGCCTTCATCGCCGTTGCGGGCCATGCCGTCAACGACTTCGGCGATTAGCTGGCCAACCTGGGTGAACTCGGCCTCGCCAAACCCGCGGGTGGTGCCGGCCGGAGTACCGAGGCGAATCCCCGATGTAACGAAGGGCGAGCGGGTGTCGAACGGCACGCCGTTTTTGTTGCAGGTCAGCCAGGCCCGGTCGAGACCCTTTTCGGCAGCCTTGCCGGTGACGTTCTTGGCTGACAGGTCAACCAGCATCAGGTGGTTGTCGGTGCCGCCCGAAACGATCCGCAGGCCATTGTCCGTCAGCGACGCGGCGAGCGCACGGGCGTTCCTGACGATCTGCGCGGCATAGGCCTTGAATTCCGGCTTCAACGCGTCGCCGAACGCCACCGCCTTGGCCGCGATCACATGGACCAGCGGGCCGCCCTGAAGGCCAGGGAACACAGCCGAGTTGAGCTTCTTGGCCAGATCCTCGTCGTTGGTCAGGATCACGCCCGAACGAGGCCCGCGCAGGCTCTTGTGGGTGGTGGAGGTCACCACGTGGCAATGCGGGAAGGGTGAGGGGTGCGCGCCGCCCGCGACCAGCCCCGAGAAATGCGAAATATCGCCGAGCAGGTAAGCGCCTACTTCGTCGGCGATTTCACGGAAGCGCTGGAAATCCCAGATCCGCGAATAGGCGGTGCCGCCACAGATGATCAGCTTGGGCTTGTGTTCACGGGCCAGGGCGGCGACCGCGTCCATATCGATCTGTTCGTCGTCCTGCCGCACCCCATAAGGCACCGGGTTGAACCACTTGCCGCTCATGTTCACCGGGCTGCCGTGGGTGAGGTGCCCGCCCGAATTGAGGTCGAGCCCCATGAAGGTATCGCCCGGATTGAGCAGCGCTAGGAACACCGCCTGGTTCATCTGGCTGCCCGAATTGGGCTGGACGTTGGCAAACTGGCAGCCGAACAGCGCCTTGGCCCGCTCGATCGCCAGGTTTTCGACGACGTCGGCATATTCGCAGCCGCCGTAATAGCGCTTGCCCGGGTAGCCCTCGGCGTACTTGTTGGTGAAGACCGAGCCGGTTGCTTCGAGCACGGCAAGGCTGGTGATGTTCTCGCTTGCGATCAGCTCGATATTGTGGCGCTGGCGGTTAAGCTCGTTCTGAATCGCGGCGTACACATCGGGATCGGCTTCGGCCAGGTGGGTAGTGAAGAACCCGGCAGAACGGACCGGAGCAGCGTCAAGAGTGGTAGTCACAGGAGTGGGCTCCTCAGCAGGAAGGGTTTGAGAGCTTGTCGACCCGGGGGCCGTGGCGGCCGCCGCCGAAGGGTGTGGAAAGGAAGGCGTCTAGGCAGGCCTTGGCCATATCGACCCCGGTCAGCCGCGCGCCCATCGCAATGCAGTTGGCATCGTTGTGCTCGCGGGCGAGGGCGGCGGAATAGGGATCGTCAACCCGCGCACAGCGGCAAGCCGGATTGCGGTTGACTGCAATCGAAATCCCGATCCCGCTGCCGCATAGCGCCACGCCGAATTGAGCGGTGCCATCGGCAATCACCGCGGCCAGTTTGTAGCCAAAATCGGGGTAATCGACGCGGTCGGCGGTCTCTGGGCCCAAATCGGCCACCTCATGGCCCAGGCCGATCAGATAATCGCGCAGTTCGGCCTTCAAGTCGAAAGCGGCGTGATCGGAAGCAATGGCGATGCGCATGGGTTGGCAGATCCGGCGAGTGGTGAGAATCGTCGCCGCAGCCTTAATCCCCGCCCCGCCGCATTGCCAGCATGACGAGCGTTAAATTTGGTGATCTTGGCGAGATGCCTGTTAAATAGGGACTGTCCCTATTTTAATTGGACGCCCTCTCGGCCTGGACGGTGGGACAAGCTGCGCCGTCCATTCTTTTGAACCGAGCGGCCGCCCGGATCGCATTGCCGCCTCAACCGCCTCGTCGCGGTCTGCGGCTTCGACGCCATCGGCCAGATAGGCGCGCCAGTTAGAGACATGATCTCCAATCGACGCTACGTTTGTCAGACCATCATCCTCACCAAAGATATGCGCCCGCGCGCTCGACCAGCGCCAGTCTTCAGCTTTAGCAACCGAGCCTGCCTTTACCGGGTTGTTTTCAACATAACGCACCGCCATCATCAAATGCGCGTCATCCATCGCGTAACTCGCATAGCGCCCCTGAAACAGATGCCCGCTCAATCCCTGCCGCAAGTTGACATGTTGCGCATATTTGGTGTGAGCGCTGGCCAGTGCAGCCCGCAGAGAATCGGCGGTTGGCGGCTTCAGGATCAGATGGATGTGGTTGTCCATCAGGCACCAGGCGAGGCATATAACGCTCTGTGCGGCGCAGGCTTTGGTGAGCACGTCGAGATAATAAACCCGGTCATGGTCCGAAAAAAAGATCAGCATCCGGCGATTGCCTCGCTGTGTGATGTGGTGCGGAACGCCCGGAACGACGATGCGGGAAGTGCGTGGCAAGGGCAGGCCTCATAAATAGGGACAGTCCCTATTTAACGGGCGAAGTGGTGCGAGGCAATGCGCAGGGTGAGAGTTAAATAGGGACTGTCCCTGTTTATGACGCGAGGACCTACTCGACGGGCTTTCCGTCGCGCTGACACGCATCCCAGAACCGATCAAATCCCTCGGTTCCATGCTTCCATTCAGAGCTGGCCGGGCTTCCCTCAAGCGCAGCGTCTCTTTCGACAAATTCGCTTCTCAGATGCACGAAGTCACTGGTCGCCGAAAATCGCTCTGCTCCTGCGTACGCGCCAAAGGAGTTTGTGCTGTTTACTTCGCCGCACAAGGTGAAGTGACCGAACTTTAGTCGCGTGAATCGAGCGCTCTCAGGGTCCTTCATCTTAGATGCCACCGCAAGCTTAAGTTTGTCAGCGGTAGTTTGTTCACTCGAAGAGCACGCAGCCAATGCGAAGAGAATAGCAAACAACGCGATTGCCCCGATCGAGCTCTTACAATATTCCGAACTACGCGGTTTGAACGAAGAATCCTGGATTTGCATCGTTCACAACCTCACTGATCCAGAAAACTCCGCATCTTGCGTGACCGGCTCGGGTGCTTGAGCTTGCGCAGCGCCTTGGCTTCGATCTGGCGGATACGTTCGCGCGTTACCGAGAACTGCTGGCCGACTTCCTCGAGCGTGTGATCGGTGTTCATGCCGATGCCAAAGCGCATCCGCAGCACGCGTTCCTCGCGCGGGGTCAGGCTGGCAAGGACGCGGGTGACGGTTTCCTTGAGGTTGGCCTGGATCGCAGCGTCCACCGGGATCACCGCGTTCTTGTCCTCGATGAAATCGCCGAGGTGCGAATCCTCTTCGTCGCCGATCGGGGTTTCAAGGCTGATCGGTTCCTTGGCGATCTTCATCACCTTGCGGACCTTTTCGAGCGGCATCGACAGGCGCTCGGCCATTTCCTCGGGCGTCGGCTCACGGCCCTGCTCGTGCAGGAACTGGCGGCTGGTGCGGACCAGCTTGTTGATCGTCTCGATCATGTGGACCGGGATACGGATCGTGCGCGCCTGATCCGCGATCGAGCGGGTGATCGCCTGGCGGATCCACCAGGTGGCATAGGTGCTGAACTTGTAGCCGCGGCGGTATTCGAACTTGTCGACCGCCTTCATCAGCCCGATATTGCCTTCCTGGATCAGATCGAGGAATTGCAGGCCGCGGTTGGTGTACTTCTTGGCGATCGAGATCACCAGCCGCAGGTTCGCCTCAACCATTTCCTTCTTGGCAATACGCGCTTCGCGTTCGCCCTTCTGGACCATGTTGACGATCCGGCGGAATTCACCCAGCGACATGCCGGTGGCCGAAGCGATGTCCGAAATTTCAGCGCGTATCCGTTCGACCGGATCGGCTTCCTGATCGGCAAAGGCCGCCCACTTCTTGTCCTTGCCAGCCTGCGCGGCCAGCCAGCCATCGTCGAGCTCGCGCCCGACGTAGCTGTCGAGGAAGTCCTTGCGATTGACCTTGTGGCGTTCGGCCAGGCGCAGCATCTGCCCGCCCAGCGCGGTCAGGCGGCGATTGAAGGCATAGAGATTGTCGACCAGATATTCGATCTTGGTGGCGTGGAACTGCACGCTCTCGACCTGCGCGGTCAGGTCTTCGCGCAGCTGCTGATAGTTCTTTTCCTTGGTCGGCGAAAATGCCCCGCCTTCGCCCATCACATTGAGGCGATCAGTCTGGATCTTTTCGAACTTCTTGAACAGTGCGGTGATCGAGGCAAACTTTTCCAGCGCTTCGGGCTTCAGCTGGGCTTCCATCTGGGCGAGAGAGAGGGTGTTGTCTTCCTCCTCTTCATCGCTCTGGCGCGGCATCCGGCGTTCGATCTGGTCGTCATCGTCCTCGTCAGAGGCCGGCTTTTCCTCCTCGACGTCTTCTTCTTCCTTGAAGCTGGGGCCGGCGGTGGCTTCGCTGATTTCCGCTTCGCCCTCTTCCTCGCCGTCCTCGGTCATGTTTTCGGGCGCGGGTTCCTTGGACAGCATGGCATCGAGATCGAGGATCTCGCGCAGCTGCATTTCCCCGTTGTTGAGCGCTTCGGACCACTGGATGATCGCGTGAAAGGTGATCGGGCTTTCGCACAGCCCCAGGATCATCGTGTCGCGCCCGGCTTCGATCCGCTTGGCGATGGCGATTTCGCCCTCGCGGCTGAGCAGTTCGACCGCGCCCATTTCGCGCAGGTACATTCGCACCGGATCATCGGTGCGCTCGATGATTTCCTTCTTTTTGATCAGGTCCGGCCGTTCGGCCATGCCGTCGGGCTGCTCGTCGACCTCGTCGACTTCCTTCTCGTCCGGATCGACCGCGTCCTCGTCGCTTTCGACGATGTTGACGCCCATCTCGCTGATCGCGGACATGATGTCCTCGATCTGCTCAGAGCTCATCTGGTCCTGCGGCAGGGCCTCGTTGAGCTCGTCCATGGTGATCACCCCGCGGCGCTTGGCCCGGGCAATCAGCTTCTTGATCGAGGCTTCGTTAAGGTCGATCAGCGGTGCATCACCGCCGTCCTTTTCGTTGCCCTGGATGTCTTCGTCTTCCATCATTCCGCCATTGGTTTGGCAGGAGCCGCTTGTTCAGCCCCCGCACGCGCGCTGGCCATGTGCCGCAAGCGCGATTCGAATTCCAGCTTTCTCTTCAAGAGCCGCTGCTGTTCTGCATAGGCTCCATCCGACATGTCCCGTTCGAGCCGCCGGGTCGCCTCGGCCAGTGCTGCTTCCAGCGCGGGCCGCTCGACCAGCAAACTGACCGCAGCGGCAAGATCTGCCTGGGCCTGTTCGGGCGGTGCATCATCAGCCAGAAAGCCGAAGCGCAGCGCCGCATAGTCATCCGGAGCCGGAGATGCCAGTCCCCGGGCGGCCAATATGGTGCGCAAGTGCCCGGATTCAAGGCTTTCGCCGCTATCAACCGCATCAACCAGCGCGCCATAACGCGGATCGGCCAGTTCGGCATGGGCCAGAACATCGGCATGGCGCGCCAGTTCTGCCGGATAGCGGATCAAACCGGCCAGCACCGCGGCTCCCAGCGCATCGCGCGAACCGGCGCTTTTGCGCAGCCGCGCGGTCTGCGCAGGATCGCTGCGGCGTGGGGCGGGCACGCCGCGCTGACCGGGCCGGGCGGGCTTCCATTCACGCTGTTCACGCGGCGGAAAAGCGAAAGCGGAAAAGCGCTCGGACAGCTCGCGCCGGTAAAGCGCCTGAATATCGCGATCGGCAATCGTATCGACTTGCGCCATCAGCCGGGCCTTAAGCCCGGCCTTGTCCTCGGGCGAGGCGAGGGGGACGGCATCGCGCTCGTGCTGCCACAGCAAGCCCAAAAGGTCTTGCGGCTGGGCCAGCGCTGCTTCCATCGCCGCCGTGCCATCGCGCCTGATCAGATCATCGGGATCGAGCCCCGGCGGCAAATGCACGATCTTGAGGCTGTGCGCCGGGCGCAGCAGCGGCAGCGCGCGAGTAACGGCGCGCATCGCGGCGCGCTGCCCGGCGACATCACCATCGAAGCACAGCACCGGATTTTCGGTCAGCCGCCACAGCATTTCCAGCTGCCGCTCGGTCAGCGCGGTGCCCAGCGGGGCGACCGCATCCTCGATCCCCGCAGCGGCCAGCGCGATCACGTCCATATAACCTTCGACCACCACAATCCGCCCGCTCTGGCGGCAGGCCGGGCCGGCGCGGTGCAGGTTGTAAAGCGTGCGGCCCTTGTCGAACAGCGGCGTATCGGGCGAATTCAGATACTTGGGTGCATCAGTTTTGGCGGCATCAATGATCCGCCCGCCAAATGCGATCACCCGCCCGCGCGCATCCTCGATCGGCAGCATCAGGCGGCCGCGGAACCGGTCATAGGGCTCCTTGTCCTCCACCGCGATGCGCAGGCCGGCCTCGATCAGCATCGCTTCGGGAAACTGGCTGAGTGCGGCTTTCAGCGATTGCCGCCCTTCCGGCGCATAGCCGAACCCGAAGCGTTCCACTGTCCGCTGGTTGAACCCCCGCGTGGCCAGATAGGCGCGGGCCTTGTCGCCCTCGCTGGAGGTCAACCGCTCGGCAAACCACGCTTGCGCGGCGGCCATCACATCGTGCAGGCTGTCGCGCTTTTCCGCCTCTTGCGCCGCGCGCGGGTCCATCGCGGGCAATTCCATTCCGGCCTCGCTGGCCAGTTCCTTGACCGCATCCATGAACGAAAGGCCCCGCTGGTCAGTCATCCAGCGGATCACATCGCCATGCGCGCCGCAGCCAAAGCAGTGGTAGAACCCCTTCAGATCGTTGACCGTGAAGCTGGGGCTCTTCTCGTTGTGGAACGGACAGCAGGCCTTGAACTCATGCCCCGCCTTGGTCAGCCGCGTGGTGCGCGAAATGACCCCCGAAAGCGTAACCCGCGCGCGCAGTTCATCAAGCCATTGGGGAGAGAGGGACATGGTGCCTGTCTAGCCGTTGAGGCCGCACGCCTCAACCTCGCGTGAAATCGTCCCACAGGCTTGTCCCCGGTTCTTGACTGCGCGTAAGCCATGGATTCCGTAGGGTAATTAAACCTTCCCTTTTGTGTGAATACAACTAGTCTCCATCTCGGGTCGCGGGGGTGGCTCGGCGAAAATCAAACACTTAGACAAAAGCATTTCCGGGATCGCCCCTGATAATAACAGGAGGGAAGAAGATGCTTACCAAAGTAACCGGGCTGGCAGCTGCGCTGGCCACGCTCTTGGCTATCGTGACCGCGTTCATGCCAATGGAAGGGCTCAACGTGGCGCTTGTGCTGTTGGTGCTCGGGATGATTGCCGGGATTTCAACCACCGATGATATGGTAATTCGGATTGGTGTCGCCGCACTTGCATTGCCGGTTGCGGGCGCTGCGATGGCTGCGTTGCCGATGCTGGGCACCCAGCTTGGGGCGATGCTTGGCGGTTTCGCTCTCGTGGCCGCCGGTGCTTTCGGTGTTGCCGTGACGATCCGGATGGTCATGCGGGCCATCGGTGCGGTCAAAGGCCTGGCTGGCGGCGCTTCGAGCTAAGCGGTTTCAAGCCATTACAACGGGGCCTTGCCGGGATTTCCGGCAGGGCCCCATTTGATTTCAGGAACGAACTTCAGCTCAAAGCCGCTTTCACCAGCCCGCTGGCCTTGCCCATATCGAGCTGGCTCCCGTGCCGCGCCTTCAGTTCGGCCACAACCTTGCCCATGTCCTTCATGCCCTGCGCGCCGAGCTCCGCGATGATCGCCGCAATCGCGGCCTTCGTCTCGTCCTCGCCCATTTGCGCCGGCATGAATTCCTCGATCACCGCCAGTTCGGCCTTCTCGACATCGGCCAGTTCCTGGCGTCCGCCTTGTTCGAACATGGTGATCGATTCGCGGCGCTGTTTGGCCATTTTCTGCAGCACATCGGTGACCAGCACATCGTCATCGGGTACAGACTTGGCGGTGCGCAGTTCGATATCCTTGTCCTTCAGCTTGGCCATGATCAGCCGGACGGCGGACAGCCGCGGCTTGTCGCCCGCCTTCATCGCAGTAATCTGGGCGGCCTTGATCGTGTCGCGAAGCATTTTTGGGTGTTTCCTCGTGAAAAGCGATGCGCTTGGGGATAGTCGCCTCCCTAGCCGGGTATTTCGGCTTTTCAAAGGTTGACGCTGGGGGGGAAGGGGTTTAGCCGCCGAGCCTTAGCAACATCGCTGGAATCCCGTTACCGGAGCGCCCCCAAAATGGCTGACGCCGCCCCTTCGTATGCACCCCAACCGCAGGGTGCGACGGGAGTCCTCGTGCTCGCCACCGGCCAGGTCACCTGGGGCAAGGGATTTGGCGCAGAAAGCGCCGCGGTGGGCGAAGTCTGCTTCAACACCGCGATGACCGGGTATGAGGAGATCATGACCGATCCCAGCTATGCCGGGCAGATCGTCACCTTCACCTTCCCGCACATCGGCAATGTCGGGGTGAACGAGGACGACGTCGAAAGCCATGTCGATGGCGCGGTCGGCTGCGTGGTGCGCGAAGACTTCACCGTGCCCAGCAATTTCCGCAGCGCTGGCACCTTTGGCGATTGGCTGGCCTCCAAAGGCAAGATCGGGCTGTCGGGCATCGACACCCGCGCGCTGACCCGCCGCATCCGCCTGTCAGGCGCGCCTAACGCGGTGATCGCCCACGCGGCCGACGGCAAGTTCGACATTCCCGCGCTGATCAAGCGCGCGCAGGATTGGCCGGGGCTGGAAGGCATGGACCTTGCGCGTGTAGTTTCACGCGGGGCCAATGAAGAATGGCAGGGCGGCGTGTGGACGCTGGGCAAGGGCTATGCCCGCAGCCCGCACAGCCCGCGCCCGCACGTGGTGGCGATGGATTTTGGGGCCAAGGACAACATCTTCCGCAATCTGGTGAAGGCCGGAGCGCAAGTCACGGTGGTGCCGGGCAATACGCCGCTGGACGAGGTGCTGGCGCTGAAGCCGGCGGGCGTGTTCCTGTCTAACGGCCCGGGCGATCCCGCGGCGACCGGGGTCTATGCAGTGCCGGTGATCCAGGGCCTGCTTGAGCGCGATGTGCCGGTGTTCGGGATCTGCCTCGGCCACCAGATGCTCGGCCTCGCCGCCGGTGCCAAGACCACCAAGATGCACCAGGGCCACCGCGGCGCGAACCATCCGGTCAAGCGGCTCGAAGACGGCGTGGTCGAGATCACCAGCATGAACCACGGCTTCGCGGTGGACAACGCCGCGCTGCCCGATGGGGTGCTGGAAACGCACGTGTCGCTGTTCGATGGCTCAAACTGCGGGATCTCGATCAAAGGCAAGCGCGCGTTCGGGGTGCAGTATCACCCTGAGGCATCGCCGGGACCGATGGATAGCTTCTATCTGTTTGAGCGGTTTGTGGGGATGTTGGGGTGAGCGCTCACAATAATCTTCGGGCTATTCTCGTTCTGAGAATGGGTTGGGATATTTTTTCCAACAACATCGGATATGACTGGAAAAGTCTTGAGAAAGCTCGAATTGATCTAATCAACGATTTCTCGCATGTTTTGCTCGAAAGTGGCTTTGAGAAGGGCTTTGAAAGCGATGTCGAACAGGTTGTCGATTGGCTTTTGTCTACTCAAGCATTTGAAACCAAGGGAAATAATTATACAGGCACTTGGTGTCGGTTGGTTAATTCCGGTCAACAAGGATTGGTCGCGCATTTTCGTAATGTAGACGAAGAAGGCTCACTGCTTTTCCAACTCGGAGGAAATGCCGATTTAGTTGCTCTCCAAAATGTTGGTAGAGAACTAGGCTGGGTCTTTGATGCAGACAGCGACGCGAACAACGAACCCTTAAACGCGGCGGTTGGCGTGCCGGCTTCTGATCGCATCGTAAGCCTTTTGCATAATCAGCAGCAAGAAATTGAGTCACCAATTGAAGAGGTTTTGGAACTTCTTGAACCAGAGAACTCAATATCAGGCGAAGACGGGCTTCGCGAGCTAGTTATTGGTCGACTGAAAGCTGGTCGTGAGCTCATAAGGGCTGGAATATTTTCAATCCGAAGTCTGGAGTTAACGCTTGTCGTTGGTTTGAAAATGTTGGTTGAACGTTACGGTGGCGCTGCAATCGCGTTGGCTGCATCAAAGCTTCTCGACCTGCTGCTAAAACAATATGGAATCGGTTAGTCTAAATGCCCAAACGCACTGACATCTCCTCGATCCTCGTCATTGGCGCTGGTCCGATCATTATCGGGCAGGCCTGCGAGTTTGACTATTCCGGCACCCAGGCGATCAAGGCGCTGAAGGAGGAGGGGTACCGGGTGGTCCTCGTCAACTCCAACCCCGCCACGATCATGACCGATCCGGACATGGCCGATGCGACCTATATCGAGCCGATCACGCCTGAAGTGGTCGCCGCGATCATCGCCAAAGAGCGTCCCGATGCGGTGCTGCCGACGATGGGCGGGCAGACGGCGCTCAATACCGCGCTGGCGCTGTTCAATGATGGCACGTTGGCAAAGTACGGCGTGCAGATGATCGGCGCCGATGCCGATGCGATCGACAAGGCCGAAGACCGCCAGCGGTTCCGCGAGGCGATGGACAAGATCGGGCTTGAGTCCGCCCGCAGCGGCGTGGCGCACAATGTTGACGAGGCTTTCGCAGTGCTCGAACGCACCGGGCTGCCCTCGATCATCCGGCCGAGTTTCACGCTGGGCGGTACCGGTGGCGGGGTCGCGTTCAACAAGACCGAGTTCGAGCAGATTGTGAAGTCTGGCCTCGATGCCTCTCCAACCACGGAAGTTCTGATCGAAGAGAGCCTGCTGGGGTGGAAAGAGTTCGAGATGGAAGTGGTGCGTGACCGCAAGGACAATTGCATCATCATCTGCTCGATCGAGAATGTCGATCCGATGGGGGTCCACACCGGCGATTCGATCACGGTCGCGCCTGCGCTGACGCTGACCGACAAGGAATACCAGATCATGCGCAACGCCAGCATCGCGGTGTTGCGCGAGATCGGGGTGGAGACCGGCGGATCGAACGTGCAGTTCGCGGTCAATCCGGCGGACGGCCGCCTGATCGTGATCGAGATGAACCCGCGGGTTTCGCGTTCGTCCGCGCTCGCCTCCAAGGCCACCGGCTTCCCGATCGCGCGCGTCGCGGCCAAGCTGGCGGTGGGTTATACGCTCGACGAGCTGACCAACGAGATCACCGGGGCGACCCCGGCTTCGTTCGAACCCAGCATCGATTACGTGGTCACCAAGATCCCGCGCTTCGCCTTTGAAAAGTTCAAGGGCGCCGAACCGCTGCTGTCCACCGCGATGAAATCGGTCGGCGAAGTGATGGCGATCGGCCGCAACTTCAAGGAATCGCTGCAGAAGGCGCTGCGCGGGCTGGAAACCGGGCTCGACGGCTTCAATCGCATGCTCAGCCTTGAAGGGCGCGGGCGCGAGGCGGTGATCGAGGCGCTGTCAAAGCAGACCCCCGACCGCATCCTGATTATCGCCCAAGCGTTCCGTGAGGGCTTTTCGATCGAGGATGTTCAGGCGATCACCAGTTTCGATCCCTGGTTCCTGCGTCACATTGCCGAAATCGTCGCCGAAGAAGCCGCGATCATGGAGGATGGCCTGCCCAACGACGCAGCGGGGCTGCGGCGACTGAAGGCAATGGGCTTTTCCGACAAGCGCCTTGCCGTGCTGGCGGTGCGCGGCGTGGGCGTGGCTGGCGGGCTGGGCGAAACGCTTGCCGCGCGGCGCTCAGGCCTGCTTCACGATGCGCTGAAAGCGATGGCCGGGGCGACCACCGAGGCTGAGGTCCGCGCGCTGCGGACCAGGCTGGGTGTGCATCCGGTGTTCAAGCGGATCGACAGCTGCGCCGCCGAATTCGAGGCGGTGACGCCGTATATGTACTCCACTTACGAAGGCCCGTTGTTTGGCGAGCCTGAGTGCGAGGCGATGCCCTCTGACCGCAAGAAGATCGTGATCCTGGGCGGCGGGCCCAACCGGATCGGGCAGGGGATCGAGTTCGATTACTGTTGCTGCCACGCCTGCTACGCGCTGGAAGAGGCGGGCTATGAAACGATCATGATCAACTGCAACCCGGAAACGGTTTCGACCGATTATGACACCTCCGACCGGCTCTATTTTGAGCCGCTGACCGGCGAGGACGTGCTCGAAATTCTGCGGGTGGAACAGCAGAATGGCGAACTGGTCGGCGTGATCGTGCAGTTTGGCGGGCAGACTCCGCTCAAGCTGGCGCAGGCGCTGGAAGATGCTGGGATCCCGATCCTGGGCACTTCGCCCGATGCGATTGATCTGGCCGAAGACCGCGAACGCTTTGCCAAGCTGGTCAATGATCTGGGGCTCAAGCAGCCCGAAAACGGCATCGCCCGCAGCCGCGATGAAGCGGTCGCGGTGGCGGGCCGGATCGGCTTCCCGGTGCTGATGCGGCCCAGCTACGTGCTGGGCGGCCGGGCGATGGAAATCGTCGATTCGGTGGCGCAGCTCGATGATTATATCACTACCGCAGTGTCGGTTTCAGGCGATAGCCCGGTGCTGATCGACCAGTATCTGCGCGATGCGGTGGAATGCGATGTCGATGCGCTGTGCGACGGGACGCAGGTCGTGGTCGCGGGCGTGATGCAGCATATCGAGGAAGCCGGGATCCATTCGGGCGACAGCGCCTGCACCCTGCCGCCCTACAGCCTGCCCGCCGAAATCATCGCCGAGATGGAGCGCCAGGCCGAACTGCTGGCGATGGCGCTGGGCGTCAAAGGCCTGATGAACATCCAGTTCGCGGTGAAGGGCACAGATGTCTATCTGATCGAGGTCAACCCGCGCGCCAGCCGCACCGTGCCGTTCGTCGCCAAGGCGATCGGCCAGCCGGTGGCCAAGATCGCGGCGCGGGTGATGGCGGGCGAAAAGCTCGATACCTTCCCGCCGTTCAAGCGCGATCTGCCCTATATGGCGGTCAAGGAAGCGGTGTTCCCGTTCGCGCGCTTCCCCGGGGTCGATCCGGTGCTTTCGCCCGAAATGAAGAGCACTGGCGAAGTAATGGGGATCGACGCGACTTTCCCGATTGCCTTTGCCAAATCGCAATTGGGAGCCGGAACGCGGCTACCCGACGGCGGCGTGGTCTTCGTTTCGGTCAAGGACAGCGACAAGACCGTGATCCTGCCGGCGGTGCGGCAATTGATCGATCTGGGCTTCACCGTGATCGCCACCGGCGGTACGCAGCGCTATCTGGCCGAAGCTGGCCTGCCGGTCGAACTGGTCAACAAGGTGGCCGAAGGGCGCCCGCACATTGTCGACCGGATCATCGACGGCGATGTGGCGCTGATCTTCAACACCACCGAAGGCTGGCAGAGCCTGAAAGATTCGCAATCGATCCGCGGATCGGCGCTGACCGGCAAGGTGCCGTACTATACCACCGCAGCGGCATCGGTGGCAGCCGCACAGGCCATTGCTGCACTGCGAAATGCAAAGCTTGAAGTGCGGTCGCTGCAGGATTATTATAGTACCTGATCAATCGCGCTTTCCCTCCATTCGCGACTGGACTGGCCCGTAGCTGCATTGGCACGGGGGCAGGATTCCAGTCGCTGAATCCGGGGCGCGGCAGGAGGATGAGTACGATGGCAAGTGTCGAAAAGCTGCCGATGCTGGCGGAAGGCTATGAACGCCTGATTGCCGAATTGAAGGCGCTGCGCGTGGAACGCCCGTTGATCGTCGACGCGATCGAGGAAGCGCGCGCGCACGGCGACCTGTCGGAAAACGCCGAATATCACGCCGCCAAGGAACGCCAGGGCCATGTCGAAATGGCCATTTCTGATCTGGAGGACAAGGTCAGCCGGGCGCAGATCGTCGATCCGACTTCACTTTCGGGCGACAAGGTAATCTTCGGCGCGACCGTGACCTTGCTCGACGATG
The DNA here is from genome assembly GCF_031417815.1 of Novosphingobium sp. Classification (GTDB taxonomy): domain Bacteria; phylum Pseudomonadota; class Alphaproteobacteria; order Sphingomonadales; family Sphingomonadaceae; genus Novosphingobium. The sequence goes on along the minus strand of NZ_JANOWI010000035.1, from coordinate 59,119 downwards.
CCGAAAAGCCGGTCACCTACCAGATTGTCGGCCCCTATGAAGCCGACGCCAAGATCGGCCGGATCAGCTACAATTCGCCGCTGGGCCGGGCGCTGATCGGACGCCGGGTGGAAGACGAAATCGAAGTAACCGTGCCATCGGGTGACCGGTTCTACGTGGTTGAAAAGATCGCGTTCGTTTGATGCCGCGCCGGGCGCTGATCGAAAAGCGCCCGTGGCTGCTGGCCAGCCTGGTGGCGGGGATCGGCTATTTCTTTATCGCCGGAAGCGCGCTGCCTGATCTTTATGAATGGGCGATCAAGGGCGCCGGGGCGGCGTTTCTGGCCGCTTATGCCCTCTCTCGGCATGCAGGCCGCGATGCCACTCAGATTGCCGCAGTCATGGCGTTTGGCGCGCTGGGCGATGTGCTGATCGAGCTTGATATCGTCTGGGGCGCGCTCGCATTTCTGGCCGGTCATCTGATCGCGGTCCAGCTCTACTGGCGGCACCGCCGGGCAAGCTTGAGTGGCAGCCAGCAAGCGCTGGCGCTGGCCCTGGTGTTGCTGGTTCCGCTGATCGCGTTCCAGCTTCCAGCGGATCGTGCCGGGGCACCCGGCGTGGCATTTTACGCGCTGGGCCTTGCGGCCATGGCGGCAAGCGCCTGGACCAGCACGTTCCCGCGTTACCGGGTGGGCTTGGGGGCGGTCATGTTCGTAATCAGCGACCTGCTGATTTTTGCGCGGTTGGGGGCCTTGGCCGAAAGCGTGGTGCCCGGGCTGCTGATCTGGCCGCTCTACTATTTCGGGCAATTCCTGATCTGCACCGGGGTGGTGGGTGAGCTCAGGACTCGCTCCACGCCGCAATAGTGGTGCGGTGCAACTCGCGCCGATGGCCTTCATAACCGCCGGTGGCCTTGTGGAGGACCGAACGGTTGTCCCACATCACCAGCATCCCGGGTTCCCAGCGGTGGCGATAGACAAAGCGTGCATCGCTTTGCCACTGGGCCAATTCCATCAGGAGCGGCATTGCCGTGCTGTCGGCCATGCCCTCGATCCCGACGATGTAACCCAGCGACGAATAGAATCCGCGCCGTCCGGTTTCGGGATGGGCCGGAACAAGTGGGTGGGCTTGCGTGGCCAGCGCCGCTTCGCTGGGGCGAATGTCCATGCTGCGGCCCTTGTCTTTGGTGCCATAGCTGCCGTCAGGCGCATAGGCGAGGCGGGCGGAATGGACCGCGATCAGATCGGTCAATTCGGCCTGCCGCGCGGGCGCGAGTGCTTCCCACGCCATGTGCTGGTTGGCGTAAAGCGTATCGCCGCCAAGTGGCGGGATATCGACCGCGTTGAGGCAAGTGCCCGATGGCGGCCGCGCCTGAAACGACCAATCGGTGTGCCAATTCTCGGCAAACAATGGTGATTGCTCGTCCGCCTCGCGCCGGATCGCGGCGATGTGCCGGCGTCCGGCAATCGGGGCGAAGAACGGGTCTTCACCAAACCCGCCCATGGCGAGCGTGAAACGTTCGAGGGCATCGTCCGACAGGAACTGGCCAGGAAAGGCCAGTACGTGGTGTTCTAGCCAGGCCGAACGGATTGCCGCAATGGCGGCTGGATCGAGCGGCGCCGAAAGATCGACCCCGGTCACGCGCGCACCGCATGCCTGACCCGAAGGGACGATCTCAAGCGCCATCACTGCGCCGTGGGGTCCGGTTCGGCCGGGCCGCCTTCCGCAGCGCCTTCCGCTTCATCGTCATCATCGCCGCCTTCGGTTTCGGCCAGCCGTACTGCCGATACGACATGTTCCTCGTCCGCCACGTTGAACAGCCTGACCCCGGCGCTGTTGCGGCCAATTACCCGCATCGAGCCAAGCGGCAGGCGGATCAGCTTGGCCTGATCGGTCACCAGCATCAGCTGGTCGCTTTTGGTAGCCGCAAAGCTGGCCACGACCAGGCCGTTGCGGGCGATATTGTCGATATTGGTGATGCCCTGGCCACCGCGTCCGGTGCGGCGGTATTCATAGGCTGAACTCATCTTGCCGTAACCATTGGCACAGACGGTGAGGATGAACTGTTCGCGTTCGGCAAGATCGGCCATGCGTTCGGGTGCAATCGAAGGATCGCCTTCCTTTTCACCCTTCCACGGCGCGTATTTGACGTATTCCTCGCGCTCTTCGCTGCTGGTGCCGACGCGGTGGAGGATCGAGAGGCTGATTACCTCGTCATCGCCCTTCAGCGTCATGCCGCGCACCCCGGTGGAGGTGCGGCTCTGGAATTCGCGCACGTCATCGCCGGCAAAGCGGATCGCCTTGCCCGCGCGGGTGGCGAGCAGCACATCGTCGCTGGCTTCGAGCAAGGCCACGCCGATCAGCCGGTCAGCGCTGTCTTCATCAAAGCGCATGGCGAATTTGCCGTTGCTGGGGACGTTGGTGAACAGTTCCATCGAATTGCGCCGGACGCTTCCCTTGGCGGTGGCGAACACCACCGAAAGCTTGGCCCATTCGGCCTCGTCCTCGGGCAGGGGCAGCACGGTCTGGATCGTCTCGTCCTTGTCGAGCGCCGGGAGCAGATTGACGATCGGACGGCCGCGTGTGGTCGGTCCGCCTTCGGGCAGCTTCCACACCTTGAGGCGGTAGACCTTACCGGCGGTGGAGAAGAACAGCACCGGATTATGGGTGGAGGTGACGAACATGCTCGTCACCACGTCCTCGTCTTTGGTCGCCATCCCGGCGCGGCCCTTGCCGCCCCGGTTCTGCGCCCGGAAGGTGGAGAGCGAGGTGCGCTTGATATAGCCGTCCATGGTGACGGTGACGACCATCTCGTCGCGCTCGATCAGGTCCTCATCGTCGATTCCGTCGGCGGCGGCGGTGATTTCGGACAGGCGCGGGGTGGCATAGGCCTCGCGGATCAACACCAGCTCTTCGCGCATCACGGCATAAAGCTTGGCCCGGTCGCCCAGGATCGCCAGATGGCCTTCAATCGCGGTGGACAGCACCTTGAGCTCGCCGCCGATCTCGTCGCGGCCCAGCGCGGTCAGGCGGTGGAGGCGCAGCTCGAGGATTGCCTTCACTTGCGCTTCGGACAGCCGGTAGGTGCCGCCGTCCTGATCGGCGGTCGGTTCGATCGCTTCGACCAGGCGGATGTACTGCGCAATTTCGCCAATCGGCCATTCGCGCTGCACCAGGGCTTCGCGCGCCGCCGCCGGATTGGGCGCACCGCGGATGATCCGCACCACTTCATCGAGGTTGGTGACGGCAACCACCAGACCCAGCAAAATATGCGCCCGGTCTCGCGCCTTGTTCAGTTCGAACTTGGTGCGCCGGGTGATGACTTCTTCGCGGAAGGCAATGAAGGCCGCGATGAAATCTCGCAGCATCAGCGTTTCGGGGCGGCCGCCGCGGATCGCCAGCATGTTGGCCGGGAAGTTCGACTGCGCCGGGGTGTTGCGCCACAACTGGTTGAGCACCACTTCGGGCGTGGCATCGCGTTTCAGTTCGATCACCACGCGCACGCCCAGCCGGCTCGATTCGTCGCGAATATCCGAAATGCCTTCGATCCGCTTGTCCTTGGCGGCCTCGGCGATCTTTTCGACCAGGCCCGATTTGCCGACCTGGTAGGGGATCGAGGTCAGTATGATCGACTCGCGATCGCCGCGGCCTTGTTCGATCTCGTGGCGGCAGCGCATGATCACGCTACCGCGCCCGGTGGTATAGGCGCTGCGCGCGCCGGCCGTGCCCAGGATCAGCGGTGCCGTGGGGAAATCGGGGGCGGGGATAATCTCGATCAGTTCGTCCGAGGTGATCGCCGGGTTGTCCATATAGGCAAGGCAGCCGTCGATCACTTCGCCCAGGTTGTGCGGCGGAATGTTGGTCGCCATGCCCACCGCGATCCCGCCCGCGCCGTTGACCAGCAGGTTGGGAAAACGCGCTGGCAGAACTGTCGGTTCCTGACGCGAACCATCGTAGTTGTCAGTGAAATCGACGGTGTCCTTGTCGAGATCGTCGAGCAGTGAATTGGCGACCCGCGCCAGCCGTGCTTCGGTGTAGCGCATCGAGGCCGGCGGATCGGGATCCATCGAGCCGAAGTTACCCTGACCGTCGATCAGCGGCAGCCGCATCGACCAGTCCTGCGTCATCCGCGCCAACGCATCGTAGATCGCGCTATCGCCGTGCGGGTGATAGTTGCCCATCACGTCGCCCACGATCTTGGCGCTTTTGCGATAGGGGCGACCGGCAACCATGCCGCCTTCCTGCGCGGCGAACAAGATCCGGCGGTGGACCGGCTTCAGGCCATCGCGCACATCGGGCAGGGCGCGCGCCACGATCACGCTCATCGCGTAATCGAGGTAGCTGGTCTTCATCTCGTCGACGATGTCGACGCGCAAGAAATCGCCCATCGGACCAGTGGGTTCAGGGATCGATTCTGGAATTTCGGTATCGTCGCTCACGCGGGTGGGTTCGCTTCGTCAAGAGTGGAAATCGGCGTTTGCCCGCTCTAGGCCAAGCGTTGCGGCAAGGCCACCAAAAGGCCCCGTCAGGCGTGTTTTTTCCACACCTCGCCGCAGCATTCTGAACGCGCAGCACTGAACACATTCAATCACCGTTCACGGCCCCGGCCCTAGTGCGCCAACCTGTTGCCAAATGGGCGCTCCAGCGCCTATGGCAAAGCCGAGGTATCCGCCTGGATCGTGCGGCAATGGTGCCACGCCTTTTGGGTCGCAGAGGAGATGATTTCGATGGTTCGAGCCAAGTTTTTTGCGCGCAGTGCGATGGCCGTGGCGTTGTCGCTTGGCGTGGCGGTTGGCGGCTTCAGCGCGGCTGATGCCAAGGACAAGAAGCAGGAAGCCCCCAAGGGTCCGCAGCTCAAGCCAACCGAGAAGTTCGTCAAGCTTTACATCCCGGCTGCCAAGGCACTCGAAGCCGCAGTCAAGCGGCCCGACGTTGCCGCACAGCGCCAGAAGGTCGTCGATGCCCAGGCCCGTGCCAATGCCGCCAAGACCAAGGCAGAACGCCAGGCCGCCGTTGCTGACATGACAACGCAGATAGCTGCGCTGCAGGTGCTGCTCCAGCCCGAAAAGGCGCTGATCGATGCGGCGATCGCCGCAGGCAGCAATGGCGACGACAAGCTCGTTTCAGGCCAGCTGCTGGTCAACTATGGCAATGTCGCAATCGACAAAAATGCCCAGAAGGCCGGCTTGCAGCTGCAGTTGGATAGCGGCGCGCTGCCTGCCGAAAACGTTGCTCTGGTGCGCTACACGCTGGGCCGCATGGCCATGGACATGGGCGATATGGCAACCGCGCAGCGCGAAATCAAACTCGCGGTCGATGGCGGCTACACCAAGGACGAATCGGAATTCTATCTTGCCAATGCTTACCTGCTCGACAAGCAGATCCCGCTTGGCCTCAAGCTGCTGCACGATGCGACCGTCCGCAACGCTGCGGCGACGCCCGAATACTGGATCGACAATGGCCTGGTGCAGGCGTTCAACAACAAGCTGACCGGTGAAACCAACCTGATTGCGGGTGATCTGGTCACCTATTATCCGACCAAGCAGAACTGGGATCGGGCAATCTACGTGGTCACCCTGATCAACAAGTACACCACCTCGGACAAGATCGACCTGCTGCGCCTGCGTGACCGCACGGGCAGCTTTACCGAAGCCGACAACTACCTTGACTATATGGTCTATGCCAGCCCGAACCGCCTGCCGGCCGAAGTGCTGCGGGTAGTCGATCTGGGCATCAAGTCGGGCATGATCACTCCGGCAACCGAGATCGCGACCGATGCCGGCATGTCGACTGTGGCCAAGGTGCAGGCCCTGGCGCAGGGCCGTCTGGCTGAAGACAAGAATCTGCTGGTCGTGCAGGAACGCGATGCGAGGGGTCCGAAGGGCAATGCCAAGACCGCGCTGAGCGCGGGTGACGCATTCCTCAGCCACGGCATGGCTGACAAGGCTGAGGCGATGTACCGCCTTGCGCTGACCATGCCGGGTGTTGATGCGGGCCGCGCCTATCTGCGGCTCGGGATCGTGCTGTATGATCAGGCGAAATATGCCGAAGCGCTCGATGCCTTTGCCAAGGTCACCGATGCGCGCGCGCCGATCGCCCAGCTGTGGACGGTCCAGACGAGGCACAAGGTGGCCGGCAAGTAAGCCAGACAGTCATTATGACACGGGGAAGGGCGGCATCGCGGTGCCGCCCTTTCTGTTTGCCTAGACGGTGGGCGAAAACGCGCCGGTGGTTTCGTCCAGCACGTGCAGCAATCCGTCCGATATGGCGAAAAACGCGCCGGTCAGACGCAGTTCGCCGCTGCGTTCCTTGCTCCGCACGCACGGGAAGGTGCGCAGATTGGCCAGGCTGACCTTGACCCCTTCAAGCTCCATCGCCTGTTCCGCCGCGCGCCCCTGGGTACCGTGCTGCGCCACCACGCGTTCGCGGGCTTCGTCCAGCATGGCGATCCAATCGGCGATGAAACCGCCCTGGCCAGGCTCGGTGCCAAGCATTTCCTGGCTGAGCGCGGCCTTGCAACCGCCGCACATGCCGTGGCCCATCACCACCACCTCCTTGACCTTGAGGAATTGGACCGCGAATTCGAGTGCGGCCGAAACCCCGTGGTGTCCGGGCGTTGTCTCGAACGGCGGCACCATGGCCGCGACATTGCGCACCACGAACACTTCACCTGGATCGACATCAAAGATCTGCGCCGGATCAACCCGGCTATCGCTGCAGGCGATCACCATCACATCGGGTGACTGGCCTTCGCGCAAGGTAGCCCAGCGTTCGTGATTGGGCACCCAGCCATTGGCGCGGAAGCGGCGGTAGCCTTCAATCAGGCGTTCGAATCCGACAGAATCTTGTTCGCTCATACCCGCGCTTTTGGCGCTGCAAATTCCGGCTGGCAACCCTTGTCCCTTACGACTATCTGGACGGCATGAACGACCTGTCCTCAGCCCCGCAGCCCGAACGCCTGCGCAAACCCGACTGGATCCGGGTCAAGGCCCCGACCAGCCAGGGCTATGGCGAAACGCGCAAGCTGATGCGCGATCTGGGGCTCAACACGGTGTGCGAGGAAGCGGCTTGCCCCAACATCGGCGAATGCTGGACCAAAAAGCACGCCACGGTGATGATCTTGGGCGATGTCTGCACACGGGCCTGCGCCTTTTGCAACGTCAAGACCGGGATGCCGCGCGCGGTCGATCCGCTGGAGCCCGAACACGTGGCGATTGCCGCGGCCAAGCTGGGACTCGAGCATATTGTTATCACCTCGGTTGATCGCGATGATCTGCCCGATGGCGGGGCAGGGCAATTCGTCAAGGTGATCAATGCGCTGCGGGCCAACACGCCTGGCACCACGATTGAAATCCTGACTCCCGATTTTCGCGGCAAGATGCGCGCGGCGGTCGAGGCGATCATGGCGGCGGGGCCCGACGTTTACAACCACAACCTGGAAACCGTGCCGCGGCTTTATCCCACGATCCGTCCGGGTGCGCGCTACTACGCCTCGTTGCGGCTGCTCGAGGAAGTGAAGGCCCATGATCCGCTGGTTTTCACCAAGAGCGGGATCATGCTGGGGCTGGGTGAGCAGCGCCTTGAAGTGCACCAGGTGATGGACGACATGCGCACGGTCGGAATCGATTTCCTGACTATGGGGCAGTATCTCCAGCCCACGCCCAAGCACACCAAGGTGATCGAATTCGTCAACCCCAAAGCGTTCGACGCCTATGGCGCGATTGCCCGCGCCAAAGGCTTTCTGCAAGTCGCCGCCAGTCCGCTGACCCGCTCGAGCTATCACGCCGGCGACGATTTCAAGGCGATGCGCGCGGCGCGTGCAGCGCAGGCTGATCGGGCTGCCGGGCGGAGCTGATGCCGGGGATCCACGAAGTTCGGCGGCTGCCCTACAGCGCGCAGCAGATGTTCGATCTGGTGGCCGATGTCGCGCACTATTCCGAATTCCTGCCGTGGGTGGTCGGCGCGCGGGTCCGTTCGGACAGCGACACCGAAATGATCGCTGATCTGCTGGTGGGGTTCAACGCGCTGCGCGAAAAATTCACCTCGCGCGTGATCAAGGATCGTCCAAACCGGATCGAAGTGATCTACATCGATGGTCCGATGCGCGATCTCGACAATGTATGGCATTTCCGTCCGCTTGAAGGCGGCGGCTGCGAGATCGAGTTCCGGGTCGATTTCACGTTCCGCAATGCGGTGTTTGAAGCGCTGGCCGGGCAGTATTTTGATCGCGCCTTCCGCAAGATGGTGGAAGCCTTCGAAAAGCGCGCCGACAGGCTTTACGGCAGCAGCAGTTCGAGCGCCATCAGCGCCGCCTGAAGCCGCACCCCGGCGCGGCCATTGTCTTCGAACACCACCTGGTCGGTCAGGATCTCGTCCGATCCGCGCAGCGCCCGGGCAAAGACCACCGTACCAACCGGTTTGCCCGGTGTAGCGCCGCCTGGCCCGGCAATCCCCGTGATCGCCACGGCAACATCGGCTCCGCTGCGTAGCAGCGCGCCTTGCGCCATGGCCCATGCCGTGGCGATCGAGACTGCACCAAAAGTCTCGATAATGTCCGCCGAAACCCCCAGCATCTGCTGCTTGGCTTCGTTCGAATAAGTCACATAGCCGCGATCGAGCACGGCCGAAGATCCGTCAATCTCGGTCAAGGCGGCGGCGACCAGCCCGCCGGTGCAGCTTTCTGCCAAGGCGACCATCCGCCCCGCCGCGCGATTGGTTTCAATCACGCGGGCGGCAGCGGCGATCAGGTCTGAGGGAAGGAGGGTGTCCATGGGTTGGATGGCGATCAGACTGCGCAGGTCTGCAGTTTCTTGTCGTCGCGCCCGGCGATCATCACGACTGCGGTAAACATATCGACGATGTTTGCCGCGGGCATCGGTGCCATTGTGCTCAGCACGCGGTCGATATCCTTGCAGTTTTCGAGTTTGATATCGTTGGCGAACTTATCTGCGATCATCTGTTCCATCATCGGCCCGACCATCGCTTCGGGCATCGCGCGGAACATTTCCGCCTTGTCGTCATCACCCGAAATCTTGATGATCGCTTCGCGCGCGGCGGGCCAGGCGGCGCTCTGGCCGCCGCGCAGTTCGGTCACCAGCTTGGGGCCACGCGTGTTGAGATAGGCATTGGCAGGCAAGCGGCCGGCGCAGCGTTCAACCACCGTTTCGGCCACCGAAGGCAGGGCATAGGCCACCAGCCCGCGCACGTCGCCTTCGCTCAAACATTGCTTGGTCTGCGCTGCGGTCAACTGGGCCGAGGCGATCAATGCCAGCACGCCGGCAGAGCGGAACAGGGTCTTGGCGATCATTGCAGGAAGCCTTTGTAAAGTTTGAAACCGGGCATGCCTTGGAACGGCCGACATTTCCAGAGCTTTAACCGCGCTGGTCAGCTGGCCAGCAAGGTTACGGCCGCCTGTGCGGCAATGCCTTCGCCGCGCCCGGCAAAGCCGAGCCGCTCGGTCGTGGTCGCCTTCACGCTCACCGCATTGATGGAAAGCCCCATCACCTCTGCCAGCCGCGTGCGCATGGCATCGCGGTGGGGGCCAATCCGGGGTGCCTCGCAAATGATCGTCAGATCGACATTGCCGATTGCGTAACCCAATAACGCGGCACGCTTGACCGCATAGGCGAGGAACCGGTCCGAACGCGCGCCGCGCCACTGCGGATCACTGGGCGGGAAATGCTGGCCGATATCGCCATCCGCCAGACCGCCAAGGATCGCATCGACCAGCGCGTGAATTGCCACATCGGCATCGCTGTGGCCGGCCAAGCCATGGCTATGTTCGATCTTGACGCCGCAAAGCCACAGTTCCTCACCTTCAGCAAGACGGTGAACGTCATAGCCGGTGCCGATCCGCAGCGGCACCAGGCCGCCGGTGAAATCGGCTGCAGTGGTAACCTTGTGCAAGCTCTCGTCTCCTTCGATCAGCGCTACCTCGATCCCCGCGGCCCGCGCAACTTGCGCATCATCGCCGGCATCCGGTTCGCCATCCCAGGCCCGGTGCGCGGCAAGGATCGCGTCATAGCGGAAGGCCTGGGGGGTTTGCACCCGGCGCAATTGATCGCGGCAGGCAGGGGCGCCCATCACCGTGCCATCGGCATGGGCCAGCGAATCGACCACCGGCAAGACCGGGATAGCGCCGTCGTGAGCGATCAGCGCATCGGTAAGCCGGGCGACGACAGGCAGCGGGACTTTTGGCCGTGCGGCATCGTGGATGAAGACAGTGTGGATTGCCTCGCCCGCGAGGGCTTCAAGGGCAGCGCGAACCGAAGCTTGCCGCGTCGCGCCGCCGGTCACAAACCGGATGCCGGGCAGGCCCCTTAGCGCTTGGGCTGCGATTTCATCCGTGCCTTCGGGAATTGCCACCACAATTGGCGCGAAACCCTCGGCTGCAAAGCGTTCCGCGCAGTGGCGCAGCAACGGTTTACCCTGCCACGGCACAAACTGTTTGGGCAGCGGCTGCCCGGCGCGCGATCCGGCCCCGGCCGCTACGATAATGGCGGCTGCTCCAATCGGCGGGGAAAGGGGGTGAGCCATCACCCTGCCGGTATAGACTTGCCCTGCGCCGCGCAATTCCCTATGCGCTGCCCAAATTTTAGGCAGATGTCATGACCGTCCTTCCTGTTCCTCCGGCACTGGCCCCGATCAAGGTCGGCCCCGTCCAGATTGATTGCCCGGTGATCCTTGCGCCGATGACCGGCGTATCCGACTTGCCGTTCCGCCGCCTCGTGCGCCGCTTCGGCTCAGGCCTCAACGTTACCGAGATGATCGCCAGCCCGGCTGCAATTCGCGAAACGCGGCAATCGCTGCAGAAGGCGATGTGGGATCCGGCCGAAGACCCGGTCTCGATGCAACTGGTCGGCTGCGATCCGGTGCAGATGGCCGAAGCGGCACGGTTGGTTGAAGATCGCGGCGCGGCGATCATCGATATCAACATGGGCTGCCCGGTGAAGAAGGTGGTTAACGGTGATGCCGGTTCGGCGCTGATGCGCGATATTCCGCTTGCCACGGCGTTGATCGCGGCGACGGTCAAGGCGGTCAAGGTGCCGGTTACAGTCAAGATGCGGATGGGCTGGTGCCACGATAGCCTCAATGCCCCCGAACTGGCGCGGATCGCTCAGGATCTGGGCGCGCAGATGATCACCGTCCACGGCCGCACCCGCAACCAGATGTACCGGGGCGAGGCGGACTGGGCGTTCGTGCGCGCGGTCAAAGATGCGGTCTCGATTCCGGTGATCGTCAACGGCGATATCTGCACCATCGAGGACAGTGCCAAGGCGCTCGCGCAATCGGGCGCGGACGGGCTGATGATCGGGCGCGGTGCCTATGGTCGGCCGTGGTTGCTGGCGCAGGTAATGCACTGGCTGGATACCGGGCAGCAGCTGGGAGATCCTGATATCGATGTGCAGTTCGCGCTGGTGCTCGAACACTATCAGATGATGCTTGAACACTATGGCCGCGAAACCGGCAGCAAGATGGCACGCAAGCACCTCGCCTGGTACACCCGCGGGTTGCCCGGATCGGCGGCGTTCCGCAACCAGGTCAACTTCATCGACGATCCCGAAGAAGTGGTGCGCCGTCTGCACATCTTTTACACCCCGTTCCTGAGCAGGGCCGCGGCGTGAACGGCGATACGCAGCGCCAGCTTGCCAGCCTGACGCTGGGGGTAGTGCTGCTGGCTCCGGGGCAAGTGATCGCAGCCGCGAATCCCGCAGCCGAGCATCTACTGGGCCAATCGTTTCGGCGGCTAAGCGGGCGTCCGCTGGCCGAAGTGCTGCAATTTGACGAAACCCGCCTGTCCGAACGGTTGGGGGAGGACGATGCCCAGCTTTCGGCGCGTGCAACCAGCATCTCCGTCGTCGGGCAGGGCCGGCGCAAGGTGGACGTTACGCTCGCGCCGCTGATCGATCGCGCGGGCTGGCAAGTGCTGAGCCTACACGACATTGGCGGGGCCGAAGCGATGCGCGAAACGCAGGGCTCGGGCGAGGACCGCCCGATCCGCGCGCCCGAAGTGCTGGCGCATGAAATCAAGAACCCGCTGGCCGGGATTCGCGGCGCGGCGCAATTGCTGGGGCGCAAGCTGCAAGGCAGCGATCTGGCGCTGACCGGCCTGATCGCCGATGAGGTCGATCGGATCGCCAAGCTGATCGACCAGATGCAGTCGCTCACCCGCCGCTCGGTCCCGGCGCTGTCGCCCTGCAACCTCCACGAAGCCGTGCGCCGCGCGCGCAGTGTGATCGAGGCCAGCGGCAAGGCTCCGGTGATCATCGAGGAATTCGACCCCTCGCTGCCTTCGGTGCTGGGCAACGGCGATGCGCTGGTCCAGGTGATGATCAACCTGCTGTCCAACGCGGTTGAAGCGGCCGCTGCGTCAGACAAGCCTTGGATAGCCGTGCGCACCCGCTTTGCCAGCGGGCTGCAATTGCACCGGGCCAGCGATGGCACGCCGGTGCGCTTGCCGATCGAACTGCGCGTCAGCGACAATGGGCCCGGGATCGCGGCGGGCATGCGCGACCATGTGTTTGAGCCGTTCGTTACCTCGAAGAAGAGCGGTCAGGGGCTGGGCCTGGCGCTGGTCCGCCGCCTGGTCTTCGACATGAACGGGCGGATTACGCATGACCGCGACGAGGGCGAAGGGTTGACCCATTTCCGCGTCCACCTGCCGATCGCTGATCCCCGCCGGGCCGCGATCAAGGAGCAGGCGGCATGAGCGTGCTGCTGGTTGAGGACGATCGCTCGATCGCGCTGGTGATCACCGCCGCGCTTGAGGCAGAAGGCTTTGAAGTTGCTCACTGCGATAGCGTGGCTGAACGCGACCGGCTGTTGCATGCGCGCACGTTTGCGGCGCTGGTTACCGATGTGATGCTGACAGATGGTGACGGGATCGAGACGCTGGGCGCGGTGCGCGCTGCTGCGCCAGACATGCCGATCATCATCCTTTCGGCGCAGAACACGCTCGATACGGCGGTGCGCGCCAGCGATACCGGCGCGTTCGAATATTTCCCCAAGCCGTTCGACATAGACGAACTGGCCCGCACCGTGCGCCAGGCCGTGGGCAACGCCGAAGGACGCGGGACAGGGGCCGATGACGTGCCGGTTGCCGGCCTGCCTTTGGTCGGACGCAGCGCGCCGATGCAGGCGGTCTACCGGATGATTACCAGGGTGCTGCGCAACGATCTGACCGTGCTGGTGCTGGGCGAAAGCGGTACCGGCAAGGAACTGGTCGCCGAAGCGATCCACCAGTTGGGCCAACGCAAGGCCGGGCCGTTCGTGGCAGTCAACACGGCCGCGATCCCGGCGGACCTGATCGAAAGCGAGTTGTTCGGGCACGAGAAGGGCGCCTTTACCGGCGCCGTGGCACGCCACACTGGCAAGTTCGAGCAGGCCGATGGTGGTACGCTGTTTCTCGACGAGATCGGCGATATGCCGCTCGAGGCGCAAACCCGGTTGCTGCGGGCGCTGCAATCGGGCCGGATCCGCCGGGTCGGCGGGCGCGAAGAGATTGCGGTCAATGTGCGGATCATCGCCGCCACCAACCGCGATCTGGCCCCGATGATTGCTTCGGGCACGTTCCGCGAGGATTTGTTCTACCGGCTCAACGTCGTGCCGATCACGCTCCCGGCCCTGCGCGAGCGGGCCGACGATGTGCCCGCGCTGGCGCGCCATTTTCTGTATCAGGCGGCGGATGAGGGCCTGCCCAGGCGGCGGCTTGACGATGGTGCGGCGCAAATGCTGGCGCGCCAGCCGTGGCGCGGCAACGTGCGCGAACTGCGCAATTTCATCTACCGCCTCGCGCTGCTGATGCGCGAAGAGCAAATCGATGCGGCTGCGCTCGAACCGTTTCTGGCCGAACGCGCGGAGCAGGCGGCAGGCCCAGCCACAGGTGCCACGCTCGACAGCGCGGTGGCCAGCTGGTGGCATGGCGCGCGGCCACCTGCGGGCGAGCTCTATGATGCGGCGCTGGCTGCCTTCGAGCGGCCGCTATTCATCCATGCGCTGCGCGAAACCGCCGGCAACCAGCTTCAGGCAGCGCGGTTGCTGGGCATAAATCGCAATACCTTGCGCAAGCGGTTGACCGATCTGGCGATCGATCCGGTCGAAATTCAGCGCTGAGGCGAGCGTGGCGCAAGGCGAATTGCCTTGCATATCCGCAACACAAGTGTTGTATTTGCGCAACGATGTCTCAATCGAATGTCCTCGACCGCCGGCGTACATGGCCCCGCCTTTGGCGACAATTGCAGGTGGCTGCGCGGCGCTCGAACCTGTTTGCCGTTCTCGAACTGGTATCAGTTCTGGCGTTTCTGGGCATGACCGCGCTGACCTGGACCCAGATCACCGAGCGTTCCACCGATGGCCGCCTGCTGCCGAGCGAAGTGGCTGCTTCATTGCTGCTTGGCACGCTGGTCCCGGCCATGGCGATCCTCGTCCTGTTGGGCCGTCGGCTGGCGCTGCAGCGTGCGGCCGAACAGGTTGGACGCAGCGGCCAGTTGCATGTCAGGCTGGTGTTCCTGTTCTCACTGATTGCCGCGGTGCCGACGCTGCTGGTGGTGATTTTCGCTTCGTTCCTGTTCCAGTCGGGCTACGAATTCTGGTTCTCGGACAAGTCGCGTGGGTTGCTTGAAAACGCCAATCAGCTGGCGCGCGGTTATTACGATCAGACCAAGCGCGACATGGAATACGAATCGCTCGCCATGGCGGCGGACCTTGGCGAAGAACTGCGCACGGTTCCGTTCGGCAGCCCCGAATTCCAGGACTATTACCTGTACCAGGTGCTCCACCGGAAGATTGACGAATCCACCATCCTGCAAAAGCGCGCCGATGGCGGGATCGACAAGGCCGCGTTCACCCGCGGTGATGCCCCGCTCTCCGAGATCTCGAGCGACGTGCTGCGCCAGCTCGACAAGGGTGAGAACATTTCGGTTTCATCGAGCGACAACATGATCCGCGCGGTGACCCCGATCGACCGGCGCGCCGGGATCTACCTTTACACAGTTCGCAAAAGCGACCTGCTTTCCGGCGGCTATGCCCAGAACATCGTGCGCGCCTATGACGAGGTGAAGCAGAAAACCCGGATCCAGCAGCTCCGCTTCAACGTCTATCTGTTCGTCGCCAGTCTGGCGCTGGTCGGGTTGGCGGTGTGGTTTGCGCTGCGCTTTGCCGATCGGCAGGTGAAGCCGCTCTACGATCTGGTCGACGCCGCGCGCGAAGTGGGGGCGGGCAATTTTTCAATGCGGGTGGAAGGCCGGTTCGGGGCAGACGAGGTGGGCCTGCTCAACCGTGCGTTCAACCGCATGACGCAGCAACTGGAACGCCAGAACCAGGCCTTGCTGGGCGCCAACCAGCAGCTTGATGAGCGCCGCGCCTTCATGGAAGCGGTGCTGGAATCGGTGACCGCCGGGGTGGTCAGCACCAATGCCAAGGGGGCAATCCAGCTGATGAACGGCTCGGCGCAAAAGCTGTTGCTTGAACGCGGCGCCGATGCGCCGATCGGACGCTCGCTGGGCTCGCTGGCCCCGCAAATTGCCGCGCTGGCTGAAACCGGCGAGCAGGGCGGGATCGTGCAATATGCCAAGGGCAACGATCTTTTGACGCTGGCCGTACGATCGAGCACCTCGGCCACCGGCAGCGTGATCACGTTTGAGGATATCACCCGGCAGCTGCTCGATCAGCGCCAGGCCGCCTGGTCCGATGTGGCGCGCCGTATCGCGCACGAAATCAAGAACCCGCTGACCCCGATCCAGCTCGCCACCGAACGGCTCAAGCGGCGCTATGCCAAGCAGCTTACCACCGATTCGGGGCTGTTTGAGGAACTGACCGGCACGATCATCCGCCAGGTTGGCGAACTGCGCCGGATGGTCGATGAATTCTCCTCGTTCGCGCGGCTCCCCAAACCGTTGTTCCGCGGCGAGGACCCAGTCGATCTGGCCCGCCAGGCGCTGTTCCTTCAGGAAGTGGCGCATCCTGATATCAATTATGATTTTGCCGCCGATGCCGACATCGGGATCATTGCCTGCGATCGGCATCAATTCGGTCAGGCGATGACCAACGTGCTCAAGAACGCCGCCGAAGCAGTCGAAGCCAGGGCCAAAGCCGAGCACGATGGTTTCCGCGGGCGGATCGCGGTCCGGCTTAAAGGTGCTGCCGAGGATGTCGTGGTCACCATAGCCGACAACGGCACCGGCCTGCCGCAAGACCGCGAGCGGATTGTCGAACCTTATGTGACGACGCGCGAGAAGGGCACCGGTCTGGGCCTCGCGATCGTCAACAAGATTGTCGAGGAACACGGCGGGGAAATGATCTTTACCCCGGGCGATCCCGATGGAACGGTCGTGACGTTGCGCTTCGCCCGCGATCCGCTGGACGGGCAGCGCGGTAGCGAGGCCGCCGAATGAACATGATCGAGGTACGATACAATGGCGCTTGATATCCTGATCGTCGACGATGAACGCGATATTCGCGATCTGGTGGCGGGCGTGCTGAGCGACGAGGGCTATGAATGCCGCACGGCCGGCGACAGCACCACCGCGCTTGCGATGATAGACGAGCGCCGGCCAAGCCTGGTGTTGCTCGACGTGTGGCTTCACGGCAGCCCGATGGACGGGCTCGAAGTGCTCGACGCGGTCAAGAGCCGTGAACCCGAACTGCCGGTGATCATCTTTTCCGGTCACGGCAACATCGATACCGCGGTTTCGGCAATCGGGCGCGGCGCGCTCGATTTCATCGAAAAGCCGTTCGAGGCGGAACGTCTGCTGCTGCTGGTCGCCCGCGCCACCGAGACCGAGCGGTTGCGGCGCGAAAATGCTCGGCTGCGCGAAGGTTTCGTCACCTCGGACGAATTCACCGGCAATTCGAGCGCGATCAACCAGGTCCGCGCCACGCTGAAGCGGGTTGCCAATACCGGCAGCCGCCTGCTGATCGCTGGCCCGGCCGGTTCGGGCAAGGAAGTGGCCGCGCGGCTGCTGCACAGCTGGAGCCCGCGCGCGCATGCCGCTTTCGTAACGGTCAATTCGGCGCGGATCACGCCCGAACGATTTGAACAGGAGCTGTTTGGCGAGGAAGCCGGCGGCAAGCTGGTCCGCGCGGGGCTGCTGGAAATGGCCGATGGCGGCACGTTGTTCTTCGATGAAGTGGCCGACATGCCGCTTTCCACCCAGGCGCGAATCTTGCGGGTGCTGACCGAACAGTCGATCGTGCGGGTGGGCGGCACGCGCCAGATCCGGGTCGATGTGCGGGTGGTTTCGTCCACCTCGCGCGATCTGGAACGCGAAATTGCCGAGCGGCGCTTTCGCGAAGACCTGTTTTACCGGCTTAACGTGGTCCCCGTGACGATCCCCTCGTTGGCCGAACGGCGCGACGATATCCCGATGCTGGTCGATCACTTTTTCGCTCGCTTTGCTGCTGATCAGGGCATTCCGCCGCCTGAAGTCAGCGCCGAGGCGCTGGCCGCACTGCAAAGTTATGAATGGCCGGGCAATGTGCGGCAGCTGCGCAACATGGTCGAACGCACGATCATCCTGACCCCGCGTGAGCGGGTCGGGCGGATCGAGGCCGATATGCTGCCGGCCGAAATTCTGTCGGGCCGGGTTGGCAACGGCAATGGCCTGCCAAGCCTGATGGGGGTGCCACTGCGCGAGGCGCGCGAGAACTTCGAGCGGGAATACCTGCGCGTCCAGATCCGGCGCTTTTCGGGCAATATCTCACGCACGGCCAGCTTTATCGGGATGGAACGATCGGCCTTGCACCGCAAACTCAAGCTGCTGGGCATGGCCGACCGCCGCGAGGACGAACTGGACGACGAGTTCGATACGCACGGCTGATGCAAATTTGGCGCATTATGCCGTTTACACGGGACCGGATGCTCGGGTAGTTTCGCCGAATTGAAACCCGGCAAGCGCAGAATGCGTTCTTGCCAGCATGCGGGACGGCCCAAGCCGTCCCGCCAACAAGAAGGAGCCAATGATGTCCCCAGGCACGCTCAGCGCCCGTCCGCGTCCAGAAAAAGCAGAACCTGTTCCCATTCAGCCGCTTAGCGTTGGCGCAAAAGGGCAGAACCTGCAGGACCAGTTCCTCAACCTGTTGCGCAAGAACAAGGTCCCGGTGACCATGTTCCTGGTAAAGGGCGTAAAGCTGCAAGGCATCATCACCTGGTTTGACAATTTTTCGATCCTGCTGCGCCGCGATGGCCAGTCACAGCTGGTCTACAAGCATGCTATTTCTACAATCATGCCCAGTCAGCCGATCGATGCCGACATGTTCGGCGTCGCCGCGGAAGGGGGCAAGAAGGTCCGCCTGCTGCAGGACGTTTTTCTCTCCAGCGTGCGCCAGGCCGCGGTGCAGGTCACCATGTTCCTGGTCAACGGCGTGATGCTGCAAGGCCGCGTTGCCGCCTATGACCTGTTCTGCATGCTGCTCGAACGCGAAGGCTATGTGCAGCTGGCCTACAAACACGCGGTCTCTACGATCCAGCCCGTCACGCCGGTCGATCTGACCGGAGAGGCCGACCAAGGCGACGAAGACTGATCTTTGGTGAACAAACCGATGGCGAGGTGACCCGCGGGGCGCGGGCGGTAATCGTGTATCCGGAATTCAGGGTACGCGGCGGATCGGGCATTGATACCGCCGCGCGCCTTGAAGAGGCCCGGGGGCTGGCACTGGCGATCGGCCTCGTCGTGGTCGATGCCATGGCGATCCCGATCCGCGAGGCGCGGGCTGGCACACTGTTTGGCGAAGGCCAGATCCAGAACATCGATGTCGCCTGCAATATGGAAGACGCGGGGCTAGTAATCATCGATGGCGCGCTGACCGCGATCCAGCAGCGCAACCTGGAAGATAAGCTCAAACGCAAGGTTATCGACCGGACCGGGCTGATCCTCGAGATTTTTGGCGAACGTGCGGCAACCGCCGAAGGGCGCTTGCAGGTGGAACTGGCGCACCTAGATTACCAGGCCGGGCGCCTGGTGCGCAGCTGGACCCACCTTGAGCGCCAGCGCGGCGGATTTGGCTTCCTGGGCGGCCCGGGTGAAACCCAAATCGAGGCCGACCGCCGCCTGATCCGTGACCGGATGGCCAAATTGCGGCGCGAGCTCGATCAGGTCCGCCGCACCCGCGGCCTCCACCGCAGCCGACGTGAAAAGGCGCCGTGGCCGGTAATCGCGCTGGTCGGCTATACCAACGCCGGAAAATCCACATTGTTCAACCGGCTGACCGGGGCTTCGGTGATGGCCGAAGACCTGCTGTTTGCCACGCTCGATCCCACCATGCGGCGGATCCGTCTGCCGGGGGTGGACAAGGCGATCCTGTCGGACACTGTGGGGTTCATTTCCGACCTGCCGACGCAGTTGGTGGCGGCATTTCGCGCGACGCTGGAAGAAGTGACCGCTGCCGACGTGATCGTCCACGTCCGCGATATCGCCAATCCCGATACCGCCGCGCAGAAACGCATGGTGCTCGAAGTGCTGGGCGAGCTTGGCCTGACCGAGGAAGAGGGCGC
Source organism: Novosphingobium sp. (assembly GCF_031417815.1). Classification (GTDB taxonomy): domain Bacteria; phylum Pseudomonadota; class Alphaproteobacteria; order Sphingomonadales; family Sphingomonadaceae; genus Novosphingobium. The sequence continues at coordinate 39,652 of NZ_JANOWI010000035.1, read as the reverse complement.
AGTGCCCATGGTGCCGATCATCGAGGCCTGGAACAAATGGGACCTGCTTGGGGATGAGCGCGCGGCCGAGTTGACCGAGCAGATCGCAGCGCGGCCCGAGGCACCGGTCGTGGCGGTTTCGGCGCTGACCGGGGTAGGGTGCGATGCTCTGCTTGAAGCGGTCAGCAAGCTGCTGACGCAGGGCGCGCTGATACACAGCTTCCTTGTACCGGTGAGCGACGGTCAAAGACTTGCCTGGCTTCACGCCCACGGTGAGGTGGTGGCCGAGAATGATGCCGGGGAGGATGAACGCGGGCCGCTTCGTGCCCTCGATGTGCGGCTCGAACCACGTGAACTAGGGCGTTTTTCCCGGCTCTGACGCCTTGACCGCTTGCCACAGCGCTTCCTGCTGATCGAGCGTCAGTGCAGCGAAATCCTGTCCGCTGGTCGCGGCCAATGCTTCCATCGCCCGAAAGCGCCGCTCGAATTTGGTATTGGCAGCGCGCAGCGCGTCTTCCGGAGCAACACCATAGGCGCGAGCAACGTTGACGGCTGCGAACAGCATATCGCCGGCCTCTTCGGTGCGTTCTGCTTGCGTTCCTGCTTGAACCAGTTCGCCGATTTCCTCGGCCAGCTTGTCCGCGGGACCGGCCGTATCGGGCCAATCAAAACCCTGCCGCGCCGCGCGTTTCTGAAGTTTTTCGGCGCGCATCAAGGCGGGAAGGGCGAGGGCAACGCCATCAAGCGCGCCGATGGCGCCCTCGGCCTCGCGCTCGTCGGCCTTGAGACGTTCCCAGCGCTCTTCGCGGCTTTGGCCAAGATCTGGCGCATCGCCAAAAATGTGCGGATGGCGGGCTTCCATCTTGGCGCTGATGGCGGCGGCCACATCGGCAAATGTGAACAGGCCAGCTTCCTCAGCCATGCGGGCATGGAACACGACCTGCAGCAACAGATCGCCCAGTTCGCCTTTGAGTGCGGCCATGTCGCCGCGAGCGATCGCATCGGCAACCTCGTAGGCTTCCTCGATCGTGTAAGGCGCGATCGTGGCAAAACTTTGGGCGCAGTCCCATTCGCAGCCGCGCTGCGGATCGCGCAGCCGGGCCATGATCGCCAGCAATCGAGCAAGAGGGGGAACTGGGGTTTTGGACATATCAGATTGATAATATATATTATGTTAAATACTGAGGGGGCCCGAAAGGCCCCTCATGCGCCAAAACGCTGGATCAGGACGGTCAGCGCGCCGATGATGATCAGCCAGATGAACGCCATCTGCACTTGCTTCTGTCCGCTCCATCCGGTGCGCCCGACGCTGGCGCGCATGCCGCGCCAGCTGAGCGCCAACGAACCGAGCGCGCCAATCAGCATCACGACTGCTGCGGTGGTCATCATGCCGCGATCTCCAGCCCATCATAGCCGACGTGGACATGCGCCGGCACTTCGGTTTGCAGCGTGGCATAGTCCAGCGATTTGTCGAGGTGCGTCAAAATGCCCTGGCGCGCGCGAGTGGCTTCGATCAATTCCAGCGACATCGCCAGATGCGCGTGCGTTGGATGCGGATCGCGGCGCAGGCAATCGGTGACGAGCACGTCCACGCCGCTGAAAAGATCGATCATCTGCGGGGTAATCTGGCTGAAGTCTGTCGCATAACCAATTGATGTACCGTCACAATCGAATCGATAGGCCGTTGTTTCGCTCGGTCCATGCGGCATCTGGCAATGGCGCACGCCAAAGCCTGCGAACATCCGCAGCCGGTCCAGCGTATCCAGCTCGATCAAGGTCGGATAACCGTGCTGACCGGCAAAAGCATAGCCAAACCGGCCGCGCAGGATCCGGGCGATTTCGCTGTGGGCAAAGCCCGGGATCGGTCCGGCGCGGCCATAGCGCAGCACCCGCAGATCATCGATTCCATGGCAGTGGTCGGCGTGCTCGTGAGTCCAGAACACCGCGTCGATCCGGTCGATTTCGTTGGCCAGCAATTGCATGCGCAAATCGGTGGAAGTATCGACCAGCAGGCGCGCACCGGCGGCATTTTCAACCATGATCGAGACGCGTGTCCTGCGGTTCCTTGGCTCCTCAGGATCGCACAGACCCCAATCGTTGCCGACGCGCGGCACCCCGGTAGACGTGCCACTGCCCAGCAGCAGAACCTTCACAGGGCTGCCTTTGAGAACAACCGCGCGAAATTGCGCGTGGTCGTCTCGGCCAGCGCTTCGGGCGAAACTCCCCGCAGTCCCGCCACAAAGCGCGCGGTATCGGCGGTAAAGGCCGGTTCGCAAACCCGCCCACGGTGCGGCACCGGTGCCAGAAACGGCGCATCAGTTTCGACCAGAATTCGGTCTTCGGGAAGATGCGCAGCAATCGCCTGCAAGTCCTTGGCATTCTTGAAGGTCACGATGCCCGAAAGCGAGATCGTAAGGCCCAATTCAAGCACTTTGGCGGCAAAGTCTGCAGAGGCCGTAAAGCAGTGGATCAGGGCGGGGTACGCGCCCTTCCCCATCTCTTCGGCCAGGATCGCGGCAGTATCCTGCTCGGCATCACGGGTGTGGATTATCAGCGGCAATCCGGTTTCGCGCGCGACCGATATATGCCGCCGGAACAGGGCCTTCTGGGTCTCGCGATCGGAATGATCGTAATAATAGTCGAGCCCGGTTTCGCCGATCGCGATGACCCTTGGGTGATCTGTCGCCGCCAGCAGCGCGGCTTCGCCCAGATCGGCGTGGCCATCGGCTTCGTGCGGATGGATGCCGACCGAGGCCCAGACATCGGCTTCGCGCTCGGCCGTGTTGATCACCTGGTCCCATTCGCTCTGGCGGGTCGAAATCGAGAGGAAGCCCCCCACCCCGGCGGCGCGCGCGCGGGCCAGCACGCCTTGCTGATCCTCGACCAGGCCTTTGTATTCAAGGTGGCAGTGGGAATCGATCAGCATCAGCCCGCGTCCTCCACCGAAAGTTCAAGCCGAGGAAATATACCAACAGGTTGCGTTACCGTAAATCCGCTGGCGACCAAGCGGACGAACCAGTTAGGATCATTCAACGCAGCAAAATCGCGCTGATCGGCAGCTATCCCAAGTTGATCGAGCAACTTGTCAGCAGCGTCCGGAACTACAGCGCGAATTGCAATTGCCAGGTCACGAACGCAGCGAAACAGTGTCATCAGCACCGCTGTCATGCGCTCAGGATCGTTCGTGCGTAGTGCCCAAGGCGCTTGGTCATCAACATATTGATTGCAGGCAAAAACTGCGCGCATCCACGCTTCGATCCCGTCACTGAACGAAAGAGAATCGAAGTTCCAAACCAGCGTGCCGATGTTTGCACGAACGGTACTCTCCAGTTCAGTGTCTGCCGCGCTTGCATCCAGATCGCTTCGCAAAACACCACCAAGGTTCTTGAAGATCATCGAGAGGGACCGCTGCGCCAGATTTCCAAAGCTGTTTGCGAGCTCTGCATTCGCCCGCAAAACAATTGCTTCCGGTGAATAGCTGCCGTCCTGCCCGAAGGCGACTTCGCGCATCAGGAAATAGCGCAGCACATCGACGCCAAACCGCTCCGCAAGGTCGATCGGATCGGTGACATTGCCAAGCGACTTGGATTCCTTCTGGCCGCGATTGAGCAGGAACCCGTGGCTGAACACATGGCGCGGAATGTCGATTCCGGCGCTCCACAGGAAAGCTGGCCAGTAGATCGTGTGGAAGCGGGTGATATCCTTGCCGATCAGGTGCAGGTCAGCCGGCCAATACCGCGCAAAATCGCTGTTTTCGTCTGGGAATCCAAGGCCGGTGAGGTAATTGGTCAGTGCATCGACCCACACGTACATTACGTGCTCGGAGCCTCCAGATGCGCCGCTGCCCGGCACCTTGACACCCCAGTCGAAACTGGTCCGCGACACTGAAAGATCACGCAGACCGCCTTCGACGAACCGCATGATTTCATTGCGGCGGCTATCCGGGCGGATGAAATCGGGCTGCTCGGCGTAGAGCTTCAACAGGCGTTCGGCATAGTTCGACAGGCGGAAGAACCACGATTCCTCGACTGTCCATTCGACCGGCGTGCCTTGCGGCGAGAGCTTCTCGCTCCCCGCGTCTTCGATCAGTTCACTTTCGTCGTAATAGGCTTCGTCGCGAACCGAATACCAACCTTCGTAGCGATCGAGATAGAGATCGCCATTGGCTTCCATCCGTCGCCATAATTCTTGGCTGGCGGCATGATGGCGCGCTTCGGTGGTGCGCTGAAAAACATCGTACGACACATTGAGATTGTCGCACATATCAATGAAATATTGCGACATTTCATCAGCAAGTTGCTTCGGCGTCTGGCCCAGTTCGCGCGCCTTTTGTGCCATCTTGAGGCCGTGTTCGTCGGTTCCGGTCTGGAACCGCACATCGCGCCCCTGCATCCGCTGGTGGCGTGCGATCACATCGGCGGCAATTGCTTCATAGGCGTGGCCGATATGCGGTTTGCCATTGGGATAGGAAATGGCGGTGGTGATGTAAAAAGGCTCGGCCATGGCCGTTTCTGGTCTTTCCAAAGCGGGATCAAGCCGTCTCTCTAGGCATGGCGAGCGATGCCAGCAAGGCTCCTATTTCCATCGCCACGAGCCCCGGATCGAAGTTATAGGTGGGCAATTGCCCCGAAAGTTTGATCAGTTCGCCATGTGCGGCGATCGCGCGGGCATCGCGGCGGCGGTCCTGCCCCAGCCCTGCGGAGACCACCGCACAGGCCAGGTCAATCGTGGCCTGCTGCCGCTCGCGATCGGGCCGGGTGCCAAGTTCTTCGGCCAAGGCACCGCGCAGCGCAAAGTGATCGTCGCCTTCGGCCGCCAGTTGCAGCATCAATGCGTGCAGCGCACCAAGATCCTGCATGACGAATTCGAGCGCCGCGCCGGGCGAACCCTTGGCAGCGGCAACCGCAGCCGCGCGTGCAGCAGCATCGGCCTGCGGCGCGGTTTCGCGCAGCACGCGGTCAACCTCGGCATCGGTCAGCGGGGCAAAGCGCAGCATGCGGCAGCGCGACCGGATTGTCGGCAAGAGCCGCCCGGGGCGGTGCGTGACGAGCAGGAAGAAGGTGCCGACCGGCGGTTCCTCGAGGCTTTTGAGCAGCGCATTGGCGGCGTTCTTCTCAAGATCGTCAGCCGGATCGAGGATCACGACGCGGCGGCTGCCGAGCGTCGGCCGGGTCGTCAGACGATGCTGGACGGTGCGGATTTCGTCGATCGGAATAGAGCGCTTACGGCGGTAATCCTGCCCATCTTCGCGCTTTTTTGCCTCATCCTTGTTTTCGGGCGGATGCTCGGGGATGAGGATATCGGGATGCATTTCGACCGATGGCTGTCTTGCGCCGGGTTCGGCCACCAGCTGGGCGGCGGCCAGACGGGCAAAAGCCCCCTTGCCGATCCCCCGGGGGCCGACAAGCATCCAGGCATGGTGCATGCGCGCCGATCCTATCGCCGCGTGCCATTCACGCCAGGCGTCGTCGTGGCCGGGCAGCGCGGTCACAGCAGCGGCTCGATGACGGCAAGCACCGCGGCGGCGACCTGTTCGGCAGCTCCATCGCCATTGATCCGTGCAAAGCGCGATGGATCCGCATCGGCAAGCCGGGCAAAGGCGGCGGCGACTTTGGCATGATAGCCGGCACCGCGTCCGCCGATCCGGTCGGGCGCATCGCCATCACGCACGCGGGCGCGCAGCGCGGCAACCTGGGGCGAGACTTCGACCAGCACGGTCAGATCGGGCAACAGGCCGTGGCTGCCGATGCGGTGCAGGTCCATCACTTCGGCATCGGACAGACCCCCTGCCCCGCCCTGATAAGCACGGCTTGAATCGACGAAGCGATCGCAGATCACCCAGCGCCCGGCCTGCAGCGCGGGGACAATCCGCCGTTCGACATGGTCCGAGCGCGCCGCCGCAAACAGCAGCGCTTCGGCGCGCGGGTGCCAACCTTCACCCTCGGTGCCAAGCAGCAAGACACGGATCGCCTCTGCGCCCGGCGTGCCGCCAGGTTCGCGGGTGATTTCGCAAGGCACCCCGCGCGCCGCCAGCGCATCGGCCAGCAGCCGCGCCTGCGTGCTCTTGCCCGCCCCTTCCCCGCCTTCAAAGGCAATGAATTTTCCTTGGCTCATGCGAACAGCCCTAGCAGGGCATTGACGATCCTGTCGATTGGCCCCGCCGGACTGACCGCGTTGCCCGCGACGAGCGGCAGGCTATGGACTGGCTGCCCGGGCACGCTAATCTCTAACCGGCCGACCTGTCTGCCGCCTTCGAACGGCGCCGATAACGGGCCGGTGTAAATGACCCGCCCGGTTACGCTGGGCTGTTGCCCGCGCGGCAGAGCCAGCGCGTAGGCGTGCGGAACGACCAGCGGCACCGTCCGCTGGTTGCCGCCCTGCACCCGGGCCGCACCGACCACAGTCCCAGCGGGGAGGAAAGCCGCTGAACGCCATGCGGAATAGCCCCATTCGGCCAGCGCCATGGCAGCGGCGGCGCGGGCCGGTTCGGACGGTGCGCCGCCGATCACCACGACCAACCGGCGGCCATCACGCGCAACCGCGCCGAGGAAATTGAACCCTGCTTCCCGGGTGTGGCCGGACTTGATCCCGTCAGCCCCCGGAAGCACCCCGGCGAAGGGATCGTGGCTTATCATCCGCGCACCGTGCCACACCATCGTCTTCTTGCCGAAGTATCGGGCGTAGAGCGCCGGGTGATCCTTGATCAGCGCGGTGGCCAGCCGCACCAAGTCGTTGGCGGTAACATAGGTCGCGCCGCCATCTGGCATGCCGTTGGGATTGGCGAAATGGCTGCCCTTCATGCCCAGCACCAGCGCCCGCGCATTCATCTGCGCCACAAAGCCATCGACCGAGCCGCTGGCGGCCTCAGCCAGCGCGACCGCTGCGTCGTTGGCCGAAACGGTGGTGGTGCCCATCAAGAGGTCGCCGATGCGGACTTGTTCGCCAGGCCGCAGGTTGAGCGTGGCGCCCTTGCCCGCCCAGCGGTTCGCGGTTTCGGGGCGAATAGTAACCACCGCCGCTTCGTCAAGCTTGCCGTTCTCGATCAAATCGAATGCCACCAGCGCGGTCATCGCCTTGGTCATTGAGGCGGGAAGCAGGCGCTTGTCGGCATCGCGCGCAAACAGGATCTGTCCGGCGCCAAGGTCGGCCAGAAGCGCGATTGGTGCCTGCGTCTGAAGCGGCAGGTTCGTCCACCGCGGAGGATCGGGTATCTGCACCGTCATGGCCGGTGCCAGCCCGGGCAGGGCCAGCAGGCACAACGTCGCCAATAATCTGGTATTCACGCCTGCCCCCGCGCCGCTGGCACGAGCGAGGCGAGCCGCCTAGTTCGCGCTTTGGATTCGGGCGTCGCTATAGCCTGCCGCGCGGGCTTTCGCCAAGGCGGCCTTGGCCAGGGCATCGTTGGCATAAGGCCCCATCCGCACGCGCCAGAACTTGCCCGATTGCACCACCGTGCCGCCGGTCTTCGCCGCCGCGGCTTTGGCATTGACCTGGTTTGAGAACGTCCCGACCTGGATATAGTAGCGGCCGCGCGGCGCAATGGCAGGCGCGGGCGTTGGCGCAGGCTTCGGCGCGGCAACCGGGGTTGGCGTCGGGGCCGGCTTCGGCGAAGGCTTGGGTGAAGGTTTGGGTGCCGGGCTTTGAGCCGGTTTCGGTTTCGGCGCAACGGTTGCAGCCGGAGTCGGCGCAGGCGGAGGTGCCGGTTCAACCACCGGACGCACAACGCCTTCCTGGCTATCGAGCTTGCGCTGCAGCACAGTCAGCAGCGATTTGGGCGTATCCATCCGGGCGGGTGCAGCCTCGCCCATGCGCAGCACGGCACGTTCCGGTTCAATCGGATTGACGCGGCGCACACGCACCGGCGCGCGCGGCTGACCCGCAATGCCAAGCTGGGCTGCCGCACCTGGCGAAAGTTCGATCACATTGTTGGCGTTCATCGGCCCGCGCCGTTCGACGCGCACCAGAATGGTCTTTCCGGTATCAAGCGCGGTCAGTTCAACATAGCTTGGCAGCGGCAGGGTGTGGTGCGCTGCGGTTACCCCGGCGCCGACGCTGCCGACAATGGCGCGGCCGACCACATCATAATTCATCGTATCACTGGGGCTGTAGGTAACGCCGCCGACCGAATAGGCCGGGCCGACCACCACTGGATAATCCCCCGCCGGTCCATAGGGCGACTGGCCCGCAAGCGACGTGTCCTGAAACGGCGCGCCGCCCCCGCAGCCGGCAAGCAGGAACAGTGCCGCAAGCGGCAGGCGGCTGTTAACGGGCAATCTCATCTGCAAGCAACCCCACGGACAGTGCGTAGTAGTTCGAGCAGTTATATTGCAGGATCACCCGATAATTCCCGGTTAACAGGAAGGAACCATTTTCCGGGCCGTCGGGTTCAAACAGCACCGCCATGGTGCTGTCGGCGATCGGCGCACGCGGGGTGACGCCAAGCGTTTTCCATTCGCCAACCGTCTTCCACACCGAATGGCGGGCGTGGACGCGCGGACAGCTTGGTGATTCCAGTCGTTCGGTAAACTGGCTGCGATCGAGCCCGGCCGGGGCACTGACGCGCACCCCCCACGGTTCGCCCGCCCGCCATCCGGCATCTTGAAAGTAGTAGGCGATCGATGCCAAGGTATCGCTGCTGCTGCTCCAGATATCGGCGAAGCCATCGCCATCACCGTCGCGGGCAATGCGCAGATAGATGCTGGGGAGGAATTGCGGGTTGCCAAACGCCCCGGCCCAGCTGCCCACCATCTTGGCGCGCGGAACGCCGCGCTGTGCCATCTGCATCAGCGCGATGAGCTCGCCCTCGAACAGTTCGCGCCTGCGCCCTTCATAAGCGAGCGTGGCCAATGAGCGGGCCAGATCGAAATCGCCTTTGACGCGGCCATAGAACGATTCCTTCCCCCAGATCGCGAACAGCATCTTGGCGGGTACGCCGTATTGCGCCTCGATCCGCGGCAGGACCGCGCGATTGGCCGCCATGGCACTGCGTCCGCCATTGATCCGCGCGGCATCGACGTGGCTGCGGTAATAGGCCCAGAAGGCCGGCGGCGACCCGGGATTGCTGCCAGGCTGCGCGCGATCAAGCTGCACCACGCGGGGATTATAGGTCAGCCCCGCCGTCATCAGCTCGATCGTCGGCTGGCTGACCCCTTGCGCCCGGGCCTTGGCCTCGACCAGTTGGAGATAGCCCGAAAAATCCAGCCCCTGCCCCGCCGGCAGCGTCTGAACGACGGGCGCGGCCACCTGTGCCCCGCCCTGCGGCGCAGAAAACAGCGCGGCGGCGATGCCCAGGGGCGTGGCAAGTCGGATGGTCCGCAGCAGGCTCATGACGTCGCTTGTCGCACAGGCTGTGCGATTCGGGAATTGCCGCATGCAATCAAACCGGCTAGCGGCGCTGGCAAGGACAGGTGGCCGAGTGGTTTAAGGCAGCGGTCTTGAAAACCGCCGTGGGTGAAAGCTCACCGTGGGTTCGAATCCCACCCTGTCCGCCAATTGCCGGCGGTTCAGCTCTTGCAGACGTAGTCGCGGATGTCCGATCCGACCGAATCCGGCTCGATTGCGTTCCAGTCTTCGGGATCGGGATTGTCGACCGTCTCAGACTTGCCGTTGGTGTAGGTGATGTTCAGTTGTACCGGGTGGACCATGCTAGTTTTGCAGTTGATCTGCGAAAAGGCGATCACGCTTGCCCAGTCGGTATCACTATCGTTGATTTCGGCGCGTTCGCGGTAGCTGACCAGATCGCCCTTACGCTTGAGCGAGGTGCTGTCGATCCAGTGTTCGCTCTCGCCATTGTCGCTGTTGGTGACGCGGACCCAGTTGGGTTCATCGGCCAGTGCGGGCTGGGCCAGACAAAGCTGCAAGACCGCCGCAGCGGCCAGAATTTTGATAATGCGCATTGCAGTTCCTCCCCGTTCAGGCCGCCGCCCCGCCAGCCTTTGCTGCCAGCCGCTTGATGCCTTCGATCAGCACCGCGAAGAAAATGCCACCGATCACGATGCTCAAGGCTAGCTCGGTCCAGTTCACCTTGAGCTGGATCAGCGGTGCTGCGGCGAGCGTGAGGAACAGCATGGTCGAGGTATTCACCGCCAGCGGCACCGCCTTGATCACATCGACATAGAGCGCGATGACCATCAGCAACACGCCGGCAATCGTGCCGTTCGTGCCCCAGGTCATTGTGGCGTAGACGACGAACCAGGCCAGAAACACACCGACCAGCGCACCGATAATCGCAGCGGGCAGGCGCTTGATTTCCATCGCTTCGTTGTTGGCCCAGTACCACAGCAGCATGAACCCGCCGACCAGCGTGGTATCGGTGAACTTCAGCGCGCCGATCCACAGCGCAATCCAGGCGACGATTACGACCAGGACGATTGCGGTAATAGCGAGCCCGGCGACTTTACCGGGCACTTCGGCCGCTGGTGCGGCGGTATTGTCTGACATTGTGCTCCACTCCCTCTGTTTTGCGGGAGTAAAGCCCAGACTTCGCGTCCGCGCCAGTCCTTATTGGCCCAGCCCGAGGAAGCCGAAGCTCTCGGCATCAAACTTGATCTTGATCGTGGCATAGACGCCTTCGTCGGTCTGGCGCGCGCCCGAGAAATCGGGATCGCGGAACCCGGTAACGTTGTAGCCGACCAGCAGCAGCACGTCTTTGGTTGGCGAAAGGCCGATCTGCGGACCATAGGAGAAGATCGCGGTCTTGTCGGTCAGGCTGTAACGGACCGTGCCGGTACCGCCCAGTTCGAGGTGATCGCCCAGCCCCAAACGCGCGTCGAGCCCGCCCAGCACAGTGGTGCCGGCGATATCGTATTGCTGGAAAGCATCGAAATTGTGCCGCGCAGCGATGAAGAAGCCCAGATTGTCGCGCTGCACCCATTCGCCATCAACCCGGCGGCGCGGCGTCCAATCGCCCGAAAGGCTGAACACGATCCGGTCGGAACGGGCATCGCCATCAACCAGCAGCGCGCCGCGCCCGGCCGGGCCAGCCTCACCGGCGACAGCGCCGTGGACGATGTCCGAGCGGAACTGCAACTTGCCCAGGAACGCGAAATCGCTCTCGGCTGGGCGGCTGGCCAAGGCAAGCGAGCCTTCCATGACCTGGCTCATAAGTCCGGCCGCGGCATCGGCGCGGGTCCAGGTGAAGCCGCCGCCGACCATCTGGCCATCGCCCAGCTGGCGGATCACACCAAAGGTCGCGCCCTTGCGGGTGGCCAGATCGCCTTCGCGCCATTCGCCGCGCACAGTGGCGTTCCACAGTTCCTGACGCCACGAACCGCCCAGCGTGATCGCGGTGTAGTCTTCGGCGATAGTTCCGTTTTCACCGATCGTTCCGCCGCTTGATGCGGGGTGATCGGGATTGATCAGGCGCGCCGGATCGAACCCGCCGATGGTCTTGCTCGAATCGAGCGTGGCATCGAGCGTGAGGTTCTTGGTCACCGCGATCGACTGGGTCAGCCCGAAATTGGCGAAGCTGCGTTTGCCTAGCTCGCCGATCTGCTGCTGGCCCACTGCGGTGGTCAACCGGCCGCCGGTCCACGGTGTGGCTTCGATGCCGATCCGGCCGGTGCGCGCATCGATATTGTCGCCGAACGCGATCTCATAGGTGCCGACGACCTTGATGTCGGACGTCACGGCATAGCGCGCCGAAAAACGATGGCGTTCGGGCAAGTCAATTGAACCAGAGCCGCCGATGGCAAAACTGGTGGCTACACTTAGCTCAAGCTTGTTGTCGAAAAAGCGGCGAGCAACCGAGGCATCGAGCGCCGTTGCGTTGGTCTTGGTGCCGTCGGCCAGCGTATCGTCGAAGTGTGTGACGCCGACCCGCGCGTCGGCGTCCTGGGTGTGCCAGGTGAGCCCGGTCTGCACCGCTATGCGGCGCGAACCGTCGGTCAGGCTGTCATCAACCCAGCCGCTGGTTGCGACCGACAGGTCCGGGGTAATGCGATAGCGGGCGTCGACGCCGACCTTGCGGCGGCCAAGTTCGGCTCCGCTGCTTTGCCCAAGCCCAAAATCGTCTGCAGCCTGGCGGACATAGGCGAGTACATCGACCTTGCCTGAATGGTGCTCCAGTTCGACCAGCCAGGCATCGGCGTGGCGGCCATCGTTGTAGCTGCGTGCGGCTTCGGCGCGCAGTTCGGTGTTCCGGTCAAGTTTGGCGCGCAGATCGACCGCGACCAGATCGGTGCGGGCACCGCCATTGGCGCTGGTGTCGGTGATCGCGGTGGCGCCCAGACGTACCGCGCCATCGGCGAAAGTAGCATCGGCGCGCAGCCCGCCATTCCATTCACCGCCGCCCGCGCCTCCATCAACTTCGTAGTCCATCACGATGAACTGCGGGTTGAGCTGGTCGTCGCGGCTGAGGATCGGTTCCTTGAAGGTGATCGTGCCAGAAAGCAGATCCACATCGTAATCGACATAGCGCACCAGCGTGCGGCGCGAGACGATCACTTCACTGCGGAACCGGTCGCGCACTTCGATCGCCACCACTTCGCTGCCCGGCACGATCGCGCGGCTCGACAGGCGGTAGGGGCCCGAGATCCCGCCGCCCTGGTATTCGTCACGGCGATGCGTGCTGGAAACCTTGGCGGCAAAGCCCTGCAGGTGCACGCCGCCCGCTTCGAACTCGGTCTTGAAGCCGGTCGCGGTGCGTTGATAGCGGCCAAGCTGCGTCTGGTCGAACCCGCTGGTGGCATCGCCATACAGTGCATAGAAGCCGCGGTTCTCAACCCGGACGTAGAACTTGTCGCGGCTGGCAGCATCGAAGCGGCGGTCCGAACCGTCGGCGAAGACGGTGTAGTAGGACCGCGGATCAATCGTGCCGAGCAGCACCGCATCGTCGCGCTGCTTGGCGCTGTCATAGCTGCCAGTGACCAGGAAGCCTTCGCCCACTGGTCCCTTGACGTAAAAGGCGGTGCGGGCGCGGTCGCCCAGATCGCTGTCAAACTGGCCGGTACGCTCCATCTGGCTGGCCACAGTCTGCTTGCCGACGGTGCCTTCGATCAGGCCGACCACGGTCCACGGCTGGTCGCCCGGCGCAATCCAGGTCTCCAGTTCCTGGCGGCGGCGCTGCTGGCCATCGGAAAAGTTGAATTCCATCTTGAGCTTGCCGCTGACCATGGTCGGGGCAAGCTCGACATAGGCCATGCCGTCATCGCCCTTGACCAGCCAGCGCGGCGCCTGACGCCCCGCCCCGACCAGCTGACGCTGCTGCATCGCATCGAGCGCATCTGCGCTTTCGTAAGGATCGGAGAGCGAAAACTCACCAGACAGGCCGGCATGGACCGGGCGGCCGTTGTGATCGAGAATACGCAGCGCCAGCACCGGCCGGGTCTTGCCATCGGCCACCAGGCTGCTTTGAGCGGGCACGAATTCGATCCGCGCCGGGCTGGCCGAATAATAGACTGTGCGGGTCAGCCGCGAAACTTCGACGCCGTTTGCATCGCGTACCACAGCCGTCAGGCGGGTCTGCTCGCCCGGCAGCGGAATGCCGCGCCAGATCGAAACAGCATAGCCCCCGCCCGGTGCCGGGCGCGCGCCTTCGTAAGACAGCTTTTCGACCGGTTTGCCATCGATCGTCAGATCAACGGTCTGGCCGACGCGGTGGCGGATCACCACGCGGATCGCCGGCGCACGCGGGTTGTGATCGGGCGCAGGGAACAGGAAGGCATTGGGGCCATCACCCTTGGCGAACCAATCGGTTTCCGCACCAGCGGAAAGGCGCTGCTCGCGCTCAAGCGAGGCGGGATCCTGAATGGTACGCGGTGCAAGTGCCGGAGCTGCACCAACTGGATTGGCAATCGGCAAACCATCAATCGGGTCGTATGCGATTTTAACTGCAGCTTTTGATGCAGTTACGCTGCCTTCATGAGAAAGGTTCGCACTGAAATCCGCGGCCACCAGCATGCCGCCGCGGGCCATCACGAAGCGCGAGCTGGCGCTGCCTGCGCTGCGGGTGGAGCGGCTGCAATCGGCAAAGCGTCCGCCCTGCGGCAGCGTGCTTTGCTGCGCCTGGACAACGTGCGTGCCCGGCACAACGCCTTCGAAGTGATAACGGCCATCGGCATCGGTGATGGCGAAGCTACCGTCTTCCAGCACGACGCGCACACCCTGCACCGGGTTGTGCCGGCCATCGGCCGCGCATCCGCCGTCGGTAATCCGGCCGATGATCGTTACCCGTGCGGCAATATCCTGCCGTTCGATCCGCACCGTGGCACCGGCGGTGGCGCTGCGACCGGCGGCATCGGTAGCGGTTGCCTTGTTAAGCGCGGTGCCGGCTGGGGCATCGGGGCGGATGGTCATGGCATAGTTGACGGTGCGCGAATCGCCGGCAGCGATATCGCCAAGTTGCAAGGTCAGCGTGCGGCCATCTGGCGAGGCTTGTACCGCACCGGGGTTGGCAACGCCGTCAACCCGCACCGAATCCGGCCGTAACCGCAGCGTGGGCGATGGGTTGTCGGCCAGGGTAACGGTACGCTTGGCGCTGATCGTATCGGGATTGCGGATCGTGACGGTGTAAAACACCACATCGCCCGGCAAGGCCACAGCGCGCGATGCCGTCTTGGTAACGGTGACGCCCAACGGCGGATGATCGAGCGGAATGTCAACCCGCACCGCGGTGGCACCTGCCAATTGCAGTGTTCCCCCGAACGATGCGTCGACAATCTCGAAAGTATTGCCATCGGGACGAAGCAGCGCCGCCAGCTGGGCCGGGGTCTTGGCCGATGGCGCGGTATAAGGCGCGGCCGGTTCGACCACCAGGCGATAACGGCCCAGGCCAACCAGCGGAAAGCGGTATTCGCCCGGTGCCATCGGATAGACATTGCCGGCCCCATCGGTAATCGGTTGGCCTGAAATGACGGTAGAGGGCCACGGCGTCACACCGTCATCGGCAAAAACGCGGGCCGGCGCGCCGGTCAGCGCGTCGACCAAAGTCACGCGGGCGCCGCTCACCGGCTGTCCGTCTTCGCTGTCGAAGACCATGCCATAAGGATCGGCCAGTACGTCGACTTGCGCTGTGGCGATGGCCGAGCCGCTGGCCGTTGCGGCAACAGCGACGGTGATGTCTTCGCCCTGACGCAGGCTGAGGCGGCAATCACCCTGCACCGGCTGCGGCGGGATCGCGCGGGTCGGGATCGCACCCATGAACATGCCGCTGTTGATCGCGGTTTCGCGGATCGTCAGCACTTCGCGGTCGCCGCTTTGGGTGGTGATGGTCGCGACCAGGGTGTCGACCGCCGCCGGGTCAAGATTGGCCGAAGGCGCTGAAAGGCTGAAGAACAGCGCTTCGCCAACGCGGATCGTGCTGGTCTGGGTCAGCGACGCGATCGAGGTGCCAGTGGCAGTTGCGCCCGGTACGATGACGGTGCTGCCGCCGCAGCTCGCCGCAGTGTAACCATAGTTCTGCCCGCCAGTTAGCGGCTTGTAAGTGGTCAGCAGCGTCTGCGACTGGGCCAGCGTGATCGAGACCATGTTCGAACGCGTGGTGAAATTCTGGCCGCCTTCGCTCCACTGCGCGGCGGCGGTATTGGTGATGGTTTGCGCCTGGGCAAACGGCACGCACAAAAGCAGCGCTGCCAGCGCTGCTATGAGTACACCGATTTGCCGGAAAACGCCCATCGACCCTTGGGTGTTGCGGTAGGGGGCGGCAGACCGTTCAGGTCATGCCGCCCCGCACCTCGTTCAGTTGATCGTCGCGCGGAAGCGCAGCGTTTTGGTTTCGCTCGCCGCGACGCTCGAAAGCGTTCCGCTGACCGTGCCCGCAGCATGCGAACCGCCATTGGTGCCATCGGTGTTGCAGAGGCCCGAAGTGACCGTGCCGTTGATGAACACACCGCCGCCATCGTAGGTGACCGTGCTGGGCAGCGGGTCAGAGATGGCCACGGTGTTCGCCGTCGCACTGCCGGCCGCGTTGCTCACGACGATGCAGTATTCGATCGTCGCGCCCGGGATCGCCTTCGGATTGGTGGTGCCGTTAAACGGATCCGAGATCACCCGGCTGAGCTTGCTGATCGTCAGCGCCGCTGCAAGGACGGTATAGTCATCCTTGGCCGAGTAGGCCGCATCGCGCGAACCGTCGGTTGCGCCAGCGCCATCAGCATAGACAGTATCCATGCCGGAGGTATTGGCTCCGGTGGTTTCGGACAGTGCCGCGCCCTGCGCAGCCGCGCCGCCGCCTTCGCGCCCGGTTGCGGTCAGCGTAACTGCGGCAACATCGCCGGAGAGGCGGCCAAGCGGAACATCGGCAACCACGAAGACAGTCTTGCTGGCGTCTGCTGCCAGTTCGTCAAGATAGCTGACTTCAAGGTCAGTGCCAGCATCGTAGCTGCCGTTAAGGTTGCTATCGACATAGACCTTGACGTTCGAAACGTCGAAGTTGTCGGTGTTCGAATGCGCACCCGGTCCGGCGCTCTGCTGCGCAGCGGCCAGCGCGAAATCGAGCACGGCGTTCGAAGTGTTGGTCACCGTGAAGGTGGTCACCGCGGCCAGTTGTCCCGGTGACACCTGCGTGGTGGTGGTGCCCACTTCGGCAACCGTCAGGTTGATCTTGCGGTCGACCGTAAAGGTATTCGAAGCGCCCGTTGCGGTCTGTGCAACGCCGCCCACCTGGTAATTCACGGACACCGTGTTGGTGATCGTGCTTCCCGCAGTGGTCCCGCCTGCCAGAGCAGGACTGGCACTTGTGACAATGAGCGCCGCGGCGCCCGCCGTTCCAAGCAATCTGTTGACCCTGTTCATTATTGTTATCCTCGTAATCGATTGCGACCCGCGTTATTATCCGCCCGCGTGTCGTGGCGGTTCAGTCCGTGTCAGCGGACGATGGCGTGATAGGAAAGTGCGCCCGACGCGCCTGGCGCCAGCACCGGCAGGACCCAGCGAATGTGCGTTACATCGGCTTCCACCGCGGCGCGCGGCGCCCCATCGCTGCCGGTAACGCGCCGTGTCGTCAGCTTGCCAAAAGTCTTGCCGCCATCGACCGAAACGACCAGCTGATCAGCGCCCTGCGGCGCAAGCTGGACGGCATCGGGCAGCGGGTTGGTGACCACGAAGTCTTTGATCGGGGTGGCCCCGGCATTGCGGTACGTCGTCGTAAACAGCAGTGCATCGCCCGGGACAACCACGCCCGGTTCGACCAGAACGTGCTTTTCTTTCCCGTTTTCAACAACTACCTTGTCGACTTTCACATCGCCAATCAGCTCGACAGGATTGGTCTGGGCGGCGGCCACGGCGGGTGCCGTGGCAATCAGCACGGAGCCAAGGGTGGCGATAAGGATGCGCTTCATGGCGTGTTACCTCAGTTGATCTTGACGTTGAATTTGACGGTTTTGGTGCTGCCCCCGGCTACGGTGCCAAGGTTAACGTCGATCCCGCTCGGCGATGCTTCACCGGCATCGGTATCGGCCGCATCGCTCAGCGCTGCGCTGTCGAGCGTCAGGGTGCCGGCCTGATAGGCGGTCCCTGCCGGGATCACGTCGGTGATGTGCAGGCTATCGGCCTGACCGGTGCCGCTGACCGTGGCGGTAAGCGTGTAGGTAACCACCGCGCCGGGAACCGGCTGGCTGCCGCCGAAAGGATCGACGATGCTGGCCGCCTTGGTCAGCGCAACGCTGGCCAGACTGGCGATCAGCGCGTCGTTGTCCGATTGCGTCGCCGTTGAGGATCCGACCACGGCATCGCCGCCGCCATCGCCCTGGCCGGCAAAGACTGTGCCGGGTGTGCCCGATCCGGTGGTTGAGGTCGCGGTCAGCTGGACCTGGCTGGTGTCGCCATCGGCCGCCGTGCCGGGCAGGCTGACAATCACGAACACCGCCAGCGCGGCATCGGGAGCGATCGCCGGCGTGGGTGATCCGGTAGCCAGCACCGTATCGATGCCGGGGTCGTAAGTTCCGTTGCCGTTGCTGTCGATCACGACCTGCTGGACCACGGCGTCGAAATCGTTCCCCGCCACTGCCGCATTCACGGCGATGTCGAAGGCCTCGGGGCCGTTGCCGGTATTGGTCACCGAATAGATCAGCACCACGTTGCTCGATCCGGCGACGGCAGGCGTGCTCGTCAGCCCGGCCACAGCCACGTCGAGCAGCTCGTCGACCTTGACGGTGACGGTGTTCGAACTGACCGTGCCGCTGGCACTGCCAGAGGTGTAGGTGGCCGAAGCCGTGTTCTGGATCAACGTCCCGGCGGCAACGCCGCTGGCATGGGCGGTGCCCGGCAAGACGACCATGCAGGCCGAGACGAAGGCGACGGTGCCGGATGCGGCACGCAGGGCGATTTGGTTTTTCATGCCTGCGTGGTTAACGCAATCGAGTTAACAAACCGCAAAACCGCTGCGCAGAAAAGACTTATATTTCAGAAACAAGCCAATAGGGGTTTGCCCTTGCAACCGATTGCATTGGGAGATTTTTCTAACGCGTGAAGTTAGCCGTATAAAGTTATAATTTTACACGATTGAATAACTTGATCCTAGTTTATCGTGCCGCGAAATTTCAGCGCGAAACCGCTTGAGGCACTGAGCGAGGCGGCGCTTGCGGTCAAACTCGTGCCGCTGATTGCCGCGCCAAAAGGATCGGACTCGTCGGTTCCGGTATTGTTATCATCCTCGGCCGTGGTCGCGGCCGCGCAGCTAATGCCCGATGTCATCGTCCCCGCGGTAAAGGTGAAGTTTGCTGGCAGGGCATCTGTCGCAGCGATATTGCTCAGGGTATTGGTGCCGGTATTGGATACCAGAATGCAATATTCGACCACCGCGCCGGGGATCGCCTTGGGATTGGTGGTGCCGTTGACAGGATCGTTCAGCACCGAACTGACCTTGGTCACGCTGATGCTGGTCACCGGCTTGCAGAAGGTAATATCGTGCAGCGCCACACCCTGCTGGCCAGGGTTGGTTGGTGCATAACTGTGGTTACCATAGTTGATCACAATCTTGTCGATCGCGCTGCTGAAGGTGACCACAACGTTGCCATTGGCCTGGATGTCACTCGATAAGGCATCGCCGTAGGCGCTGTTGCCTGAGACCCAATTGGCGGTGCCGTTGGTGAGCGTTGGTGTGACTGCATTTCCATTGAGGTAGCCAGTCACAGTGACCTTGTCGGCAAACTGGTTGGTGTTGAAATCGACGTCGAAGATCGTGAACTGCGCGCCTGGAACTGCGGTTCCCAGCGTGATCGTGGTATCAACCGTGGCGCTTTGGTTGTTCAAGTCGACCAGTTGCTCGAGCGAGTTCTGCGCTGTGCCGAGCCCGCCTGTAACCGCGGTCTGCTTGGCCGGTGATTGCCCGCCGTACGTCGCGTTGTTCAGGAATATGCCGTTTGGATTGGTAATCGCAAAGCCGACCGTTCCGACCCCGGTGACGGTGTAGCTTCCTGATGTTGCGCCTGCGGTCCAGGCCTGGCTGTCCCAATCGAACTGCCCGGTGCCGGCCGAGCAGGTCAATGTGGGCGCGGTTCCGGCGCTGCGGCTGACCACTACGGTGAACGTCGTGCTGGCGTAGTCGTCTTCACCGGTCACGCCGTTGTTAGGGGTTGAATCGGGATCGGTGTGCGATGAAGCCGTGATTTCGGCGGCGTTGGCTACGCTTTCCGTGTCGCCCGCGGCCACGGTCGCCGTGATCGTCAGGGCTGCATTGGCGCCAGGAGCCAATGTGCCGACCGCCCAGTCACCGGTTGCCGAATTGTAAGTTCCCGCGCCGCTGGCGCTGATGAAGATCACCCCGCTGGGCAGCAGATCGCGCACCACCACGCCCGTGGCGGTTTGCGGCGATGTTGCGGCATTGGCTACGGTTAGCGTGTAAGTGATGGTGGTGCGGTCGTTGGGCGTGGTTGAACTCACGCTCTGCGCCAGCGAGAGATCAGCATAATTGGTCGCGGCCGCGGTCAGATAGAGATCGGCCTGGTCGAAGGTGCCGCTGTCCGCCGAAACCGAATCGCACAGTTCCAGCGTCCAGGTGCCAGCTGCCTGTTCGCCGTTGAAAACGCTCAGCGCGTTGCTGGGGCGCAGGGTCTGGTTGTAGGGCGGCACTGCGGTGATGGTGTCGTTGAAGGTATAGGCGGTGATCGCCGTACCGGCAGAGTCATCAAGCAAGGCGTTGAAATTGTTTTTCGTCCCGCCGACCTGGTTTGAAACCACCACGCGCGTTCCGCTTGGTGAAACCAGCGTGATCGTAAGATCGCCGCGCGCCGTGTGCGTTAGCAGCACACCGATGTTCACATCGCTTACGATGTAGCTCGTGCCGACGGCAAAGGTGCGCTTCAGTGTGTTGGAGCACGGCGTTGCAGTGTTGTTGATCCCGTTCGTCGCGCTGGCGGTATTGTTGGTATAGCGGGTGACGGTCTGCGCAGACGCCGGCTGGCTAGCGCTCAAGGCAAGCCCCATCAGCGCAAACAGCGCAAACGCCATCCGCTTCAGGCCCAGCAGCCGACCGGGTTTATGTTCGCCTAGCGATCCCATCCGCAGTTCTACTGACAGCGAATGGTAAATGGCCAATTAAGTGTGCGAATTAATTCCGAAAATCCCTTGCGGGCCTAGATATGCAAGGCCCGGCCATAGGCGGCCAGCACGCTTTCGTGCATCATTTCGGATAGCGTCGGGTGCGGGAACACCGTGGCCATCAGCTCGGCCTCGGTGGTTTCAAGCGTCTTGCCCACGACATAGCCCTGGATCAGCTCGGTCACTTCTGCGCCGACCATGTGCGCGCCCAGCAGTTCGCCGGTCTTGGCATCGAATACCGTTTTGATGAAGCCCTCGGGCTCACCGAGCGCGATTGCCTTGCCATTACCGATGAACGGGAAAGTGCCGGACTTGACCGTGTAGCCAGCTTCCTTGGCCTTGGCTTCGGTCAGGCCGACCGAGGCGACTTGCGGATGGCAATAGGTGCAGCCCGGGATGTTAAGCTTG
Source organism: Novosphingobium sp. (assembly GCF_031417815.1). Classification (GTDB taxonomy): domain Bacteria; phylum Pseudomonadota; class Alphaproteobacteria; order Sphingomonadales; family Sphingomonadaceae; genus Novosphingobium. The sequence continues at coordinate 18,790 of NZ_JANOWI010000035.1, read as the reverse complement.
TCCATCGCGTGCGGATGGACATCCTTGTTCCCCAGCGCCTGGGCAATGGCTTCGGCAGCGATCACGCCTTCGTGGCTGGCCTTGTGCGCCAGCCACGGGCCCGGCGTGACATCGCCGATCGCCCAGATCCCGGCAACATTGGTCCGGCCCATCCCATCGATTGCAATAATGCCGCGTTCAGATTTGATTCCAACGGCTTCAAGGCCAATATTCTCAGTGTTTGGCACGATGCCAACCGCCACGATCACATGGCTGAAGTCTTGCTCCGTGGTCGCCCCGTCCTTGCCCTTGAGCTTGGCCTTCACGCCCTTGCTTGTGACTGCAAGTGCCTCCACCCCTGCCCCGGTCAAGATGGTCATGCCCTGCTTGGCCAACGCTCTTTCGAGGAACGCGGATACATCCGCATCTTCCACCGGAACGATCCGGTCCATCATCTCGACAACGGTAACTTCGCTGCCCATATCATTGTAGAAACTGGCGAATTCGATGCCGATCGCGCCTGATCCGATGACCAGCAATTTGCCCGGGAGCTCGCCCGGAACCATAGCGTGCCGGTAGGTCCAGACCCGCTTGCCGTCGGCCGGCGCAAACGGCAGATCGCGGGCGCGGGCGCCGGTGGCGACGATGATGTGCTTGGCGCTGAGCGTTGCGCTGCTCTTTTCGCCCTTCACTTCAAGCTTTCCGCCGCCCAGCAGCGTGCCGTCACCCATGTGCACGGCGATCTTGTTCTTTTTCATCAGGTGCGTGACGCCCTGGTTAAGCTGCATGGCCACGCCGCGGCTGCGCTTGACCACCGCGTCCAGATCGGCCCGGATGTTGTCCGCCGCCAGGCCATAGGCCGCAGCATGTTTCATATTGTGAAACACTTCAGCCGAACGCAGCAGCGCCTTGGTCGGAATGCAGCCCCAGTTGAGACAGATACCGCCTAGGTTTTCGCGTTCGACGATTGCCGTCTTCAAACCAAGCTGCGCACAGCGGATCGCCGCTACATAGCCGCCAGGGCCGGATCCCAGAATAATGACGTCGTAATCGCTCATGGTGCTCCCTGGCAGTCAAAGGCTCCTGCGGCGGATCACGCCGCCGCAGGAGCGCGGGGTATCAGAAGCGCAGGCCGAGGGCGAGATGGCCCTGGAAGCGCTGCAGGCTGAAGCCGGTGTTCTCGAATTCGCCGAGTTCGCCAACCTTCATGCCGACGCCGATGTAGGCGTTCCTGGCAACGGTGAAGTTCGCGCCAAGTGACACATCGAGGCCGCCGCGTGCGCCATTGTTATCATAGCTGAACACGGTTGCCCCGCCGACCACAGCGGTCTCGCGGATCGAGAAATCAAGGTCATAGCTGTCATAGCCAAGACCGAGATAAAGCTCGGTCTTCGGCGTGGCATAGGCGACGCGGACGCCGGCGGTAAGGTTGGTGTTGGCCTTGAAGCAGGCCGTGCCGTTGATCCCCACGTCGGTATAGGTCTCGCACTTGTCGGCACCGCCGGCATCGATCCCGACATAGGGGCCGACCGTCAGGTTCCGGCCGACCGGGATGTCATAGCCCAGCTCACCGCCATAGGTTACGCCCGAGCCCAGCGTATCGACATAGGTCGTGCCGCTTTGGGTATCGCTCAGGTTCGGGCGTTCGATCCCGGCGCGCACTTCGATGCGGGCACCGCCGATCTTGGCATCGCCATCCTGTGCATAGGCCGGAGCCGCCCCAAGAACGAGTGCGACGAAAAGAACTTTACGCATTTTCCCTCCTCAAAACGCCCAAAAATGTGGCGTGGGGGCAGTATATCCGATAAACCGGTCTCGCCAATGGGGGTAACGCGCAAGACAATGGTCAATAACGAAAATTCACTTCCCACTGTGGTTTTCAAGACACGCCGACGAGGCTTCGATCAGGCCAGTAAACCCAGCGGATTTTCGATCAGGCTCTTGAACGCTTGCATCAATTGTGCGCCATCAGCACCGTCGATTGCGCGGTGATCGAAGCTGCCAGTGGCAGACATCACGCTGGCGACCGAAAGCGCACCATCGACGACGTAAGGCCGTTGCTCGCCCGCGCCCACCGCCATGATCATCGCCTGGGGCGGATTGATCACCGCATCAAACTGCTTGATCCCGAACATGCCGAGGTTTGAAAGGCTGGCCGTGCCGCCCTGGTATTCGTGCGGCATCAGCTTGCCTTCGCGGGCCTTGTCGGCCAGCGCCTTCATTTCGGTGCTGATCTGGGCCACGCCCTTGCCCGCTGCATCAACGATGATCGGTGTGATCAGACCCGAAGGCGCTGCCACCGCCACCGACACGTCGGCGCGCGCGTATTTGCGCAATTCGTCACCAGCAAAACTGACATTGCACTTGGGGACGCGGATCAGTGCCTTGGCCAAAGCCTTGATCAAAAGATCATTGACAGACAGCTTTATCCCATCTGCTTCAAGCGCCTTGTTAAGTTCACCGCGCAGCTTGAGCAGCGCATCGAGCCGCACATCGACGGTCAGATAGATATGCGGGATGGTCTGCTTGGCTTCGGTAAGCCGCCGCGCGATCGTCTTGCGCACGTTGTTGAGCTTTTCGGCTTCGTAAGGAATGCCGAAATCAGGCACTGCGGGCGCTGGTGCGCTGGTCGCTGCAGCCAGAGGCGTGGGGGAAGCCTTGCCCGCCTGGCTTTCGACATCAGCCTTGACGATCCGTCCGCCCGGCCCGCTGCCCTTCAGCGCTTTCAGGTCGACGCCGTTCTGCTCAGCAATCCGTTTGGCAAGCGGCGAGGCGACGACGCGGTCCCCGATGGGGGAAGGAGCAGCCGGAACTGGCTTCATCGTGATCGGTGCTGCGGCAACGGGTTCGGGCTTTGCAGCGGACGCCTTGGGCGCAGGCACAGCGGTATCCTCATCCTCTCCGGCCAAAGTGGCGATAACGGTACCGACTTTGACGCTTTCGGTGCCTTCAGCCACTGCGATTGCGATGATTGTGCCCTCGTCAACAGCCTCGAATTCCATCGTTGCCTTGTCGGTCTCGATCTCGGCCATGATATCGCCGGAACGGACCGTGTCGCCCACTTTGACCAGCCATTTGGCCAGTGTCCCTTCCTCCATGGTTGGCGAAAGTGCGGGCATCTTGATGGCAATCGGCATGTTGGCGACTGATCCTTGTTGATCGGCAATCTGACGCTACGTCTCTGGCCAAAATGTCGGCATTGGGCAAGATGCTTGCGCTGAATAGGTTTGTAGCAGATATTTCGTCGCTGGCGGGGAAAGGGCGAGGATGCGCGTATATCTGGTGATCATGGACGAGACCGAGGAGGCTGCAACTGCGCTGCGTTTTGCGGCAAGCCGTGCCCAGCGTACCGGCGGTATGGTCCATCTGCTGGCCTTGGTGCCGCGCCAGCAATTCGTGGCCTTCGGCGGAATTCAGGCGACGATCGAAGAAGAAGCCCGCGCGCGCGCTGAAGCCCTGGTTACTTCGGCAGCCGGAAGCCTGATGGGCGGAACTGGAAAACCGCCGGTCATTGCGGTCAAGCAAGGCGAGGGTGTGGCGGTAATTCGCGATTACCTCACCGAACATCCCGAGGTGTCGGCGCTGGTCCTGGGGGCGGCGAGCAATGGCGGACCGGGCCCGTTGGTATCGCATTTCGCGGCCGCCGCGGGGCAACTGCCCTGCCCGCTCTATGTCATTCCCGCAGGGCTCAGCGAAGCAGCGATCGAGCGACTGAGCTAACGCTTCCGGCCCTGGTGGCGGATATTGCCCGGGCGTCCGCGCTGGCCGGCAATGTGCTTCCCCTTCTGCTTCGATAGCAGAGGTTTGCCGCGCGGTTCTATCATCAATCCTGAACCGAACTCGGGTTCGAATTTGAGTGCACCCGTCAGCGGATTGGCCTCGGCCAGGCGCAGCTTCATCCGGTGGCCCAAACCAAAGCGTGTGCCGCTCCGCTCGCCTTCCAGCACCTTACTTTTCTCATCATGGAAAAAGCGTTCGTCGCCCAGCACCGAAACCGGCACCAGCCCATCACCGCCCAGCCCGATGATCGTTGCAAACAGCCCGAAGCGCTGGACGCCAGTGATCCGGCATTCGAATACTTCGCCCACCCGCGATGACAGCCAGGCGGCAACGTAGCGGTCGATCGTTTCGCGTTCGGCCGACATGGCGCGGCGCTCGGCATCGCTGATCGCTTCGGAAACGCGGGTCAGATCCGCCCGGTCGCGGTCAGCCAGCCCCGATGTGGCAGGCAGATCGGCTTTGGGCCGGGGCTGTTCCAGCCCATAGGCATCGACCAGCGCGCGGTGAACCAGCAGATCCGAATAGCGGCGGATCGGCGAGGTGAAATGGGCATAGCTGGCCAGCGCCAGACCGAAATGGCCCATGTTCCGCGGGCCGTAATAGGCCTGCGTCTGGCTGCGCAGCACCGCTTCCATAATCAAAGCCTTTTCAGACTCATCTGCCACATCCTTGAGCATTCGATTGAACAATGTGGGGGTGACCACCTGGCCCAGTGACAGCTTCTTGTCGAAGGTTGCGAGGTAATCCTTGAGCGCGGTCAGCTTTTCCCGGCTGGGCGGTTCGTGCAGGCGGTAGACCACCGGTGCGACCTTAGCTTCAAGCGCCTTGGCCGCGGCAACATTGGCCGAAATCATGAACTCTTCCACCACCCGGTGCGCGTCAAGCCGTTCGCGCAGCGCTATTTCCTTGATCTTGCCATCATCGCCCAGCAGCACCCGCCGCTCGGGCAGCTCGAGCGCCAGCGGATCGCGTGCCTTGCGGGCCGTTTCCAGCGCGCGCCAGGCGGCCCACAGGTTGTACAGGTGGCCTTCGCCCTCACCTGCATCGATCCGGCGCTGCGCTTCTTCATAGGCGATAACCTCGTGAATTCGCACAATTGCCCTGGTGAAACGCCATGACGTCACCTTGCCCTCGGCAGTGAATTCGAGGTGGCACGCCATCGCCGCGCGGTCAGCCCCGGCTTTCAGCGAACAGACATCGGCCGACAGCACTTCGGGCAGCATCGGCACCACCCGGTCGGGGAAGTAGACCGAATTGGCGCGCTTGCGGGCATCACCATCGAGCGCGCTGCCGTGGCGGACATAATAGCTGACATCGGCAATCGCGATCAGCGCACGGAAACCGCCCTGCCCGTCAGGCTCGGCCCAGATCGCATCGTCATGATCGCGCGCATCGGCGGGATCGATCGCCACGATCGGCAGCGCGCGCAAATCCTCGCGGGTTTCGGCACTGACCGGCAGTTTCGCGGCAATTCCAGCTTCGGTTACCGCTTCGGGATTGAACGCGAACGGTATGCCGTGCTTGTGAATTGCGATCAGGCTGAACGCCTTGGGAGCGAGCGGATCGCCAAGCACCGTGGTGACCTTGACGCCCGAACGCGGGCTGCGGCCGACCGGCTCGGCCAACACCAACTGCCCTTCCTCAGCCCCGCCCAGATCGACGATCATGCTCGAATGCCGCTCGCGCTTGTCAACCGGTGCGAGCCAGCCCTTGCCGGCCTTGTCGATCTCGACCACGCCCATGATCTGGTCGGCGTGCGCGGGCAGCACTTTCATCGGGTGGGCGATCCAGCCGGTGGCGGTTTCTTCGGTGCGGGCCAGCACCCGGTCGCCCTTTCGCAGCGCCGAGCCGCGGCCCTTTTTTTCACGGAGGCGAATGCGCGGCGGCGCGGTGGCATCACCGGGCGACCAGGCATCGGGCACGGCCACAGCTTCGCCTTCGTCGATATCGGTGACGCGCAGCACGGTCACCTTGGGCACCCCGCCCATGGCGTGGAACGCACTGCGGTTGCCATCGATCAGGCCTTCATCGGCCATGTCCTTGAGCAAGGCCTTGAGCGCGATCTTTTCCTGCCCCTTCAGCCCGAAGGCGCGCGAAAGCTCGCGCTTACCGGCAGGTTCGGCGCTGCTGGCGATGAACTCAAGGATCTGTTTGCGGGTCGGCAGCCCGGGCTGGGGTTTGGCATCGCGCGCCAAATCAGTAAGCCCGCGCTACGTAAATCCGCTCTACGGCAGGCGCGCCGGTGAGCAGGCAAGTGCCTGAAACCGCTGCGCCGTCCATCGGGGTGTTGCGGATTGTCAGTTTGAGCGTCTTGAGTTTTTGCACCACGGCATCAAGCGCCGCCCCGGTGGGCCGCGACCAGCCAAGTTCGACCCAGCCGGGGTAACGGTTGCTTTCGGCGAAGTAGGCTTCAAGCCCGGCCATATCGGATACATCACGGCTGATCTGGGCATCGCGGCGCTGGGTGGCTTCGCCCAGCAGGCTGCTTTGAATGTCCGTCAGTTCAGCCGCCGCCTGGGCGAGGAACTGGTCACGATCCTGACCGACAAAGTTGACCTTGCCGTCGTCGCGGTAGAGCCGGTCACGGCGGACCACCGAAACCTGTCCGCCAGCGGCATCCCGCCCGCCAATTTCGAGGATCAGCGGCACCCCTTTTTTCACCCAGCCCCAGCGCTTTTGCGTGGCCTTGCCAGCGCGCTTGTCGAGCAGCACGCGGATCGGCTCGCCCAGCGCGTTCTGCCCGGCCAGCGCCGCCCGCAGCGCTTCGCAGTACGCCAGCAGCACTTCATCGCCGAGATCATCGCGCAGCATCGGCAGGATCACCACCTGGTGCGGGGCAATTGCGGGCGGCACGCGCAGGCCATCGTCATCGCCGTGGACCATGATCACCCCGCCGATGAGGCGCGTCGATACGCCCCAGCTGGTGGTGTGACACAGAGCCTGCTGGCCCTCGCGGTCCTGATAGCGGATGCCCGCAGCCTCGGCGAAGCCAGTGCCGAGGTAATGGCTGGTCCCGGCCTGCAGCGCCTTGCCGTCCTGCATCATTGCTTCGATCGAATAGGTGGCGACTGCGCCGGGGAAGCGCTCGTTCTCAGGCTTTTCGCCAGCGAAGACCGGCATCGCCAGTTCCTGCTCGGCGTGCGCGCGGTACATTTCAAGCGCGCGCAGCGTTTCGGCCATCGCATCGGGCTTGTCGGCGTGGGCGGTATGGCCTTCCTGCCAGAGAAATTCGCTGGTCCGCAGGAACATCCGTGTGCGCATCTCCCAGCGCACGACATTGGCCCACTGGTTGGTCAGCATCGGCAGATCGCGCCACGACTGGATCCAGCGCGCCATCGCCTGGCCAATCACGGTTTCGGAGGTTGGCCGCACGATCAGCGGTTCTTCCAGTTTTGCTTCGGGATCGGGCACCAGCCCACCCTTGCCATCCTGAATCAGGCGATGATGGGTGACAACAGCCATTTCCTTGGCAAAGCCCTCAACGTGCTCGGCCTCCTTGGCGAAATAGCTCAGCGGAATGAACAGCGGAAAATAGCAATTGTCGACGCCGGCCGCCTTGATCCGCGCGTCCATCAGTTTCTGGATCCGTTCCCAGATGCCATAGCCCCACGGGCGGATCACCATGCAGCCGCGCACGCCGCTTTCTTCGGCCATTTCAGCCTCGGCGATAACTTCCTGATACCAGGCGGCGAAGTCTTGTTGGCGAGTGACAGACAGTGCGTGTTTCATCGCCGGCGCGATAGCGGCTGCAGCCGCAGCGCACAAGGTTTGTGCCAGTTGCAGATCGTGTTAGGCTGCACGCCAGAGGGGGCTTTGCGATGTATTATCGATGTGCCGGTGTCGGCCTGGCTGCCGCAGCGCTGGTGGTGGCCGCACCGCTGGCCGCACAAACCACCGATACTGGGACAACCGCTCCGCCGCGCGATCCGCAGACCAAGCCCACGGTGTCGCCGGAGCAGGTGATCGGGGTGATCAAGGGGATGATCAAGCCCAAGCCCAGCCCGACGGCGTTCCCGACCCCGACCCCGACCTTTCAGGCAACTGCGACACCCACCGCGGTACCGACGCTCTATCCTGCACCAACGCCGCGGCCGGTGCCGACCACAAAGCCTGCCGGTGTTGTCAGTCCCTCACCCACCCTCGCCCCGCAGCCAGGCAAGGTGGAACCTGCAGCAAGCGCGGCGACGGGTACGACGCCAACCCCGCTTGCCACCGTTGCCGAGCCGCTGCCGCAACCATCGGTCCCGGTTGCCGAGCCATTACCGGCTGACTTGAGCGGCCCGGCACATGGCCCCACTTTGCCTTGGGGGCTGTTGCCGTGGTGGGTGTGGCTGATCGTCGCGGGTGCTGCAGGCGGATTGGCCGAACTGGCACGGCGCTGGTTTTGGCCCAGGCCCACAATTGGTTGCGAAATCGCGGTGGGTCCGGGCGCACTGACGCATGCTTCGCACCCCGTATTTACCGCTCCCGAGATTAACCTCGCCATCCGGATCGAAACCGGCGAAGCCAGCGCGCCGGTCGGCACCCCGGTCCTGGCCCAGGGAGACGCAACATGATTGAACCCGGCCAGATCGAACTCGCTGCGCTGATTCCGCCCGAAGCGTTCGATGCTGCCGCCCAGCAGGCGCAGGCGGATATGGCGGACAGTGAAGACTCAGGCCGCTTGAAACGCGCGATGACCAGTCTGGTCGGGCCGCGCATTGCCGCGGCGATGTCGGCCAAGCTTGGCCAGATGGATTTGCTGCCACTGTTCATCCAAGGCTGGGGCAAATCGCCCGCGATCGAAGCTGAGGCCAAGGCCAGCGAAACTAGCACAGAACCGCGCTTCATCCGCCTGGGCAAGCTGGAACAGGATCTCGATCTCTACCCGATCCTTGGCATTTCCGGGTTCGGTCTTACCGCCAATCCGATCCAGTTCACCCTGACCCTAAAGGCCGAGTTCGAGGCGATCGAGGTGGGCGTGAATAATGGCTATGTGGTCCAGATCGGCGGCGGTCTGTGCCGGCTTGCCGCGGTGCTCAAGCTTGGCCAGCTGACCTTTCCCAGCGGATTTGATCCGGTGGAATGGCAGGTCGGCAAGGGCCGCAAGTTCGAAAAGCCCGGCGTGGCGCTGCTCAGCCGGAGCTAGCCGGGCAGGATCCGCCTCACTTGCCCAGCTTATCGAGCCGGGCCTGCATCTCGGCCATCTGCGTGCGCAGCGCTGCCAGTTCGTCGGCATCGTCCTTGGCTTTCGACGTCTTTTCATCAGCCAGCCCGGGGACGAAGGCCGTAGCCGCGGCCTTGAACATTGCCAGGTTCTGCTGGGCCAGCTTGGCCAGCGGATTGGCGCCAAGGCTGGCTTCAAACGCTTCGCGCAGTTTTGACTGGTTGGCGCGGAACTGGTCCATGCTGGCTTCAAGATAATGCGGGACAAGGCCCTGCATCGAATTGCCGTACATCCCGATCAGCTGGCGCAGGAAGTTGACCGGCAGCATCTGTTCGCCGCTCACCGATTCTTCCTCCATGATGATCTGCGTGAGGATCTGGTGGGTGATGTCAGTCCCGGTCTTGGCGTCGAGCACTTTGAAATCAATGCCCTCGCGCGTCATCTTCGCCAGATGCTCGAGCGTAATGTAGCTTGAGCTTTTGGTGTTGTAGAGCCGCCGGTTGGCGTACTTCTTGATGACGACAGTTTCGCCCTTGGCCTCGCTCATTTCACCAATCCAGTGCCGTGTTACAGGTGCAGGACGTAACGTTAGCACTTGCAATAGGTGCAACGCAACAAAACGATGCTGCGCAGCATAAGCCGGTGTTCAGCGCGCAAATCTGCGGCCAAGCGCGGTGAGCAGTTCATATTGGGACAGGCCGCTGGCAGCCGCCGCGGCCGGAAGCGCATAGTCCAGCGCGATCCAGTCGCCCTCGCCAAGCTCCGGCACAGCGGCAAGATCGATCACCGTCATGTCCATCGAAATGCGGCCCAGCACTGGCAGACGTGCGCCATCGGCAAGCATGGCACCCTTGCCCGACCAGCAGCGCAGGAAACCATCGGCGTAACCGAGACTGACAATGCCGACCCGCATCGGTGCGCTGGCGGTGAAAGTAGCGTTGTATCCAACACTGTCGCCGGCCTGCAGTTCGCGGATCTGGATCAACTGCGCCTCGGGCCGGGCCACCTGGCGGATATGCGGGACAAGCGCGGCGCAGGGAACACCGCCGTAAAGCGCGATGCCCGGGCGGGTCAGATCGCCGTGATAATCGGGCCCGAGGGTAATCCCGGCGCTGTTGGCAAGGCTGGCACGGGCATGCGTCACGGTGCCGCGCGCCGCGTTCCACCGCGCGCATTGCCGGGCGTTTTGTGCACTGGCTTCATCGGCTGATGCAAGGTGTGAGAGCAACAGATCGACTTGCAGCCCGGCAATGGCGGGATCATTCAGGTCGTCCAGCGGCAGGCCAAGCCGGTTGATCCCGGTATCGACCATAAGGTGGCACAGGCCCCCGCCCGCTTCCTGCCACAGCCGCGCCTGATGCAGCGAATTGATCACCGGGCGCAGTGCCGTATCGCGCGCATAGGCGGCATCGCTAGCGTTCAGCGGACCGTGCAGCACGGCGATACGCTGCGGCGCAATGGTGCCGAGCAGGTCTGCCGCCTCGCTCCAATGGGCGACAAAGAAATCTTCGCAGCCGGCCTCCAGCAAGATCCTGGCCACACGCCGCGCGCCAAGCCCATAGGCATCTGCTTTGACTGCGGCACCTGCACGCGCCGCGCCCGAAAGACGATCGAGCGCGCGCCAGTTGGCCGTGAGCGCTGCGGGATCAATGCTCAGCCGCAAAGGCGGCGCTGGCAAATCAGCTGGCATCATCGGAAAAATCGCGCGGCAAGCCGCCTTTCAGCCCCCAGGCCGCCACGATCAGCGATACCACGACCATGATCCACGGATACCACAGCCCGGCATAGATGTTGCCGGTGCGCGCCACCGCGAAGGTGGAGATCAGCGGCACCACCCCGCCAAACCAGCCGGTTCCGAAGTGATAGGGAATCGACATCGACGAATAGCGGATGCGGGCCGGAAACATTTCGGACAGCAGCGCCGCGACCGGACCATAGGTAAAGCCCGACAGCGCGTTAAGCACTGTCAAAGCCGCGAAAATCTTCGCTATGGCCAGCGCATCGGGCACGACCTTGGCGCCCGCCGGGGCTGCGGCATGGGCTGATTGCAAGGCCCATTCAAGCGCCCAGAAGGCCGGGAACAGCAGCACCAGCGTTGCGATATAGCCCCAGACGATCGGGGCCTTGCGCCCGACCCGGTCCGACAGCCAACCCGATCCGATGAAGAATGTCAGACCAACCAGCGCCGATGCCGCCACGATGACTTGCGCCACGCCTTCTTCCACCCGCATCGGGCCGACCAGGAAGGCCAGGCTTGAGAAGGTGGCGGTGTACCAGATCACGGTCAGGCCGACCGCTACCCCAAACAACGCCACGAATATGCGGCGGCGATTACCAGGATAGGTGAAGCTTTCGACGAAGGGATTGCCCGAAAGCTCACCTTCCTCCTTCATCGCGCGGTAGACCGGGCTTTCCGAAAGTTTGATCCGCATCCACAGCGAGATCGCCAGCAAAGCGAGGCTGAGCAGGAACGGCACGCGCCAACCCCACGCATTCCACGTTTCGGTATCGAACATCGTCTTGCAACCCAGCACCACGGCCAGGCTGAGGATGAAGCCGCCGACCACGCTGGCCTGGATGAAGCCAGTGAAAAAGCCGCGCCGGTTGGGCGGGCTGTGTTCCGAAACATAGATCGCCGCGCCGCCGTATTCACCGCCCAGCGCCAGACCTTGCAGCACGCGCAGGAAGATGATGATCGCCGGCGCCCACATGCCGATCGCGTCCACCGATGGCACCAGACCGACCCCGGCGGTGGCGATCCCCATCAGGGTTACGGTGACCAGAAACGTGTATTTGCGTCCCAGCTTGTCGCCCAGATAGCCGAACAGGATCGCGCCCAGTGGCCTGAACCCAAATCCCACGGCAAACCCCGCCCAGGTCAACAGTTCGCGCACCAGCGCATTGTCGGACGGGACGAAAGCCTTGCCGATGATTGCAGCCAGCGTGCCGTAGATGAAGAAATCGTACCATTCGAACACAGTGCCGGCCGACGATGCGGCGATAACCAGCCGGATGTCCGACGCGCTGGGTTCAACCGCTGGATGGCGGGCCGGTTCGGTCATTTAGGTGGTACTCCCCTGAAGCGCTTTTGCCGGTTCCTAGCCGCGCTGTTCAAGCGCGACAAGCGCGGCGCGCCACGCCAGCAGGATAGCGCCGTGGCGGGCGGGATAGTCGCGCGCTGCGGCGATGGCATCAAACCCCGGCCAATTTGGCGCGGGGCCGCCCTGGAGCCAGTGCTCGATTTCCCCCACTGCGGCGGTAATATCAGCCGATGTCCGCCCGGTTGCTGCATTGGCGAAGATCGCCGCGGCGGCCTGGCCGATGGCGCAGGCGCGCGCGCGCAAACCAATCCGATCGATCGCGCCGGCAGCATCAAGCGCCAGACCAAGATCGAGCGTGCTGCCGCAGGTTGGTGCTCGGGCATGGCTGGTGATCGGCAGCGCAGCGTCCAGCGGCCACGCCGCCAGCGACGTGGCCAGCGCCAGAACCTCGCGCGTGTAAAGCGCGGCAGACGCGCTCACTTCGCTTTGCGCTTGAGCTTTTCGGTGGCAGCTTTGCCAGCCTCTTCCCGCGCGGCGGCTTCAACCGCTTCGCGGCGGCGTTCGCCGATCAGCTTGACCAATTCTTCACTGCCGGCATTGATGAAGGGATAAGTGCGCGCCTGGGTAATCCATTGCGGACGGCCGCCTGCGCCCCAGACCGTATCATAACCCAGCACAAGCACTGAAAAGCCCATAACGACGATCACCGCACCCTTGATAGCGCCAAAACCGAAGCCTATCACCCGGTCAATCGGGCCAATCACCGAATTGCGGCTGGCTGAACCGAGCCGGTCCGACAGCAGTTTGACGATGGCATAGGGCACCAGCAGCAGCAGCGCGAAAGCCAGCACCGATGCCCCGCTGGTATTGCCGATGTAGGGGATCAAGCCCTCGCTAAGCGGGGTGTGCAGCATGCGGATCGCCACCAGAGCCAGCACCCAGGCAGCGAGCGCGAAAACTTCCTGCACGAAACCGCGCATGAAACCAGTGATCGCGCCAAGCGCAATCAGGATAAGGACGGCGATATCGAACCCGGTCATGATGCCTGAGTCTATTAGCCGCCCACCACCCGGTCAACAAGGTTCGGCAATAGCGAAAGTCCGGTGAATTTTCCGCCTTTGGGCGCGCCGGTGCTGTCGGCCGGGCCAAAGGCGCGGGCAAAGCCCAGCTTGGCCGCTTCGCGCAGCCGCACCCCGGCATGTGCCACCGGCCGTATCTCGCCCGCCAGCGACACCTCACCAAACCAGACGGAATCGCCCCCCAGCGGCTTGTCGGCCAGTGCCGAGACCAGCGCCGCGGCCACCGCAAGATCGGCGGCCGGATCGGTCAGCCGGTATCCGCCTGCGACGTTGAGATAGACTTCGGCCGAAGAGAAATTCAGCCCGCAGCGGGCCTCAAGCACCGCCAGCAGCATCGCCAGCCGGCCGCTGTCCCACCCCACCACGGCGCGGCGCGGGGTGGCCCCGCTGGCCAGCCGCACGATCAGCGCCTGGACCTCGACCAGCACCGGCCGGGTCCCTTCGATCGCCGGAAACACCGCACTGCCCGCCACCGGCTGCTCGCGGCCCGAAAGGAACAGCAGCGAGGGATTACCGACCTCGGTCAGCCCGGCACCTTCCATTGCGAACACGCCAATTTCATCGACCGGGCCGAACCGGTTCTTGATCGAACGCAGGATCCGGTACTGGTGGCTGCGCTCACCCTCAAAGCTCATCACCACATCGACCATGTGTTCCAGCACGCGCGGCCCGGCGATGCTGCCGTCCTTGGTTACGTGGCCCACCAGCACCAGCGCCGCACCGGATTCCTTGGCATAGCGGATCAACTCAAAGGCCGAAGCGCGGACCTGGCTGACAGTGCCGGGCGCGCCTTCGATCTGATCGGAATGCATGGTCTGGATCGAATCGATCACCAGCAGCGCTGGCGGCGGCATGCCGGCCAGCGTGCTCAGGATATCGCGCACTGATGTCGCCGCGGCGAGCAGGATCGGCGCATCGCCAAGCCCCAGCCGCGCCGCGCGCAGCCGCACCTGTCCGGCGGCTTCCTCGCCGCTGATATACACCGCATTGGCACCGCTGCGGGCGATTGCGGCGGCGGCCTGGAGCAGCAGCGTGCTTTTGCCGATGCCCGGATCGCCGCCCATCAGAACCGCGCTGCCCGGCACCAGTCCGCCGCCCAGCGCTCGGTCGAACTCGGCCAGGCCGGTGCTGCGCCGGACCAGCGCTTCGCCCGGGGCATCGAGCGCCTCGAACATGATCTTGCGGCCACCCGACGAAAGATCATGTTTGGCCGAAAACACGGTTTCAGGCGCTTCCTCGGCCAGTGTGTTCCATTCGCTGCAATCGGCGCACTGGCCCTGCCAGCGGTGCGAGACGCTTCCGCAGGCTTGGCAAATGTATCGGCGTTTGGGCTTGGCCATGTCATCCTGTTACTGAGAACGAAAACGGAACGCAAGCGCCGCAATAGGCAATTATCCGCAAGCAAGCGGTTGGCACGGTTCAGCATAATCTGCCATGCTGCGCAGCACTATGCGCCAGAAGGAACTCCGGATCGCCCTTGTCTGCTACGGCGGCGTCAGCCTGGCCGTCTATATGCACGGGGTCACCAAGGAACTGTGGAAGGTTTCCCGCGCCAGCCGCGCGCACCACGGCGGCGGCGGGGCTGAGACTGGCAGCGACGCGGTTTATCGCCGTCTGATCGACCATATCGAACGCCGCTTCGCGCTACGTCTCAAGGTCATGACCGACATCATTGCCGGGGCCAGTGCGGGCGGGATCAACGGGGTGTTCCTGGCCCAGGCGATTCATTCTGGGCAAAGCCTTGAGCCGTTGACCGAGCTGTGGCTTGAACGCGCCGATGTGGATGTGCTGCTCGATCCCGACGCGCGGCCATGGTCGCGCGTGGCGAAATTCTGGGCGATGCCGATCGTCTGGTGGCTGCTGCGCCGCCCCGGCAATGCCATATCAGACAGCGTCGCGCCCGAGACCCGGCACGAGGTCCGCACCAAGTTATCCCGCCTGATCCGATCGCGCTGGTTCGAGCCGCCGTTTGGCGGGCTTGGCTTCTCGCGCCTGTTGGCCGAGGCGTTCGATGCGATGCGCATGAGCCCCGCCGAAGCGCCGCTGTTGCCGCCGCGCCACCCGCTCGATCTGTTTGTGACCGTGACCGATTTTCGCGGACACCCCGAACGCCTGAGACTGAATACGCCTGAGGAAATCGAGGAGAGCGAGCATCGCCTGTCGATCGGGTTCCGCGCCGCTGCCCCGGCCGAAGGCGGCAGCGCGCTGGCTGCGCCGCTTGAACTGGTGCTGGCAGCACGCTCTACCGCGAGCTTTCCGGGTGCCTTCCCGGCCCTGCAACTGCGCGAGATTGACGTTCTGGCGGGTGAACGCGGCGAACGCTGGCCCAGCCGCGCTGCCTTTATCGAGCGGATCATGCCCGAACACTCGCATTCGGGCGATGCCGAGAACGTGGCGCTGATCGATGGATCGGTGCTGGTCAACGCGCCGTTTTCGGAGGCGATGGCGGTGCTGCGCGACCGGCCCGCACAGCGCGAGGTCGATCGCCGTTTCGTGTACATCGATCCGCATCCCGATGAAGTGGGCGGCACCCGCCACAAGGATTCAACATCGCCGGGGTTCTTCTCGGTGATCTTCGGTTCGCTGTCCTCGATCCCGCGCGAACAGCCGATCCGCGACAACCTGGAAGCGATTGCGGCCGCCTCGCGCCAGTCGGTCGAGTTGAAAGGGATCGTCGATGCCTTGCGGCCCGAGGTCGAGGCGCAGGTCGAAAAGCTCTTTGGGCTAACGTTGTTCCTCGATCGCCCCAGCGCGAAACGCCTTGTTGCCTGGCGGGCCAAGGCGCAGCAGGCAGCGGCGGTCCAGGCAGGCTATGCGTTCCAATCCTATGGCCACGTCAAATTCGCGCAGGTCATCGCCGAACTGGCGGCAATGATCGAATGCGCTGCACCCGATCTCGCCGTCGGGCGCGGCGACAGTGTTGCCGACCGGCTATCGGCCTGGCTCGCCCGCAATGGCCTCGATCACCTGTCGGCAATGCGCGGCGGGGCGAGCAACGAGGCAATCACGTTCTTCCGCGAACACGATCTGGGCTTCCGCATCCGCCGTTTGCGCCTGCTGGCACGGCGTCTATCGGATGACTGGGACGATATCGACGCCGATAATCCCGAAGCGCGCGAACGGGCGCGTTCGGCAGTGTTCAAAGCCCTGGCGCTCTATTTCGATCGCGAAGCGCACGGCGCACTGGGTCAGGATTTCGGCGTGGTGGCGCGACTGTTGGATAGCGATCCGGGCGCGGTCCTGGCTGAAATCGCGCGGCGGCGGCAATTGCCGGCGACCGATCTGGTGGTCGATGCTTTGCTGGTCGAAGCGCTGCAGGGCATGCCCAAGGAATTGAAGCGGCGGGTATTGCTGACCTATCTGGGCTTTCCGTTCTACGACACGGTCACCCTGCCGTTGCTGCGCGGCGAGGGATCGACCGAGTTCGAACCCGCTAAGGTGGATCGGATCAGTCCGGTCGATTGTAACGCGATCCGCTGCGGCGAGGCCGAAGCTGTGTTGCGCGGCACCGAATTCTACAACTTCGGAGCCTTTTTCAGCCGGGCTTACCGCGAGAACGATTACCTGTGGGGGCGACTCCACGGGGCGGAGCGGATGATCGACCTGATCGCTTCGGCCCTGCCGCGCGGCATGGTGCTGGATCCTGAAGATATGACCCGTTTCAAGCGCGAGGCATTTCTGGCGGTGCTGGATGAAGAAGAGGGGCGGCTCAAGGCCGATCCCGGACTGGTGGCGAAGGTTCGGGCGGAGGTTGAGGTCGCAAAGTGACCCCTCCGTCATTTGCTGCGCGAATGTAACCTCCCCATCACCAGTCGATGGGGAGAATCTCAGGCGATTTCTACGTCCTCATCGCCTTGCGATGGGGAGGTGGCAGCCACGAAGGGGCTGACGGAGAGGTGGCTACCTACCCCCCAAACGCTTCCTTGATCCGGTCAAAAAAGCCCTTCGATTGCGGCGTCTCATCGCCGGTCTCGGTGTCCTGCAACTCGCGCAGCAGTTCCTTCTGGCGGGCCGAAAGCCTGGTTGGCGTCTCGACCATGATCTCGATGACCAGATCGCCGCGCCCGCGCCCTTGCAGCACCGGCATCCCAACGCCGCGTTTGCGCAATTGCTTGCCCGACTGGATGCCGGCGGGAATTTCCACTCCGATGCGTGTCCCGTCGAGCCCCGGAATCTCGATTTCCCCGCCCAAAGCCGCACGGGTGAAAGTGATCGGCACGCGGGTGATCAGGTTGGTCCCCTCACGCTCGAACACGGCGTGGCGGCGGGTGTGGATGAAGATGTAGAGGTCGCCCGGGGGTGAGCCGAACGGCCCTGCCTCGCCTTTGCCGGCCAAGCGAATGCGGGTGCCGGTATCGACGCCCGGCGGGACATTTACTTCCAGCTTTTGCGGCGTATCGACCCGCCCTTCGCCGCGGCAATTGCGGCACGGCTTTTCGATCACCTCGCCGCGCCCGTGGCAGGTCGGACACGTGCGCTCAACCATGAAGAAGCCCTGCTGTGCGCGGACCTGGCCGTGCCCGCCGCACAGGTTGCAGCGGCGCGTGCCGGTGCCGGGTTCGGCGCCCTTGCCATCGCAAGGTTCGCACTTGGCCGAAATCTCGATCTCGATTTCGGCCTGCTTGCCGTGGAATGCCTCATCGAGGCTGATTTCCATATCGTAACGCAGATCGGCCCCGCGCCGTGCCTGGCTGCGCCCGCCGCCGCCAAAGGCGCTGCCGAATATCGTTTCGAAAATGTCGCCCAGATCGGAAAAGCCCGCACCCGGCCCCGCGCCGCCGCCCGACATGCCCTGCTTGAACGCTTCGTGGCCGAACCGATCATAAGCCGCACGCTTTTGCGGGTCTTTCAGGCATTCATAGGCTTCGCTGATCGCCTTGAACCGGTGTTCGGCGTCAGAATCGCCGGGGTTCTTGTCCGGGTGCCAGCGCATCGCCAGACGGCGGTACGAAGACTTGATCGTCCCGTCGTCCGCAGTCCGCTCGATCTCGAGCAATGAATAGTAATCGGCTTCTACGGCCATCGCCCCACCTCAAAAACAGGGCCGCCACCGCACTTTAGCGCGCGGTGGCGGACCCGTTTCACAGCCTGTTTCAGCCCTTGTCTTCGTCGACTTCGGAGAATTCGGCGTCGACAACTTCTTCTGCGCCTTCAGCCGGAGCCCCATCGGCTCCTGCGCCGCCCGGCGAAGCGGCCGCGGCCTGTTCCTTCTCGTAGATAACCTGGCCCATCTTCATCGCCTTGTCGGTCAGGGCCTGGGTCTTGGCAGTCATTTCATCGGCATCGCCGCTTTCGATCGCGGTCTTGGCTTCGGCAATGGCAGCCTCGATTTCCGATTTGAGATCGGCGTCGAGCTTGTCACTATGCTCGGCCAGCTGCTGTTCGGTGGCATGGACCAGACTGTCGGCGTTGTTCTTGGCTTCCGCCGCGCCGCGCCGCTTCTTGTCTTCATCCGCGAACTTTTCCGCGTCCTTGACCATCGCGTCGATATCCGAATCCGTAAGACCGCCCGAGGCCTGGATCTTGATCTGCTGTTCCTTGCCGGTGCCTTTGTCCTTGGCGCTGACGTTGACGATGCCGTTGGCGTCAATATCGAACGTCACCTCGATCTGCGGCACGCCGCGGCGCGCAGCCGGGATGCCGACCAGATCGAACTGACCGAGCATCTTGTTGTCGGCCGCCATTTCGCGCTCGCCCTGGAACACGCGGATCGTCACCGCCTGCTGGTTGTCCTCGGCGGTCGAATAAACCTGGCTCTTCTTGGT
>NZ_JANOWI010000034.1:0-4183 GCF_031417815.1 Novosphingobium sp. | reverse complement strand
GGCGACCATGTTGTGGACCGCTGACCTCGACGACCGCGGCGGCGACAAGGCGATCGAAAGCCGGATCGGCCTCCACGCCGAAGCCCACCGTTTCGATGGCGAAACCAGCCTGTGGGACCGGATTGGCGCCGCGCACCGGGTGGAGCCGCTCGCCTGCGTGCTGGTGGATGAGGCGCAGTTCCTTACCGAAGCGCAGGTCTGGCAATTGGCCAAAGTGGCGGATCAGGCGGGCATTCCGGTGCTGTGCTATGGCCTGCGCACCGATTTTCAGGGCGAACTGTTCCCCGGCGCGAAAGTCTTGCTGGGGATCGCGGATTCGCTGATCGAGCTCAAGGCGGTGTGCCACTGCGGGCGCAAATCGAGCATGAACCTGCGGGTCGATGAAAGCGGCGCGGCGGTGGCCGAAGGCGCGCAGACCGAGATCGGCGGCAACGACCGCTATGTCGCGCTGTGCCGAAAGCACTTTACCGAGGCGCTGGGGTGGTGAGCGCCGGATACCAGCACGACAACGCAATCCATTCGGTGGTAGAGCGCGACCGGGAGAAATTGGGTCTATGAACGAAACTGTGTTCCAGATTGCCGCGCTGGTGATCCCATTGGTGATTGCAATTGTGTTTCACGAAGTGTCGCATGGGTTCGTGGCGCGAAGTCTGGGCGATCCGACCGCGCAGCTGCTTGGCCGGCTCAGCCTCAATCCTTTCAAGCATGTCGATCCGTTTGGCACGGTGATCTTGCCCGCGATCCTCAAGCTGTCTGGCCTGCCGGTGTTCGGCTGGGCCAAGCCGGTGCCGGTGCGCAAGGAACTGCTGCGCAATCCGCGCCGCGACATGATGCTGGTGGCCGCCGCCGGACCCGGCAGCAATCTGGTGATGGCGGTGATTGGCGCAGTGCTGCTGGGCCTGTTGCTGCGCTTTACCGGCGGAGGCGCAGCGACCGGGCTGGCGCTTGGCTTCGTGGCGCTCAACCTGCTCAACTTCATCCTGATCAACGTGTTTCTGGCGCTGTTCAACCTGCTGCCAGTGCCGCCGTTCGATGGCGGCCACATCATCGAGGGCCTGCTCCCGGCCGGGCTTGCGGCGCGTTACGGTGAACTCCACAAGTACGCGCTGCTGGTGATGATCCTGCTGATCGTGGTGCTGCCGATGATTTCGCCCAGCCTCAACGTGATCGGTTGGGTGGTCAGCCCGGCGGTTGATTGGCTGACCGGTCACTATCTCGAACTTGCCCGCGCCGTCGCCGGGCTTTGAACACTTGCCCAACGGCTGGATCATCCTCGACAAGCCGCTCGGGCTTGGCAGCACGCAAGGCGTTGCTGCGGTCAAACGGGTGTGCCGCGAGGCCGGGCTTGGCAAGGTCAAGGTCGGCCACGGCGGCACGCTCGATCCGCTGGCGACGGGCGTGCTGCCGATCGCGCTGGGCGAGGCGACCAAGCTGACCGGGCGGATGCTCGATGCCAGCAAAGAGTACCAATTTACCGTGGCGTTCGGGGCAGAGACTGACACGCTCGATCTGGAAGGCGAAGTGATCGCAACCAGCGACGTGCGGCCGACTTTGGCACAGGTTGAAGCGATTTTGCCGCGCTTCACCGGGCCGATCGAGCAGGTCCCGCCGGCCTATTCGGCGCTGAAAGTTGGCGGCGAGCGGGCTTACGATCTGGCGCGCAAGGGCGAAGCGGTGGAACTGGCGGCGCGCAGCGTGACGGTGTTTTCGCTCGTAATTCAATCCTCCCCGAGTTTGCCTCGGAGAGGTGGCAGTCGCGCAGCGACTGACGGAGGGGTTGCGACTTCTGCCCCCTCCACCACGCCTGCGGCGCGGTCCCCCTCCCCGAGCAAGCTCGGGGAGGATTGCGTAACCCTCACCGCCCACGTTTCCAAAGGCACGTACATCCGCAGCCTTGCGCGCGATGTTGCGCTGGCGCTCGGCACTGTCGGCCATGTTACCATGCTACGCCGGACCAAGGCCGGTCCGTTCGACCTGTCTCAGGCGATTTTGCTAGACAAATTGAACGAAGTGGGTAAGGGCGCGCCACTTGAACACATACTCTTGCCGTTCGAGGCAGGGCTGGACGACATCCCGGCTCTCAATCTCGATCCGGAAGCGGCAAGGGCGGTCCGACAGGGCCGCGTTCTGACCGGGATGACCCAGGGCGATGGGCTGTACCTAGCGCGAGAGGGAAATATCCCGCTCGCACTGGTGGAGCTTTCAGGCGGCAACGTCTGCGTGGTCCGGGGTTTCAATTTTTGATGATGTCGCGGAGTACAAGACATGTCGATTTCGCTTGAACAGAAGACTGAAGTTATCGCTGACAACGCCCGCGGTTCGGGTGATACCGGTTCGCCCGAAGTGCAGGTCGCCATTCTGACCCAGCGCATCCGCAACCTGACCGATCACTTCAAGGATCACCACAAGGACAACCACTCGCGCCGGGGCCTGCTGACCATGGTCAACAAGCGCCGCACGCTGCTGGCCTACCTCAAGCGGGTCGATGTCGAGCGCTACAATGCGCTGATCGCCAAGCTTGGTCTTCGTAAGTAACAACGCGTAAAGGCGGTCCCGAGCGGGCCGCTTTTTGCATTCGGGAGTATCGCGTTTGCGCGATGCGACCCAACACCATCGGGCTTCCTTCGCATTTCGGTGAAGGGCCATTGGGGCAGACAAGGCCCCGCACCGGACCGGGACGGATCACCCGGCAGCAAAACCCGCTGCGCAATAGGGCGCGCGGGCTGAAGGAAATACAATGTTCGACGTTAAAACCGTATCGATGGAGTGGGGCGGAAAGACCCTCACTCTGGAAACCGGCCGCATTGCCCGTCAGGCAGACGGCGCGGTCCTCGCCACTTATGGCGAAACAGTTGTGCTCTGCGCCGTCACGGCCGCCAAGAGCGTCAAGGAAGGGCAGGATTTCTTCCCGCTGACCGTCCACTATCAGGAAAAGTTCTTCGCCGCCGGGCGCATCCCGGGCGGCTTCTTCAAGCGTGAGCGCGGCGCGACCGAAAAGGAAACGCTGGTTTCGCGGCTGATCGATCGGCCCGTGCGGCCGCTGTTCCCCGAAGGCTTCTACAACGAAATCAATGTCATTGCCCATGTGATGAGCTATGACGGCGAGATCGAACCCGATATCCTGGCGCTGATCGCCGCTTCGGCCGCGCTGACCATTTCGGGCCTCCCGTTCATGGGCCCGATCGGCGCTGCGCGCGTTGGCTATGTTGACGGTGAATACACTCTCAACCCGCGCCAGGACGTGGCCGCCGCCGGCGATCTCGATCTGGTCGTTGCCGCCACCGGCAATGCCGTGATGATGGTCGAATCGCAGGCCCGTGAGCTCAACGAAGAGATCATGCTGGGCGCCGTGCTGTTCGCGCATGACGAGTGCAAGAAGGTGGTCAACCTGATCATCGATCTGGCCGAAAAAGCTGCCAAGGATCCGTGGGATGTGGCAGTCAGCGATAACACCGCGATCAAGGACAAGCTCAAGAAGCTGATCGGCAAGGACATTGCCGCAGCCTACAAGTTGACCGACAAATCGGAACGCTCGAACGCGCTCAACCTCGCCCGGGCCAAGGCCAAGGAAGCCTTCGCCGGTGAAGACGGACAGACCCAGATGGCGGCGATGAAGTCGGTCAAGAAGGTCGAAGGCGATATCGTGCGCGGTGCGATCCTCAAGGATGGCACCCGCATCGATGGCCGCAAGACCACGCAGGTCCGCCCGATCGAAGCGATGGTCGGCTTCCTGCCGCGCACCCACGGCTCGTCGCTGTTCACCCGCGGTGAAACCCAGGCGATCTGCACCACCACGCTGGGCACCAAGGATTCTGAACAGATGATCGACGGGCTGGAAGGCCTGTCGTATTCGAACTTCATGCTGCACTACAACTTCCCGCCGTACTCGGTCGGTGAAGTGGGGCGTTTTGGTGCTCCCAGCCGCCGCGACACCGGCCACGGCAAGCTCGCCTGGCGGGCGCTGCAGGCGGTGCTGCCGACGAAGGAAGAGTTCCCCTACACGATCCGCGTGGTCTCGGACATTACCGAGTCCAACGGTTCATCGTCGATGGCCACCGTTTGCGGCGGTGCATTGTCGATGATGGACGCCGGAGTGCCGATCAAGCGCCCGGTTTCGGGTATCGCGATGGGGCTGATCCTCGAAGGCGACAATTTCACCGTGCTGTCTGACATCCTGGGTGAT
>NZ_JANOWI010000033.1:0-13303 GCF_031417815.1 Novosphingobium sp. | reverse complement strand
CGCCGGGTTGATCACGCCAACACCTTCGGCCTCCCAGCGCGGATAGGCGCGGGTAAGCCACGCGGTATCATGGGCATAGTCGGCGGCCGGGGCACCGGGCATCTCGCCGCTCTGGCCAAAAGCAGCGGCGTGGGCGAGGCGGCGCGGGACACTCCAGCGCTGCGGCGGGACCGGACCGATCACCAGCACGCGCTTGCCCATCGCCCTCAGCCGGGCAATGGTCGCGTCCAGACGCGCCAGCGATGCCGGATCGTCGCGGTACTCGCCCTGCGCCCACAGCGCAGAGAGATAGACCGTGGCGACGCTTGGGGTCTTGGCCAAAAGGTCCAGCACATCGGTATTGAACGCTGCGCAGCCGGGGTCTTTGGCCCGCGCGAAACCGGTCAGCGGTGGGCACGATCCGCGCGTGCGCTGGATCAGCGCCTGACCCTTGGCAGCGTATTCCTGCCCCAGCACCCAGGCGAACTCCACGCCGTGGCTATCGCCCCACAGCAAGGCGGTGGGCGCAGCGCCGGGTACGCCAAAGGTGCATTGTGGCCGGGCGCCGCCAATCGCATCCGAAAGACAGGCGGCGCGCCTGGGGCTGAAATCATCCTTGGCGGCAGTGAAGCGCGCCACATCGGGGGGGAAGCGGCTGGCCCAGCCGCCCAGCGGGATCAAGGCTAGTGCGCCCGCGCCCAGCACGGCCATGCCAACACCGCTCCACCCGAAGATCCGCTTCTGGCTGAAGCGCTGGGACGAACGGAATGGGCGTTCGATCCAGCGCCAGCTGGCCCATCCGGCAAGCAGCGATGCGGCGATCACGCCAAGCTGCCAGATACCCGCCAGCTTCTCGTCACGCGCATATTCGGCGAAAACGATCAGCGGCCAGTGCCACAGGTAGAGCGAGTATGAAATCAGCCCGATCCCCACCGGCAACGGGCTGGAAAGGAGTGCGCCTACCCGCGTGCCCGGCGCGGCGTGCAGCAACAGCGCCGATCCCAGCACCGGCACAATTGCGCTCAGCCCCGGAAAGACCGTGGCCGAAGAATAGGTGAACACCGCAATGAGGATCAGGCCAAGGCCCGCCAGCGCCAGCATTTCACGCCAGGCGCGGCTGCGCAGTTCCGGCACCGCGCCGACGGCCAGCAGGGCTCCGGCAAACAATTCCCACGCGCGCGGCGGCAGCATGTAGAAGGCAAAGCCATCGGTATCGGCCGCCTTCGCCGCCGCCCAGCCGAGCGAGACTGCAGCCACCGCGGCAATCGCGCCAATTCGCCATTTCGGCGCATAGCGCGCAATGCCCCACAGCAGCAGCGGGAAGCCGATATAGAATTGCTCTTCCACCGCCAGCGACCAGCAGTGCAGCAGCGGCATCGTTTCCGCCCCGCCCGCAAAATAGCCGGTGTTCAGGAAAAACCACAGGTTCGACAGGAACAGCAGCGCCATCAGGGCGCTTTTGGGCACCGCCTCGAAATCGCCGGGCAGGTAGAGCCATGACGCCATCGCAAGCACGAACACCAGCATCGCAAACAACGCAGGCAGGATCCGCCGCGCGCGCCGTTCGTAAAACCGCACCAGCGAGAACTGGCCGGCATCAATCTCGCGGGCGATGATCCCGGTGATCAGGTAGCCCGAGATCACGAAGAACACGTCCACGCCCACAAAGCCGCCGGAAAAGCCGGGGACGTGGGTGTGGAACAGCAGCACCGGCAGGATCGCCAGCGCGCGCAAGCCATCGATATCACGGCGGTATGCTTGGCCCACGCTCAAAGAAATGCCCCCGGTTGCATCGTGCCGGTGCTTAGGCGAAAAAGGTTAAAACCACGGGAACTTCAATGGCCACAACCATCCGCAATATCGTGATCCTGACCGGTGCCGGGATCAGCGCTGAAAGCGGGATCGATACTTTCCGCGCTGGTGCCAATGGTGGACCAAGCCTGTGGGAACAGCACCGGGTCGAAGATGTCGCCACGCCCGAGGCTTTCGCGCGCGATCCTGATCTGGTGCACCGGTTCTACGACATGCGCCGCGCAGCGATCCAGACCAAGCGGCCCAATCCCGCGCACGTCGCGCTCGCCCGGCTCGATGCGGAATGGCCGGGCAGCTTGTTGATCGTGACCCAGAATGTCGATGATCTGCACGAGCGCGCCGGGGCACCACTTGGTCACAATCAACGCCTGCTGCATATGCACGGCGAACATCTGAAAGCCTGGTGTACCAGCTGTGACATTCGCTCACCGTGGCGAAAGGAACTCTCCAGCCGTCCGCCCTGCCCGGTCTGCGGCGCACGAGGCCTGCGCCCCGATGTGGTCTGGTTCGGCGAGATGCCTTACCGCATGGGCGATATCTATGCCGCGCTGCGTGAGGCAGACCTGTTCGTTTCAATCGGCACGTCGGGCGCGGTCTATCCCGCCGCGGGTTTCGTGCAGAACGCCGTGGAACTGGGCGTCCACACGCTTGAACTCAATCTCGAAGAAAGCCAGGGTTCGCGCATGTTCCACGAAACCCGGTTGGGTGTGGCGAGTGAAGTGGTGCCGACCTGGGTGGACGAGATCCTAGGACGCGATTGAACACCCCCGGCATTCGGGATCCTTGGCAATCCGCATGGTCCTGAGGCTCGGCACCAGCCCTTCGAACAGATGCAATTGTCCCCATTGCGGATCACCCAGCGTTGCTGCGCCTTGCACCAGCACCCGCACCGCCTGCATCGCCGCAAGCGTGCCGACGATCCCGGCCATCGCCCCCAGCACGCCATCATCGGCGCAGCTATCGCAATCTTCCGCATCGAAGGCATCGCCCACGAAACAGCGGTAGCAGCTCTGTTCGGCAAGGTGCCCGGCGAAGTTCGCCACCTGGCCCTGGAACCGCCCCAGCGCCGCGCTGGTTAGCGGAATGCCTATCCGCACGCAGGTGTCCGACACAGTCAGCCGCGTCGCGAAATTATCACTTCCGTCGATCACAAGGGTCGCGCCCTCAAGGAGCGTGTCCGCGTTATCCCCCCCCAACGTCCCGACGCGGGACGTTACCTTGAGGGCAGCATCGAAGCGCTGCACCCAGAGCGCTGCGGCTTCGGCCTTGGGACGGCCCAGATCAGCCTCGGCAAAAATAGTCTGGCGCTGAAGATTGGACAGATCGACCACATCGCCGTCGATCAAGGTCAGCTGCCCGACGCCGGCGGCGGCAAGGTATTGCAGCACCGGCGATCCGATCCCGCCGCAGCCCACCAGCACCACATGCGCAGCCGTCAGTGCCATCTGCCCGGCCCCGCCCAGTTCGGGCAGCACGATATGGCGGGCGAAGCGATCGAGGCGTTCGGGCGGCAGGTCCATGCGCGGGCTTTAGAACCGTAACGGCTGCGCGACAATCAGCCCCTTGCCCCCTGCCCTCCGATGCGGCACTTAACCAGGCAATTAACAAAAATGGGATGAGCGATGCATTATGCCGAATTGCGCCAGGTGCGCGCGGAATTGACGGGACCGGGCGGGCAGTTCGAGGTGACCGAGGAAGAGATTCTCGGCAACCGCATCAAAACTTTCAAGAATGCGCCGCCATCGGTGCGCGAATTCTGGCTTTCGACCGCGGCCTGGGGTGATCGGCCCTATCTGATCTATGAAGGCGAAGTGCTCACTTATGCTCAGGCGCATGCCCATGTGAACGCACTGGCCGCGTGGCTGGCGCAGCAGGGGGTGGTTCCGGGTGACCGGGTGGCAATCGCGATGCGCAATTACCCCGAATGGATGATCGCCTACTGGGCCTGCGTGTCGACCGGCATTGCGGCGGTGGGAATGAACGCCTGGTGGACCGCCGAGGAGATGAATTACGCGCTCGACGATTCGCAGCCGAAGGTGCTGATCACCGATGCCGAACGGCTGGCGCGCTATCGTGAGCTGCCCCCGCGCGATATCAAGCTGGTCGGTGTGCGGCTGGACACCTATCCGGACGATGTGACGCCGTGGGCATCAATTGTGGCGGCCTGCGGCGATATGCCGCAAGTCACGGTCGATCCCGATGCCGATGCCTGCATCTTCTATACCAGCGGCACCACCGGCTTTCCCAAGGGCGCGCAGCTGACGCACCGCGGCTGCGTGGCGAACCTGCTGAACATGCTCTATTCGACCACCGCGCAGGCGCTGGCGACCGAGCGCGCCACCGGGGTTACCCCGGCTGCTGATCCGCCGATCCCGGTCTCGCTGCTGACCACGCCGCTGTTCCACGTGACCGCCAACAATTGCGGTGCTTACCTGACCAGCGCCGCAGGGGGCGCGATGGTGCTGATGTACAAATGGGATGCCGGCGCGGCGCTTAAGCTGATCGAGAAATACCGGATCACCGGGGTCAGTGGGGTGCCGATCATGGCCCGCGAGATCATCAACCATCCTGATTTCGCGGCCACCGATACCTCTACCTTGAGCGGTCTGTCGGGCGGCGGGGCGCAAGTCCCGCCCGAACAGGTCGGCGAGATTCATCGCAAAATCCCCGCCGCCGCGCCGACCACTGGCTATGGCATGACCGAAACCTGCGGGATCATCACGTCCGTTTCGGGCCCCTATTTCATCGATCGGCCCGATAGCGCCGGGCCCGCTATGCCCAGCTTCGATGCCAAGGTGGTCGATGATGAAGGCACCGAATTGCCACAGGGCGAAGTGGGCGAGCTGTGGGTGCGCGGCAGCCCGGTGATCAAGGGCTACCTCAATCGCCCCGATGCCACGGCGGAAACGATCACTGAAGGCTGGCTGCACACCGGCGATATCGCGCGGATCGATGCCGACGGTTTCATCTACATCGTCGACCGCAAGAAGGACCTGGTGATCCGCGGCGGCGAAAACATCAGCTGCACCGAGGTTGAAGCCTGCGTCTATCGCCACCCGGCAGTGGCCGAATGCAGCGTGTTCGGCGTCAAAGATGACCGGATGGGCGAGGAAATCGGCGTGGCGGTCTATCTCGGCGGGGGCCAGACGATTGACGAGACCGACCTCAAGAAACACTGCCTCGATCACATGAGCAAGCACAAGGTGCCGCGCTATGTCTGGTTCCTGGATGACCCGTTGCCGCGCAACGCCAGCGGCAAATTCCTGCGGCGCGAGCTGAAGGAGCGGCTGAGCGCGGAATTGGCAGGCTAGGTTCGCCCTTCGCCCAGCAGCAGCACCTTGGGGTTGGTGCCGCGCTTGCCGGTCTGGACCAGCAGGTAGACCGACAGGAACAGCATGCCGCCGAAAAAAGCCAGCACCCCCAGCGCCAGCCCGCCGGGGGTAAATTGGTGCCGCCAGGACACCCACAATGCCGACAGCGCCAGGAAGCAGGTGAAATCGAGGTTGAACTGCCCGGGCCAGGCCATCGCGGCCATATCGCCGAAGAAGACCGGCAGCAGATTGATCCCGTGGTGCACGATAGTGAACGCGGTGTAGCTGACCAGCGCCAGCAAGTAGGCAAGCAGAAACAGGCACAGCAGGGGCATATCGGTCTCCTCCGCTGCTGAGCATCGCAGGTTCCCAGCCGCGATGCTAGACTTTGCGAATCGGTGACGAGGAGGGACAAAATGGGCGATCTTGATGGGCGCATTGCGCTGGTAACCGGGGCGGCGACAGGTCTGGGCGAAGCGGCTGCACGGGCTTTGGCTGCGGCTGGCGCAAAGGTCGCCGTAACCGATCTGACCGCGCCCGAAGACCTGGCCGCCGAACTGGGCGGGGTCGCCCGCGCGCAGGACGTGACCAGCGAAGCCGATTGGGCGGCGACGATGGACTGGCTGCGCAGCGCGGCGGGTGGGCTTGATATCTTGGTCAACAATGCCGGGCTGTGGCTGTTCAAGCCGCTCACCGAGACCACGCTGGAGGATTGGCGGCGGCTGCACAGCGTCAACGTCGAAGGGGTGTTCCTGGGCACCCGCGCCGCCGTGCCCTTGCTGGCCGAGCGCGCGCACCTGTGGCGCGGCGGCACCGCGATCGTCAACATGTCTTCGGTTGCGGGGATCGAAGGGGCGGCCGGGGCAACCTGCTACAATTCGACCAAGGGGGCGGTGCGGCTGTTCACCATGGGCTGCGCCAAAGAACTGGCGGCCGCGCGGATCCGCGTCAATTCGGTCCACCCTGGCGTAATCGACACCCAGATGGGCCGCACGCTGATCGATGATTTTGCCGCGGCACAAGGGGTCGGAAACAACGAAAGCCTGGCCGGGGTCGCCGCGATGCATCCGCTGGGACATCTGGGCGAAGCGCAGAACGTCGCCGATGCGGTGGTGTTTCTGGCGAGTGACCGTGCGGCCTTTACCACCGGTAGCGAGCTGATCGTCGATGGCGGGCTTTCAGCCTGATCGTGGCCGTGCACAGCGCTGTTCACAAGGCTGTGCACTGACGGTTGATGAATGATCGACGAGTTCCTCCCCATTTTTGGCGAATGCCACAAATGGGGAGGTGGCAGCGGCGTTCAGCCGCTGTCGGAGGGGCTTGGGCGAGAGGGTCGATACCCCTCCGTCAGTCGCCAATGCGACTGCCACCTCCCCAGATGTGCTTCGCAAATCTGGAGAGGACCTTTGAAAGCCGCTCAGCTTTCGAGCTGGCGCAGCAATGACCGAACATCGCCATCCATATCGGCATCGCGGGTCCGCAGGTCTTCGATCAGCCGCACCGCGTGGATCACGGTCGAGTGATCGCGCCCGCCGAACTTGCGGCCGATTTCCGGGTAGCTGCGCGGCGTGAGGACCTTGGCGAGGTACATCGCCACCTGGCGCGGACGCACCACCGCGCGGGCGCGGCGCTTGCTGCTCATTTCGGTCCGGTCAACCCGGTAGAACTGGCAGACGGTGCGCTGGATTTCGTCAATCGTGATCCGGCGGCGGTTGGCCGAAAGGATATCGGTCAGCTGCTCTTCGGCCAGCTGCAGCGACACGGCCTGGCCGGTCAACTGGGCATAGGCGATCAGCTTGTTGAGCCCGCCGACCAGTTCGCGCACGTTGCGATTGATGGTGCGGGCGAGGAATTCAACCACGTCGGCAGGCACATGGGTCGGGCTGAAGCGCAGCAGGCGGTGTTCCAGGATCGTGCGGCGCAGCTCGATGTCGGCCGGCTGGATATCGGCCACAAGCCCCATCGAAAGCCGCGAGAGCAGACGCTGTTCCACCCCGTCTAGCGCTTGCGGTGCGCGGTCAGCCGCAAACACCAGCCGCTTGCCTTCGGCCAGCAGCGCGTCGATCGTGTACAGCAGTTCTTCCTGCGCCGATGCCTTGCCGATGATGAACTGAATATCGTCGACCAGCAGCAGATCAAACCCGCGCAACCGAGTCTTGAATTCGATCGTCTGGTTCTGGCGCAGCGCCTGGACGAATTCGACCATGAAGCGTTCAGCCGAGCAGTAGAAAATGCGCGCGCGCGGATGCGCGATCAAATAGGCGTGGCCGATCGCATGGAGCAGGTGGGTCTTGCCCTGCCCGGTTGCCGCTTTCAGATAAAGCGGCGCAAACTGCGGCGTTTCCGTGGCCGCCATGCGCTGGGCGGCATTGCTGGCCAGCACATTGGCGCTGCCGGTCACAAAGGTGGCAAAGGTCAGCGAAGGATCCAGTCCGATCGGGCCCTGGCCCATCCCGCCAAGTTCGGCTGCGCCCATGCCGAGCGCATCGCCCGGCAGGGTCATCATGGCTCCGTCATTGGCGGCACGGCGGCCGTTTTCGCTTTGGCCGAAGCGCAGGCCCTGCGGCGCGCGGCGCCCCGGCAGCACCGAAATGCGCACGGCGCGCACATCGGGCCGAGCGATCTTCCACGCCAGCGAAAGCCGGTCGGCAAACCGGTCCGAAACCCAGTTGGCGGCAAATTCCGTCGGCAGGTAAAGGTCGAGCGTACCGCTGTCCTTGGCGATCATCCCCAGCTGGATCGGCTTGATCCACTGGCTGTGCAATTGCTGGCCAAGATCCTTGCGCAGGCCCTGGCTGATGTCGGCCCAGTCTGCTGCGAGGTTCAAGGCTTCCTGCTCCTCGCGCATGCGCTCGTCGTCCGATTTTACCGAAGCGGAAGGCGCGTTGCCTAGCGTTCCGCCGTTACCAATTGCCATCACCCGTTTCGCCCCCGAAACCCAAAGTTTCCCCATCGCCCGCAGCCGCGCGCTTTGCCCACCGGGTGCCCAACCTGGCTTCGTTCCATCTGGTTTTGTGTAAGGCCTCAAGGGTCAGATTCGACCCCTTGGCCGTGAGCCGTTTATGGACGGTTGCGAGACGAGAGCAAGGCGCGTGGTGTAAATAAATTGAAATAAATTGCCTTGACTCTCCATGACCCTCGGAAATCTCCGTATGTCATAAATAATCGTTATTTTTCAATTTAATAGATACATGAGAGGATGCGAATCGCGGGATTCCATGGTCTTAGTGCGATGCAGCAGAATTGTTGCAGCGCAGAACGAAAAAGGCCGGCTGCAAATGCGCCGGCCCGTTCGATTTGATGTTCGCTTTTTGACCTGCCCGACAGGTGCCTGGTGGCACGAATCGTCTGGCTCGCCGAATCAGAGCGAAGAGACGCGCTTCGTCAGCCGCGACAGCTTGCGCGATGCGGTGTTCTTGTGCAGCACGCCGCGGGCAACACCGCGCGCCAGTTCAGGCTGCGCGGCCTTGAGCGCTTCGGCAGCAGCCGGCTTGTCACCACCATCAAGCGCGGCTTCGACCTTCTTCACGAAGGTGCGGATGCGGCTCATGCGGTTGCCGTTGATTTCGGCGCGCTTCTCGTTGCGGCGGATGCGCTTCTTGGCTTGCGGCGTATTGGCCATGTTCGTCCTTAAGAATCTCGTGCAAATCGGGGGTCCGAAACGAAATCGGCCCCACGCGAAGCGCGGCCCTTAACTGCGGGTATCCGAATCGTCAAGCGAGAGTGAGTCATTGCCTGGCTGACGCCGGTACGCGAAAGCGATCCAGCTTTGCCTGCAACACCGAAATTCCTCACCGCTGGCACTTGGCACAGAACCAGGTGCTGCGCCCGCCCTGGACAATCCGCTGGATCGGCGTGGAGCAGCGGGTGCAAGGCTGGCCTGCTCGGTCATAGACATCGAAGCGTTTCGAGAAATAGCCCAGTTCCCCATCGGGCTGGGCGAAATCGCGCAAGGTCGATCCGCCCGCCTCGATCGCTTCGGCGATCACCGTCTTGATCGCCGGGACCAGCCGCGCCAGCGCGGGGCCGCCGACCTGGCCGGCCGCCTTGCGCGGATCGATCCCGGCGCGCAGCAGCGCTTCGCAGACATAGATGTTGCCAAGCCCCGCCACGATCCGCTGATCGAGCAGCATCAGCTTGATCGTTGCACTGCGCCCCTTGAGCGCGGCCTTGAGGTGCGCGGCATCAAGCGCATCGCCCAGCGGCTCGGGCCCCAGCGCGGCAAAAGCGGGCCACTGGTCAAGCCCGGCTTCCATCACAAGATCGACCGAACCGAACCGGCGCGGATCGCACAGCACCAGACGGTGGCCACCATCGGTTTCGAGCACGAGGTGATCGTGGGTGCCAAGCTCATCAGGATTGGTCCGCCAGCGTCCGCTCATGCCAAGGTGAAACACCATGGTCTGCCCGCGATCGGTGTGGATCAGGCCATATTTGGCGCGGCGCCCCAGCCCGGTTACCGCAGCGCCGGTCAGGACCTGGACCAGATCGACCGGAAACGGCCGCCGCAGGCCCGCCCGACGTGTCTGGACCCGGATAAGCCGCGCGCCATCAAGATAACGCGCCAGCCCGCGTACGGTGGTTTCAACTTCGGGAAGTTCCGGCATGGCAGCCTGCCTAGCCGGGGCCAGCGCGCGGCGGCAATTGGTTTCTCATTGCAACCTAAAAATGATGCGGCTAGGGAACGCCGGTAACCAGAACACGCCCGGGAGAATCACATGTCCACTTCGCTTCACGCCAGCTCGGTTCCAGCTTTCATCGCCATGCTGAACAACATCAAGTCTTGGCTCGACCTGGCCGCAGCCACCGGCAACGAGGCGGCGCTGATCGAGGCAAGGCTGGCGGACGACATGTTTCCGCTGGCCCGCCAGATCCAGATTGCAGCGGACGCCGCAAAAGGCGCAGGCGCGCGGATGACCGGGACCGAAGCGCCCGTCATGGCGGACGATGAAACCACCTTTGCCGAATTGAAGACGCGCTGCGACAAGACCATCGCCTATCTCGAATCGCTCGACGCGGACGCATTCGATGCCGGGGCCAGCCGCGAAGTGGTGATCACTTTCCCCAATGGCGCCGGGGTGAAGTTCGATGGGCACATCTTCCTGACCGGTTTTGCGCTCCCCAACTTCTATTTCCACGCCACCACCACGTACGCGATCCTGCGTGCGGGCGGGGTCGCGATCGGCAAGCAGAACTTCCTCGGCCATCTTGCGCCGTATATGTTCGCGCCGCCGGCGTGATTGTTTGATGCGGGAGCGGCTATGCCTTCCCGCACAACAGCAAAACTTCACCTTCTAATCACTGGCACCGCGCCCGCCTTGTCGCTAAGGCGCGGTGCCATGAGCGAAAAGGTTTCCTTCGGCTACGAAACGGTCGACGCTGACGAAAAGGCGGAGCGCGTTGGCGCGGTCTTTTCGTCGGTCGCCAAAAAGTACGATGTAATGAACGATGCGATGTCGGTGGGCATGCACCGGCTATGGAAAGACAAGTTCGTGCGCCGGGTTAAGCCCCGCGCAGGCGAGCAGATCCTCGATATGGCAGGCGGCACCGGCGATATCGCCTTTCGCATGGCCCGCGAGGGCGCCACGGTCACCGTGTCCGATATCAATCAGGACATGCTCGACGTGGGCATCGACCGGGCCATGGAGCGCGGATTCGATGACCTTGTCTGGTCGCGTCAGAATGCCGAGCAGCTGACCTTTCCCGATCGGTTCTTCAATGCCTACACGATCGCCTTCGGCATCCGCAACGTGACCCACATCGATCACGCCCTGGCCGAGGCGCACCGCGTGCTGAAATATGGCGGGCGGTTTTTCTGCCTTGAATTCTCGACCACCGAATGGCCCGGCTTCAAGGAAGTCTACGATCTCTATTCGCACAAGCTGGTTCCCAGGATCGGCGCGGCGATTGCCGGCGACGGCGAAAGCTATCGCTATCTGATCGAATCGATCCGCCGGTTTCCGGCCATGCCCGAATTCGAAAAGATGATCCG
Source organism: Novosphingobium sp. (assembly GCF_031417815.1). GTDB lineage: Bacteria > Pseudomonadota > Alphaproteobacteria > Sphingomonadales > Sphingomonadaceae > Novosphingobium. The sequence continues at coordinate 2,209 of NZ_JANOWI010000033.1, read as the reverse complement.
TGCGGCCGGATTTTCGCGGACCCGGGTCGAACCGATCCTGGGCGGGCTGGTGGCAATCCATTCGGGGTGGAAGATTTGAACGCAGGGCTGCCAGTCCCCTTCCCGCTTGCGGGAGGGGCTAGGGGTGGGCCTGCGCGGGTTTCACCCACCCCCGCCCCCTCCCGCAAGCGGGAGAGGAGAATTTGACCCGCCCCGCAACACACATCTTGCGCCTGCTGCGCTGGGGCCGCATTCTGGCGCGGCACGGCGCGCTGCGCGGGATTGAGCGGGATATCAACACCCCGGCCCCGGTCCGGCGCCTGTGCAGGATTGCCCGGTTCGCCACTTTTCAGCCGGACGAGCCCGATTATGCGGGCGCCTTTCAAGCGATTGGCCCGGCCGCAATCAAACTGGGTCAGGCGCTGGCCACGCGGCCCGATCTGGTCGGCGCGGTCGCCGCGCGCAACCTGCTGACCTTGCAGGACGATCTGCCGCCGGTCGCCTTCGCGCTGATCCGGCGCGAGATCGAAGCGAGTTTCGGCAAGCCGCTGGATGCACTGTTCGCCTCGGTCGATGAGGTGCCGGTTGGCGCCGCCTCGATCGCACAGGTTCACAAGGGCGTGACCACCGAGGGACGCAGCGTGGCGATCAAGGTGATGCGCCCGGGCATTCGCGAAAAGCTGGCGCGCGATATCGATACCTACGAATGGGCCGCGGCCCATCTCGAGGCCTTGGGCGGTGAAGCATCGCGGCTGCGTCCGCGGCTGGTGATCGCCAACTTCAAGCGCTGGACCGCGCGCGAACTTGATCTTAGGCGCGAGGCCGCATCGGCCAGCGAACTTGCCGATGCGATGCGCGGCCACGAGCTTTACCGCGTGCCCGGCGTCGATTGGGACCGCACCAACGGCCGGGTTTTGACGATCGACTGGATCGACGGGACCAAGATAAACGATACGCAGACGCTGCTGGATCAAGGGATTGATCTGCCCGCGCTGGCGCAGCGGTTGGTCCTTGCGTTCCTGACCCAGGCGATCAGTGCCGGGTTCTTCCACGCCGACATGCACCAGGGCAACCTGTTCGTTGAACGCGACGGGACCATCGCCGCGATCGATTTCGGGATCATGGGCCGGATCGACCGGCGCGCGCGGATGTGGCTGGCCGAAATCCTCTATGGCCTGACCACCGGCAATTACCGCCGCGTCGCAGAAATCCATTTCGAGGCGCAGTACGTGCCGAGTTACCATTCGGTCGACGAATTCGCGACTGCACTGCGCGCGGTGGGCGAACCGATGCGCGGCAAGCCGGTCAGCGAACTGTCGGTCGGGCAGATGCTCGACGGGCTGTTCGCGATCACCCGCGATTTTGACATGCAGACGCAGCCGCATCTGTTGCTGTTGCAAAAGACCATGGTGATGGTCGAAGGGCTGGCCACCCAGCTCGATCCGGCGATCAACATGTGGGACGTATCGGGGCCCTTCGTCAAAAGCTGGATCCGCGACGAACTCGGCCCCGAAGCCGCGATTGCCGACCGGCTGCGCGAAGATGCTGCAACGCTGCTGCGCCTGCCCGATCTGCTGCGCCGGATCGAGGGCCACTTTCCGGCCAAGGGCGGCGCGCCCGAAGCCCCGCCGCTGCCCGCGGTTGAGCTGATCTGGGACCGCCGCCGCAGCGCGCGGCGCTGGCCCGGCTATGCCGCGGCTGCCGTGCTGGGCGGCGGCGCATTGTGGGCGGCGCAGGCGCTGGGCTGGCTTTGAACCATGGAACTTGACGGCCTGTTGCAGCACTTCTTCGGCAGCAAAGATCCATCGACCCTGACCGAGGCCGCGTTCGCGCGCGCGCTTGAACAGGTGAAGATCGGCTTCGGGGTTGAACGCGAACCGGGGCGCAGGTTCGCGCTGTGGTGCCTGCTCGATGCGCTGGGCGAAGCGCCGTTCCCCGCCAATGCCTTTGCCAAGGAGCCGCTGCTTAAGGCGGCAGCAGAAGACTATCTCAAGGCCGCTTACCGGCTTGAACGCGACGGACCTGGCGATGCCTAGGTTCCCCTCTCGCTTGCGGGAGGGGTTAGGGGTGGGCCTGCGCGCCGCCTCGGGGGCCCCCCCCCCCCCCCCCCCCCCAACCGGGGGGGGGGGGTGTAACCCCCCCCGCGGGTGGGGGTTGGGGGGCAAATAATAAGCCCCACCCCCGCCCCGGGCCCCGTGCCCCCCCCAACCCCCCCCCCCCCGCGGGGCGC
>NZ_JANOWI010000032.1:0-36216 GCF_031417815.1 Novosphingobium sp. | reverse complement strand
CCGGCTTGTTAACGGTAGTTTGGCTGCAACTGGCGCTGCTTGCGTTGACAACTGCTCCCGCCGTTTCGGCCGGCAGGGATGTGGTCGGCTATGAACTTGAAGGCGTGCGGTTTTCACCGGAAGAGCGCACCAGACTTAACGCTGCTGATGAGAGATTGCGCCGTGGTGTCGCTGCACTGGAGAGCGGAGATTGGACCACAGCCAGCTCTGAATGTGCGTTTGCACTTGGGACTTTCGAAAACGTTGGCTTGCCCGACCGCGGCAAGGTTGCGCCGACGTACCTTGCGGCGCGGATCTGCGTCGCCGATTCCAATGCGGCGATCGGCAATTGGGTCCGCGCATGCCACTTCTACAGGATAACGGGTTATCAGACGATGCGGATCCGCGATCCGAAAGTCGAATGCCAGAAACTTGAAGCGAAGAGAGAGGCGTCGATTGTCAGCCACGAAGATTTTCAGGCGGTATCTATCGAACTTGCTGACCAGATGAACCTCGTGATTGCCGCGCCTGAAGGGCCGCAGAAGCAAGCGCGCGCGGCTGAAATGGCTGGAATTTGCAATCGCATGGCCAGTTTGGCCCACGGCATACCCACTGCGACGGCCAAAGCCGGCTATTGCCGCGGCGTTATCGCATTTGTCGACGGAAAAGGCGGTCACGCGTGCGAAATCATGTTCACCAGTGCCCAAAACCTGCGCTCGGTCCTGTCCGAACCGATGCTCGATGAACAACGCCGGGATGGAGAAGACCTTGCTCGGGTATTGGCCACATACCGGCCCATCTGCAACAACATGGGCTATGTCTGGCCGGACTTGTCAGACGAATGGCCGTGGGAATAACGACGAAACGCATTCAGTGCGATTTCCGGCGCTGAGCGTGCTGGTTCCATCGCGGCGACGCAAGCGTACGGGACTTGCGCCGAGCCGCCCCGTTCCCTAGATGTTCGCCAGTGCAACCGCCTTTTGAATCCCCTTCCGACCCACTGCTCGATGGCCTCAACGCGCCCCAGCGCGAGGCGGTCCTGACCACCGAAGGCCCGGTGCTGATGCTCGCCGGGGCTGGCACCGGCAAGACCGCGGCGCTGACCGCGCGGTTGGCGCATATTGTGCGCAGCCGCCTCGCCTGGCCGAGCGAAATCCTGTGCGTCACCTTCACCAACAAGGCCGCGCGCGAAATGAAGGAGCGGGTCGGCAACCTGCTTGGGCCCGGCGTGGAAGGCCTGCCGTGGCTGGGCACATTCCATTCGATCGCGGCCAAGCTGCTGCGCCGCCATGCCGAACTGGTCGGGCTGCAATCGAACTACACGATCATCGATACCGACGATCAACTGCGCGTTTTGAAGCAGCTGATCCAGGCGGAGGGGCTCGATGACAAGCGTTGGCCCGCCAAGCTGCTGGCGCAGTGCATCGATCGCTGGAAGAACAAGGGACTGAACCCGCAGGATCTTTCGGCTGGCGATTCCGAAGCCTATGCCGATGGCCAGGGCCAGAAGTTCTACCGGCTTTATCAGGACCGGCTCAAAGCGCTCAACGCCTGCGATTTCGGTGATTTGCTGCTCCACATGCTCAACATTTTGCGGACCAATCGCGATATCCTGGCCCAGTACCAGCAGCGCTTCAAATACATCCTGGTCGACGAATATCAGGATACCAACCAGGTCCAGTACCTGTGGCTGCGACTGCTGGCGCAGGAGCGCAAGAACATCTGCGTGGTGGGCGATGACGATCAGTCGATCTATTCATGGCGCGGCGCAGAAGTGGCCAATATCCTCAAGTTCGAAAAAGATTTTCCGGGCGCCAAGGTGATCAAGCTGGAGCAGAATTATCGCTCTACACCGGATATTCTGGCGGCGGCATCGGGGCTGATCGACGCCAACAGCCAGCGGCTAGGCAAGACGCTGTGGACCGAACGGAACGGCGGCGACAAGGTCCGTGTGATCGGCGTGTGGGACGGGCCCGAGGAAGCGCGGCGGGTGGGTGAAGAGGCCGAACGGCTCGAGCGTGAAGGCGCTTCGCTGGCCGAAGTGGCAATCCTGGTGCGGGCCCAGTTCCAGACCCGCGAGTTCGAAGACCGCTTCATCGCGATCGGCCTGCCCTACAAGATCGTCGGCGGCTTCCGCTTTTACGAGCGCGCGGAAATTCGCGATGCTTTGGCCTATCTGCGCCTCATCAGCCAACCGAGCGACGACCTCGCGTTTGAGCGGATTTACAACAGCCCAAAACGCGGGCTGGGCGACAAGACGCTGGAAAAAATGCACCGACACGCCCGCGCCCGGGTGATCCCGCTCAGCCTGGCGGCGATCGAGATCGTCGATACCGATGAGCTGCCGGCTCGCGCCCGCAATACCTTGCTGTCGTTCATGCGCGATGTGGCGCGCTGGCGCGATGCGGCCAAAACGCTGTCACCGGCAGAACTTGCTCGCACCGTGCTCGATGAAAGCGGCTACTCCGCGATGCTGCAGGCCGAGAAGAGCGCGGAAAGCGCAGGCCGGCTCGAAAACCTGGCCGAACTTGCCCGCGCGATGGAAGAATACGAAGCGCTCGGCGATTTCCTCGAACACGTCAGTCTGGTGATGGACAACGAGGCGAATGACAGCGCCGAAAAGCTGACGATCATGACCATCCACGCCGCCAAGGGGCTGGAGTTTGACAATCTCTATCTGGTCGGCTGGGAAGAAGGCGTGTTTCCCAGCCAGCGGGCGATGGACGAAGGCGGGCTGGCCAGCCTCGAAGAGGAACGCCGCCTCGCCTACGTGGCAATTACCCGCGCGCGGCGGACCGCGACCATCCTCCACGCCGCCAACCGGCGGATCTACGGCCAGTGGACCAGTTCGATCCCCAGCCGCTTCATCGCCGATCTGCCGCCGGCGCATGTCGAACAGGAGACCACGCTTTCGGGCGGCGCGTCGCTGTGGCGTGCGCAGTGGAGCGAAGGCGCCGATCCGTTTGCCCATATCGCCAACCAGCCATCGCGGACCATGACCCGCGGCCCCGGCTGGCAACGCGCCGCTGCGCGCGATTATGACCCAGCCCCCAAACGCCTGCCCGAAGCCATCCGCTCCGCCGCCAGCTTCGCCGCCAAACCGCGCGGCGATGTTGGGGTGGGGGTGCGGGTGTTTCACGAAAAGTTCGGCTACGGCACAGTGACCGCGCAGGAAGGCAACAAGCTGGAGATCGCGTTTGAGACCGCCGGGCCGAAGCGGGTGATCGACAGCTTTGTGAAGCTGGCAGAATGATCAGTGCCGCATCGCCGGGGACCGCAGCAGCATCAGCAACATCCCGGCAAGCAGCGTAAAGCCTGCGCCGAACAGGAAAGTCGCGGCGGGCCCGGCCCAATCCCAGAGCAGCCCGGCGAGCACGCTGGCGGCCAGCATCGTGATACCACTGGCCAGATTGAACAGCCCGAACGCTGAACCGCGCAAGTCGTCGGGTGCGTGTTGGGCGACCAGCTGGGCAAGCAGCCCTTGCGTTAGCGCCATATGCACACCCCACAACGCAATGCCGGTAAAGACCGGCAGCAACCCTTGACCCAGCCCCAGAAGCAGGTCCGCCGCGATCAGGCTGGCCAGACCGAGAAACAACAACCGATGCGGGCCAGCACGATCGGCCATTGCCCCGGCCGGATAAGCACCGGCCGAATAGAACAGGTTCATGACCACAAGAACCAGCGGCGAAAGCAGTGGCGAAAGTCCGGAGGCATTCGCCTTCAGCACCAGGAACGCCTCGCTGAACCGCGCCATGGTTAGAACCATGCCGATTGCCGTCACTGCCCAGAACCCAGTCGGCAATGCCCGCAGATCGCCGAGCCGAAGCGGCGCCCGCGCCGGTTTGGGCCCTTGGGTGCGTTCGGCATCGCTGATACCCAGCAGTACCAGCACCACCGCCGCAGCACCGGGCAGAACGGCCCACCAGAACACCGCGCGCATATCACCCGAATAGAGCGCCATCAGGCCGATCGCGATCAGCGGGCCAAGAAAGGCCCCGACCGTATCGAGCGCCTGCCGCAATCCATAGGCACGCCCCCGGTTTTGGGGCGAAGTGACATCGGCAACCAGCGCATCGCGGGGCGCACCACGCAGCCCCTTGCCGATCCGGTCAATAAACCGCGCGCCCAGTACCGGGCCTGGCCCTCCGGCCAGCGCAAACAGCGGCTTGGACGCCGCACCAAGGCCATAACCCAGCAAGATCAGCGGCTTGCGCCGTCCCATCCGGTCTGATATATAGCCGGAAAATACCTTGGAAATTGATGCGGTCGCCTCGGCCACCCCGTCAATCATGCCAACCAGCGCGACGCTTGCCCCCAGCACCCCGGTCAGAAACAGCGGCATCAGCGCATGGATCATTTCAGACGAAATATCCATGAACAGGCTGACAAAGCCGAGTGTCCAGACGGTGCGGGGAATCGCTGGCCTGCGAACGGTGCGTGCGTTCATCGCAGGCCGCCGGGCAGAGGCTTGCTAAAGCGCCGAAACGCCAAGAAAGCTGGGGACCGGGCCGTTCCACACATCGCCGTCGCCATCGTCCGCCGCTTGGCGTTTGGGTTCGGGCCTGGGGGCCTTAGTGCCGTCGCGCCTGGGGCGATCCTGACGGGGCGCACGCGCTTCGCGGGGCGCGCGTTCTTCACGCGGCGCTGGTTCTGCTCGGGTCGCTGGTTCTTCGTGCGGTGCGCGTTCTGGCGGCGCCGCTTCGGCAGCTTCGGGCTTTGGCGCGCGCCGCGTTCGGGCAGGCCGTTCGGCGCGTTCCGGCTGTTCTTCGCTGCGCGGGGCAGGTTTTGCACCCTGGCCCACTTCGAACACGGTCAGCTTGCCGCCGGTCAGCTTTTCGACATTGGCGATCGCTTCGGCATCTTCAGGCGCGATCAGGGTGAAGGCGCGGCCGGTGGCGCCCGCGCGGCCGGTGCGGCCGACGCGGTGGACGTAATCATCCGGGTGCCACGGGGTGTCGAAGTTGAAGACGTGGCTAACGCCCTTCACATCAAGGCCGCGCGCGGCAACGTCCGAACAGCACAGGATGTTGATCGAACCGTCCTTGAACCGGTCAAGCTCGGCAATCCGGGCCGATTGATCCATATCGCCGTGGATTTCGCCAGCGGAAAAGCCGCTTTGCTTGAGGGCCTTGGCCAGATCGCGCACGGTGGTCTTGCGGTTGCAGAAGATCATCGCGGTCTTGACGTCGTCGGTCCGCAGCAGCTCTTTCAGCACGTCGCGCTTGACGCGGCTGGAAGCGACCGGAACCTTGAACTGGACGATCTGGGTGTTGGTCAACGCCGGACGCGCCACTTCAATGTACTTCGGATTGGTCAGGAACTTGTCGGCCAGTTTCTTGATTGGCGGCGGCATGGTTGCGCTGAACAGCAGGGTCTGGCGCTGGGCCGGAAGCTTGGAACAGATCGTTTCAATATCGGGGATGAAGCCCATGTCGAGCATCCGGTCGGCCTCATCGATCACCAGCAGATCGCAGCCGGTCAGCAGGATCTTGCCGCGTTCGAACAGGTCCATCAGCCGGCCCGGGGTAGCGATCAGCACGTCGACCCCGTCTTTCAGCGCTTTGACCTGATCGCCCATCTGCACGCCGCCGATCAGCAGCGCCATCTTGAGATCGTGGTTGACCCCGTAGAGCGCGAATTCATCGGCAACCTGGGCGGCCAGTTCGCGCGTCGGTTCAAGTATCAGGCTGCGCGGCATCAGCGCGCGGCGGCGGCCGTGGGCCAGAATGTCGATCATCGGCAGCACGAAGCTGGCGGTTTTGCCGGTGCCGGTTTGCGCCACACCGATGATGTCGCGCATCATCAGCACGCTGGGGATGGCCTGGGCCTGGATCGCAGTGGGCGTGTCATAGCCTTTGGCGGTGACCGCTGCGAGCAATTCGTCGGAAAGGCCGATATCGGCAAATTTCATGATGGTATGGTTGTCCGAAGTTGAGGGAGTCCCGGTTCACGCGCCCAATACATGCGCCGGATGGCCGGGCCATTGGCGCAAGAGCGCACGAAAGTCAAGAAAACGGTGCCGGGACCGGCCTAGTCGTCAAGCGGGACAAGTTCGCGAAAAGCGATCACCTGGCACTTGGCACCGCTGCGCGACATTAACGCATCTCGCTGCACACACATCTGCCCGTCGTCGGCGCGGTTGACGATCAGGCCTGAGTAGAACTGGCGCGCCTGGCATCCTTTTTCAAGCTGGGCGGTGATCAGCCTATCATCGCGCATGATCAGCAACAGCTTGTCGCCCGCCACCGGCTGGATCCCGGCGATCCCGCTTAACGGCACGCATTTGCCGAGCTTGCGTTCCATGAAGCGCGGCGATGCTTCGTCCATGAAGGGCACGCCCATCCGCGTTGGCGCGGGGCGCGGGTTGATGCGGATTGTTACGCGCTGTTCGATGCTGACTTGTTCGGCCACGGGCGGTGCGGCCGGACCAGGCACGGCGGCCGGCTCCAGCGGCGTTTCGACCATAGCGAACGCAGGGAACAGCAAGGCCAGAGGGGCCAGAAGATGGAGCGCCGGGTTCATTGCCGCTCCTCCCTAGCAGTGATCGTTGAACCATCGCTTAACCCCCGCACCGGGCGGGGGCTGGATAGCGGACGACGGCCATGGCATAGCAGGCCGCGATGATCCAGCCGGACCCGCCATTTTTGAACGCAGTCAAGGACCTGCTCGGCCCGCGCGGATTGCTCACCGATCCAGACCTGGTCGAACCGTGGCTGACCGACTGGCGCGGACGCTACACCGGCAAGGCCGCGGCGCTCGCCGCGCCGGCCAATGCGGCTGAGGTGGCGGCGCTGATGAAGCTGTGCAATGCCCACGGCGTGGCCGTTGTGCCACAGGGCGGCAATTCGGGGATGTCGGGCGGGGCAACCCCCGATGCCAGCGGCGCGCAAGTGCTGCTGTCCCTCCGCCGTCTTGCGACGATCGATGCGATCGATGTGGCTGCGCGCGAGGTAAACTGCGGCGCCGGGGTGATCCTTGAGCATCTCCACCAGGCGGCAGAGGCGGCGGGCCTTCGCTTTCCCCTCACCCTGGGCGGCAAGGGATCGGCCACGGTGGGCGGGCTGATCGCCACCAATGCCGGCGGCACCCAGGTTTTGCGCCACGGCACGATGCGCGCGCAGGTTGTGGGGCTTGAGGCAGTGCTGGCCGATGGTTCGCTATGGTCGGCGTTGACCCCGCTCAAGAAAGACAACCGCGGGTTCGATCTGAAGCAGCTGTTCATTGGCAGCGAAGGCACTCTGGGGATTGTGACCGCTGCGCGGCTGAAGCTGGTTCCGGCGATCGGTGCCCGGCAGGTGATCTGGGCCGGGCTAAGCTCAATTTCGGCGGCACGCAGCCTGCTCGAACTGTGCGAGGCGCGCTTTGGGCGCGCGCTTGAAGGATTCGAGGTTGTGCCGCGCGAATGCCTCGCCGCCGTGCTGGATCATCAGCCTCAGGCACGCGCGCCGCTGGCCGGGTCACATGCCTGGAACGCTTTGATCGAACTGGTCAGCGAGGATCCGGCTGCCGATCTTGCTGATCAGGCCACCGCCATGCTGGCAGCGGCGATGGAGCGCGCGCTGGTGGAAGACGCCACACTGGCCGCATCAGAAGCGCAGGCCGAGGCCTTTTGGGTCCTGCGCGATGCGATTTCTGCGGCGCTGCGCGGCAAGGGCGCGGCGATGCAGCACGATATTGCCGTGCCGGTGGCGCAGATGGCCGCATTTATCGCCATGGCAGTCCCCGCAGCCGAAGCAGCTTTTCCCGGCACGCGCGCTTTTGCGTTTGGCCATCTGGGCGATGGCAACGTGCACTTCCACGTCACCGCCCCGCCCGGCGCGGTGCGCGGTGAATGGGAAGTGGGCGAGGGCAAAGCGGTCAGCCGCATGGTGCACGACCTTGTGTCGCAATGGCATGGGACGATTTCGGCCGAGCACGGGATCGGCCAGATGAAGCGCGACGAACTGGGCCGACTGGGCGATCCGGTGGCGCTGGATCTGATGGCGCGGGTCAAGGCTGCGCTCGACCCGCAGGGTCTGCTCAATCCCGGTAAATTGCTGCCGCTTGCGCGCAAAGAGCCGAGCGACTAAACGCGCGGTTTCGCGCCGGGATGCCGGCATCGACTCGACTGCATACCGGAGATCAAACAATGGCCAGCGCGCCTCATGCCGCCAATCTGCCGATGTTCTACAAGGACCTCATGCCGCTCAACAGCCGCGACCACGCGGATTGGGCTGCCCGCACCACTGAAACTGCCAACTGGATGGTGGGCCAGCACGCGGTACCGCTGACGGCCGAGGAATTCGTTCACGCTTCGCGCCACTATCCGATCGTCTTCTCGATCTCGGAAAATCCGGTTCCGCTGGCGCTGATGGGCCTCAACGAAGGGGTGAACACCTTTTTCGACGATAACGGCAAACAACTCGAACCGGTTTATGTGCCGGCCTATGCGCGCCGCTATCCGTTCATGCTGGCCAAGCTTCAGCCCGATTCGGACGAATTGTCGCTGTGCTTTGACCCGACCAGCGATCTGGTTGGCGAATATCCCGATGGCAACAAGCTGTTCGTCGATGGCCAGCCCAGCGAAGCCTGCAACGCCACGCTCGAATTCTGCCGCAATTTCGAAGAGGCGGGCTTCCGCACCTCGGCGTTCGTCGAAGAACTGGTCAAGCATGACCTGCTGATGGACGGCGAAGTTTCGATCCAGCAGACCGGCAACGAAACTCCGTTCCTCTACCGCGGCTTCAAGATGATCGACCAGGAAAAGCTGCGCGAGCTGCGCGGCGATGTGCTGCGCGCGATGAACCAGAACGGCATGCTTGCCCTGGTTTTCGCGCACTTGTTCAGCCTTGAGCACATGAGTCAGGTCTTCGCGCGCCAGGTTGAGCAGGGCAAGGGGCCGATTCCCGCCTTGCCTGCAACCAACTGATCGCACTCAACGCGAATAGTTAACGGCGCGGTTCCGCTGATCGGCGGAATCGCGCCGTTTCTTTTGCGTGCGTCGGCAAGGCTTGAAAGTGCTTTGCGACCAGCCTATTTGTTAAGGGTCCTGTCGCGGCTTCCCTCATGGCCCGGCGGGGCAGGTGCACTTTGGTGCACCTCCTCCCTGAACCTTGGCCACCTCGTGCTTTTTGCACGAGGTGGTTTTTTCATTCTGCGGCACTGGCCCAACCTTGTGCGGTATCGATCCGGGCAAGATCGGCAACCTCGCCGGCCAGGCGTCGCACCAAACCGGTCAGCAGCTCTGCCATCGCATCGAACCCGGCGCCAGGATCAGCCAGCCGTGCATCGAGGTAGGTGCTGCGATCGATCTCGATCTGCAGCGCATGAAGCCCTTCTTCGGGTTTGGCATGGCGTTCAAGCACATAGCCGCCGGCATAGGGCCGGTTGTGCGCCGCGCCGCGCCGCTGCTCCGCAAAATAGCTGAAACAGCTTGCTACCAGCCGGCCGTGGCAGGTTGCACCAAACCGGTCGCCCAGCACAAAATCCGGACCCGGCAGACCGCCGCGATCGCCCAGTGGCGGCATCGAATGGAGATCAAGCAGCAGCGCTGCACCCCAGCGTTCGCGCAGCGTTGCCAGCGATACGGCCAGGCAGGCGTGATAGGGCTCGTGGATCTGATCGATCCGCGCGGCCAGATCCTCCTCATCGTGGCGGCGCTTCCACAGTTCGCCCAGACCCGGCAAGCGGCGCGGGATCAGGCCCAGCCCGCTGCGCACGCGGATCCCGGGGGTATAGCAACCCACGCCATCGGGCCGGCCGCGCGCGAACATGTCCCAATCGACATCCTCGTGCCCGCGGTTGAGGTCGATCATCGCCCGCGGCGCATGCGCCACCAGCAGCGCCGCGCCGGTATCGCGGGCCACACGTTCGGCCAGCCGGTCGACATAACGGTCTTCCAGTTTGAGCGCGGCAAAGCCGGGGTTGCGCATCCGTTCTAGCAAGGTCCCGGGATAGGCCCGGCCGGCATGCGGCACGGCCAGCAACACCGGCACGGCCGACGGCTGGGGTGCCAGTAGCGAAAAGGCCGACAGGCCGCCGCTACCGGGGATCGAGCCCCCCTCGGTACGCGGCGAATCGGCTTGACTGGCTGGGCGGTCATCCATCGCATTTGACTGGCCTGAAGCGCCGCGCGTGTCAAAGTGCGACGGGGCCAAAAACAGGCAGGATTGTTAACCTGGTTGGTGTACGAAGAGGCCAAGCTCATAACCGGCGCTGCACAAAGGGCGCTTTGATGGAAGATCGGGACGAACCGCACATGATCCGCATCCTGCTTGCCGAAGACGAGGCGGCCATGCGCACCTATCTGGCCCGCGCGCTGGAAAACGCCGGCTATGAAGTGGTGGCCGTGGATCGCGGCACGGCGGCAATTCCCTATTTGCAGGAATACCATTTCGACCTGCTGCTTTCGGACATCGTCATGCCCGAAATGGACGGCATCGAACTGGCCCAGCGCTGCGCCGAAATCAGCCCGAAGACCAAAGTGATGTTTATCACCGGGTTTGCCGCCGTCACGCTGAAAGCCAGCCGCGAGGCACCGCAAGCCAAGGTGCTGTCCAAGCCGTTTCACCTGAAAGACCTGGTGCTGGAAGTGGAGCGGATGTTCGGCCAGCAGGCGCAGGCTTCGATCTAGGCCCAAGTCTGGGGTTGCATTGCGCAAGTCGCGCAGCTAATGGCGCTCCCCTGCCCGGGGCGACGGCCTCGGGCAGAACCTGAATGGTGCGGGCGTATAGCTCAGTGGTAGAGCACTATGTTGACATCGTAGGGGTCGCAAGTTCAATCCTTGCTACGCCCACCATTCACGAAAAAGGCCCCGGTTCCCCGGGGCCTTTTTCGTTGTAACGGGGTCCTCTCCATTTTCACGAAGTGCAAATGGGGAGGTGGCAGCGCGAAGCGCTGACGGAGGGGTATCGAGGCTGGCGTCAAAGCCCCTCCGTCTGGGCCTTTCGGCCCATCCACCTCCCCATTTGTGGCATTCGCCAAAAACGGAGAGGAACTTGGTCTGGTTACTTCCCCTGCCAGTTGGGCTTGCGCTTTTCGGCAAAGGCGAGCGAACCTTCGCGGGCATCCGCACTGGAGAAGACCGGGGCAATATAGCTTGCCTGCTTTTGCCACATTTCGGCTTCGCTCCATTCGTGCGAATCGCGGATGATCGCCTTGGACGCGATCAGCGCCAGCGGGCCGTTGGCGGCGACCGCACGGGCCAGTTCCTTGGCGCCGTCGATCGAAGGCCCATCGACCACCCGGTTGACGAAGCCCAATTCGTAAGCGCGCGCTGCATCGATGAAATCGCCGGTCAGCGCCAGTTCCATCGCGATCCGCGGCGGGATCTGGCGCGGCAACTTGATCAGGCCCCCCGCTGCAGCGGCAAGGCCGCGCTTGGCTTCGGGGATGCCGAACTTCGAGGCGGCATTGGCGACGATCAGATCGCAGCTCAGCGCCAGTTCCATACCGCCGGCCAAGGCATAGCCGTCAACCGCGGCGATCACCGGCTTCTTGGGGGTCCATTCGGACAATCCCCCGAAACCGCGCCCTTCGATGCTCGGCCGTTCGCCGCGCAGGAAGCCCTTTAGGTCCATGCCCGAACAGAAGGTGCCGCCCGCGCCGGTCAGGATTGCGCAGCGCAGATCGTCTTCGGCATCAAGCCGGTCCATCGCAGCGGCAATGCCTTCGGCCTGGGCCTTGTTCATTGCGTTCTTGGCTTCGGGCCGGTTCATGGTGACGATCAGGACGCCGTCTTCGACTTCGGTCAGGACTGGGTTTTCATCGCTCATGCCGTTGATCCTCTCGCTTAGCATTTAACCGAACGATTAAAGCCCCGTTGCCCCCGCGTCCAGCCCTTACTTGCGCAGGCCAATCGCTCTGCTAAGGGGGTGGAAATCTCCCCCGGAGCGACGGACAAGCACATGGCCAAAATCAAGGTAAAGAACCCCGTTGTCGAACTTGATGGTGACGAAATGACGCGCATCATCTGGCAGTGGATCCGCGAACGGCTGATCCTGCCCTATCTCGATATCGATCTGAAGTATTACGATCTGAGCGTCGAAAAGCGCGACGAAACCAACGACAAGATCACGGTCGATTCGGCCAATGCGATCAAGCAGTACGGTGTTGGCGTGAAGTGCGCCACGATCACGCCTGATGAAGACCGGGTAAAGGAATTCGGCCTCAAGAAAATGTGGAAAAGCCCCAACGGCACGATCCGCAACATCCTGGGCGGGGTGGTGTTTCGCGAGCCGATCGTGATGCAGAACGTACCCCGGCTGATCCCGGGCTGGACCGATCCGATCGTGGTTGGCCGCCATGCCTTTGGCGATCAATACAAGGCGACCGATTTCGTGGTCCCCGGCCCCGGCAAGCTGCGGCTGATCTGGGAAGGCGACGATGGCAGCAAGATCGATGAGGAAGTGTTCCACTACCCATCGCCTGGCGTTGCGCTGGCGATGTACAATCTTGACGATTCGATCCGCGATTTCGCCCGCGCCAGCTTCAATTATGGCCTTGGCCTAGGCTGGCCGGTGTATCTTTCGACCAAGAACACCATCCTCAAGGCCTATGACGGGCGCTTCAAGGATCTGTTCGCCGAAGTGTTCGATACCGAAGGCTTCAAGGAAAAGTTCGCCGCCGCCGGGATCGTTTACGAACACCGCCTGATCGATGACATGGTCGCATCCGCGCTCAAATGGTCGGGCAAGTTCGTCTGGGCCTGCAAGAACTATGATGGCGATGTGCAATCGGATCAGGTTGCGCAGGGCTTTGGCAGCCTCGGTCTGATGACCTCGGTGCTGATGACGCCCGATGGCCATACCGTCGAAGCCGAAGCCGCCCATGGCACCGTCACCCGCCACTACCGCCAGCACCAGCAGGGCAAGGCGACCAGCACCAACCCGATTGCCAGCATCTTCGCCTGGACCCGGGGGCTGATGTATCGCGGCAGGTTCGACGGTACCCCCGATGTGGTGAAGTTCGCCGAAACGCTGGAAAAGGTCTGCATCGATACCGTGGAAAGCGGCAAGATGACCAAGGATCTGGCGATCCTGATCGGCCCCGATCAGGCCTGGTTGACCACCGAGGGCTTCTTCGAAGCGATCGTCGAAAACCTCGAAACGGCGATGGCCGACGGAATGTAGCCGTCCCTGCCCCGCGACAACGCGAAGCCCCCGCCGCCGTGCGGGGGTTTTTCGTTTCAGGCCATGGGGCTGCGCACATGTTCGCGGCGAAAGCCCAGACCGATAAGCCGCCCGGGCAGGCGCTGCAGCAACGGAACGGTGTTTAGCAGGCGCAACGGCCAGGGCGGCGTGGAAGATACAATCTTCCCCGCCAGCAACGGCGCCAGCACCCGTTCGTGCGCGGCGCGCTGACCGGCCTGGATCAGCCGTGTCGGCAGCATCCGCCGCTTTTGCACCCGCGCCAGCAGCGGATCGGGATCGGCTCCCAGGCTGATCGGCGCGGCCAGCACATTGGCTGCACAGACCGCGTCCTGGATCGCCAGGTTGATTCCCACTCCGCCCACCGGGCTCATCGCATGGGCCGCATCGCCGATCGCCAGCAGACCCGGGCGGTGCCAGGTGGTCAGCCGGTCGAGCGAAACGGTCAGCAGCTTGACTGCATCGAAATCTGGCAAGGCCGCTGCAAGGTCCCCCAGCACCGGGGCGGCCGCTTCAACCCGGCGGCGGAAGGCGGCGATGCCTTCGGCGCGGATCGTATCGGCCTGCCCCTTGGCCAGCAACAGCGCGCATTGCCAGTAATTGCCGCGATCGATCTGGACCAGCAAGGTCTGCCCCCTGATCGAACCACGCAGCAGGCTGCCTGCAGCCCGTTTCGGCACGGCAAACCAGAACACGTCGATCGGCGCGCCAAGGTCTTCAAGCGGGAGCATCGCGCCGTGCCGGACGATCGAACCACGCCCGTCAGCGGCGATCACCAGCTTGCGCGCTTCGATTGCCTCACCGCCGGCCAAGGTCACGCCGGCAATGCGTCCGTCCGCGGCGGTGAAACCGGTCACCTCGGCGTCCATGCGCAGATGGAAAGACGGGAAGGCCGCAGCCTCGTCCATCAGGAAGTCGAGGAAGTCCCACTGCGGCATCATCGCAATGAACGGCGCTGGCGTAGCGAGGTGCGAGAGATCGCCGATTTTCAGCAAGGTGCCGTTGAATTCGATTTCCGCCCCATCAATCCGGTGATGCGGACGCTGCAGGAACCGCTCCAGCATGCCGAGCTCGGCAAGGATCTCCATGGTCGATGGGTGGACCGTATCGCCGCGGAAATCGCGCAGGAAATCGCCGTGCTTTTCCAGCACCAGCACATCCACCCCGGCCCGCGCAAACAGCAGCCCAGCCAGCATGCCGGCCGGGCCGCCGCCAGCGATGACGAGGTCAGCCGCGGCTTTCACCGCGCCGCCGATCGCGCCAACGCGCGTTTTTGCGGCCGGAGAAAAGGTTCAGACCGCCGGGCACGTGTTGGCGTCCGGGCCGACCATCAGGCTCGATCCGTCGCTCTCGGTGGTTTCGATCCGGATCTTGATGCCTTCATCGAACAGCGATGCACCCTGTTCGCAAAAGCCGGTCAGGAACCGGTCGCTGAGTTGATCGGCGCTCTGATCCTTACGCCAACCCGCCGGACCATCCACCCGCAGCACCAGCACTTCACCTTCGGCCTTGATCGAAACGACGGTGAATTCACCACCTTCCTGCGGGCCGACCATGAACTGCATGTAGTCGGCCATCTGCGTCACCATTTCGCTGGCCTTGCTGGCCAGGGCCGGCGTCGCAAAAATCAGCCCGAGGCTTGCCGCGGCAATGACCATGCTCTTCTTCAACATCGAGAAACCCCTCTTTCTCCAGTCACTAGTGCCAAGTTTGAGCCATACGGCCCGCGCGGTCAAGCTGGGGGCTGCGTGACAGCGTGCCCGTCAGTCTCTAGGGAGCCGGGATGGCCGGCCCAACCGAAATTGTCTCCACATCCTCACTCAGCGACGCGCTGGTGATCCTGGGCGCAGCCGGGATCGTCATCCCGCTGTTTTCCCGGATCCGCATATCGCCGGTGATCGGGTTCATCCTGGTCGGCATACTGGTCGGCCCGTTCGGGCTGGGCCAAGCGGTTGCGGCGCAGCCCTGGCTCGGTTGGGTGACGATCAGCGATCCGGCGCGGCTGGGTCCCTTTGCCGAATTCGGGATCATCCTGTTGCTGTTTTCGGTCGGTCTGGAACTGTCGTTCAAGCGGCTTTGGGCAATGCGCAGCGATGTCTTCGGGCTTGGTTCGAAAGAGCTGCTGCTCAGCGCCTTGCTGATCGGACTGGGGCTGACCACGCTGGGCAATTCGGTGCCGACCGCGCTGGCGCTGGGGCTGGCACTGGCACTGTCCTCGACCGCCCTGGTGCTCAAGATCGCTGACCCCAAGACTCCGGTCGGACGTTCGGCGCTGGCGATGTTGCTGCTTGAAGATATCGCGCTGGTGCCGATCATCTTCCTCCTCGGCGCGATGGGCCGGGGCGATGAGGCCAGCGATGCGAGCGAGATCCTGCGCACGCTGGGGCTTGGCGCACTGGTGGTGATCGCGCTGCTGGGCGCAGGCCGGTTTATCCTGCCGCGGCTGTTCGATCAGGCGGCCCGGACCAAGAGCCCGGAACTGTTCTTTGCCGCCAGCTTGCTGGTGGTGCTGCTGGCCTCGCTGGCGACCGGTGCGGTGGGGCTTTCGCCGATCGTCGGCGCGCTGATTGCGGGGCTGTTGATTGCCGAAACCGATTATCATGCGGAAGTCGAGGCAACGATCGCCCCGTTCAAGGGCCTCGCGCTGGGGGTGTTCCTGATCACCGTGGGGATGAGCCTTGACCTAGGCATGGTCTGGGACCGGCTGGGCGAGGTGTTGCTGGCGACCGCGCTGGTGCTGATTGCCAAGGCGCTGGTCACCGGCTTCCTGCTCCACCGCTCTGGCGCGCGGCCCGGCACCGCAACCGAAGCCGGTATCCTGTTGGCCAGCCCATCGGAAACCACCCTGATCGTGCTGGGCGCGGCTGAGGCAGCCCGGTTGATCAATCCCGATGCCGCACAGTTCTGGGAAATCGTCACCGCGCTTGGCATGACGGTAACGCCGATCCTGGCGGTGCTGGGCCGGTCGCTGGGCCGCCGGGTGGACCGGGCCAACGCCGGCGCTGGCGACGAGCACCTGGCCGAGCCGCACGCCATTGTCATCGGCGCAGGCCGCGTCGGCCGGCTGGTGGCCGAAATGTTGCGCGAACATGGCCTGCCGTTCGTGGTGGTCGATGCCGACCCCGAAGCGGTGAAGACCGCGCGCGAAGCCGGTGTTGCCGCACGCTATGCCGATGCCGCGCGGCCCGGCGCGCTCGACCGGCTCGGTCTGGCCGATGCCACGGCCGTTATCCTGACCATGGACCAGCCGATCCCCGCGCAGCGGCTGGTGCGCAGCTTGCGCGAAGCGCGCGCCGACCTGCCGATCATTGCCCGCGCCCGCGATGCCAGCCATGCCGCCGCGCTTTACCGCGCCGGGGCCAGCCACGCAGTGCCCGAAACACTGGAGAGCTCGTTGCAACTGAGCGAAGCGGTGCTGGTTGACCTTGGCGTGGCAATGGGCCCGGTGATCGCAAGTATCCACGAAAAGCGCGATGAAATGCGCGCCCAGATCATGGAAGAGGGCGAACTGGATCAGAAGCCGAAGCTAAAAAGCGCGAGTTTGCGGGAACGGGAAACTTAGGTCCTTTCCATTTTTGGCATATGCCACAAATGGGGAGGATTTTGAGGAGCTAGCCCGCCAGCACAGCCTTCACCGCCGCGATTGCTTCTGCTGCCTTGCTGCCATCCGGCCCGCCGCCTTGCGCCATATCGGCGCGGCCGCCGCCGCCCTGCCCGCCCAGCGCGGCAACCCCGGCGCGGACCAGATCGACCGCGCTGATCGTGCCGGTCAGATCGTCGGTAACCGCCGCAGCAATGCTGGCCTTGCCGTCACTGACCGCAACGATCGCAGCGACGCCGGAGCCAAGCCGCTGTTTGGCGACATCAAGCAGCCCGCGCAGGTCCTTGGGATCGAGCCCTTCGAGCACCTGGCCGGAGAACTTGACCCCGCCAACCTCTTCATCCGCAGCATCGGCCTTGGCCCCGCCGCCGCCCAGTGCCAGCGCCTTCTTGGCGTCAGCCAGTTCGCGTTCCAGCCTTTTGCGTTCATCGAGCAGCGCGGCAACGCGGCTAACAACATCGTCGGGCGTGGTCTTGAGCAGGCTGGCGGCGCCTTTCAGCGCGTCCTCGCGGCTGACCAGCCACTGGCGCGCGCCTTCGCCGGTCAGCGCCTCGATCCGGCGCACACCTGAGCTGACCGCGCTTTCGCTGATGATCCGGAACAGGCCGATATCGCCCAGCGCGCGAACATGCGTTCCGCCGCACAGTTCGGTTGAAAAGGCACGCGTTTCGCCGTGACCCATTGACAGCACGCGCACTTCATCGCCGTATTTCTCGCCGAACAGCGCCATCGCCCCGGCCTCGATCGCCTCGTCCGGGCTCATCAGGCGGGTTACTACCGGTTCGTTGCCGCGAATTTGCGCGTTCACTGCGGCTTCGATCACCGCCAGATCCTCGGCCGTCAGCGCGGCAGGATGCGAATAATCGAACCGCAGCCGATCGGGTGCAACCAGCGAGCCCTTCTGCGTCACGTGGGTCCCAAGCCGGTCGCGCAGCGCCTGATGGAGCAAGTGCGTGGCCGAATGGTTGGCGCGGGTCGCATCGCGGCGCGCGACATCGATGTCGAGCTTGACCGTATCGCCCAGCTTGACCGTGCCAGCCTGGATCACGCCATGATGGGCATGCAGCCGGCCCAGCGGCTTGCCGGTATCGGTAACCGCAAGGGCAAAGCCGTCCGCGCCGACAATCGTGCCAGCATCGCCCATCTGTCCGCCGCTTTCACCGTAAAACGGCGTCTGGTTGACGATCACGGACACGCTGTCACCTGCCGCCGCGCTGACCACTTCCTTGCCATCCTTGACCAGCGCCAGCACTTGCGCCTCGGCGGTGGTGGCGGTGTAGCCGGTGAATTCAGTGGCTCCGGCGCGTTCGGCAATATCGTACCACACCTCGTCATCGGCAGCCTGCCCGCTGCCCTTCCACGCAGCGCGTGCGGCGGCTTTCTGCTGATCCATCGCCGCGTCAAAGCCGGCCCGGTCCACCCCGATCCCGCGCGCGCGCAAAGCATCTTCGGTCAGGTCATAGGGGAAACCGAACGTATCGTAGAGCTTGAACGCGGTTTCGCCCGGCAGCTCGGCGCCTTCGCCCATGCCGCCGGTCGCCTCATCCAGCAACTTCAGGCCATTGGCTAGCGTGCGGCGGAACTGCACTTCCTCGCGCTGCAGGGTTTCCTCGATCAGCGGCTGCGCACGGCCCAGTTCGGGATAGGCCTGGCCCATTTCGGCAACCAATGCGCCGACCAGCCGATGCATCAGGGGATCCTTGGCGCCCAGCAGGTGCGCATGGCGCATCGCCCGGCGCATGATCCGCCGCAGCACATAACCGCGCCCCTCGTTTGAAGGCAGCACACCATCGGCCAGCAGGAAGCTGGTGGAGCGCAAGTGATCGGCGATCACGCGGTGGCTGGCCTGGTTTTCGCCTTCGGCCTTGACGCCGGTCAGGCTTTCAGACGCGGCGATCAGCGCCTTGAAGGTATCGGTATCGTAATTGTCATGCACGCCCTGAAGCACCGCGGCGATGCGTTCCAGCCCCATCCCGGTATCGATGCTGGGCTTGGGCAGCGCGGTGCGGGTGCCATCCGCGCTTTGTTCAAACTGCATGAACACCAGGTTCCAGATCTCGATGAACCGGTCGCCATCCTCATCGGGCGATCCTGGCGGACCGCCGGGGATGTGTGCGCCGTGGTCATAGAAGATTTCGCTGCACGGGCCGCAGGGACCAGTATCGCCCATCGACCAGAAATTGTCCGAGGTGGGGATGCGGATGATCCGTTCTTCGGGCAGGCCGGCAATCTTGCGCCACAGATCGAAGGCTTCGTCGTCGGTGTGATAGACCGTCGCGGTCAACCTATCCGGTGCCAGGCCCCATTCCTTGGTCAGCAGGGTCCAGGCGTGGGTGATCGCCTGTTCCTTGAAATAGTCGCCAAAACTGAAGTTGCCGAGCATCTCGAAAAAGGTGTGGTGCCGCGCGGTGTAGCCGACATTATCGAGATCGTTGTGCTTGCCCCCGGCGCGCACGCACTTCTGACTGGAGGCGGCGCGGGGCGTGGCGCGGTTTTCAATACCGGTAAAGACGTTCTTGAACGGGACCATCCCGGCGTTGACGAACATCAGCGTCGGATCATTGAACGGCACCAGCGGCGCCGATTGCACGACATCATGCCCGGAATGGCCGAAATAATCGAGGAACGAGCGGCGGATTTCGTTGGTCGAAGTCATAACCTGCGCCGATAGTGCAGGCGCGGCAGGGCGGCAAGTGTTCAGGCGCGCGCAGTCACAATCCAGGCCGCCGCCTCGAACGCCACCAGCCCCCCGCTGCGGTGTTCTTCAAGCCAGGTTGTGAGCCATTGTTCGGCCTGCTTGCGCTCTGTCTGGCCAAGCGCGCGCAAGGCCAGAGCCGCCGGGCCGATCCGGCTGAAGAACTGCAACGCATCGGCCACCGGTTCCTCTCCCGCCCCGGCGACATAGGCGAAATCGACCTGCTCGAAAACCAGATCGCGCCAGCCGGCATTGTCGAGCACGCCGCGCACATAATCGGAATCGGCAAAGGCGAACGGCCCGGGCGCTGTGCCTGCGCCCAGCGCTGGCAGCTTCAGAAGCCCGGCGAGCTCTGACGCCCAGGGATTGAGCGCAGCGCTGCGGAAGCACGAAAAGACCAGCTTGGCACCGGGCGCAGAGATCTGGCGCAAGTTGGCAAACGCCATCACCGGCACATCGAAAAACATCACACCGTGACGCGAAAACAGCAGATCGGGCTTGAACGCTTCGGGCTTCCAGTGCGCGGCATCGGCTTCAAGGAAAGAGACGTTGTCGAGCGCTTCGGCGCGCAACCGGGCCGCCGCCACCAGATCGGGTGAAACATCGACTCCGACGATGTGCGCATCGGGATTGCCCCGCGCCAGGGCCAGCGACAATTCGCCCGCGCCGCAGCCGATATCGAGTGCAGCCTGTCCATCGCAGCCGCCGATCCTGGCCAGCAACCGTTCGGTCAGCCCGGAAAAGGCCCGGTCGGTTAGCCGGTAATTGTCCGCCCAGCTGCGGCCAACCTGTTCGCGCCATTCGCTTCGCGTCGTCATAACGCTGAGGCTAAGCGTTGCTCGGTTGCGCCGCAAGCAACAAGTGCGGTTAACTTTGCAGTTGCGACTCACCGCCGAAAGGCAGACCATCGCCGCAACAAAAGTGCGCGTCTGACGCAGCACGCAGCGCCCGGCGCGCCTTCGCATGAGAGGAGGCGGATAATGGTCGGCACCCAAAATGGACTTGCCAAAGGCAGTGCAACAACCCGTGCGGTCGCTCTGGTGGGGCCGACCGGCACGGGCAAGACCAGCCTCGCCGAAGCCCTGCTTTACGCCAGCGGCACGATCAATCGCCAGGGCAGCGTCGATGCTGGCAGCAGTGTCGGCGATGCCTCGCCCGAAGCGCGGGCGCGGGGCGGTTCGACCGAACTCAATCTGCTCCATTTCGACTACATGGGTGATCGGTTCGCGCTAATCGACGTGCCAGGCGGCGCGGGCTTCAGCGCCGATGGGCTTGCCGCCCTGCAATCGGCCGACATGGCGCTGGTGGTGATCGACCCGGCACCCGAACGGGCGGCGCTGGCCGAACCGATCCTGCGCCAACTTGACGCACTGGGCGTGCCGCACGCGATCTTCGTCAACAAGGTCGAACATGCCCGCGCCGGCGCAATCCGCGAACTGATCGCGCAATTGCAGCCGATGAGCCGCGAGCCGCTGGCGCTGCGCCAGATACCGATCCGTGAGGGCGAGCAGGTAACCGGCTATGTCGATCTCGCGCTTGAACGGGCTTACCGATATTGCCCCGGCAAGGAGAGCGAGCGGGTCGAAATTCCCGGCGAACTGCTGGACCGTGAACAGGCAGAACGCGGTCAGCTGCTCGAAACTCTAGCCGATTTCGACGATGCGCTCATGGAAGTACTGCTGATGGATGAGATGCCCGATCGGGCCACGGTGATGGCCGATCTGGCCGCCGATACCCAAGGCAACAAAGTGGTTCCCGTTGTGCTTGGCTCGGCGCTGTCAGACGGCGGAGTGCACCGTTTGCTCAAGCTGCTGCGCCATGAAACGCCTGTTCCCGCAGCAGCCGCCGGGCGCATCGGGATCGAGGCGGGCGGCGCGCTGCATGTGTTCAAGGTCGCCAACGGCGGGGCCATGGGCCGGCTTGCGCTGGGCCGTGTGCTGGGCAGCGAACTTGGCGAGGGCGACGAACTGATGGTCGGCGGCGCAACCGAGCGCGCCGGATCGCTGTTTTTCGTCCAGGGCGAACGGACCGCCAAGCAAAGTGTGGCGCAGCTCGGCGATGTGGTGGCCGTGGCCAAAGTCGATGGCGCGCGGCCCGGGCAGGTGCTGGCGCGCAAGGATGCGCGGATCGGCGAGGCGGCGCTGATTGCCTATCCGGCGCGCAATGCCGCCCTGGCGATCACCACCCGCGACCGCAAGGACGACGTCAAGCTGTCCACCGCGCTGCACCGGCTGTGCGAAGAAGATCCCGCGCTGGAATGGATCCAGGACGATGCCAGCCACGAAACGATCCTGAAGGGGATCAATGACGATCACCTGACCGTTGTGCTGGGCCGGCTGCAGCGCCGATATGGGGTGGCGGTGGATACCCGGCCACCGCAGATCGCCTATCGCGAATCGATCCGCAAGGGCGCGTCGGTGCGCGGGCGGCACAAGAAGCAATCGGGCGGGCATGGCCAGTACGGCGATTGCGTAATCGCGATCCGCCCGCTGGCGCGCGGTGAAGGCTTCGTGTTTGAGGACAAGATAACCGGCGGGGTGATCCCCAGGCAATATGTCCCCGCGGTGGAAGCCGGGGTGAAGGACGCGATGGCGCGCGGGCCGCTGGGCTTTGCGGTGGTCGATGTGGCGGTGACGCTGCTTGACGGCACGTTCCATGCGGTCGACAGCTCGGAGCTGGCGTTCCGCATCGCCGGGCGCATGGCGATGGGCGATGCGCTGGCGCAATGCGCGCCTTACCTGCTCGAACCGATTGCCAAAGTCACTGTCGATACCCCGGGGGGCGCCGGCTCGAAGGCCGGTTCGGTGCTTTCGGCGCGGCGCGGCCATATCCTGGGGCTTTCCCCCCACCCTGATTGGGCCCGGTGGGAACGGGTCGAGGCGTTGCTGCCGCAAAGCGCAGTGCACGGGCTCGATGCCGAACTGCGGTCACTCAGCCAGGGGCTGGCGACCTTTACGGCGGCGTTCGATCACCTGGCCGAACTGTCGGGCAAGCACGCCGACGATGCCGTGAAGGCGCGCGCGGCCGAGGCGCACTAGGCCGCGTTTGTGGCAATCAGCGCGGAAAGCTCGCGCACCAGCTTGGCCGCGAGGATCGCGGTGCGCCCGTGCGTATCGAACTGCGGATTGTATTCGACCACGTCTGCGCCCACCACCGGTGCCGTCTGGCGGCGCAGCACGGCCAGCAATTCGCGCAGGGTCAGCCCGCCCGGTTCGGGGTGCGACACGCCGGGGGCCTCGGACGGATCGATTCCGTCGATGTCCACGCTGATGTAGAGCGGACCTCGCAGCACCGGAACCACATCGGGGGTAAAGTCGGCCATCGGCACGATCTCGACCCCGAAACGCTGCGCCTGTTCGCGGCAATGATGGGTCAAGGTGCGGATGCCGACCTGGACAAGGCGGCTGGCATGACCATCCTCCATGATCCGCGCAAAAGGCGAAGCGTGGCTGCGCGGATTGTCCTCAAAATTATCATAGAGATCGGGATGGGCATCGAAATGGAGGATGGTAAGCGGACCATGCGCCGCATGCACCCCGGCGACCACGGCGCGGGTGATCGCATGATCGCCGCCCAGCGCCAGCGGCACTGCGCCGCCGGCAATGATCGCGCGAACCGCTGCGGCGATGGTGGCATCGTCCGACGCATCCTCGCGCAGCGGCACATCGCCGGAATCGCCGAGCGTGAAATCAGCGCCCGCTTCCATGCCGTTTTCGCAGCTCAGGTTGCCGCGATCGGACCACAGCGCCGCACGAATGGCGGCTGGCGCTGCAGCCGGCCCGCGCACGAACGACGAATTTATGTCGCTCGGCAGGCCGATGAGTGCGATTGCCGGGCGCACCGAACGATCAATAGCCGTAATAGGCCCCGCCCTTTTCGCGGGCGCGCTGCCAGGCCGGACGGGCGTGGGCCTTGGCCACAAAGTCTGCCAGTTTGGGGAAAGCCGCGCCCTGGCCCTGCATGACGGCGATCTCTGCCGGGAAGCTCAGCATCCAGTCCGCCCCGGTCCAGTCGTCACCGACGAAATGGCCCGAGGGGCGCAGTTGGCTTTCAAGATAGCCGAAGTGGCTGGCGAGCTGTTCCTGGATGCGCGGCTGGAGCGGCGCAGCCGCTTCACCCAGACGGCTGGTGTAGAGCTGCAAGAGGATTGGGGTCATCGCCGAGCCTTCGGCAAAATGCATGAATTGGAGATGGCGCAGCGCATTCTTGCTGCCAGACGCGGGCTGGAAGCGGCCCTCGCCATAGGTGTCGAGCAGGTACTGGATGATCGCACCCGATTCCTCGATCACGTCGCCCTGATCCTCAAGCAGCGGGCTTTTACCGAGCGGATGGACGGCTTTCAGTTCAGGCGGGGCAAGGTTGGTTACGGCATCGCGCTGATAGGACTTCAATTCGTAAGGCAGGCCCAGTTCCTCGAGCGCCCAGAGAATACGCTGCGAGCGGCTGTTGTTGAGATGATGGACGATAAGGGTCATGAACCGGGCTCCGTGGCTGATAGGCCATGCGGCATAGCACGGTGCAGCAGCCGTGCCAGCCTGCACTCAGGGAATTGTCGCCAGATTGCGGGTCCACGGGGCAGACGCGGTAAGCGTGCAGCGCGCGCCGGCCACGGTGACATCGACCAGGCCGCCATCGCGGTTGAGGCGGAACGGAAAGTAATAGCGCATCAGCGCGCCATCATCGCCGGCCCGCGGTGAAAGGGCGATCGGCTTCATATCACCGTTGGCGATCACCAGCCGCAGTGTCTCGCCGGGAATCAGGCCCGTAGCCCGGATCTGCATCGCGCGGCCGGAACTGGCGATAGCCAGTCGGCAATCGGAGTGGCCGGCAAAACCCAGCAATGGCCAGCGATCACCCACATCGGCCTGTGCTTCAGCAGTAAGGGCGAGAAGCAGCAGCGCAGCGAGCGGTTTGGCTTTGGGCATGGTCGGGTCCTCTTCGTGCGCCACTCTAGCCGGTGCTGCTGGCGGGGAAAGCGGAGCCTGCGCTCTGCCCCGGTGCGGGACAGCCTGCGGCAAAAGATGAAAACGGCGCGAGGGGCCCAAAGGCCGCTCGCGCCGGTTCCGTTGTTTGGAGGGCGATCCTGCGAAGGGGTATGGGGGACTCGCAGGGTCGCCCTCCGGTAACCCCGGGTGCGGCGATGGGCATCGCCGCACCCGGAAGCTCTCAGGGATCAGACGTCGTCCTCAGCTTCAGGACCGGCCATCATCTCCCCGGACAGACCTTCGGTTTGGCCGCGGATCGCAGCCTCCAGCCGGTCGCAGAGTTCGGGATTTTCCTTGAGATAGGTCTTGGAGTTTTCACGCCCCTGACCGATCCGGATGCTGTCATACGAGAACCAGGCGCCCGATTTCTCGACGATCCCGGCCTTGACCCCGAGGTCAAGAATTTCGCCGATCTTCGAGATGCCTTCACCGTACATGATATCGAATTCGACCTGCTTGAACGGCGGGGCGACCTTGTTCTTGACGACCTTCACGCGGGTGGTGTTGCCGACGATATCGTCGCGGTCCTTGATCTGGCCGATGCGGCGGATGTCGAGCCTTACGCTCGCATAGAACTTGAGTGCATTACCGCCGGTGGTGGTTTCGGGATTGCCATACATCACCCCGATCTTCATCCGCAGCTGGTTGATGAAAATCACCATGCAGCGCGAACGGCTGATCGAACCGGTCAGCTTGCGCAAGCTCTGCGACATCAGGCGGGCCTGCAGACCAACGTGGCTATCGCCCATTTCGCCCTCGATTTCGGCGCGCGGCACCAGCGCAGCAACCGAATCGATCACCAACACATCGATCGCGTTCGAGCGGACCAGCGTATCGACGATTTCCAATGCCTGCTCGCCGGTATCGGGCTGCGAAACGATCAGTTCGTTGATATCGACGCCGAGCTTTTTGGCATAGACCGGATCAAGCGCGTGTTCGGCATCGACGAAGGCTGCGGTGCCGCCGTTCTTCTGCGCCTCGGCAATCACGTGCAGCGCCAGCGTGGTTTTGCCCGAGCTTTCCGGCCCGTAAATTTCGATCACCCGGCCGCGCGGCAGACCGCCGATGCCCAGCGCAATATCAAGACCCAGCGAGCCGCTGGAAATCGATTCCACCTCCATCGTCTGCTTCGAGCCCAGCTTCATCGCGCTGCCTTTGCCAAATGCGCGATCAATCTGGGCCAGCGCTGCTTCGAGCGCCTTTTCACGGTCCATCGTTTCCTTGCCTTCCTGAATCAGTTTTAGCTGAGCACCCATCTGTCGTCCCCTTGCGTAAGCCACTGACCGATCAGGTCAACGTGCGACTCGTGTACCGCATCTGTTCTTTTGGAACAAGGGGGGAACAGGAACATTTTTGGAACATTCTGCTATTTTGTTAATATTCAATGCGTAAGTCAGAAACTCCCGGCATTGGACCCCGCAACCCAAGTTGACACAGTTGACACGGAGTCCACTTCGCGTCCCGCCGCCGCTCGCGCAGATTTCCGCGCCTTTGCGCACGCTGCAGAGGCTTGGTGCAAGACAGCGCCATAAAAAAGCTGACCAATCGCCCGCTGGCGGATCGGGGCAATGCGGGACCGAGGAACGTGCGGGCGACCATGGCCCGGAATGGTAGCGCGCGCCGCACCTGTAGGAAATCGGCTTGTGCCCAAAGCCTGCGGCCGACCGCCATGGTGACGGCGTGAGATCACCTATTCTGACCTCAATCGATCGCTGGGTTAGCAAAGCCGCATGCGCTCGACTTCGCTGCAGGCAAGGATTGGGGTTTAGGTAACCTGCCCCGTGATTCCGAAGGCAAAGGACCATGGCATGTTGAGATTTGGTGCGTTTAGTGAACTGGTACCGTAATTCCATGGCGGAGCAGACCGGAAAGGCATTGCTGCCCGGCAAACGCGGGCCCAAGCCGAAGAGCATTTAGGGGTTTACGGACGTGTCACCGTACTTCCAAACTAAGCGCGGCAGAAAGCGACGGGAAATTGGGGGATATCGCACCTGTCACCGTAATTCTGTCAGCGTAATTCGGTGAGTTACGGTGACAGTTGCAATAACCCCTAAACTCAATCAGGGGGTTATTGCAACTGTCACCGTAACCTGGCAACCTAGGGTTATTGCGCGCAAGCCGGGATATCATCCTCGATCCGGAACACCGGCGGGCTCGCGTTCGGCGCGATATAGGTCACATAGACCGTCGCTCCTGCGGCGCTGTAGGCTTGTTGGGCTTCATCATGACCCTCGACGAAGACCGAGCCGTTGGGGTTGCCCGGACCATAGGACCTGGACCCGCAATTGGCGTCGAACAGCGTCACGATGCCCGATTCAACTGCCACGATTATTGTTCCGGGATGATGATGCCAACCGCTGTAGCCGCCGGCTGCAAAGACGAGTTTCTGCACGCGGACGACGGTCGGGTCCTTTGTCTGGAACTTCACCCGGTCTTGGTTAATCAAGGCGTCGTATTGGTTGGTAGCGGTCACGAACACTGTCGAGGTGAGCCCCGAGCCGGGCGAGGCCAGTAGTACCGTCGCGGTAAGGCCAGCTGCTGCGCAAGCCAGGATCGCCGTAGTGCGCGCGAGTTTTTGCAGATTTGCCATGTGAATCTACTCCTGATGCACCGGTCGGCAGCATGGCCGATCGATTCTGTCGAAGTGGCGCAACTAAAGTTCGCCCGGCAGCCACCTTGGCCAAGGTAAACTCCGATCTCGTCGGGTGCGACCAATTGTTTTAGAATCAAGCAGTAAGGAGCAAAACGTTGCACCAAAGATCCGATCTTTGAATGCACCGGAGATAAACTGTGCTCTACTGAATTTTATCTTGAAGATTGGAGGACGTAAGCTCAATCGATCATCCTGTCAAATGAACGATATTTCAGATTACGCAATCGCGGCGACCCGCTATTTTTGAGCAAGTCCGACAGACGCTTGCACCTTGCCCTTCGGCCCTGTTCGCGCCGCTGTATCGGCCGGCGCCAACCGACGTGCGGCAACGCATGGCCCAGGGTTACGGCAACAGGTGCAATAACCCCTAAACTCAGTATTCCTCAGGTTCTATTTGCGGGTCAATTCAACGGGCACCAAAAGCCAGCGAGCCTCATCCCACCTCTGTAATCCGCATCCACGGCTTTCAGCTTTCGTCCGCCCGCCGGGCGGTGTAGTCTGCCGCTTGGATCGACCGACTGGGCGCTGGGCCTGAGGGGGTTGGCGAAGGAGCTCTGCCATGGGCCTTCCCGAGATTTGCCGGTTTACCCTGGCATCCGCACTTTTGGCGCTGATCCCGGCGGCCGTGCTCGCCGCGCCGGCAACGCTGGGCGCGGCGCTATCCGGCACCGCGACAAGCAAAGGCGGCGATCCCGACGGGAGCGGCGGATTCCGTGTCACGCTCGACCCGGAAACCCACGATTTCTGCTATACGCTGTGGGCCGTAAAGATCGGCAAGCCGACTGCCGCGCATCTCCACGCCGGGGCGACCGGGGCCGACGGCGCTGCCGTGGTCACACTCGACATCACCGGCAAGAGCGACGAGCAGTGCATTGCGATTGCCAAGGACAAGGCGCAGGCGTTGATCGACAATCCGGCGGGCTTCTATGTCGATGTGCACACCGCCGATTTCCCCGATGGCGCGATCCGCGGGCAACTTGCCCGGTAGCGGGCGGATCATGCCGCGCCGGCCGTTGGCTACCCCTTCGCCGCCGCCAGAACCGCGCCGACCTTGTCGCTGATCTGCTGGACCGAAAACGGCTTGGGCAGAAATTCGACGTTGTCGAGATCGAGCTCGCTGCGCAGTTGTTCCTCGGCATAGCCGGACATGAACAGCACCGGGATACCGGGGCGCAACTGGCGCACGGCACGGATCATGCTGGGGCCGTCCATCACCGGCATGACGACGTCGGACACGATCATGTCAAACTGGCCGCCGCCCGAGACCAGTTCGAACCCCTCGTCGCCGTCGCTGGCGGTGGTGACTTCGAACCCGGCGCGGGTCAGCGCGCGTTCGGCCACGGCGCGGACCACGTCTTCGTCCTCGACCAGCAGGATGCGGCCGCCGCCCGACCACTGCGCGGCGGGTGCACGCACCGGCTCGGGCAGCGCGGCCTTGGCCTCGGCGCTTTGGCGGTGAACGGGGAGGTAGACGGTGAAGGTCGTCCCCCGGCCAAGCTCGCTGTCGGCAAAGATGAACCCGCCCGATTGCTTGACGATGCCATAGACGGTGGAGAGGCCGAGCCCGGTGCCTTTGCCAAGGTCTTTGGTGGTGAAGAACGGTTCGAAGATCTTGCCGAGGTGATCGGGGGCGATCCCGCTGCCGGTGTCGGTCACCACCAAGGCGGTGTAATCAACCTGCGGCATGATCGCACCCTGCATATCGCGGACCTGCGCGGCGGCGATCTTCTTTGTCGCCAGGGTCAGCTTGCCGCTGTCGCCTTTCGCCAGCATCGCATCGCGGGCGTTGACGCACAGGTTGACGATCACCTGCTCAAGCTGGGTCGGATCGGCGCGGACTGCGCCCAGATCGCGATCATGCGTGACGCTGAGCTGGATCCGCTCACCGATCAGACGGCGCAGCATATGGGTGATGTCGGAGACGACATCGGGCAGTTGCAGCACTTCGGGGCGCAGCGTCTGCTGGCGGCTGAAGGCGAGCAATTGCCGGGTCAGGCTGGCGGCGCGGTTCGAATTGGCGCGGATCTGCTGGATATCGTCATAGTCACTATCGCCCGGGGTATGGCGCAGCAGCATCAGATCACAGGTCCCCAGGATTGCGGTCAGGACATTGTTGAAATCGTGCGCTACCCCGCCGGCCAATTGCCCCACAGCCTGCATCTTGGTGGCCTGCGCAACCTGGCGCTTGAGCCGGGTTTCCTCGGTATTGTCGGTCAGCCCCAGCAGCACTGCCGCCTCGCCCAGCCCGCGCACGCCCGCCAGGCTGAGCGTGACCGGATCTTCGGCCAGGCCCTTCAGCCGCACCGCGATATCGCCGCTGCTGGCAGGGCCTTGCGCAAAGCGGCGCACCGCGTCCGAGATCGGGCCCTTGTCTTCCTGCACCACCAGATCGGTCGGATAGGTTGGCGGCGGATCGCCCTCTTTGCCGGCGGCGCGCATGAAGGCCTGATTGGCGAACAGCAGCCGTCCGTCGCGGTCAGCCATGGCGAGGCCCAGCGGGAGCTGCGCCAGCAAAGCTTCGAGATGCGGCACCGCGGCGCTGCTTTCGCCCCCCCCGCCGCCGATCCCGGCGCCGCTATCGGCGACCAGGATCAGCGAAGGGGTCTGGTCGTAATCGGGCGCGCCATGCGCATCGGGATCGGCCACCGGCAGGTAGAACAGGACAAGCGGTGCGCCGCGCTTGCCATCGCGGGCCCAGCTGATCCGGTCGCCCTCGTCCTGCAGCATCAGGCTGGCAAAATCCTTGCCGGTCAGGATCGCGGCGGCATCGCCGGTGGCGCGGGCCGCAAAGCCGGGGCTGGCGGCGCGCAGTTTGCCATCGGGATCGACGATCGCCAGGGTCAGCCCGGCCGAGGCCAGCGCGCGGCCCAGCTTGCCTTCGAAGTGCGGGATCATTTCCGAAACAAGGTCAGGCGGGGTCAGCGGTGTGAAGGTCCAGACCAGGTAATCATCGCCGCGCCCGGCGCGCTGCGCGCTGGCCTTCCAGCGCTGATGCCCGGCCTCGATCAGATCGGCCGCGCCGCCGCCGTCGCGCCAACCGGCGCGTGCGGCCTTGGCCAGGCGTTCCAGGCTGGCGTTGTCCACCGGCAGGCGCGGCGGTGCATGCTGCGCGGTAAACCATTGTTCATAAATAGAATTAGCGCAGACGAGCCGCCCTGCACGATCAGTAATGGCGACGCCGCAATCGCCGCGATCGATCGCCGCCACGGTAACCGACCAATCGGGCAGCGCATATTCCGCTTCGCGCGCTTGTTGGCGTGGCCGCAGCACCCAGACGGCTGCCCCCAGTCCAACGATCCCCGCCGCGAATGCTGCGACAATCACCGGCTGGCGGGTTGCCAGCCAGACGATGACAAGGCTGGCCAGCAGCGCCGCACCCAGCACCAACCGGTCTGTCGCACCTGCGCCAGCCCGGTTCGCGGCGCCATTCATTTGCCGTCCTGCGGCGGGGCTGCCAGCGTTTGGGCCAGCCGCTCCTGCGCCAGCCGGCGCTTGTGGCGGATCCACCAGGCCCAGCCGAATGACGACACCAGATAGCCGATCGCGGCGGCCACGACTGAAATCACGAACAATCCGATCAACATCGCCGGTGCGGCATCGGACAGCATCCAGCCCAGCCAGTCACGCACCCCCGAACCGCGCTCATACAGCGCATAAAAGGTGGAGATATCGGCGTGATAGCCCAGCATGTTGCCCACCCGGATCGCGGCGATGATGATGAACGGCGTGGTCGCCGGGTTCGACAGGAAGGTCATCAGCACCGCCAGCGGGATATTGCCGCGGCCCGGCACGCACATGATCGCCGCGCCGATGATCTGGATCCCCGGGATCAGCGCAAAGATGCCGACCAGCAGGCCCACCGCCACCCCGCGCGGTACCGACCGGCGGGTGAAGCGCCACAATTCAGGGCGCCGCGCAAACGGGCCGATCCAGCGGTTGTGGGCCAGATCTTCGTGCTTGGGCATGTTGCGATTGGCCCAGGCGGCAATGCGGGTGAGAAGCGCGCTCATTGATGGTCCCGCATAATCCGCTGCTGGTCGCGCTTCCAGTCGCGTTCCTTGATGGTGGCGCGCTTGTCCGCAGCGTTCTTGCCCTTGGCCAGCGCCAGCTCAACCTTGGCGCGGCCGCGACTGTTGAAATAGATCGACAGCGGCACCAGCGTCATCCCCTTGCGTTCCACCGCACCGTGAAACTTGGCAATCTCGCGCTCTTTGAGCAGCAGCTTGCGCGGGCGTTTGGGCACATGATTATGGCGGTTGCCGTGGCTGAATTCGGGCACGTTGGAATTGACCAGCCAGACCTCGCCGTTTTTCACTTCGGCATAGCTTTCCGCGATCGAGCCTTCGCCGAAGCGCAGGCTCTTCACCTCGGTCCCGGTCAGCGCGATCCCGGCCTCGAATACATCCTCGATATAATATTCAAACCGCGCGCGCCGGTTTTCGGCAACGACCTTGGTCTTTTCAAATTCGGGGTGGTGCGGGCGGGCCATGGTCTTGGGCCATGTAAGCAGGTTGGCGGAAAATTCAAACCAAACCGCAGTGCATTTTGCGGCTTGACATACTTATTGTATTATAACAGCAATACACTACGCCGCGCCAAGGAGAGTCTGGAATGATTGCTGCCCCCGAAACCCGGTTTCCGCCGATCGCCACATGGCGGATCAATGCGGTGCGGTTCGCGTTCCTGTTGATGGCATTTGTGATGGGCAGCATCGTCTGGCGACAGGTGCTGTTCGAATCCGCTGACTGGGAATGGCAACGCGGTCTGGCCAAATCGATGCTCGCAGCACTGGCTTTGCTGAGCCTGTTGGGAGTGCGCTATCCGGTGCAGATGCTGCCGCTGATGCTGTATGAAATTGCCTGGAAAACCGTCTGGATCGTTCTGATCGCCGGGCGGGCCTGGTTGAACGGCAAGTGGACTCCCGAAATCGAAGCGCTGTTCTACGACTGCATTGGGATCGTGATCGTCTATCTGGTCATGCCGTGGCGCTATGTCTGGGCGCGTTATATTGCCCAGCCAATGGAGCCTTTGCGGCAAAAACTCTAGGTCAACCCCGCCCACTCCAACCCCGCATCAACCGCCTTGCGGCTTTCCGCGCTGGAGGCGACGATCGGCAGGCGCACCTCTTCGTGGATCCAGCCCAGCACCCTGGCCATCGCATACTTGAGC
This sequence comes from Novosphingobium sp., assembly GCF_031417815.1. Lineage (GTDB taxonomy): Bacteria > Pseudomonadota > Alphaproteobacteria > Sphingomonadales > Sphingomonadaceae > Novosphingobium. The sequence goes on along the minus strand of NZ_JANOWI010000032.1, from coordinate 4,004 downwards.
GGCCCCGGCGAAGCATCGGTGAACAGCGCCTGGTGCAGCGGAAACAGCTGTTCGTTGAGTGCGTGGGCGCGGGCCGTATCGCCCGCCAGACTGGCCGCCTGAAACTGTGCGCACAGGCGCGGCGCGATGTTGGCCGTCACCGAGATGCAGCCGACCCCGCCGCCGGCGTTGTATTGCAGCGCCATATCGTCATTGCCGCAGATCTGCGCGAAACCTTCGCCCAGCGCCATGCGGTGCGCGGTCAGCCGGGTCATATCCCCGCTGGCGTCCTTGATCCCGACAATCCGGCCGGGGAAACGCCGCGCCAGTTCGATCGTGGTTTCGGGTTTGATATCGGTCACGGTGCGGCCCGGCACATTGTACAGCACCATCGGCAGATCGACCGCTTCGGCCAGGAAGCTGAAATGGGCCAGCAGCCCGGCCTGGCTGGGGCGGTTGTAATAGGGCGCGACCATCAGCGCGGCCTGGCAGCCCGCATCCTTGGCGACCTGCATGTGCCACCGCGCGGTCTGGGTATCATTCGATCCGCACCCGGCGATCACCGGGACCTTGCCCGCCGCCGCTTCGACGCACAGTTCGAACAGGCGGTGCTGTTCCTCGCTGGTAATGGTCGGCGCTTCGCCGGTCGTGCCGCAAGGGACCAGCGCGCTCGATCCTTCGGCCACTTGCCATTCCACCAGACGGCGAAACGCGGCCTCATCAATCGCTCCGGCTTGAAAAGGAGTCACCAGAGCCGGTATCGAGCCCGAAAACATTGCCATTTCCCCCGCATCGGCTCCATAGGAGGCCCGTTCAGCCTGCCATAAGGAGCGTTTCCGCAGAATGTCCAGCATGCATCGCAAGACCACCACCGCTCTGCTCGCACTGCTGGCATTCACCCCCGCCCTCGCCCATGCGCAGGATTCCGCCGACGACCAGTTGATGGGCGAAGACGGCCGCCAGTGGGATCAGGCCCGCGCCAGCCTCAAGGCGCTACCCCCGGGCGATATGGCCATGGCGGTGGAACGCTGGAAGATCCTGTCGAAATCGAACGGCTATGCCTTTGGCGACTATGCCGGGTTCGTGATGACCTATCCGGGCCTGCCCGAACAGGACAAGATACGCGGCTATGCCGAGGCCGCGCTGGGCCGCGAAGCGGTGCCGCCCGGCCAGGTGGTGGCGTTCTTCGACCGCTTCCCCCCGCTGACCAACCCGGGCCGCGCGCATTACGCCAGTGCGCTTTACGCCATGAGCCGCCCTGAGGCTGCAACCGTGGCGCGCGAGGCATGGCGCGGCGGGGCGATGAGCGATACCGCCGAGGCTGCACTGTTCGCCCGGATCGGCCCCATCCTGACGCTCGACGATCACGACGCGCGGATGGATGCGCTGCTGTGGTCCGGTTCGGCGGCGCAGGCCGAACGCCAGCTGGTCTACACCTCGCCGGCCAAGCGCGCGGCCTATGCAGCGCGGCTGGCGATGGCCAAGGGGCAGGATCCGGCCAGCCTGGCGATCACCCCCGGGCCAGAGGCTAGCGGCGATCCCGGCTATGTTTACAACCGCAGCCGCTTCCTGCGCACGCGCGGGCAATCGTCCTCGGCCGCCAGTCTGATCCTCACCCGGCCGCGCTTTGCCGTCCCCCCGCGCGAGCCGCGCAAATGGGTGGCAGAGCTGCTGGCGGTGGCGCGCGGTGTCGATGCCTCTACTGCCGTATCGATAGCAGCCTCGGTGGACGATATGTTCGCGTCCGGCACCGATGTCAGCCGGCAAAGCTTTGCAGTGCGCGATGACTACACCTCGCTGATGTGGCTGGGCGGCACCAAGGCGCTGTGGACCCTGCGCGATGGCCGCCGCGCCGCGCCGCTGTTCTACCGTTATGGTATGGCCGCGCGTACCCCGCAGACCCGCTCGAAAGGCTTCTACTGGGCCGGGCGCGCGCTGGCCGAAGCCAGCGACGGGCCGGGGGCCAAGCAATATTTCGAACTGGCCGCCGCCTATCCTGATCAGTATTACGGGCTGCTCGCGCTGGAACGGCTGGGCCGCCCGCTGCCGCCGCTCGCCAGCGCGCCCACTCTGGTCCCCACCGCGCAGCAGCGCGCCGATTTCGAAGCCCGCCCGCTGACCCGCGCGGTGCGCGAAGTGGCGCGTGAAAGCGATTGGCCCACCGCAGTGCGGTTCTTCAAGGAAATCAGCGATTCTGCCGAAAGCGAGGCCGATCATGTGCTGGTAGCTGATCTTGCCCGCCAGATCGGGCGGCGCGATCTGGGGGTGATTCTGGGGCAATCGGCGCAGGCCGACGGCCTCGGCAATTTCCGCAGCATCGCCTTCCCGCTGATCCCGGTGCCGCCGGGCACCAACTGGACTGTGGTGCACATGATCAGCCGCCAGGAAAGCCAGTTTGCGCAAAACGCGGTCAGCCATGCCGGTGCGCGGGGCCTCATGCAGCTGATGCCGGGCACTGCGCGCGAACAGGCGGGCAAGATGGGGCTTGGCTATGACCGCGAAGCGCTGATCGGCGATGCCGGGTACAACCTGACGCTCGGCAACGGCTATTTCCAGCGGATGCTGGCCTATTACAATGGTTGCTGGCCGCTGGCGATCGCGGCCTACAATGCTGGTCCCGGCAATGTGAACAAGTGGCTGCGCCAGAACGGCGATCCGCGCGGTGGCGGGATCGGCTGGGTCGAATGGATCGAGAGGATCCCGATCCCCGAAACCCGTGGCTATGTGCAGCGCGTGCTGGAAAACGCGGTGGTCTATGAAGCGCTGTTTCCGGCGCGGGCCAGCTACAAGGGTGCCAACCCGCTCAGCCATTTTCTGGGCAAGCCTTATCCCGGATGAAGCCCGACGGTCCGCCCATCACCCCGGCCGGCATGGCCGCGCTCAGAGCGCGCTATGACCATCTGCTCGGCACCGAACGCCCGGCGATCACCGAGATCGTCAGCTGGGCGGCGGGCAATGGCGATCGCAGCGAGAACGGCGATTACCTCTATGGCCGCAAACGGATGCGCGAGATTGACCGCGAGCTGGCGCATCTCACCCGGCGGATGAAGCTGTGCCGCGTGCTCGATCCGGCGCGCCAGGAAGACCGCACCAGGGCGTGGTTCGGCGCCACCGTCACGATTGCCGACGCTGACGACACCCAGCGCGTGCTCACCCTGGTCGGCGATGACGAGCAGGATGCCACCGCCGGCTTGATCGGCTGGAGCGCGCCGCTCGCCAAGGCGCTGCGCGGTGCGGGCCTGGGCGATCTGCGCCGGGTGACCCTGCCCGGCGGCGAAAAGGAGTGGGAAGTGGTGGCAATCCGCTATCCGGACGCGGCCTGATGGCCGAGATCGTCAACCTGCGCCTCGCCCGCAAGGCCAAGGCCCGTGCTAAGGCCAGTCAGTCTGCCCGGGTCAATCGTGCGAAGCACGGCCGGACCAAGGCTGAGCGGGAACGCGCCAAGGCTGAGGCTGCGCGCGCTGCACGTGAGCTTGAGGGCAAACACCTGTCAGACTGAACCGCAAAGCCAGCGCCGCTCTGCGCGCTGGAGATCGTGCCCTGCAGCGCCGATGCACGCCACACGAAGCTGTTGGTGATGGTGGTGGTGCTGGTCTGCCCCGATGTGTTGGTGGAAGAGCCAGACTGGCTGACCACCGCGCCATTGGCATAAGTGCTGGCGTTGACGCCGTAGTTGTAGGTGGTGGCGGAGGCGCCAGCGGTGCCGCTGGTCGCCTCGGTGAGCACCTGGCTGGCCGCGTTGTAGGTGTTCTGGCGGCGGAAGGTGACGGTGATGCCGTCGTCCTTGAACTCCTTGTGATCGGTTGTGCGGCCGGGTTAGTTGATGAAGTGCATGCGCTGGGCGTCGGTGTGGCGGGGTGGGAATCTCCGTCCGGCGGGTGGTCGGATGCGACTATGAGAAGGAGCGGACGGGTAGTTTGACACAGCGCGGGAGGTGTAGGAAAGCGGGCATTGAATTAAGTGCATTTAGCAAACTGGCACTGTAATTTGGTCCACTGTAATTTGGTCAATTTAGTGCACTGTCA
>NZ_JANOWI010000031.1:0-56302 GCF_031417815.1 Novosphingobium sp. | reverse complement strand
GCAGCGAGTAGGTCTGCGCGGTGCCGTTGCGGCTGACCGTGCCATCGGCATTGTCGATATAGCCATCGTGCTGGTTGTGCACCGTGACGAGATAGCCATCGCCGTCATAGCCATAGTGTTCGGTGCTGTTGCCGGTGTAGGCGACGGTGTATTCCTGCTCGACGCCGTTGACGTACTTGATCTTCCATACTTGCAACGCCAGCGTGTAGGTTGCGCTTTTGCGGCGGCCTGAAAGGTCATAGGTCAGATCCGCGCCGGTGCTGGAACGCACGATCACGCCATTGATCAGCGCGCCCTTGCTGGTGGCGAGGCGGTTGAGGCTGTCATAGCGGTACCAATAGGCATCGGTGGTGACCGTAGTGACCAGGTTCTGCGCGCTGTCGATGCTCTGGTGCGCGGTGATCGCCGAGCGGACATTGCTGTTGGCATCGTACGTGCGCGCAAGGCTGAAGCTGGGCCGCTTGTTCGCGGCATCGCCCGGATCGACAATGCTGGTGATCCGGTTCAGCGCATCGTAGTTGGCGGCCGCGTTCTCAAGGTTGGAGGTATAGGTGCTGGACCCGGCCCCCGCGCCGCCCGTGTAGTAGCCCCACTGGTAATAGCTGGTCTGGTCGTATTTTGAGGTGAGCCTGTTGCCTTGCGCGTCATAGCTGAAGCTGGAGGTGACATTGCTGGAATAATAGCCGGTCGCCTGCGGGGCGCCATCGAGGATCTGGCTGACCTTGCCGGTGTTGTAGTAGCTGTAGGTGATGCTCTGGCCTAGCGTGGAGGTCTGGCTGGTCAGCCGCCCGCCTTTGTCGAAGCCAAAGCTGGTGATATTGCCGCTCAGATCGGTGCGGGTGGTGACATGGCCGAACTCGTCTGTGCCCTCGCTCATGCTGCGGTTGGCGGCATCGACATAGGTGGTGGTCTTGATCCAGCTGCCAAAGTTGCCCAGCCCGGCGCTGTGCGCAGTGTTAGACCAGGTGTAGGTATAGTTGGTGCGGTGATTCAGGTAATCGGTGGTGCCCGATACGCGTTGCTGGATGTCATAGTCGGTCCTTTCAACCACCGACATGCCCAGGAAGCTGTTCCAGTGGCGGGTGCGCTGACCAAGCTGATCATAGCCGTAGAACTCGGTATAGCCCGATGCCTTTACCTCAGCGGAAACGCGGCCGCCCTTGTCATAGAGGTATTGAGTGGTAACGAAAGCCTGGCTCAGCGCCTTCTTTTGCGAATTGTTGCCGTCTATCTGCACCCGCAATTGCCCGAAGGCATCGTATTGGTTTTCCCAGACCGAGGTATCGGCGCGGAAATCTTTGGCGACTTTGGCCTCAGCGCCGCCGTAGCCGGTTCCGGCGAGGAGCTGGCGGGTGGTGAGGTTGCCGGTGTTGGCAGCTTTGACAGTGCCTGCGGTGGAGGTGCCGCCGGTGGCGTAAGTGCCGTTCGCGTCGCGCGTGGCGACGAGGCGGCCGGAGGCGTCGTAGTAGTAATCGCTGGCCGGGCGGACGAATTGGACCGAGCCGTTCTCGTTGGTGGTCGATACGGTGGGGGCGACGCTACGGACCATCCGGCCCATGGTGTTGTAGCTGTATTCGGTGATGTTGCCGCGCGCGTCGGTTTCAGACGCAACTTCGCCGAACGCGGTGTAGCTGCGGGCGCGGGTGATGGTGTAGCGCAGCGCGGTGCTATCGATTGCACGCAGCGGCTCGCGGGTTGCGCTGGCCATGTTGCGCTTGTCGTAGAGCGAGATTGTGGCGGCCATCGTCTGGTTGGCCGAGGTGTCGATCGCTCCGAAGGCGGTGAGCGCGCTGTCGATAGTATAGGTGCCTGCGGACATATCGGCCGAGATCGCCGACAGCGTCAGCGTGGCGTTGCCATTGGCATCGTAGACCAGGACCTTCCACGCCCCGTCGCCGCTGTTGCTCTTCACCACGCGCCCGGCGTTGTCATAGACCATCTGTTCCTGGGTCAGATCGACGAGCGTCGCATTGGTTTGACTGGTCGGTGAACGCATCGCCCGGTTCGTCACTTCGCCATAGGCGTTGTAATTGAGGAGGGTCATCGGCCAGATGGCGGTCCAGACCGGATTGACTGCGGTGAGCGAGCTCGCCTGCCACTGGACGGTTGCGCGCCCAGCGGCGTCGTAGGTGACGAAGTTGCCTTCGGTGATCTGGGTGGTGCCATCCGAGAGGGTGCGGGTGTAGTAGTCGAGCGTCTTGCGGCCGGCCGTGTCGTAAACGAAGCGGCGGGTGAAGCTCAGCGGATCGGACTGCGCGGTGAGTTTGCCGCCGGAGTATTGGTAGGAGGTGATGCGATCGTCGCCTGCGGCCCCGGCGGTGTAGCCGGCTGCCGCTGCGCCCATCGCGGCGGGTGTGATGGCATCGTTTGCTGCCGCCGTGCCAGCCTCAGCGCGTTCGGTCGCGCGGATCAGGTTGTTGGCGCCGTCGTACATGAAGTAGGTGACGTGGCGGACGCTGGCGGTTCCCGAGACATTGAAGTCACTCTGTATCGCATCGACCTGGCGGATCAGGCGGCCTTGCTTGTCATACTGGTAGTCGGCCCTGTCGCCGGTGGCCTCGGTCTTGGAGAGCACTTCGCCCAGCGCGTTGTAGGCATAGGTGATGGTTGCGGCCTGGCTGGCGGTCGAGACCGTATTGCCGCTGACGCTCGCGACCAGCACGGCATTGCGCACTTCGGTCAGGCGGCGACCCATCTTGTCGTATGTGAACCCGGTTGTGCGGTCGTCGACCGTGGCGGTTACTGTTGGCGCAGCTATGCCTGGAGTTCCGGTGAAGCGCGTGGCGAAGCGGGTTTCGGACAGGACATTGCCGTCTGCATCGCGGCTCCAGCTGGTGAGGAAGCCTTCCTGGTCAAGCTTGGCAGTTTCACGTCCGGTTTTGTCGAACCAGTGGCAAATCGGGTTGCGGTTGGCATCGATCTCTTTGGTAAGATTACCGAAGGCGTCGTATTCGTTGTTGCTCTGCAGGTTCTGGCCTGCAGTCGTGACATAGGCGGTGCCGTTAAAGGCACCGGTTCGCACGCCCATCACCAGCGTCTGGATGAGCCGTCCGTTCTTGTCGTAGCTCAACTGGGTCTCGCGGGCGCTGCCGATAGCCGCGGGCTGGGCCGAGCCCGGGGTCACCGGCAAGGTAACAGCCCCCGACCAGATCCTCTGGTTGGTAAGATTGCCAGCCCCGTCATAGGTCCACTGACTGAGCGTGCCGACCGGCGAGACTTCGGCGGACTTGCGGCCCAGCCGGTCGAACCAGCTGACCGTGCTGGCCCAGGTGGCAGCGTCAAGCTTGACCTTTTGCTGCACCACATCGCCGCGCTTGTCGTAAGCGAACTCGGTGATTGGCGTGACCACGCCCGATCCGTCGACGTTGGTTACCGCTGGATCGATCTGGCGGATCACCCGCTCAAGCTTGTCATAATCGAAGCTGGTGATGAGCTGGATCGCTGCGGTCAGGTTCGATCCGGCGACCTTGGTCTTGACGTTGCCGCGCGCGTCATAGGTGTAGCTGGTGACCACGCGGGTGGCGCCGGATGCACCTTCGAGCAGTGCGGCGCCGGTGCTGTCATAGCTGACCTGATCGGCCGCCTCGCTCTTCAAGAGGCCGCGCTTGTCGTAGGTGTAGTTGGTTACCCCGCCGAGCTTGTTGGTTACGCTGGTGCGGTTGCCGAAGGCATCGTAGCTGTAGCTCTCGACCTTGCTTTCTGCATCGGTCGCGGTCTTGACCCGGTCAGCCAGATCGTAAGTGAACGTGCTGGTCGCATCGGCGCTCGAGGTGGTGACAGTGGGCAGGGCCCCCAGTGCAAGGCCGGAGACATTGCCGGCCTTGTTCGCATAACGGGTAACCGAGGCGATCACCCTGTCGATTGCGTAAGTGGTCTTGCCTGCATAACCTTCAGCATCGACGCTCCAGACCAAGCGGTCCTGCCCGTCGTAATAGGCATAGCTCACCGCATCGCGCGCGGCATCCGCCGCTACCGAGGGCAGGGTGGATGGGGTCAGACTCGCGGCATTGCTGGCCTTGGCGGCATAGCGCGTGGTTTTGGTGTTGGCGGTGCCGTTGAGGTACTCGGTCTTGGTGACATAACCCTCAGCATCGACGCTCCACGTCAGGCGGCAAAGACTGTCGTAAAAGAAAAACGCAGCATTGCCGCGCGGATCGATCGCTTTGACCACCTGGCCAAGCGCATCGTAGATGTACTGCGTGGTTGCGGCTTCATTTGCGCCAAAGGCGCGGGTCTCGCTGATGACGCGGCCGACCGCATCGTAGCTGCGCTTTGTAACCGAGACATCGCCGGTGCCATAAGCGACATGGGTTTCAGTGACTTGACCCAAAGCGTCGAGCACCAGGTGGGTGACAACGCTGTCGTTGTTGGTCCCGACGGCGCTGTCGAACAGCACCACCTCATCGGTCAGCCGGTTGGCGTTGTCATAGGTGTATTGGGTGACCGCCGCGTCGGCAGGGATATTGGTGGCCATTGCGCCGGTCGCCTGGGTCGTGCTGAACAGCGCGGCAACAGTGGTGGTGGTTGAGGCACTGGTCAGACTGGTCTGCGAGGCGTAGCGGATCGTCTGGATGACGTTATCCGCCTTGTCATAAACGTTCTGGATGACAAAGCCTTCGCCATCCACGCCATAGACCGCGCGGCCATCGCCATCGTAGAAGGTGCGGGTAACACGGTCACCCTCATTTGCGACCAGGCTTGCCGCTACGGTCGGCGTGACTGTTCCCGTGCCGAAGTCCCTGACCTTTTTGGTGATAGTGATGTCGCCATTCGTCGCGGTGGTCACCTCGTTCCACTGCGCCGGCAAGGTCTTGTCGGCCAAAGCAGCAAGCTGCGCACTCGACAGAACTGTCACGAGCCGGCGGGACGCAACCACCCGGTCTGCGGCATCGTAAATGGTCTGAACGACTTCGCCCTCGGCATCGATTGTCAATGCCAGACGGTTGTTTGCGTCGTAAACGAAGCGCGTCGTGCGCCCCAGAGCATCAGTCTGGGCGATCAGGTTGCTGTCGACGTCATAGTAATACAGCTTAGCCGCATTGGCATAGGCAATGCCCAGCGCGTTGTTGCCCGTCCCGGCATCGGCGATCGTCTTGGTCAGGCGGCCATAAGCATCGTATTCGTACTGGGCGGTGCGGGCCTGCGCGGTGCCAAAGGCTTCGACCTGCGCGGTGACTTTGCCATCAGCGCGGTAGGTGTACTGGGTGGTGAGATTGCTTTTGCCGACACCGGCGTCCTGCACCACGGTGACCTTCTGTCCTTTGAGGTCATAGCCGTAAGTGGTCACCACGCCCAAGGCATCGGTTACACTGATCGCCTGCCCCTTGGCATCGTAAGCAAAAGTGGTGGCGAGGTTGAGCTTGCCCGCACCAAAATCTCGCGCTTCGGTGAGCACCCGGCCGACCGCGTCGTAGCTGTAATGAATCTTGCCGCCACTCGCGTCGGTCACATCGATTACCCGCCCGGCAATGTCGAAATCTCTGGTGGTGGTGCCAACTGCATCAGTTATGGACTTGAGATTGCCGTCCTTGTCGTAGGCATAGCTGGCCGTCTGGCCCTTGCCGTCGGTCAGCAGAATAGTCTGGCCATAGGCATTCTTCTTGACCGAGCTGACGATCCCTTCCGCACTGGTGGTAGTGACATTGCGACCAAACAGATCGTAAGCGAAAGTGGTGGTCTTGCCGGCGCGATCGGTGCTTGCGATCAGGTTCGAGCGCGGATCGTAGCTGGAAGTCGCCTGATTATTCGAAGCGTCGCGATAGCTCGTGATCCGCCCGGCCCGATCATAGCTCCAGCTCTCAAAGCGCTGGTCAGTGGCGTTCAAGGTCCGGGCAACGCTCCGGCCAAACGCATCATAGCTATAGCTCGTGCGCAATTTGGTGGTCGGATCATTGACATTCTGGGCCAGCGTCCGGGCACCGGTAAGCCCGCGCCGGCCATATTCCAGAAACTGGGTCAGCACTTGTGCGGGATTCACCGAGACCAAGGCAGCGCTGCTCAGCAGCTCAGCAAAGGCGCTGTAGGTATAAGTGGTGACCACACCAAGCTGATCGGTGGACTGCGCAACGAGGCCGCGATTGTCAAAGGCCGCCTGAACCTTGCTGTCGAGTCCGCTATTAGCCACCGCCGCCACTGCGGTGGTGACAGTCGCGGTAACCAGCCCGCCGCTTAGCGTTGCCAGGGTGCCGGACGATAACCGGGTGCCATAGAGAACCGTCTCAGTGCGCTCTTCCAGAACATTGTAACGGTGCTCGCTAACCTCGCCGAGCGCGTTGATCGTGAAGCGCAGTTGGCCGTCGGCATCGTAGTAGTAGAGCGTCTTGACGCCGACCGCGCCGCTGCCATCGGGGGTAATCGTCTGGATTAACCGGTCGGCGATGTCATAGACGTACTGCGTGCCGTAAGTGGCATAGATGCTGTCGATCGCGGCCTGAGCAGGGCTCGCGCCGAGTGCTGCCAAAGCCGCGCTGCCCACGCCAGAGAGCTGGCCGATAAGCCGCCCTTTGGCGTCATAACGCATGGTCTGGGTGCGGGTTTCGCTCGAGAGCGTTTCCGAAGTGGACTGGCTGAGCAGCCGTCCGCGACTGTCATAAGTGTAGCTGGTGGTCTCGGTTCCGCCAGTCAGGGTGCGCACTTGCGAGGTCACCTGACCGGCTGCATTATAATAGAACCGCGTGGTTTCAAGCGTTCCGCTCGCCGCCGGAAGCGTGGCTAGCGTGTAGGCGGTGTTGGTGCCGACCTGCTGCCCGCGGACCTCCAGATCGACATTGCCCGCTGCAGTGTAGTGAAACCGAGTGACATTGCCTTCGCCATCGATCACCGATCCCAGGCGGCTGCGCCCGTCGTTGAGCCAATAGTTGTGGATGTCGCTTGCTGCAGAAAGCGCCAGGCTTGCCTTGAGCTGGGTTAACGTCCCGCTGGCCCGCTGCGCCAAGGCTGTAACGCCCGAAAAGCCGATCGTCTCGATCTTGCGCCCGGCTTTGTCATAGACGACCTCGGTCAGGTAGCCTTCTTCGTCGAGAGCGCCGATCAGGAGCCCATCGTTGTCATAGAAATTGCGGGTGGCCCGGTCAGTGCTGGCGCTGGCTGCAGGCAAGACGACCGCGCTAGGCGGTGCACTGCGATATCCACTGATGCCATCGGGCCCGTTGAGTGTTGTGACCGCAAGAACTGTCGAATAGGCTGTTGTCGCCAGCAGCCGCTCGGCTCCGTCGTAGTCGTACTTGACCACCGCACCTGTGCCATCAATCGTCTCAAGGACTTTGCTGGTTTTGTCATAGATCGTCCATTGCCAATGATCGGCGGCAGACGCGGCGGGGCGGATTGTGGCCACCTCGGTGTTTGTAGTGACCGTTCCCAGCAAGGCTAGGTTCGCCGCCGATACGGCTGCGGCATAAGTGACGCTGGACACCACCCGGTCGGCCCCGTCGTACTTGACCTCGCTCAGGGTGCCGTTGTCGTCGATCGTCGCAGTCAGCCTGCCTTGCCGGTCATAGACAAAATAGGTCTTCACCCCCGAAGGATCGGTCGCCATTCGCAGGTGCCCGAGTGCGTCATAGGCATAGCTGGTGGTCGCAGTAGCGGTGCCTGCAGCGCTTACGGTTTCGCCTTCCAGCGCGCCGCTGATTTTGAACACCTGCGTCTGAGTTGCCGCATTGGGGGTGGTGATTGTGGTCGTGCGGGTGCCATCGTTGATCGCGATGGTGCTGGTTACGCCAAGCAGATCGGTGGCGGAAATCACCCGACCGAGGCCATCGTAGACCAAGCTCTCGGTAGCTGGCGCGGTTTCACCGCCCAGATCGTTGGTGCCCGAGACGCGGCGGGTGAGCAGCCGTCCGGCCTGGTCGTACGTGTATTCGGCCCGCGACCAGTTGGCCGTGGTCAATCCGGCTCCGGCGCTATCGGTGGCCGACCACGACGTGGTCTGGATCAGATTGCCGCGAAAATCGTAGAGATTGTCGTTGCGCTGCGCCTGGCTTTTGTCTGCAGTTGCCACCCAAGCGGCTAGATCCGCTTCACTCCAACTGGTGGCGGTATAAGCGTTACCGGTGTAAGCGATCGTAGCGACCAACTGCCCGGCTGGATTGTAGCGGTATTCACTTACCCGGCCTTCGGCGCTCACCGCAAAGCGCAAGTGACGCTCGGCCGCATCGTCGCCGCTCGCGCTGCCATCGTCAGCCACACCGTTGCCTGCAGCGTCGTAGATATAACGCGTGATCATACCGCCGGTGGGCGCAGCGCCGTCGGCCAAGCCATTGGCATCAAGCCCGGTGTAACGGGTTTCGGTGAGCAGCTCGCCCAGCGCGCCATAGGTGTAGAGCGCCGCCGAGCCATCGCCATAGACCCGCTCGAGCAGGTTGCCAGCCGTGTCAAAACGGCTGCGTGTCACTTCAATCGCCAGCGATGCAGTGCCGACACTGGCGGGGTTGTCGAAAGTCAGTGCTTCGGTGGCATTGCCTTGGGCATCATAGGCAAAGGTCTTCACCGTGGCATTGCCGCCCGCTACCGGCGCAGGCTCTTCCAGCCGAACCAGCCGCCCGGCCGCGTCGTAGCCCATTTTGTACTGGCCCCCGAGCCCATCGGTGATCGTGGTGACGCGGCCTATCGTATCGTAGCTGAAGTTGGTGGTCTGCGAGACTCCGCTGTCCATCGCTTGCGTGAGGCTGGAGACCCGGTTTGAGGCATCATAAGCAATCGTCAGACTGGTGCCGTCGCTTTGTGCGATCCCCGTGACCAGCTTCGATGTTGAATTTTTGTAACTATACGTAACGACATAGCTTACCGCATCGCCACCATTGAGCGGAGTCAGGTCGGTCGTGACACTCGAGAGCCGTCCCGTGGCATCGTAACCATAGACCACCCGGCTGAGCTGTTTGTTGGTCGCTGCGGCGAGGTCATAGTAGCTGGTGACCAGCGTGAGTGAATTGGCGCCATAAACATAGTCGATCCAGTTGTTCTGGCCGGACGAGGCATTGGCGGTGGTGACCCGCGCAAGCTTGCCTGCAGTTGTGGCGGCGTCATAGGTAAAGCTGATCGCGTTACCATCGGCATCGGCGATCGAAACGATCCGCCCGCCAATGTTCGAGGCAAAGGTCTGGACTGCGCGGCTGTGCCCTTCGGTCCAGGTCAAGACATTGGCCGACCATGTCAGCAGATCGTCATTATAGGGGCTCTCGGCACTCTCGTAGCGGCCCGTCGATGTGTTGTACGTGAAGACAACCTGGGTCCCGTCCCAGTCGGTCAGCGTGGCGGTCGATCCAGCAGTGTTGCCGGTGCCCGTAAGCACGATCTTGCGCTGGGTGTCGAGCAGCCAGCCATCGGCGTCCTGGCTGCCATCGAGGTTGGTGTAGTTGCCGCTCGCCGCGCCCAGGCTGTTGTAGCTTGACGTAAATGCGGCGCCTATTCCCAGTCCGGCCAGGAACTCGTCTTGCGTCTGGATGATCAGGTTTCCGGTCGAGGCATTGACCGTAACGCCTTGCGCCGCCCGGCCCAGACCGCTTGATCCCAAGATACCGTCAGCCCCAACGGCCGCACCCGAATTACGCAGCAGTCCCAATCCCGAACCACCAACAACCGCAACCATGCCAGTTTTCCTACCCCGAACCAAAAGCCGCTCCGCAAATGCGGGCGGCATGATCACAGTCGGACAAAGGCTCGGAATGTTTAGCGTTTTTCGGAGATCAATCTGCTGTCGAGGTATTGGACTTATGATCTTGAGGAGCAATTGTGCGGGAACGGCCTGCGGCTCGCGTTTCTGGTGGAAGGGTGCGATTGAGAAGGAACTCTGCAGAATTGCTGGGTTAGATCACCAGTAACGAACCGCAAACTGCAGTAAGCGCGAACATAATCCAACACCATCCAACATGACCGAGTGTGAGCGACGAAATGCGCGACAGTGATATGCGGTGAAAATTGGCTCTCGTCCGACCGATGTGACGCGTGTCTCGCCCACGGCCAGGAATCACACCAGGCCCGCAGAACAGCTCCATTCCGCAGGCGCGCTGCGCTCAGCGGCGAAAATCAGTGTCCGTGTCTGACTGACTGGTGCGGTCGAGAAGACTCGAACTTCCACGGGCTTTCGCCCACAACGACCTCAACGTTGCGCGTCTACCAGTTCCGCCACGACCGCTAAATCATCGGCACGAAAATCTCGTCCCGGGGGGGTAGGAGCGCGCCCTTAGCAAAGGGTTTCATGGGCTGCAAGCGGGTTACACCGTGGCGAGGCTGTGTCTCTTTGGGGGACGGCGCGGACGGGGCCGTTGCGGGCTTGGTAAATCGCGCGTTTACCTTTGGCGGTGTCCGGCTTTCTGCCTCTTGCCCTTGCCGCTGTGGTTGCCCTCGCCCACCCGGGCACGCCTGGCGCGGGCGGCGGCGGCGGCGCTGCGGTGCAGGCCAGCGCCACGGTGACGATCCTGCGCGCCGAACGCGCCAGTGAAATTGCCGAGCCGGGCGGGCTGGTGCGCCATGTCAGCCGCCAGAAAGACGGCCAGACCACAATTATCTTCGAATAGCGGGCATTTTCGAATAGACGGCCGCGCCGTCAGTTGCCGGGTTTCCAGCCGAACCGCGCCTTGACCGCGCCCTTGGGCACGTTGACCAGCGCTTCGTTGATCGAGACGCTTTCGCCCGGCGCCAGCACCCGCTTGGGCGAATGAATTTCCTGGATGAATTTCTCGGTCCCGCGCGCGTCGTATAGCACCACCTGCACGGTCGGCACAGTGCGCGATTGCGACGAGGTGTTGGTGATCGTGCCGTTGGCTTCAAAGAAGAAGCTGCCATCGGGCAGTTCGCGCTGGCCCTGCTGCTTGGCCGGGAAATCGAGCTTGAGGCCGGGCTGTTCCTCGGCAAAGGTCTTATGCCCGAACGGCAGCCAATCGGGCAGGCCATACCACGCGGTGGCCGCGATCGAACCGAGCGCGACGATGGCGAACAGCACCGCCGCGTACATCGCGATTTTCGCCGGATTACGGCGCGGCCGAAACAGTGGTTCGTGCGCGAACCGCGAATAGTCCTCGTCCGCATCGGCGTAAGCGGGTTCGGCCACTGCAGGGGTTGGCGCAGGCGGATCATCAAGCGCGAAGTTGAGCGGCGGCGGGGTGGGCGCTTCGCCGGCTTCCGCGTCGTCGGCGGTTTCGGGCGGCGGCGCAGGTGCAGCCGGTTCGTCCTGCGGAGCGACCGTTTCGGGTTCGGGCGGCGGTGCGGCCGGCTCGGCCATGACCGGTTCGGGCGCAGGTTCAGGTTCGGCGACGGGCGCTGGAACGGGCGGCGGCGGAGGCGCTTCGGCTTGCGGGGCCGGTTCAGCCGGTGCGGGTGCCTGATCTGGCGCCGGTGCGGGCGCAATCAGCTCCGGCCCATCCTGAAACCAGGCGTGGCGGCACTTGGCGCAGCGCACGGTGCGCCCTTCAACGCCGATCGCGGTGTCGGGAACGACATAGCGCGTGGCGCAGGCAGGGCACGAAATAATCATGGTTGCATGGTGTTAAGCATGCCCGCATGGCAAAGGGCAAGGCTCGCACGGTGGGTAGGGTGCTGCATGACCCTTTTTTCCACATCGATTGGCCGCTATAGCCGCCCCGGATGCGTTGCAGCGCGCCACCGACCCGTCAATTCCCTCAAGCCGGACCGATCCCCATTGATATGACCAGGACTGCCGAAGGGGAAATTGTCCAGTTCGACAACGTCGGGCTGCGCTACGGCTCGGATCGCGAGGTCTTGAGCGACGTGTCGTTTACGCTGCATCCGGGCAGCTTCTACTTCCTGACCGGGGCCAGCGGCGCAGGGAAAACTTCGCTGCTCAGGCTGCTCTATCTGGCCCAGCGACCATCGCGCGGGATGATCCGCATGTTCGGCACCGATGCGATCACCCTGCCGCGCGAACGGCTGCCAGGCTTTCGCCGCCGGATCGGGGTGGTGTTCCAGGATTTCCGGCTGGTGCCGCACCTTTCGGCGTTCGACAACGTGGCGCTGCCGCTGCGCGTGCAGGGCGTGGCCGAGCGCGATATCCTGCGGCCGGTCACCGACATGCTCGAATGGGTCCAGCTGGCCGACCGGATCCATGCGCTGCCGGCCCAGCTTTCGGGCGGGGAGCAGCAGCGCGTGGCGATCGCCCGCGCGGTGATCCACCGCCCCGAACTGCTGGTGGCAGACGAACCGACCGGCAACGTCGATCCCGAAATGGCGGTGAAGTTGCTGCGGTTGTTCGAGGCGCTCAACCGGATCGGGACCACGGTGGTGGTCGCAACCCACGATGTCCATTTGCTGAAACGGGTACCGGATTCGCTGATCATGCGGCTTGATCGCGGGCGGCTATCCGATCCCACCGGCGCGCTGCGCTATCCGCCGCGGGTCCGTTCGCGCAGCGTCACGGCAGAGGGCTGAGCCGATGGCCCTGATCCCCCGCCTGTTCGGCCGCAGCGCCGAAAGCCAGCTGATCGGACAGCGGCGGCTGTCGGGTCCGATGCCCTGGGTGATCGCGATCATGGTCGCCTTGACGGTGATTGCCGCGGCCGCAGGGCTGGCCTTTTCCAACGCCGCCGGGACTGCGTCTGATGCGCTGAGCGGCGGGGTTACGGTGCAGATCGTCGATGCCAATCCGGCCAGCCGCGATGCCCAGGCCCAGGCCGCGCTTGAGGCCTTGCGCGCGGCACCGGGCGTGGCCGACGTGCAACTGGTACCGCAGGACAAGATCGACCGGTTGATCGAACCCTGGATCGGCCAGCCGGTCGATGCCGCTGGCGCGATCCCCGTGCCCGCGCTGATCGATGCCCGGCTGCGCGGCGCGGTGACCGGCGAGAGCCTGGGCGCACTGCGGCGGACACTGCGCGGCGTCGCCCCGGCGGCGCGGGTCGATGCGCAATCGGGCTGGCTGAAGCCGGTGTTCAGCGCGGTTGAGACGATGCGCTGGCTGGCAATGGCGGTGGCGGCGGTGCTGGGTTTTGCGCTGGCCGCAGCGGTGCTGCTGGCAGTCCGCAATGCGCTGGGATCGAACCGCGATACGATCGAGATCGTGCATCTGCTGGGTGGTACCGATACGCAGATCGCGCGGATTTTCCAGCGCTCGGTGGGCTTCGATGCAGCCGTGGGCGGCGCAATCGGTTTGCTGCTGGGGCTGGCGGTGGTGACGCTGCTGGGCCGCCAGTTTGGCAGTCTGGGCGCCGGGCTGGTGGAAAGCGGCGCGCTGGGCCTGGCTGACTGGCTGCTGCTGGCACTGGTGCCGCTGGCGGGGATCGCGCTGGCGATGGTTACCGCGCGGCAGACGGTGCTGCGTACACTCAGAAAGATGCTGTAGTCCCGCCATGCTGCGCCGCATCCTTTCCCTGATCCTGATTGCCTGGGCCGCCGGGTTTATCCTGTTCGCGATCAGCCTGCCGCAACCCGCCGCGGCGCAGCGCACCGATGCCGTGGTGGTGCTGACCGGCGGGGCCGGACGGATCGAGCGCGGGCTGGAGGTGCTGCACAACGGCTGGGCCCGCCAGATGCTGGTCTCGGGGGTTGATCCGCAGGTCAAGCCGGGGGAATTTGCCGCACAGTTCAAAATCGCCCCGGCCGCGATGAAGTGCTGCATCACGCTGGGTTACCGGGCCTTCGATACCACCAGCAATGCCAAGGAAACCGCTGCCTGGATGAAGACGCGCGGCTATCGCAGCGTCCGGGTGGTGACCAGCGACTGGCATTTGCGCCGCGCCCGGGCCGAACTGGCCAAGGTCTTGCCGGCCAAAATCACGGTGGTTGACGATGCGGTGCACACCCAGCCTTCGCTGCGCATCCTGATGGTTGAATACCACAAGCTGCTGTTCCGCAGCGTGCCAGGGCTGAAGGCGTCCTGATATGGCGGCGGCACGGATCCTGCGCAGCGCGTTGTTCTACCTGACGTTTTACACCGGCAGCGTGTTTGTGGTGCTGGCCAGCCTGGCCGCGCTGCTGGCTTCGCGCGAAACCTTCCGGCGCCGGGTGGATAGCTGGTCGCTGTGGCACCGCTGGTGCGCGCGAAACTTGGTGGGGATCTGGATCGTGGTCGAAGGCGCTTTGCCGCCTGGCCCGGTGTTCGTGGCGATGAAGCACGAAAGCTTTTTCGAAGCGATCGATATACCGCAGGTGGTCGCGTTCCCCGGCATTTTCGCCAAGGCCGAACTGATGCGCATCCCGCTGTGGGGCACGGTTGCCGACCGGTACGGTCTGGTCGAGGTGCAGCGCGAACAGGGGGCGAGGGCGCTGCGCCACATGATGGCGGCGGCCAAGAAGATCATCGGCGAAGGCCGCTCGCTGTTCATCTTTCCCGAAGGCACGCGGGTTCAGCACGGCACCCGGGTGCCGCTGCAGGCGGGCTTTGCCGGGATCTACAAATTGCTCGGCCTGCCGGTGGTGGCGATCGCGGTGGATACCGGCCCGCTCTATCACCGCTGGATCAAGCTGCCCGGCACCATCACCTATCGCATTTCCGATCCGATCCCGCCCGGCCTGCCGCGCGCCGAGATCGAACAGCGGGTCGGTGCTGCGATCAACGCGCTGAACAGCCAATGAGCGAGCACGGCCAGCATCGCTCGCCGCTCGAGGTGCTGGGACCGGGGCTGGTGACCGGCGCGGCGGATGATGATCCATCAGGGATCGGCACCTACAGCCAGGTCGGCGCGCAGTTCGGCTATGGCCTGGCCTGGACGATGTTCTTCGGCTTTCCGCTGCTCGCCTCGATCCAGGCGATCTGCGCGCGGATCGGGGCGACCACCGGCATGGGCATCGCCCGGAACCTGCGCCAGCACTATCCGCCATGGCTGCTGCGCAGTGTCGTGTTGCTGCTGCTGGTCGCCAATGTCATCAATCTGGGCGCAGACCTGGGCGCGATGGGGGCAGTGCTGGCGCTGGTCGTGCCCGGGCCGGTGCTGGCCTATACTGCGGCGTTCGGGCTGGCCAGCGTGCTGCTCGAGGTGTTCGTCAGCTACACCCGCTATGCGCGGATCCTCAAATGGACCACACTGTCGCTGTTTGCCTATGTCGGGGTGGTATTTGTGGCCGATGTGCCATGGGGCACCGCGATCGTCAGTGTGCTGGTGCCCAGCTTCACCTTCGACAAGGACCATGCGATGGCGCTGGTGGCGATTTTCGGCACCACCATCAGCCCCTACCTGTTCTTCTGGCAGGCCGGGCAGGAAGTGGAAGAGCAGCATCGCCGCCATATCAAGCCGCTGCACGTCAGCCCGCGCAGCGCCGGCGCCGAACTGCGCCGGATCCGCACCGATACGCTGGTGGGGATGGGCTTTTCGCATATCACCGCTTTGTTCATCATCATTGCCACCGCCGCCACGCTGAACGCTGGCGGCGTGACGCACATCACCAGCGCGGCCCAGGCGGCCGAGGCGCTGCGCCCGATTGCCGGTCAATTTGCCTTTGCCCTGTTTGCCGTGGGGATCATCGGCACCGGGCTGCTGGCGGTGCCGATCCTGGCCGGCAGCGCCGCCTATGCAGTCAGCGAGACGTTCGGCTGGACCGAAGGGCTTGACCGCAAACCGCGCGAGGCCAAGGCGTTCTACGGCGCGATCGCGGCGGCAACGGCGGGCGGGATCCTGCTCAACCTGGTCAATATCGATCCGATGCGGGCGCTCTATTGGGCCGCGGTTGTCAATGGGCTGCTCGCCCCGCCGCTGATGGTGGTGACCATGCTGATCGCGCGCAACAAGGCGATCATGGGCGATCTGGTGATGGGCCGCTGGCTGGAATTCGGCGGCTGGCTGTCCACCGCGGTGATGTTCGTGGTGGCCGGGGTGTTTTTGCTCAGCTAGGCCCGGCTGACGCTGACTTTCGTTTCATAGAGTTCGGCATTGCCAAAGCTGGACAGGAACGGGATGTCCGCCGCGTCGCGCCCCACCCCGATCTTCACCACTTCATCGGCCGCGGCCATGCCGGTGGCATCGACCAGGTGCCAGGCATCGGCCAGCCAGACTTCGGCAACTGCATGGAAATCGGGCGGGGTTACATCCGGGGCATAGACGCTGGCATAGCGCGCCGGGATCGATGCCGCGCGGGTCAGCGTGATCAGCAGATGCGCATAGTCACGGCATACCCCGCGGCGCTGGATGAAGGTATCGCTGGCGCAGGTCCCGGCGTGGCTGGCCCCCGGCTCGTAAGTCAGATGTCTGGCGACCCAATCACGCAGCGCCGCGACCAGCGCACCGCCCGCGAGATCGGGGAATTCGGACGCAACAAAATCGCTGAAGCGGTCTGATGGGCAAAACCGCGAGGGCATCAGATAGTCGATCACATCGCCCGGCAGCAGGTGCGGCTGGGTATCGGGCAGGGTGGCCACATCAACCAGTGGCCGCTCCACCGCAACAACCGCCTTGTAATCAAGCGCCAGCTCGCCTTCGACCCGCAGCCAGATCCGGCTCCCGATCTCGTCGTGGCCGGGCACGCGGGCAAAGTGCAGCACCGGGGTCAGCCACAGTTCGGGGTCCTCGATCTGCTGGTCGGCATGCGCCGCCGCCTCGACCTGGACCAGCACGTCGGTCGGTTCGGCAAACATGTAGAACAGCCGCGCATGGATCCGGATTTTCATAAGCCGGTGCAATCCCCGGGGGCGGGCGCTGTTCCCACTGCCGGTTCAGCTGTCATGATCGCTACGGCCAAAGTCTGGCCGGGCATCGTCCTGTCCCAGTTCGATGATCGAGCGGCGGATCGCCCGGGTGCGGGCGAAATGTTCGAACAGCTGATCGCCGTCGCCGACCCGGATCGCGCGTTGCAGCGCGGTCAGGTCTTCGGTGAAGCGCTGCAGCATATCCAGCACCGCGTCCTTGTTGGACAGGAACACATCGCGCCACATGGTCGGATCGCTGGCGGCGATGCGGGTGAAATCGCGGAAACCCCCGGCCGAATACTTGATCACTTCGCTTTCGGTCACCCCTTCAAGATCGGACGCGGTGCCGACGATGGTATAGGCAATCAGGTGCGGCAGGTGGCTGGTGACGGCCAGCACCATATCGTGGTGCGCGGCGTCCATCACATCGACTTTCGCCCCGAGCGCCTCCCAGAAGGCGCATAGCGCGGCCAGCAATGCGGGATCGGCTCCAAGTGCAGGGGGGGCGGGCGGAGTGATGATGCACCAGCGCTGCTGAAACAGGCTGGCAAAGCCCGCGTCGGGGCCGGAGCGCTCGGTCCCCGCCACCGGGTGCGCGGGGATGATGGCATGGCCGGGCAGCGCCTCGGCCAAGGCCTTTGCCACCGTCTGCTTGGACGAGCCGACATCGCTGACCAGCGCGCCTGCGGGCAAGGCCCCGGCAATTGCGGCCGCCGCTGCGCCCATCGCGCCGACCGGGACACACATGATCACCAGATCGGCACCCTGCACGGCAGCGGCGGCGCTATCGCACACCGCGGCGATCAGCCCGCGCTCAGCCGCGCGCGCGCGGGTGGCGGGATCGGCATCGTAACCCGTGGTTTTGATCTGCGGCAGATGTTCCTGCACCGCCAGTCCGATCGACCCGCCAAGCAGGCCCAGCCCGATGATCGCAACATGCTGAAAGGTCATCGCGCTGCCTTAGCCAGTTCGCGCAGCACGCGGGCCACGCCGTCCATGTCGTCCGCCGTGCCGATGGTGATCCGCACGCCTTTGTCGAGGCCGGGGACGGAAAACCAGCGGGTCATATAGCCGGCTTTTGCCAGCCCTTGGTAAGCAGCCTGGCCGGTCAGCTTGCCCTCGCACAACACCAGCACGAAGTTCGCTTCGCTGGGCACGGCGCGCAGGCCGTGGTTGCCCAAAGCCTCGATCTGTGCGGCGAAGCGCGCCCGCACCGCGGCGTTGTGGCGGCGCGATTGTTCAACGAAAGCCTGATCGTCCAGCGCGACCAGCGCCATCGCCTGGGCTTCGTTCGAGACGTTGAACGCACCGCGCAGGCGGTTCAGCACTTCGATCACCGCGGCGCTGCCCGTGCCCCAGCCGACGCGTTCACCGGCCAGGCCATAGGCCTTGGAGAAGGTGCGGGTAGCCAGCACGTTGGGCTGGCTCGTCGCCAGCGCCATCGCGCCATCATCGACTGCCGGATCAACATATTCGATATAGGCGAGATCGAGCACCAGCAGCACGTCAGCGGGCAGCGCGGCATGAAGCCGGGCGATCTCGGCCTTGGGCAGATAGGTGCCGGTGGGATTGTTGGGATTGGCGACCAGCACCACCCGGGTCCGCGGCGTGACGGCTGCCAGCAGCGCATCGACATCGGTGCCGTAATCGCTGGCCGGGGCCTCCACCGGCTCCGCCCCGGCGCGCCGCGCAACGATATCATAAAGCGAGAAGGCATACTCAGAGAACAGCACTTCATCGCCTGGCCCGGCATAGGCGCTGGCAGCCAGGTAAAGCAGTTCGCCCGAACCGGCACCCATGATGATCCGCGCGGGGTCAATCCCGTTAAGGGCGCCTAATGCGGCCCGTAACGCGGCGCTATCGCCATCGGGATAGCGGCTGGGGTGCTGCGCATCGGCCCGCGCAGCCAGCGCCAGCGCCGAACAGCCCAGCGGGTTCTCGTTGGCCGAAAGCTTGACCACCGGCACACCGTCTGCCCCGGACTTGCCGGGAACATAGGCCTGGATCGCGGCGATCCACGGCTTGGGGATGGGTGCGCTTGCCATTGCGGGCTGCGCATAGCAGGTGACGGCGGATTTGCCAGCCAGTTCCTCCCCCTCCCGCACCGGGGAGGAATTGACAGCGCCCCTGTCCTCGCCCAATCGGGCCGCCATGGCCGCCGCCGATCTGAACCTGGTGAATCAAACCCTTGTGCTGCCCGCACCGCTGCCGCTTGATGGCGGACAATCGCTGGCGCAAGTGGCAGTTGCCTATGAAACGGTTGGCACGCTCAACGCCGGGAAGTCGAACGCCATTCTGGTGTTCCATGCGCTGACAATGGACCAGCATATGGTCAGCGCGCACCCCAAGACCGGCAAGCCGGGCTGGTGGGCCAAGTCAATCGGCCCCGGCAATGTGATCGACACGAACCGGTTCTTCGTGATCTGCGCCAATGTGCTGGGCGGGTGCATGGGATCGACCGGGCCAGAAAGCCTGGCCGCCGATGGCAAGCCCTATGCGATGCGCTTTCCGGTGATCACCATCCGCGATATGGTCCGCGCGCAGGTTGCGTTGCTCGATGCGCTGGGTATCGAACAGCTCCACGCCGCGGTTGGCGGATCGATGGGCGGAATGCAGGCGCTCAGCTTTGCCGCCAATTGGCCGCAGCGCACCCGCGCCGCGCTGGTGATTGCCAGCACCGCGCGCCATTCGGCGCAGAACATTGCGTTCCATGAAGTTGGCCGGCAGGCGATCATGGCCGATCCCAAGTGGCAGGGCGGAGATTACTACGCCAGCGGCAAGGGCCCGGATAACGGCCTGGCCGTGGCGCGCATGGCGGCGCACATCACCTATCTGTCCGAAGAGGGGATGCACGAAAAGTTCGGCCGCAAACTGCAAGACCGTGATGTGAAGACATTCGGTTTCGACGCCGATTTCCAGGTCGAAAGCTATCTGCGCCACCAGGGGCTGAGCTTTACCGACCGGTTCGATGCCAATTCATACCTCTACATCACCCGGGCGATGGACTATTTCGATCTGGCCGAGGAGGTTGCAGGTGGTGAGGGGGGCGGAAAACTGGCCCAGGCCTTCGCCGGTTCGAGCGCGCGGTTCTGCCTGGTCAGCTTCGATACCGATTGGCTTTATCCCACGGCAGAAAGCCGCACCATCGCCCATGCGCTCAACGCCTCGGGCGCGGCGGTCAGTTTCGTTGAACTGTCGGCCCCGTTCGGCCACGACAGCTTCCTGCTTGATGTACCGGCGCTTGACCGGGTGATCGCGGGGTTCCTGGGATGACCGCGCTGCGTCCCGATCTTGCGATCATCGCCGATAACATCGTCCCGGGCAGCCGTGTGCTCGATGTTGGTTGCGGCGATGGTGCGCTGATGGCCGAACTGCGTGATCGTCATCAAGTGGATGCCCGCGGGCTTGAACTTGATCAGCACAACGTTGCCGAATGCGTCGCCAAGGGCCTTTCAGTGATGCAGGGCGATGCCGATACCGATCTGGCCGACTATCCCGATGCGGCGTTCGATTACGCGATCCTCAGCCAGACCCTGCAGACCACCAAGCGGCCCGATCAGGTGCTGGAAGAGCTGCTGCGGGTCGGGCGCAAGGCGTTCGTCTCGTTCCCCAATTTCGCGCACTGGCGGGTGCGCGCCAGCCTGCTGTGGAACGGGCGGATGCCGGTGACCCGGCTGCTGCCGATCGCCTGGTACGAAACCCCCAACATCCACCACGTGACGGTGCGCGATTTCCGCCTGCTGGTGGCGGACAAGGGCTGCCGGGTGGAAGGCGAATGGTTCCTTTCGGGCGACCGGCGGATCGGCCCGGCTGCGGCGGCCTGGCGCGCCGAGCACGCGGTGTTTCTGCTGTCCAGATAAGCCGGAGGTCCTCTCCATTTTTGGCGAATGCCACAAATGGGGAGGTGGATCGTCTGCAGGACGTGACGGAGGGGTAATGGCGCAAGGGTCGATACCCCTCCGTGAGTGCTTCGCACAGCCCCCGCCCCAATTGCACTGTGTGAAAATGGTGCAGTCCTAGGGGGTAGCGGCAGTCACCAGCAGCACCGAATCGTCGCGCGCCAGCGCCCACAGGCTGAGCCCGGCGGCTTTGGCCCGCTGCACCGCCAGCGACGTCGGAAGCGACACACAAACCAGCGTCGTCGCGCCGCCGCGCACCGCCTTCTCGACGATTTCATAGCTGCACCGCGCGGTGCTGATCACAAAGCCGGGGGAAAGCGGCCGCCCGGCGCGGGCCATCGCGCCGATCAGCTTGTCCATGGCATTGTGGCGGCCCACGTCTTCACGCAGCAGCCCGATTTGGCCGCTTGGCGAAGCCCAGGCCGCGGCATGGGCGGCGCCGGTCCGGCGGGTCAGTTCCTGCAAGGGGCGCAGCGCTGCCAGCGCGGCGAAGATCGCCGCCGGTTCGATCGCTTGATGCCGAGCGACCTGCGGCAAGGGCCGCGCCACTTCGGCCAGATTGTCGATCCCGCACAGACCGCAGCTCGATTCGGCCACGCGGTTGCGCACCCGTTCGGTCAGCTTGTCGATCCCCAGCCCGGCCAGCTGCGCGCGCACCACCCAGCCGTTTTCCACTTCGGCGGCGGCAATATCGGAAATGTCGGAGGGGCTGGCGGCCAAGCCCTCGCTCAGCGCAAAGCCCGTGGCGAAATCATCGAGGTCTGCCGGGCTGGCCATCATCACGGCATAGGACAGGCCGTTGAATTCCAGCGCCACCGGGGCTTCGGGCACCCAGTCGCGTGTGATCGCGCGCCGGGTGCCGTCTGGCCGTATTTCAAACAGGGTTTCGCTCACATCCGCTTGAGGACGCACAGCTTGTTGCCATCGGGATCGCGCAGATAGGCGAGGTAGAGCGCGCCCATGCCGCCTTCACGCACCCCCGGCGGATCTTCGATCGCCTTGCCGCCAGCGGCCACGCCGGCATCGTGCCAGGCATTGGCCTGTTCGGGGCTGTCGACCGCAAAGCCGATCGTGCAGCCGTTGCCGGCGGTGGCGGGCTGGCCATCGATCGGCGGGGTGACGATAAAGATGCCGTTGTTGTGCATGTAGATCAGGCGGCCCTTGTCGTCCTGGATCGCTTCCTTGCCGCCCAGCGCCTGGAACGTGGCATCATAAAAGGTTTTCGCCTTGGCCAGATCGTTCGATCCCACCATGTTGTGACTGTACATCTGCTCTCTCCATCCAGTTGCGTTATGCCACTTTATCCGATGCTTGGGCCGGGTCAATCGGCCATGGCGGATTAAACGCGGCACAATCGTTTGCACGATGCTGGTGGATAGCGGAAACCTACCGATTGCCAAACGGCAGCATTGCGTCATGCTGGCTCCAAGCACGCAGACAAGGGGCGCAAACGATGGCGGTAATCGCCGTCTACAGCATGAAGGGCGGGGTCGGGAAGACCACGCTGGCGGTCGATCTGGCCTGGCGCCTGGCCAGCGCCGGCGGGCGCAACACCTTGCTGTGGGATCTTGATCCGCAGGCCGGGGCGGGGTTCCTGCTGGGCTTCGATCCGGTTCCGCACGGCCGGGCTGCGGCGGCTTTCCAGCGCGATGGCAAGCCGCGCCAGTTGATTGAGCGTACAGCTTATGAACGCCTCTCGCTGATCCCTGGCGACGAAAGCTTGCGCCATCTGCCCGGACAATTGGCACGGCTGGGCCAGCGCCGCCGCCTGGCGACGATGACCAACCTGCTGAAAAGTGATTTTGAACGGATCGTGATCGATTGTCCGGCCGGGCTCAGCGAGATTTCCGACCAGGTGATCGCCGCCGCCGATGTCCTGATCGTGCCGCTCCCCGCCAGCCCGCTTTCGGCCCGCGCGCTCGAAATGTTGCGGCGCGAGCTGGTGCGCCACCACCATCGGCATCCGCCGCTGCTGCCGGTGCTTTCGATGTACAATTCGCGCCGCCCGCTGCACCGCGCGGTGCGTGAAGGCGCAGCGGCGGGCTGGCCGGTCATCCCGTTTGCCGCGCAGCTTGAGCAGGTGGCCGTGGAACGCGCGCCGCTTGGCACCTTTGCCGCACATGGCGATGCCGCGCGCGCCCTGGCGCGGCTCTGCAACGGGATCGAGGCGCGGCTGATGGCCGATGCGCAAGCCCCTGGCCAGGGTACATTGTTTGGCCGACAGACCGCGATGGCCTGAACCGCCGCCACCGCGGGTTCATTCAGATACGCGCAAGCTCGTTGGCGTTAATTATCCGGCGCGCCCGGCATTCGGGTTTTAGGGGAATTCGCCAATGTCGATGGTCAAGCTTTTGGCGCTGCCGCTGGCCGCGCTCGTGCTCGCTCCGGTGCCGGCCGCAGCGCGTGATCGCGCGGGTGCTGCGGACGATATGATCCGCCAGCTGGAAGATCCTCGCACCCAGGCGGCCGTGGGCCATGCCATGGGCGCGCTGATCGCGGCGATGCTGGCAATGCCGGCCGATCCGCTGGTGCGGGTAATGGAAAGCACCGGCAACCACGATGCCGCGCGCAGGATCCCCAAAGGGGCCACGCTGGGCGATCTGGCCGGCCCCGATGCCAGGACCATGCCGCGCGAAATCAAACGCCGCGTGCCCGGCATGATGACTGCGGCGGGATCGCTGCTGGGCGTGGCCGAAACCTTGGCCCCCCAGCTCGCGGCGATCGGCAAGCAGCTTGAGCGCGATCTGGGCGATCTCGACTGATTTTTTCGCCTTCGCTGTAAAATGGAGCTAAGCGCGGCAAGATGTCTGCTGCGCCGCGCCACGTGATCGTCGATATCGGATCGAACACCATCCGTCTCGAAGTGTTCGGGGCCGGGGTGGGCGACGTTCTGTATAACGATAAGCTGGCCGCAGGGCTGGGCCGCGGCGTTGTCGCGCAGGGCAAGCTTGATAAGCGCGCGATGGATGCGGCTTTACGCGAACTGCGCCGTTATGCCGCGCTGATCCGCCTGATCCGGCCCACGTCGGTGCAGGTGGTCGCCACCGCGGCGGTGCGCGATGCGGCCAACGGCGAGCAATTCCTTGCTGCGGTGCGCGCCCTGGGCCTTCCCGCCCGCCTGCTTTCGGGCGAGGATGAAGCCCGCGCCTCGGCGATCGGGGTGATCGCCACCCATGGCGGGGCGCAAGGGCTGGTCGCCGATCTTGGCGGCGGCAGTCTTGAGCTGGCGCGGATCGGCGATGACCGGGTGGCGCAATGCACCTCGTTCCGGCTGGGCGTGCTGCCGGTGGCGGCGATCCGGGCCGGGGGCCGCGGGCTGTTGCGCGCCGCGCTCAAGGAACGGCTGCGCGATCATCCCTGGGCACAGATGGCGCCGGATGAGACGCTTTACCTGGTCGGCGGATCGTGGCGCGCGCTGGGCAAGTTCGAAGCCGCGCGCTCGGGCCAGAACTTCACCGATCCGTTTCTCGCCGCCGAGGCGCGCGCGCTCAAGGCAGCGGTGCGTGAATACGGCCCGCGCCGGCTGGCCGCACTGCCCGGGATCAGTTCCGCCCGCGCCGGCCAGCTGGATCATGCTGCCGCGCTGCTGGCGGCGCTGATCGGGGAAACCGGGGCGCAGACGGTCCAGATCTCCACCACCGGCCTGCGCGAGGGGCTGCTCCTGCAACAGTTATCCACCTGATTAAGTCGTCGCTCCGCCCCCTCGTGCCTTGTGGCGCGAATCGCCCTTGGGCATGGCAGGGGGATGTGGCAGCTTTTCCAGTTCCCCCTGTGTCCGTTCAGCCGCAAGGTTCGCCTGCTGCTCAGCGAAAAGGGCGTGCCTTACGAATTGTGGCGCGAAAACCCGTGGGAAGCGCGCGATGATTTCCTCGGCCTCAATCCCGCCGGACGCACCCCGGTGCTGCACGAAAGCGAAAAGGGCCTGACCCTGTGTGATAGCCGGGCGATCTGCGAATATTTCGAAGAAACGGTTGAAAAGAATGCGATGATCAACGGCACCGCCGCGACCCGCGCGGAAATTCGCCGGTTGATCGCGCTGTTCGATGAAAACCTGTTCGGCGATGTCACCGCGCCGCTGCTCCACGAACGGATGAAGAAGCGGCTGGTCTATCGCCAGGCGCCCGACAGCCGGATGCTGCGCGAAGCGATGAAGCTGGCGCACGAGCATCTCTATTACATCGATCACCTGGTTGATCACCGCCCGTGGCTGGCCGGGGCCACGATCAGCCTGGCCGATCTGGCCGCCGCCGCGCAGCTTTCGGTGGCCGATTACCTCGGCGGGCTCGATTGGGCCGGGCACGAACAGGCCGCCGCCTGGTACGGCGTGATCAAAAGCCGCCCCAGCTTCCGCCCGCTGCTGGCCGAACGGATGGAAGTGATCCAGCCGCCCAGCCACTACGCCGATGTCAACGCGTAAGGAAGTCTGGTTCACGCCAAGGCGCAAAGGCGCAAAGAGGATGGAATCAACCTCAAAGCCAGTTCCCCCGCGCAGCGGGTTGCAAGAGTGCAAAGCCGCCGCTGGCCCAGCGCTGCCGCGCACGATTCCCATCACCCCAACCACAATCCCTTCGCGCCTTTTGCGCCTTGGCGTGAACCAATCCTTCCGCTTTTTGGCAAAAACACCCACAAGTCGCGCAGCGACTGGTTGACAAGCCGCTCACCCCCCAGCTAGAGGCGCGCTCCTACCCGGCACCCCGCGCAAACTGGCGCTGGATGCCACCCGTGCCCAGATGGCGGAATTGGTAGACGCACCAGCTTCAGGTGCTGGCGCTCGCAAGGGCGTGGAGGTTCGAGTCCTCTTCTGGGCACCATTTTATTGGATCAAATGACCGTCCGGGGGACGGTCATCCAAAAAACTCCCGCGCGCAAGCGAAGGGGCACGCTCTCGTCCCGAAGATCCCGGTTCCGGCGCAAACGGAGTCCAGAAGATCGGCCCTTGCGGGAACTTTCCGAATAGGGAAGTAAGACGGGCATGCAGATTGCCGCCTATCTTGATGAAGTCCGCCACCTTTATAAGAGCTGTGAGACCACCGAACACGGCTTCCGTCCGGCACTGGCGCGGCTGTTTCAGCAGATCGATCCCGAACTGACCGTTATAAACGAGCCCAAGCGGCTGGTCGATGTTGGTGCGCCCGCGATCAAGATGAACCGAAACGGGGGCAAATGCGATCAAAGACTGGACCCAAATGGAGCTTCAACTTATAGATCGGAACAATTAAGGAACATGCAGGCGAAGGTTGGATTGATATGAGTCGTCAAAATGCAACAGAAGGGTCCGGGAACCGCGCGCTTTCAAAAGCGAAAAGCGCCAAGCAGGACGAATTTTATACACAGCTCGTGGATATAGAGAACGAGCTAAAGCATTACCGTGCCCAATTGCGCGGCAACGTTGTGCTGTGCAATTGTGATGACCCTTATGAAAGCAATTTCTTCCGCTATTTCGCACTCAATTTCAACGCGCTGGGCCTCAAGAAATTGATCGCAACGAGCTATGCTCAGTCAACAATTGCGGGCGGCTATTTGCCTTTGCTGGATATCAAAGGGCTGAAGCCAGAGGGGAAGGAACCGTATGCGATCGAGATCAGCGAAGTTCCAGACGCCAATGGTGACGGTGCAACCGACCTCGCCGATGTCGAATGGCTGTTGCGTAACGATGCCAACACTTGCCGCACGCTGAAGGGCGACGCCGAATATGGACCGGGCGATTTTCGGAGTGTGGAGTGCGTCGAATATCTGGAGCAGGCTGATGTGGTGGTGACGAATCCACCATTTTCTTTATTTCGAGAATTTGTCGCACAGTTGATAAAATATCAGAAAAAATTTCTTATTGTAGGAAATCAAAATCAAGTAGCTACAAATGAAATTGCGAATTTGATAACAGACGTCATCATGTGGCAAGGAGTATATTGCGGGGATATGGCCTTTCGTGTGCCATCTTACTACGAACCACGTGATACTCGTTATTGGATTGATGATGATGGCCAAAAATGGAGAAGCCTAGGCACAGGGTGCTGGTA
The DNA here is from genome assembly GCF_031417815.1 of Novosphingobium sp. Lineage (GTDB taxonomy): Bacteria > Pseudomonadota > Alphaproteobacteria > Sphingomonadales > Sphingomonadaceae > Novosphingobium. The sequence goes on along the minus strand of NZ_JANOWI010000031.1, from coordinate 29,822 downwards.
CACGAATTTGGATTTCTCAAAAAGGCATGAGAAGCTTAATTTATTTAGATCATATGATTCAAAAAGTTACCCTTCTTATGTCAATTATGATGCAATAGAAGTTGGTAGATATACAGAAATACCTTGTGACTATGATGGGAATATGGGTCTACCAATTACCGCGTTAGCTAAGATTTCGCCGGATCAATTCGAAATTGTAGGATTTAGTGGGAACCTGGCCCGCCCTATGGCACTGGCCGTCCCGGGTCAGTCTGGTTCGGGTCGTTTCTACCTCGACATGGGGAACGCACAATATAAACGGATGTATGACCGTGTGGTAATCAGGCATAGGCCAACATGAAAATCGATCTGCGGAAAATACGAATTGCCGAACTTTTCGACAATTTCTCCGATTGTGGCGAGCAGGGCGTGACCGGCTATAGCGGTCGACTAAACATCCGCCCTGCATATCAGCGCGAATTTATCTACAAGGAAAAGCAGCGTAACGCTGTGATCGACACGGTGCGCCGGGGGTTTCCGCTCAACACGATGTATTGGGCGGTCGCGGACGACGGCTACGAACTGATGGACGGTCAACAGCGCACAGTCAGTATCTGCCAATATGTGAACGGGGATTATTCGGTCGAAATCGACGGCAACCCGTTCGGCTTCGTCAATCTGCCCAAAGAGCGCCAGCAGCAGATTCTCGACTATGAATTGTCGGTTTATGTCTGCGACGGCGATGACGGCGAGAAGCTCGACTGGTTTAAGGTTATCAACATCGCGGGCGAGAAGCTGACTGAGCAAGAGTTGCGCAACGCCATCTACACTGGCCCGTGGCTTGGCGACGCCAAGCGCTGGTTCTCGCGCACAGGCGCACCTGCAGCAGCGCTGGGAAGCAAGCTGGTGAATGGGACGCCAATCCGGCAGGACTATCTCGAAACCGCGCTCGACTGGTTGTCCGGAGGCAAGATTGAAGTTTATATGGCCGAGCACCAGCACGACCAAAATGCCAACGAACTGTGGAGCTATTTTCAGTCCGTCCTCAATTGGGTCAACCTGACTTTCCCAAACTATCGACGGGAGATGAAGGGTGTGGCTTGGGGGCCGCTTTACAACCGGTATGGTAAAGAGAAGCTGGACACATCAAAGCTTGAGGCCGAAGTGTTGCGCCTGATGCAGGACGAAGATGTCACCCGGAAATCGGGCATTTTTGACTATGTTCTGAGTGGCAGTGTACGGACACTGTCTATCAGAGCCTTTACCGACAACATGAAGCGTGAAGCTTATGAGCGCCAGGGTGGGCTCTGTCCGGCCTGTGATGAACCAAAGCAAAAATTCGACATTTCGGCGATGGAAGCCGATCATATTACGCCGTGGAGCAAGGGCGGCAAATCTATCGCCAGTAATTGCCAGATGCTGTGTCAGCCTCACAATCGGATCAAGAGCGGTAAATAGGATTCTACGGCGCTCGAAGCCTATGGCGATACCGAGCTGACCGATTTCGATCCGTTCAAGACTGCCTATACGGCGCTGGGTAACAAGCTGCGGCCGATGGTTTATGAACTCGGGTTCTTGCCCGCTTAGGACCGGTTCGCGCGCGTTACCCCTCCGTCAGCTGTTCCGGCTGCCACCTCCCCATCGCAAGTCGATGGGGAGATTCCGGGGCGGGTGTGGACCATCCCTGCGCACTGCCGCTCTTCCGCGCCGAAACCGAACAGCGGGCGGTGTGCCAAGCGGCTTGTGACGAACCTCACATCAGCATATCGTTGTCGCGATTCCGGGGGGAACCATGCACAGCGCCGATCCATCAGACAGTGTTTCGAGCCAGCGTGGCGGGGCCGCGCGGTTGCCGCAGGATCTGGCGGCGGCGTTTCTGGCGCGGGCGCGGCGCGTTTCGGCGGGCGCGGGACAGGCCGTGATCGGCGAGGGGACGCGCTCCAGCGAAGTCTATTACATCGTCGCGGGCACGCTGACCGCCTCGGTGCTGTCATTCGGCGGCTGGGAAACCGTGTTCCGCGATATGGGACCGGGCGAACTGGTGGGCGAACTGGCGGCGATCGACGGGGGCGAACGATCAGCCAGCGTGGTGGCCCAGCGCAACAGCGAACTGGCGGTGCTGAGCGCGGAGCAGTTCCGCAGCTTCCTGTCTGACGTTCCCGGCGCCGGCCTGTGGCAGGCGCAGCAGCTGGCGGTGCGGGTCCGCAACCTGTCTGACCGCGCGTTTGAAATGGCCAGCCTGCCGGTGGCGGGGCGGTTGATCGCCGAATTGCTGCGCTTGCCCGGATCCGGCCAGGGCGAAGCGCGCAGCGTGCCGCGGATGCCGACCCATGCCGAACTGGCCGCGCGGATCGGCACGCACCGCGAAACCGCCACGCGTGAACTGCGCGCGCTGGCGCGGCAGGGGCTGATCGTGCAGCAGGGCCGCACGCTGACGATCCCGTCAGTGCCGCAGCTCGAAGCGCTGATGCAGGAGCTGCGGCGATGAAGGCGCCCGCGCCGCCGCCCTCCAGCCAGCGGCGCAATGTGGCGATCCTGTTCTGCGATTTGTGCGATTCGACCCTGATTTCTGGCAATCTTGAGCCCGAACAGTTTGCCGCCCTGCTCGAATCGCTGCGCGGCATTTTCGATGCCGTGGTCGATCGCCACGGCGGGCTGATCGTGCGGATCGATGGCGACGGGCTGCTGTGCGTGTTTGGCTATCCCCAGCCGCGCGACGATGCCGGACGCCGCGCCACCGAAGCCGCGCTCGATCTGCACGATGCGGTTGCCGCGCTCGATCAGTCGTTCGGCTTTCCCGGCGTGGTCGTGCGGCTCCATTCGGGCATTCACGCCGGCACGGTGCTGGTGCGCGAAGGCGATCTGGTGCGCGGGCGGGTCGAACTGCTGGGGGATGCCACAAACCTTGCCGCGCGGCTGTGCGATGCCGCCGAAGCCGACCAGATCTTGGTCAGCCAGGCCAGCCTTGGCGGTGATCTGCACCTGTTTGAAATCGGCGCGGAACGGGCGGTCAGCGTAAAAGGCCGCAGCGCGCCGCTCGAGGCGCTGCTGGTCACCGGGCGGGCGGCGGTGGGCAATCGCTTTGGCGCGCGGCTGCGGCGCGGGGCGTCGCCGTTCAGCGGGCGGCAGGACGCGCTTGCGGTGCTGCGCCAGCATCTGGGTGCGGCGGTGCGCGGCGGGCAATGCCAGGTGCTGGTGTGGGGTGAGCCCGGCATCGGCAAGAGCCGTCTGCTGCGCGAATTCCTGGCTGAAGCGGCTGCGGCCGGCTGCGCGGTGCACCAGGGGTATTGCGAGGCCTATCTTGGCGCGCGGCCGCTGCAACCGTTCGAACAGATTGCCCAGTCGCTGCGCCACGGGGCGGCGCTGGCCGGCGGTGATCTTTCGGCGCAAGTGCTCGATTGGGCACGGGCCCCGCCAGACCGCCCGGCGGTGCTGGCGATCGACGACTGGCAATGGGCCGACGATGCCAGCCATATGCTGCTGGGCGAAGTGCTGCGCTGCCGCCGCGAAGGCCTGCTGGTGGTGCTGGCCAGCCGGCCCGAAGGCGCGGCGCCGGCGATCGAGGACGGGATCGCCGCGATCAAGCTGGGGCCGCTTTCGCCCGACGAGTCCGATCAGATCATCACGGGCCTGCTGCGCTCGGCCGATCCCTTCCGGATCGAGCGGATCCGCGATCTGGCCGGGGGCAGCCCGCTGTACATCGAAGAGCTGTGTCATACGCAAAGCGCGCGACTGCCCGGGCAGGGCGCACCGGCCGGGAACGATGCCGGAGCCTGGCTTGAAGCGCTTGTCCACAAGCGCTTTTTCCGGCTTCCCGAAGATCAGGCTGACCTTGTTCGGGCCGCTGCGGTGATCGGCCACATGGTCCCGCTGGCGCTGTTTTCGGGCGTGACCGGTGTGGCCGAAGACGACCCGGTGCTGGCCGCGCTGAGTGAAAGCGATTTCCTGCACCGCGGCGAGGTGGACGGCATCATGCGGTTCAAGCATGCGCTGACCCGCGATGCGATTTACCGCACGATCGGGCTGGATCAGCGCCGCCAATTGCACGCCAGGGTCGGTGAAGAACTTGAACGGCTGGCGGCCAGCGCCGGTGAAGCCGGGCTGGTCGATGCCCTGGCGTGGCATCACGCTGCCTGCGGCAGTGCCGAAAAGGCGATCGGTTATGCGATCAAGGCGGGCGATCTGGCGATGACGGCAGGCGCGCTTGACCGGGCGCAGGCGCAATACCGGCTCGGCCTTGAACAGCTTGGCGTAGGCGGCGGGGGCAGCGAATTGCACCGCAGCCTGATTGGCCGGTTCGGCCGCGCATCGGTGGTCGATCCCGCGCACGAACAGTTGCCGGTGCTGGAAGCGGCGGCGGCCATCGCGCGTGCAGCCGGGGATGAGGAGGGCCTGCTGCTGGCCGAATACTGGCTGGGTTCGATCAATTATGGCCTTGGCAATGCGGCGGCTTCAATCCACCACCTCGAAGCCGCGCGCGCCATGCTTGATGCAGCCGCGCGTCCGGGCTTCACCGCGCAATTGCTTGGCAACCTTGGCCAATCGCATGCCATAGCCAGCAATTACGCGCAGGCCAAGGCGCTGCTCAGCCAGTCGATCGCCGCCAAGGAAGCCGCTTCGGCCGGGCGCGAGCCGGCAACAGGGCTGGCCTATGCCTATGCCAGCCGCGCCTATGTCGAGGCGGTGCAGGGGCATTTCAGCGAAGCGCACCTGGGTTTTGCAGCGGCAATGGCGGCGCTCAAAGGCACGTTCCATCCCTTGATCGCCTCGATCCAGTCGCTGCGCGCGCTCGGGCTGATCTGCGAACACGAATTCGAGGCCAGCCTGCCGTTCATCCGCGAGGCGATCGAGGTGAGCCTGCTGACCCGTGCGCGGTATCTCACCATGTCGTGCCGCGCGGTTGAGGATTACGCGCTGTGGGTGCTGAGCCGCGACCAGCGGCATGTCGAGGCGCTGTCATCGCGCATCGCCTGGCTGACCGGATCGGCCAGTCGCCAGCGGCTTTCGAACTACCACGGCTGGCTGGCTGAAATGGCAGCGGAGACGGGCGAGACGCAGCGCGCGCTGGACCACTACGAGGCCGCCTGCAGGCGCGCGGACGAGGGCGACCGGCTCGGCGAAGGGACGGCTTGCCGGGCCATCGCGCGGCTGGCTGTGCAAGGCCGGACACCGTTCGAGCCGCGCCACTATCTTGACCGCGCCTATGCTTCGGCGCGGCTGCGCGAGGCCCCGCGCGAACAGTTCGAAACCGATCTGTGCGCGGCTGACGTGTTTGCCCTGCAGGGCGATCACGCCATGGCAGAGGCCTGCCGCGCACGCGCGCACGCGGGCTTTGCCGCGCTTGGCATGCAGCGCCGCCTGGCGGCACTTACGGCGCCGGCAGGTTCTTGATCTTGACGATCAGCGATGCGGGCAGAGCTTCGATCCGGCCGGCGTCGAACAACGCGGCCAGGATCCCCAGCATCGCCCCCATCGCCATTTTCTGGGCCGGACAGGCATGGACCGGATGGACCGGATCGGCGATCTCGTGCCGCCGGCAGCCGGACTTGTAATCGCCTTGCCATGCGGCCTTTCGGTCACCACCAAAAATGATCGAGACATCGCCGTCCTGATCGCCATCGCGCAGCGATTCCTGCGCCGCGCCAACCAGGCTGACGATCACCAGATCACCTTCCTTCACCGCGGTTGGCTGGGCTTTCGATTTCGACTTCGGATTGGGCTTCAGCACATCGTCGCGGTTGGCCTGACGATAGATCAGGTCTGGCGCGGGGCGTTTGCACATCGCCCGGGTCATCGGCCGCCACAGCGCGGCGCGGGCGGCTTCGAAGGGCGCCATCCCCGCGGCGCGCTTGCGCAGGTAGGCAGCCTGATGGCGCCACAGCGTCCGTTCGCCCAGCCATTCGACCAGAATGCCGCGCAGATTGCCGTCCATCGGCGGCATCGCGCCGACCATGATGCCGATGAGGTTGCGCGAGACCGCCGCCTTGTCGTCCATCGCCGCAAACATTGCGCTGGCAACATCGCCGGGCGGGGGGCGGCCGCTGTCCCAGTACTTGTCGATAAACATCTTTCCGGCCTTGCGGATTGCGGGGCCGTGATCGTGGGCATAGGCGGTGATGCTGGGCGTGGGGCGCGGATAGAACGCCCCGCGCGAGGGTGAGAGGCAATCGCCCGGGCACTGCGCGGTGCGCAGCGTTTCGCCTTTGGGATCGTCGGCCTTGGTTGCAGTGTCCCAGTTCCACCCGCCATTCAGCATGATCTTGTTGAGACCTTCGGGATCAGGCGTGTCACCCGGCGGCCCGGGAATGCCGAACCACTTTGAACAGACCGCCCCCAGCGCTGGCATCAGAAACTGGCGGCGCAGCTCAAGCTTGAAATAGTCGAGCGGCGGCGCCACCTGCACCGCGGCCGCTGTGGTCCGCGCCGTATCCAGGATCGCTGTGGCCGGTCCATAGCCGTCGGCGAACCCGTCGGCCTCGTCATAGGCCAGCAGGATCTGGTTCGTGGCCAGCGCTTCCTTGCGGTAATTGTACTTGTGGTTGAGCTCAGGATATTTCTTGTAGATGTCGTCAGGCTGCTGGGTCACATAGATCGCGCCGCTGGTCTGCTCGATCCGGTGCAGTTGCTCGTCAACCGAATAGCGCTTCCAGTCCGACAGCACGCGGCGGACGTGATAAGGGCTGGCAACCAGCACTGTGGGCTGCTTTTCGGCTTCGTTGGCGCTTGCATCAGCGGACGCATCGGCGGCTACCTCGGCCTGGTTGAATGCGGTGCTGGCGGCATCTTCGCGCAGCGCTGCCGAGCCGATTTTCAGCAGCTTGCCAAGCTTGGCCCACAGTGGCTGGACATCCTTGTATGGCATGTCGCGCAGCGTGGTGACCACCGTCTGCTGGGTTTGCAGGCGCAACGCACCACCGCCGTACCAGCGGATCGAGGACCAGATATCGGGCGTTTGCGAAAGCTCGAACGGATCCTTGGCGTCGATATCCTCAAGCAGCCGCTTCCATTCGAGCGCAGCGGCTTCGGCGGGCAAGTTGGCGGCCCGCCCGATCGCAGTGCGGCCGCGGTTCTCCCTCAGCTCGGCAAAATCGATCGGCTGGTCGGTCATGACCGCGCGGCCTTCGTCGGACTGCTCGCACAGCATGGCCAGCGCCCGGCGCGACGGGGTGAGCAGGTATAGCCCCCAATCAAGCGAGACGAACGGACGGGGAAAGGCAACCCGCGCCACCCGGCCCTGCCATTCGAACTGGAACAGGCGCGGCTGGCCGTGGGGCCCGCCAAAGCCAAGCGCATCAGCCTTGGGCCCGATCCCCAGCAGCGGATCGCCGTGGCTTGAGGCAATGCCGGTGCTGTTGCCGCCATTGAGCCAGCGCTGGATCACTTCGAACTGCTCGGCAATGCTTGATTGGTAACACATGAACATCAGCCCGCGCGGCGCATTGGCCGAGGCCGGATCGCCGGGATCGTGGAGCGGCCCGAACGACATGCCGCGGCGCACAATCCGCGGCGCAGGACGGCCATGTTCGAAATTGCGCGGATTGGCGCGGCGGATATGCGCGGCGAACGGACAGGCGCTGCCTTGATCGTCGCGTTCGAACGTGAAATCGTTGGGTCCGGTCCCGGCCTGGACCAGCGGGCTGCCATCCCTGCGCCGGCCGATGATCTGCCAGGCAAGCTGTTCGGCATCGATCTTCAGCCCATCCTGATCGCGCAGCCGCGCGGCTTCCTGTTCGAGCACGCGATCAAATTCGCCGACCTGCTGGCGCAGCTTGCGCACCACCAGGAAGCTGCCCCCAAACATCAGTTGGCGTGCGGCGTTTTTCGGCCAGGCCTGCCAATCGCCATAGTCCTTGCGCGGCGTGATCGGTTTGATCTCACCCGCATGGTCCATCCGGTTGTTGCGATAGCCTGACACGACTTCGCCGAGGCGCGCCTTGTTGTTCCAGCGCTTGGCAAGCGGGACCCCGGCATTCCACGGGTCGGGCGGTGTGATGGTTTCGAACAGATCGGGCGCCCCGGGCGCTTCGGCACCCTGCACATCGGGCTGGCTGATGCCGTCGGTAAAGCCGAAATGGTCCTGGAACCTGGCTGGATCGCCGCTGTGCGGCAGGCGGCCCATGGTCTCGCAGGCCACCAGCATCAGTCCGGCGGCGCCAGCGGCGGCACCGAGCCGGGTGATCTCGGCCTCGAGCGGTGAGGTGTCGTTGGGGTCGCTGCCTGCTGGCGGGGCATAGCGCAGTTGCAGCGCCAGATCGATCTCGGTCAGGTCAACTGGCGGGGGCGGCACCTTGGTCTTTTCGGGCCAGCATCGGCGCGGCAGCGTCCAGCGGCGCGGGTGGTTTTCGCGCAGATCGCCGATCAGCCCGGCGCGGGCCGCCATGCCTTCGCGAAATTCCTTGGGCAGCGCATCGATCACCGCCTGGTCAAGCCCCAGCCGCCGCAGACCCTCGCAGGTGAAGGCCATCGTCAGATAAAGCCCGCTGGCCGGCGGCGGATCGCCCTCGAAGTGAACCGGCAGGCTGGCCAGGAAGCGGCGCGCGGTGTGGCGCTCGGTAATGCTGAACAGCAGCAAAGCGCCGTGGCGCACCGGATCGCCGGTTTGGTCAAGCGCGGTCAGGATGCCGCCTTGAACCTCGCTGGGATCGAACGCCGGGTCGGGCCGGGTGGCGCGGCCCAGCTTGTTGGGAATGGATCCGTCGGCAAGTTTACCGGCCGCACGTTCGTACCACGCAAGCGGTTCCTTGAAGAGTTTGGGGGTTTCCCCCTTCAGCATCTTTGGGCTCCAGCCTTGCAGGATGGAGTAGGCTACCCGGGCGAGGTACTTGCCTTCTGTGAGCGGCGGCGCAGAGGAACCCAGCGGCTTGTTGAACTGCCATTCGGGCGGGTAGAAATCGGCCAGCCGGTAAAGCACGGTCAGCACTTCCAGCGCCAGCTCGTTCAGCTTGACCACCTTGACGTTGGTTTCAGGTTTGCCCGCCATGGCTTCGATCAGCGCCTGGCGGCGGATCTTGCTGGCTTCGGTATCGGGGTTGGGCGCGGTCGCCCGCACCACATCCAGTTCACGGGCACGCAGCACCTCCAGTTCGCCGGGGCCGCTTTTCACATCGCGCAACAGCCGGTCGATCTTGCCGTGATAGGTATCGTCGCGGATCGTGTTGCCGGTGGTGGCATAGAAGATTGCGCTGTCCATCTGGTTGGCGCGGACCCAATCCAGAAATTCCTCGCAGCTGTGATCGCCGGCCGTCACATAGCCTTCGCAGTTGCAGAAGATCAGATCAAGGAACGGCCCGAGCGGATCCCAGATCAGCCGCATGTAGGGTTCGAGCGCGGTATCGAACGTCGCCGTCAGATAGAGGTAGCGGCGCGGGCGCAGTTCGGGTTCGCCGGCGCCGCGGCCTTCAAGCGCCAGCAGGCCCTTGTCGAGCACCCCGATGCGTAAATCGAGCAGCGTGAGGATGCGTTCGGTAACATCCGAGAACGGCACACCCAGTTCGTGCTCGCGCGCGCTGACCCGCACCCGGTTGAGCGCCTCGGCCACGATCCGCAGGCGCGTGGCATAGGTGATATTTTCGTATGCGTTGATGAAACCTTCTTTTATCGGGGCGATGACCACCAGGTCGGCGATCCCGTCGATGCTCTTGCTGGTCGTCTCGCGCGCCATTGCCGTTCCCCTTGCGCCTTGCGGCAGTTGCGCCGTGCTGCCGTGAATCGCCCGGCGGCACAACCGGCGCAGTGATGAAAGTCACATGGGCTGACCGTTCCGGTGCCGGCCTTTGGCGGTCGGCGGGTGTGGCGCGAACGCTACGCTTTCCAACCGAACTAACCTTTCGATTAAAACCTGTTGTAAAGCGCGGCAGACGGTGGTCTATTCGTATGCGCAACCGCCCGGGATAGGGACGGGCACAATGAGGAGAGTGGGATAATGAGGGGCAAATTGACCCTGCTTGCTGGCGTATGCGCCGGCGCAATCGCGTTTCCGGCCTTCGCGCAGGACACTGCAGCCGCAGAAGAACCCGTGGCAACAACGGATATCGTCGTCACCGCGCAGCGTTCCAGCCAGAGGCTGCAGGACGTGCCGATCGCGGTCAGCGCGTTCAGTTCCGAAGCGCTCGACAAGCAGCAGATCAAGAACACGTCGGATCTTCAGCTGTCGCTGCCCAACGTGACCTTCACCAAAGGCAACTTCACCGGGTCGAGCTTCACCATCCGCGGGATCGGCGATCTCTGCGTGGGCGTGACCTGCGATAGCGCCACTGCGATTCACATGAACAACGCGCCGCTGGCCGGCACGCGTCTGTTCGAAAGTGAATTCTACGACATGGGCCAGATCGAAGTCCTGCGCGGGCCGCAAGGCACGCTGTATGGCCGCAACGCCACTTCGGGCGTGATCAACTTCAAGACCCAGACCCCCAAGCTGACCTCCACCGAAGCCTCTGTGGAAGCCGAATACGGCAACTACAATTCGATCAAGGGCAAGATGATGGTCAACTTGCCGCTGGGCGATGTTGCCGCCGTCCGCGTGGCCGGTTTCTACCTCAACCGCGGTGGTTACACGACCAACATCTTCGACAACACCAAGCTCGACGATCGCGACATGTGGGGCGGCCGCGTCTCGCTGCGGGTTGAACCCGATACCGGCACGACGATGGATTTCATGGTCCAGTACTTCCATGAAAAAGACAATCGCATGCGCATCCAGAAGCAGATGTGCGATCGCGATCCCACCGGCGTGCTCGGCTGCCTGGCCGGCAGCCGTGAGTTTGAAATGACCAATGCCAACACCTCGTTCGTGGGTGTGCTGACCTCGAAGCAGTTCTTCGCGATCAATGGTCTGCCGACGTCATTTGCGCTGGGCGATCTTTATGGCGTGGGTGCCACCAACTGGACCAGCTCGTCGTCGCTTGCCAATTATGGCAACACCATCGATCCCTACAACTGGGCCGGTGCCACCAACCCGGCGGACTACCGCACGGTCAACACCGATTTCACGCCGACTTACTACACGCGTGAATGGATCGCGCAGGCCGGGCTGGATCAGGACCTGGGCGGCGGGCTCAACCTCAGCCTCCAGGGCAATTACCAGAACGTGGTGATCGAATCGCAGCAGGATTACAACCTGTCGGTGCAGAACCGCGCCAATTACGCGCCGGCGCTGAACACGCTGGCGTTCTTTGCAGCGGGCAATGCCGGGGCCGTATTTGTCCCCTATTTTGCACCGCTGGCCGCTGCGCTGATCCCCAATGGCCCCAACGGCACGCTCTGCACCTCGCTGCCCGAAGAAACCGGCACCGGCGTGTTTGGCGGCCACCGCCTCTGTTCGACAACCCCGCAGGATTTTGACCGTTCAAACTCTTACACCTCGAACTGGTCGGCCGAAGCGATCATTTCCTCCAAGTGGGACGGAAAGTTCAACATCCTGCTCGGCGGGATCTATTCGAAGTTCCATCTGACCGAAAACAGCTACTATGTGGACGCATTCGGGATCGATTACTTCGTCGGTGTGTTCGGTTCGTTCACCTCGCTTAGCACGGGTCGTCCGCCCAGCTATCTTGGCACGCCGACGTTCCGGAACAATTCCGATGACCTGCGGGTCAACAGTCAGGGTCTGTTCGGGGAAGCCTATTACGACTTCAATGACAGCGTGAAGCTGACCCTGGGCGTGCGCTACAACCATGATGAAAAGTTCATCACGGCCCGTAGCACGCTGGCCAGCTTCATTACCCCGTACACCGCGACCAACGCGTATCAATCGCCTTATGCCGCCGGCTTCGATGCCGATCCGGCAACGGCCTGCTCACCGTCGGGTTCGAACGTGGCTGGTGCGATTGGTTCGGTTCCGGGCTGCGAGGCCTATCAGATCCGCAGTGTCAGCTTCAGTGAAATGACCGGGCGTGCGGTGCTCAACTTCGATCTGAGCCCGGACAACATGGTCTATCTGTCGTACTCGCGCGGTTACAAGTCGGGCGGCATCAATCCGCCGCTTCAGCCGATCTTCACGGTCCCGGAAACCTTTGATCCGGAATTCGTCAACGCCTTTGAAGTGGGCTCTAAGAACACGCTGATGAACGGGAAGATGACCTTCAACGTCACCGCGTTCTATTACAACTACAAGGATCTGCAGCTTAGCCGCATCGTTGCCCGGACCTCGGTCAACGATAACGTCAGCGCCACGATCTACGGGTTGGAAATCGAATCGGTCATCCGGCCGACCCCGGAACTGTCGATGAATTTCGGGGCAAGCTACCTGCACACCGAAGTTTCGGAAGACAAGTTGCTGGCCAACCCGCGTGACTTTGGTGGCGGCCGCGCTGATGCGGTGATCATCAAGGACATCACCAATGGCGCGAACTGCGCAGTGGCTCCCACCACGGCCGGCAACGCCTCGGGCACGCAGCAGTTCGTGACGCTGGTCAACGGCGGTCTCGGCTTGCTTGGCCCGGCCGGGTTCGGTGCCGGAAGCGGCATCGCTTCGACCGGTGCCTTCGGGATCTGCAACGTGCTGGCGGGGGCAATCGCTGCCCCGTCGGCCGGGCTGCGGGGCATCTTTGCAACCCCGACCGGGCCGCTGCCGTTCACGGTCTACAGTGCGGGCATCGCATCGAACATCAAGGGCAACAAGCTGCCCGGTGCTCCGGACTACAAGTTCTCGGCCGGCATCCAGTATGCCGCACCGGTGGGCGAAATGACGCTGACCCCGCGTGTTGACTTCGTCTACACCGGCAAGTCGACTGGCAACATCTTCAACGGTGCCATCAACGAAGTGCCCAGCTTCAGCCAGGTCAATGCCCAGCTACAGCTCGATGGACCGAATCGGAAATGGTTCCTGCGCGGGTGGATCCAGAACCTGACCGACAACGACGCGATCACCGGTCTCTACGTGACCGATCAATCGTCGGGTAACTACACCAACGTCTTCACGCTCGAACCGCGCCGTTATGGCATCACGGCCGGCATGAAGTTCTAAGCTTCCTGGGAGGGGAGCCAAGCGAAGGGGCCACGTGCAACAGCACGGGGCCCCTTCTGCATTTTGGTTACAGCGGCTTGGATTGGCCGGACTGTGGCAGCCTAACCCACCAGCGAAGCTTCGATCGCGATGCGGATCGCTTCGCTGGTGTGGTTGGCACCCATCTTGCCCAGCATGTTGGCGCGGTGGATTTCCACCGTGCGCGGGCTGATCGCCAGGCGTTCGCCGATCAGCCGGTTGGACAGGCCATCGGCGACCCCTTCCAGCACTTCGCGCTCGCGCCGGGTCAGCTTCCGGATCCGGCTGCGGGCCATCGCCTCGCGCAGGCGGGCATTGCCGGTGGCGGCCCCACTGGTCTGTGCCATGTCGATCGCCAGGCGTACCTGCGCCTCGCCCACCGGCCAGTCGATATAGTCCAGCGCGCCGGCCAGCACCGCGCGCACCACCCGCGGGATCGACGGGTTTTCGGCATAGGCGACCAGCGGCAGCCAGTTGCCGCTATCGGCCATGGCACCAATCAGGTCGTGAATCTCGTCGGCTTCGTCCGCGACAAAGGCCACAGAGCCGCGCGGCCAGCGCTGCTTCATCTCGTTGACACTTTCGAACGGTTCAACATGAATGCCGGTCCCGGCAAGGTTGTGCGAAATCCCCGCACGGCGGCGGAAGTCGCAATCGACCAAAATGATTGTATGCCCCTGTTGCATCGCAGTTTACCCTAATTGTTAGTGCCTAGGGGATATGCCGAAGGTGGCTGCCATGCTTGCCGCGTTACCTCGACTTCGAAGCGTATGCGGCGGCAGGTGGTCATGAAATCGTTTGCAATTGCAGACTTAGCTTGCTCCAGATCGGACATTAATCCCCTCCACCCAGTGCGCGGCCAACCTCGCCCAGATCGCGGGCCAGGGCGCCGATCACGGCCGGATCGTAATCAATGACGTTATCCAGCAGCACGCGGCGCGCGCCGGCATAGAACTGGCGCAGCGCCGCAGCCATGACGGCGGCGGGATCGATGCCCAGCTGCAACGCCGCAATGGCTGCCAGTGCGCGGGTCAGGGCTTCGCTTTTGGCCTGGTTGTCGCCCGCAGCAGACGCGGCCTGCGCGCGGCCCAGCGCATGGCCCAGCTGGTCAAAACAGACCAGCACCAGCTCGCGCGGGTCGCCAACGGCCACCCGGGCATCGAAATCGACCCGGCGATAGGCCTGACTGGGCGTGGTGAGGAGGTGCATGGCCTATCCGTTGCTGGGGTTGTTCCACGCTGCGATCTGGTTCTTGAGGAACGAGAGCGTGGCGCGCGCGGCACCGACCCGGCTGTCGGTGGCGGCAAACCGGGTGATGAACTGGGCGCGCAATTTTTCCTGCGCTTCGGCCAGGTCGGTCTTCTCGGTCGCAAGCTTGAGTTTCTGCGCATTGAGCCGGGCGAGAGAGCCCCCCAGGGTGCCCGGATCGCTGATGCTGCTGACGGTGCGGCCCAGCTTGTCGATTGTGGCGAACACGCCGTGGATGCCATTGGTCAGCATTGCCGTCACGCCCGGGGGAGACGACCCGAGCGTGGCGGCCAGCCGGGTGGAATCGAGGCGGAAGGTGCCGTCGCGGTTGGTGGCGAGGCCCAGATCGGCCAAGGTCCGCGGCGCACCCGCTGCGGCGTTGGGCATCACCGTGCTGCCGGCCAACTGCGCCTGCGCGCGGCGCAGCGCCCGGGTACCGGGATCGCGCGCCAGATCGCCCGAGAGCGGATCGGCGTCCTTGCCCAGCTCGCCCGCCAGCTCGTTGAGCGCGGCGGTCAGGTCGTTCATGAAGGTGGTCACCGCAGCGGCCGGATCGCCAAAGCGGATCGTGGTCGGCGCGTTCACGTTGGTCCCGGTCAATGTCAGGGTAAGCCCCGGGGCGATATTGCTGATCGTGTTCGAAGCGCTGGTCATCGCCAGACCATCAAGCTTGAACTGCGCGCTGGCGGCATTGGCAAGGCACCGCGCGGGATCGCCTGCGGGGGTCCAGGCGAGCGCGGCAAGGCCTTCCTCGCCAGGTGTTTCGGCGGCTTCGATGACAAAGCCATTGGCCGCGCCGCTGCTACCTTTGAGCATCAGATGCGCGCCGTCGCTGCCGTTCAGGATATAGGCGGTTACCCCGGCGCCGGCGGCGTTGATTGCGCCAGCCACATCGGCCAGCGTGGCACCGCTGGCAATGGTTATGGCCACGGCTGCGTGGGCGGTATCCTCGCTGAAGGCCGCGCCGCTGACCGTGCCGAAGCGCAGCGTCAGGCTGCCCGAACCGACCGGGCCGGTCGGTGCGGCAATCGCCGGGCTGCTCAGCACCTGGCTGGCGGCAAGGCCGGTCACTTCGAGCGTATAGCTGCCGCTGCCGGTCGCCGCACCGCGCGATACGGCGGCGACCGCGCCATTGGCGATTTGCGGCTGGCTGGAAAGATCGCCGGTGCGCACGCGCTCACCCACGCCCAAGGCCAGCTGCTGGATCATGTTCTTGATGGTCGAAGCTGCGGTGATCTGGCGATCGACCGATTCGGCTTTGAAGGTGTTGCGATCGATCTTGGCGGCGAACTGCGCGGTGGCCAGGCTTTCGGCCAACGCTGCCATATCAATCCCGCTGCCGCCGCCAAGCGTCTGGACGATCGAACTGGTGACGGATGTGGTGGGCATGATGCGTAGAACGGCCCGCGCCGCGCCCGTTTAAGTGTTTGCCGCAGGATCGGGCCGGCCTTCCACATCGAAGCGCAGCGCCAGCGGCACCGCGATCGCCGGGCGCGCCGGGCTTTCCCCGCGCCGCAGCGAGAAGACGAAGGCCAGCACCGCGGCGACGGCGGCGTAAAGCTCTTCGCGGATCATCTGGTTTTCGCGCGTGGTGAAATAGACCGAACGGGCCAGCGCCGGGTATTCGAGCGTGGGCACCGCCAGTTCGGCGGCCAGCTGTTTCATCGCCAGCGCCTTGTCACCCCGGCCCTTGGCCAGCACGATCGGTGCGGCCGCCTTGGCCGGATCATAGGCCATCGCCACCGCGAAGTGGCTGGGGTTGGTCAGCACGAATTGGGCTTCGCGCATCGCCCTGGCCACCGCGCCACCGGCATAGTGCCGCGCGCGCTGGCGTTGTGCGGCCTTGCGTTCGGGCGATCCTTCGCTTTCCTTGTGCTCGTCGCGCAGTTCCTGCTGGCTCATCCGCAGGCGCAGATAGCGCCGGACCCATTGGATCGGGAAATCGGCCATCGCGATCAGCAACAGCCCGCCCGCCAGCAGCAACAGCAAGCCCGTAAGCGCCTGCCACGCCAGTGCCAGCGCCGGGCCCAGCGCTGCCACCCGGCCAAGCCCGATCAGATCGGCCAGATGCGCGCGGCTCCACGTCCAGACGATCGCGCCCAGCAGCAGCACCTTGGCGATGCCCTTGCCCGCTTCGATCCATCCCGCCGCGCCGAACATCCGCCCCAGCCCGGCCAGCGGATCGATCCGCGAAGCCTTGGGCGCAAGGTTTGCCGCCACCCAGCGCCCATCGGCCGGGCCCAGCTGCACCGCCAGCACCGCCGCCATCACGCCCAGCGCCAGCAGCAGGACCGGTGCAGCCACATCAAGCGCGAGCCGCGCCATCGCCGCGCCTGGAGAGAAGTCCTCAAGCGCGGCGCGGTCCCACTGCAATCCGGCCCGCGCGCCTTGCGCCAACCGGCCGAACAGCCACGGCCCGGCAAATTTGAGCCACGCCGCCCCGGCCAGCAGCGCCGCCGCATTAGCCATATCGCGCGAACGCAGCACATCGCCTTTCAGCGCCGCATCGCGTTTGCGTTTCTCGGTCGGGGCAAAGGTTTTCTCGCCGCTCATCGTTTCAGCAGGCTCGCGGTCTGTTCGATCATCTGGGAAGACAGCTCGTTGAACTGATCGGTCAGCAGCGGGGCAACCGCGATCAGCGCAGCCATACCCGCCAGCACGCCCGCAGGCAGCCCCAGCGAAAACAGGTTGAGCGACGGGGCAGAGCGGCTCAGCACGCCCGCCGCCATCTGCACCAGCAGCAGCACCAAAGTGACCGGCAGCGCGATCGCGACAGCGGCAACAAACATGTCGCTGCCAAAGCCCACAATGATGCGCAAGTGATCGGGGCTTAGCCAGGCCGCGCCAGGGGGGAAAGCGGTGTAGCTTTCGATCACCAGTTCCAGCCAGGTCAGATGCCCGCCAAGCCCAAGGAACACCACCGTCAGCAACACGGTGAAATACTGCCCCAGCGCGGGCGAATGCGCGCCGCTGACCGGATCGGATGCGGTGGCGATGCTCATCCCCATCGCCCCGCCGATCTGTTCGGCCGCCAGCACCGGCGCGGCGAACGACAATTGCAGCACGAAGCCCAGTGCCAGGCCGATCAGCACTTCGGCCAGCAGCGCCAGGATCCCGCTGGCAGATAGCACTGCGGGCGGCACCTGGACCGGCAGCCAGGTGATTACCAGCACGGCGATCGCCCCGGCCACGCCCACGCGCAGCTGCACCGGCACGGCGGCGGCGCTGAAGAACGGGGCGGCCAGCAGCGCTGCGCCGATCCGGGTCATCACGAACAGCAGCCGCCACAGCTCGGTTTCGACGGCACCGAACCCGAAAGTCAGCGTGTTCACCGCGCAGTATCCGCGATCCGGGCGAAAATCTCGGCCGTGAAATCGCCGACCAGCCCCAGCATCGAAGCGCCGAACAGCACCAGCACCAGCGCGGTCACCACCAGTTTGGGCACGAACGTCAGTGTCTGTTCGTTGACCGACGTCGCAGCCTGGACGATCCCGACCACCAGCCCGACGGCGAGGCTGGCGAGCAGCACCGGGGCGGCTACCAGCGCGGTAACCCACAGCATCCGGTCGGCCAGATCGAGAAGCGCGGCGGTGTCATCCATGGGAAAAAGCCCGGCTGAGATCCTCTCCATTTTCGGCGAATGCCGCAAATGGGGAGGTGGCTGCGGCGTCCAGCCGCAGACGGAGGGGTAATGGCGCGAGGGTGGATACCCCTCCGTCATTCGCTGCGCGAATGCCACCTCCCCATTTGGCTTCGCAAAATGGAGAGGACCTTGCTGGTCCAAGCTTCCCCATCACCCGAAACTCGCCGCCAGGCTGCCCATCAGCATCGCCCAGCCATCGACCAGCACGAACAATAGCAGCTTGAACGGCAGCGAGACGATCGTCGGGCTCATCATCATCATCCCCAGGCTCATCAAAACCGAGGAAACCACCAGATCGATCACCAGGAACGGCAGGAACAGCATGAAGCCGATCTGGAACGCGGTCTTGAGTTCGCTGGTGACGAAGGCCGGCAGCAGGATCGAAAATGGCACCTGCGCCACGTTCGCGAACTTGGGTGCCTTGGCCATTTCGGCAAACATCATCAGGTCTTTTTCGCGGGTCTGGCGGATCATGAAGGTGTGAAACTCCACGCCGCCCGCGGCAAAGGCCTGCTCGGCGTTGATCGTCCCGGCACCATAGGGCTGGACCGCCTTCGCGTTCACCGCATCAAGCGTCGGCGCCATCACGAACAGCGAAAGGAACAGCGACAGCCCGATCAGCACCTGGTTGGGCGGGCTTTGCTGGAGACCCAGCGCCTGGCGCAGGATCGACAGCACCACCAGCACCCGGGTGAAGCTGGTCATCATCAGGATCAGCCCGGGCAGCAGTGTCAGCAGCCCCATGACCAGCAGCAACTGCAGCGACAAAGACAGGCCGGGCCCGCCGCCGGGGCCGACTTGCCCCAGCGCCCGGTCCAGCGCGCCGGGGATCGCGCTCTGCGCGTGGGCGAGGGTGGGAAGGAGAAGCAAGGGGAGGGCGAGGAGGCGCTTCATTCGCCCAGCTCCCGCACCGGGGCATCGCCCAGCCGGGTCAGCCCCTGACGGCTCGCCGAGACCAGAATCTCGCGCCCGCCGAATTCGATTACCGCCAGCTTCAATCCCGGGGACAGCATCGTTGTCTCGATAATCCGGAACCGCCTGGCCGCGCCTTGCGCGCCGCCCAGCCGGCCTTGCGCCTTCTGCGCCAGTTTGAGGGTGCCCCAGGCGAGGCCGCCGATCAGCGGCAGCAGGACGATCAGCTTGATCACATACCAGATCATGCCGCGCCCTCGCCGGCTGCCGGCGCACCGGCCATTTCGACGATCCGTAGCCCAAAGCGATTGCCCTGCGCGATGATTTCGCCGCGTGCGATCAGCTTGCCGTTGACGTGGACATCGAGCAGCGCATCGGTCAGCCGTTCGAGCATCACCACGCTATCTTCGCCCAGCGCCAGCACGTCTTTCAGCTTCATGTCGGTGCGGCCGAGTTCGACCGAAAGGCGCACATCGACTTCCTTCAGAAAGTCGAAGCCGCGGGTGTGGATGGTCATGTTGGTCCCCTGTCCAAGAATTCTAAACGGCGATCTGCGTGAGGCGGATTGCCACCAGATCGTCCTGTGCGCCGATCGAGCCGCGCGCGATCACCGCCCCGCCGATGCTCAGCGGCACCGCGCGCGCCACCGCCACCGGCAGCACCGCGCCGGGCTCCAGCGCCGCGATCGCCGAGAGCGGTACGTTCATGTCGACCAAGGTCGCAACCAGCGACAGCGGCACTTCGGAAAATGGTGCGGCTGCCGGATCGGCTGGCCTCGGCGCGCGCCCGGGGCCAGAACCGCCGCTGCCCCCTAGAACCTTGGGCAGCGCAGCCAGCGGCAGGACCAGTCGCAGCTTCCACGGAGCCCGTTTGCCTTCCATCACCTCGATCGGCAGCACGGCAAGCGGTGCACCGGCGGGAAACGGGGCCAGCTCCGCGATCCGCGGATTGCGCTTCAGCGCCCGCAGCGGCCCTTCGCCCAGCGCCAGACCCAGGCAAGCGGCAATCACCGCTTCAAGCCGTGCGATCAGGAGTTCGGCCGAAAGCGGGAATTGCGCCGGAAGCGGGCCAGCTGCATCGCCTTTTCCGCCATAAGCACGGTCCACCAGCCGCAGCACCGCGCCGCCATCGATCGAAGCGAGCAGCGTGACCCCGGGGGCGGAGGGGGCTAGCAAGCTGTTGGCGGCAAGTGCGCCCAGTTCCTGCGCCAGCTCGTTTTCGCGCAATTCGCCGGCGGCAAGCGCGGTGACCGTGGGCGCATCGCCGCCGATCAGGTCAGCCAAGGCCGGGGCCAGCGCGCGGGCAAAGCGTTCCCCGGCGCGGGCCAGCGCGGGCAGCAGATCGGCGGGTTCGGGCCCGCGCCGCAACAATTCGGCGCAATGCTGCGCAGCCGCCCGTTCAGCGACAAAGGCAGGCGCGCTCTTCACTGGACCAGGAAGCTCTTGAAATAGACCTGATCGACCCCGCCGAACCCTTCGGTATCGCTCAGCACCTTGTTGATCGCTGCGGTCAGCCGCTTTTGCAGGTGGTCCTTGCCCTCGGGGGTGAAGGCGTCTTCCTCGGGCGTATCGGCCAGCACCACCAGGATTTCGCTGCGGATCGCCAGTTCATGCTTTTTGAGCCACATCAGCACGCGGCCATCGCGGCGGGTCGAGCAGGCGATATTGATCTGCACCAGCGAGCTGGAATTCTTGAGGTTTGAGGTGAAGTCTTCGGTGAAGGCGTAATAGCTGGTCTTGTAGAGACTGCCGCCTTCGCCTTCGACCTCCTCGCCGCCCTCGCTTTCGCCCTCCTTGGCTTCGGTCTTGGGGGCATAGGGATCTTCCTCGCCCTTCTTGATCAGCTTTGGCAGGTCCTTTTCCTGCTTCTTTTCGGCGTGCGCACTGCTGCCCAACATCCCCGCCCGGACCAGCGCAAAGGTGCCGCCGCCGCCCGCTGCCACCAGCACCAGCGCGCCGATCGCCGTGATCATCAGGCCTTTGCCCTTTTTCTTCTTCTTGGGCTTGTCGCCCGGTTCGGCTGTGTCACTCATCGTCTGGTCCCCTTGCATTGATCGTTCAGGCAAAAATGCCGCTGCGACCGGCGGGCCGTTCGGCGCTGGCGCGGGCGCGCGGCTGGCTTTCAAAACGGTGCGGGCCATCGCCGCGGCGATCCTGGCCGTGGCCGCGCTGCTGGCTGCCGGGCGCGGTCTGGGCGCTCTGGCTATCGCTGCGCGCGCTGGTCTGCAGACTGCCCGATTGCTGGGCCGCCGCTTCGGCGCTGCGCGGTTCGGCCAGCGCGATGACCGGCGGTGCGGCCTGCGCGGCAATCCGGGCAAAATCGGGATCGGCGCTGGCCAGCGAAACCGCCAGCGTGCCATCCTCGTGGCGGAAATTCAGCTGGACCCGGCCAAAATCGGCATGCGCCAGGCTGACCGTGACCGATTGCGGCGCGGCTGCCTCGCGCGCGGCGGACAGCCGGTCGATCAGCGCAGCGAAATCCTGCGGCCGGGTGGGCGGCGCAGCGGGTGCGGCCGCCAATAGCGATTGCGGCGCGGCTGGCGGCGCGGCCAGGGGCAACATGGCGGGCGCTGCGGCTTCGCCTTCGTCGCCGGGCAGCGCGGCCGGCAACCGGATCAGCCCGCCGGCTTCGGCCCGGGTGGCGCGCGGCAAAGTTTCGGCCAGCGCCACCGCGACCCGCACCTGGCGGAGCGGCGCCGGAGCCGGATTCGGCGTGGGATCGGCCGGAACGGACAGTGACGACGCAGCCGTCTCGATCAGCGGCGCGGCGGGAGCGAGACGGCGCTGGACCCGCGGCGCCAGCACGGCAAGCGCTGTCTGCGGCGCGGCAAGTTCGATCGGCAGTGCGGCCTCAGGCTCAGCGCTGACAGCGCGGCTGGGTGCGGGCAGCGCGGGCAAAGCGCGCAGCACGGCGGCATGCTCACTGTGCCCGGGCTGCTGGGGCGCATGTGCGGTCAGTGCCGCCAGCGCCGGAGCGGGGAGTGACAGCAGTGCGATCACCGGGGCGGGTTCGGGCGCTGCTTCGGGCAGGTCAGCTTCGTCCGTGATGGTGGGGGCGGGTTCTTCGGCCAGTATGGGCCCTGCAGGCTCGGCCTTCTTCGCCTGCCCGCGCGGCAGGGCTGCGCGGTGCAGCAACACCGTTGGCGAAGCAGCGCTGGGCGGTGCGTCCGCCTCGCACGTTGTTTCGGCAGCAAGCGCCGCTTCGGGCAAGGCGGTTTGCGGCAAGGCGGGCGGCAAGATTTTGCCGGTGGTTGCCGCCGCGCTTGCCGGTGCGGGCTGGGGCAGGATGGGCGCTGTGAACGTCGCCGGATCTATCGGAACATCGCTGGCGGGCAGTGTCTGCCGGGCCGACTGGGCCAGAATTGTCAGGAAATCTGGGCCTTGCACGGCTTCTGCCGGTTCACCTGGCGGCATGCTGCCGGGGATCGGCAGGGCGGCCAAGGCGGTCAGGGCAGGGCTGGCAATCATCGACGGGGTTCCTTCGCATTGGCTCTGCCGCCCACTATTCAAGCCCCGTGCCAATTTGCTTGCGGGCGGTGCTGGCCGGGTGCGAACCGCGCTGGGCGAGCGCGCGTTCACCGGCTGCCGCGCGGTCTTCCACAGCGGCGCGGCGGCGTTCGGCCTGGGCCAGCTCCTGCTGGCGCAGATCGGCCATGGCCTGCGCCGAAGCGGCATCGCGGCTGGTAGCCTGGGTGATCCCGGCCAGACCAAGCGTGAACCGGGCCTGCTGGCGCAAGGCCTGGCCATCGCCAATTGCGCTGAGATCGCGGTAACCATCAGCCATGGCGCGGGTCCGCGCGGCCAGGGCGTTCAGGTGGGCGAGCGTGCCTTCGGCCTCTGCGGCCTGCTGTGCGGCTTGTTGCCTGGCCAGCGCCCGCACTTTTTCCAGCCGCCGCAGCCGCGTCAACTTGCGCTGCTCAGTCCGCATCGCTCAGCAGCCGTGCCAGCGCCGCGGTGCTGCGCTCCAGCGGCACCACTTCGCGCGCGTGCTGGCCCAGAAACGTACTCAGCGCATCGTGCATCGCGATCGCCCGGTCGAGCAGCGGGTCGGCACCAGGACGATATGCGCCCATCAGAACCAGGTCGCGGTTTGCCTCGTAAGTGGCGACAAGGGCGCGGAATTCGCGCGCCAACGCGGCATGCTCGGGCCTTACGATCCGGTCCATCACCCGGCTGAGCGAGGCGGCGACATCGATCGCCGGATATTGCCCGCGCTGGGCCAGATCGCGGCTCAGCACGACGTGGCCATCAAGGATCGAGCGCGCGGTATCGACCACCGGATCGTCCTGGTTGTCGCCGTCGGCCAGCACGGTGTAGATCCCGGTTATCGAACCGCCGCTGGCAGCTGAATTGCCCGCGCGCTCGACCAGCTTGGTAATCGCCGCCAGTGCCGAAGGGGGATAGCCACGCGCCGCGCCGGGTTCGCCCAGCAACAGCGCCAGTTCGCGCGCGGCGTGAGCCACGCGGGTCAAGCTGTCCATGATCAGCAGCACCTGGCGGCCCTGTGCGCGGAAATATTCGGCCAGCGACGTGGCGAGCATCGCCCCGCGCAGCCGCAGGTTCGGCGCATGGTCAGCCGGCACTGCAACCACCGCAGTGCGCGCGCGCCTGGACCCGGCCATATGGCGTTCGACGAAATCGGACACTTCGCGCGCGCGTTCGCCGATCAGGCCGACGATGACCACTTCGGCCTCGGCGCCGCTGGCGATCATGTCGAGAAGGACCGATTTGCCGACGCCCGATCCCGCCATGATCCCGATCCGCTGGCCGACCCCGAAGGTGGTCAGCGCGTTGAGTGCGCGCACGCCCACGTCGAACGGTTCGCGCACGCCTGATCGGTCGAGCGCCGAGGTGCGCTTGCCGCCCGCTGGCCAGGCTTGCCGCGAATGGATCGGCGCGAGGCCATCGATCGCCAGCCCCTGGCCATCGACGGCGCGCCCCAAAAACGCCTCGCCCACATACAGCATCCCGGGCTGGCCTTCGGCCCGCACCCGCGCGCCGGGGCGCAGCATCACCGTATCGCCCAGCAGCATCATCAAGGTACGGCCATTCCTGAAGCCGATCACTTCGGCGGTCAGCGGTTCGTTCGGCCCTTGCGCCACCTTGCAAAGCGCGCCGACCGGGGCGCTGAGGCCCGAAACTTCGAGCAGCCCGCCATCGCAAGCGGTCAGCAAGCCATATCGGCCGGGTGAGAGATCGATCGTTGCGGCAGCAAGCTCGCTGAGCAGGGGGTCGAACAGGTTCAGCATTGCCCCAGCGCCTCGGCAATCGCGCGGCGCCAGTGGGCCGGGCCGTCCTCGACCCCGCCACTGGCGCTTTCGATCCGCAGACTTCCACGTTCAAGCGCCGGATCAGAAAGCACTTCAAGGTCGGCGGGCAAGTGCCGCGCAACCAGTTTGAAATCGTCGGGATGGAGCCGCAGCACGCGTTCATCATCGGCGCGCGACAGCATTGCCGCGGCGCGTTCGACCCGCACGGTCAGCGCCGCCTGATCGAGCGCGAGCGGTGCGATCGCCGCCTCGCACAAGGTTTCGACCGTGACGAACAGCTTTTGCCGCAGCGCTTCGGCCAGCTGCGAATCGAGCCGGGCCAGCGACAGCGTGATCGCAGCGCGCGCTGCGGCATCGGCTTCGGCTCCGGCAAGCGCCGCCGCGCTGGCCTCGGCATGACCGGCGGCATAGCCCTCGTCCCAGGCCTGGGTCAGGGGATCGACCGGGTCGGCGGCTTCGCGTTCGAAAAGGTCGGTGGCATAGCGCGGATCGGCCTGAAACCCGCCACCCGCCGCCAGCGCCGCGAAGGGGAGGCTAGACATAGTCGTCATCCCCGCCGCCTGCGCCGAACTGGATCACGCCATCTACCGCCAGCCGCCGGGCGATGGTGACAATCGCCTTTTGCGCTTCGAGCACCTCGGCCATTTTCAGGCGTCCGCGCGCCGCGATCTCGTCCTTGACACCGTCAGCCGCGCGGCTCGACATGGCGCGGAAAAACACGTCGCGGCTTTCCTCTGCGGTGCCTTTCAGCGCGTCGATCAGCACTTCGCTTTCAACTTCGCGCAGCAGCGCACCCATCGCCTGGGGATCGAGCGCGAACAGGTGTTCGAACTTGAACATCTCGCCTTCGATCGCTTTGGCCAGTGCTTTGTCGATCTTGTTCAGTTCAGGCATGATCCGCTTTTCAGCGGCCTTGCCGGCCTGGTTGATGATGTCTGCGGCCTGTTTGGCCCCGCCCATCGACAGCACGCCCTTGCCGTGGCGCTGGGCGATGCGTTGTTCGAGCAGCGTTTCAAGCATGGTGACCGTATCGCCAGAGATCGGCCCCAGCGTGGCGACGCGGTGGACCACCTGGGTCTGTTCATCGGGTTTGAGCGCATGGAGCACTTCGGCTGCCACTTGCGCGTCAAGTTGCACCAGCAGCACCGCAATCGCCTGGGGGTGCTCGCCCTTGACCAGCGGGATCAGCGCCTGCGGGGTCAGCCAGCGCGCGAGTTCGATTGCGGGGCCGGTTACTGCACCTTCGGGCAGGATCTTCTGCATCAGGTTCTCGCCCTTCAGCGCGCCCACCGCCTTGGTCATCACCCGGCGCACGTGATCGTTGCGCCCGCGCGCGCTGATGCCTTGCTGCTGCGCGGAATTGACGAAGCCGCTGATTGCCTGGGTGATCTGGTCGGGGCTGATATCGCCCAGGCTGCACATTTTCTCGCCCAGCAGCGCAAGCTCTTCCGGGCCCAGCTGGCTGAGGATCTGCGCGGCCTGATCCTCTTCCAGCAGCATGATCATGACGGCTGCACGTTCGGCATCGCCCAGCCCGGCAAGCGCGGTTTCGGCCAGCGCGCTCATCGTGCCGTCTCCGCTGCCGATTGGCCCAGCATGGCACGCAGTGCCACCAGCGCGTCCTCAGGCTTTTCCTCGACGATCCGCTGCGCCAGACCGACCTGGCGTCCCAAGACTGCAGCATCGACCGGGCCGTGCGTGGGCAAAGTTCGCGGCGCGGCGCTGCCGTTATTACGTTCACCGGCGGGGGCGGGATCGCGCTTCAAGGCGCGGACCAGCGGGCGCACGCCCATCAGCAAAACCAGCAACACGCCCAGCAAGGCCGCCACTGTCCGCACCACCATGGCAAACCACGGCGTTTCGTAGAACGGCAAGGCGGTGTCTTCGGGCACGTCGAACGGGCGGACCAGCACCTGAATCTGGTCGCCGCGCTGCGGATCGACCCCTGTCGCAGCGGCGACCAGCGCCTTGATCTGCTCGATATCGCCGGGCTTGGCCTTCTTCATCACCTCCTGGCTGACCGCAACCGCGACCGACAGCCGCTTGATCTTGCCGGGCGCGGCATTGGCGACCGAAACTTCGCGGCCCAGTTCGTAAGTGCGGCTGGCCGAGCTTTCGCCGTTAACCCCGCCTTGTGCGGGCGCTGCCGCGGCGCTCTGCCCTTGCGGCGGGCCCGGCGTAGCGGTGGCCGCAGGCGGCGGAGTGTTCGAAAGCTGGCCGGGAATGCCCTGCGCCAGCCCCGGCGCGGTGCTGCCGGCCTGCGATTGTTCCTGCGTTTCAGAGCGGACCACACCGTCCTTGTCGAACCGTTCGCGCGCCGAAGTGACCTCGTCCATGTCAAGCTCAAGCTGGATCTCGCTGGAGAAATTGCCCGCCCCCAGCATCGGGGTCAGCAGGGTATCAAGCTGCGCGCGCAGCTTGTCTTCCATCCGGCCCTGCAGTTCCAGCCGGTCGCTGTCGGCATTGCCGCCAGCGGACAGCAGCTTGCCGCGCTGATCGGCGACGCGCACCGCATCGGCGTTCATCCCCGGCACCGACCCGGCGACCAGATTGACGATCGCCGCCACCTGCCCGTCGGACAATTGCCGGCCCTTGGCCATGCGCAGCATCACCGATGCGGTGGGCGGTGAATTGTCGCGCACGAAGACCGACCTGGCCCCTTCGGCCAGATGCACGCGCACACCCTCCACCCCGTCGATCTCCTCGATCGTCAGTTGCAGCTCGTGCTCGCGCGCGGCGCGCAGGCGTTCGCCTTCAAGGTTCTTGCTGGCACCCAGCGGCAGGCTGTCGAGCGCGGCGGTGGGATCGGGCGTGGCCAGCGCGCCATCCTGCGCGACCAGCATCCGCGCCTTGTAAAGATCATCTTCAGCCACCGTCAGCGTGCCGGTAGCGTTGTCGATCCTGTAGGCGATCCCGGCTTTGTCGAGGCTGGAAACCACCCCGGCGCGGCTATTGTCATCAAGTTCGGAATAAAGGATGCGCTGCGGCGCGGGGCTGAGCAGCGACCAGGTCAGCGCGACACCGCCGATCGCGGCGGCGCCAAGAAACCACGGCAGCGCGCGGCGCACCAGCGGCTGGGCACTCAGCGCACGCAGGCGGTCCAGCGGTCCGCCGGTGGCAAGCGGCACCAGCGGCGTGTTGGTTGGGGCAAAGTCAGCCTCGGCCATCGGTTACACTCCCATCCGCATGATATCCTGGTAGGCACTGAGCAGGCGGTTGCGCACCTGCAGCGTTGCCTCGAACGCGACCCCGGCTTCCTGGCGGGCCAGCATGACTTTGGCGATGTCGGTCACGTCACCGCGTTCGTAAGCGGCGGACAGATCCTCCGCCCGGCCTTGGGTGGCCGATACGTCCTGCAAGGCATTGCTCAGCGCGCCACCAAAGCCCCCGCCAGGGGGCGGGGCCTGCGCGGCAGGCGCACCGCCTTGCGTGGCCTGATGGACATCCTTGAGGATCTGTGAGCGATCGAGGATCTGCTGGCGCATCGCCAGGATCTGCTGGATCCCGCCGCCACCAATGGGGCCGATTCCGTTCATCGCCGGCCTCCGGCCATGGCGATCCCGGCGTCACGAAACGCGGCCAGGCGGTAACGCAGCGTGCGTTCCGAAATCCCCAGCTCGCGCGCTGCAGCAAGCCGGTTGCCGCCGCAGGCCGCCAGCGTTGCCATGATCGCGCGGGCTTCGGAAATCTGGACGATGTTCGACAGACGGCGCGGATCGGGCTGGCCGGCGGCGGGCAGGGCATCGCCGACCAGCCGCGCGGGCTGATCGAAGACGATATGGTGCGGTGCAATCTCTGTCTGGCCATCCGCCAGCAGCAGCGCGCGGCGCATCACGTTTTCCAGTTCGCGGACATTGCCCGGCCAGCCGTGCAGTTTGAGCATGGCCAGCGCTGCTGCGCAAATCCACGGCACCGCCCGGTTTGACGCGGTGTGGCGCAGCACCATGGCAAAGGCCAGCGGGGCAATATCCTCGGCCCGCTCGCGCAACGGGCGCAGGCCCAGCGGGAAGACGTTGAGGCGGTAGAACAGATCGGCGCGGAACCGGCCTTCGGCCACTTCGGTGGGCAGATCGCGGTTGGCGCAGGCGATGATCCGCACATCGACCTTGATCGGCTCGGTCGATCCGATCGGCACGACTTCGCCTTCCTGCAGCGCGCGCAGCAGCTTGGCCTGAAGCCCCAGCGGCATTTCCGCGATCTCGTCCAGCATCAAGGTGCCGCCATCAGCCGCGCGGAAGAAGCCCAGTGCGGCTTCGCTGGCACCGGTAAAGGCGCCTTTCTTGTGTCCGAACAGCAAGGCTTCGAGCATCGTTTCGGGCATTGCCGCGCAGTTGACGGCCACGAATGGTTTGGCGCTGCGGGGGCTGCGCTGATGGATGAAGCGGCTCAGCACCTCCTTGCCGGTGCCGGTCGGCCCGCCGATCAGCACCGGGATCTCGCTGGCGGCCAGCCGTTCTGCCAGGGCCAGCACCGAAAGCGATTCGGGATCGGCGGCAATCGGCAGGCCCGGAGTGGCCATCACCGCAAGCAGCGCGGCCAGCGCGCTTTCGTCGCCTGCGTCGGCATAGGCAAGGGTGAAGCGGCCGCGGCCACCGTCGCGGGTCAGCGAAGCGATTGCAGAGCGTTCGAGCGTGATCACCGGGCCGGGCCCGGGCTGAACCGGGTCGGCCGGGCAACGCAGCAGCGGCATCGCCGAACCTTCGAGCGTGCCGAGTATTGCCGCAGCGCGCTGCAGCAGCGCCGCGTGGCCGCGCCTGACGCCTTCTGTTGCTCCCAAACCGTTCATCGTTATGACCCCCTGATTAACCATGCTTCGAGGGCTCTTTTGCGCGCAAGACGGCAAACTGTTTGGTAATTTAAGCTCAGGGACAAACGCTTAGGTAATTTCCCCCTGACGCGGGAAGCACCACCGGCCCGTTCCCGTGTCACGAGATCGCGAAAATGTCCGGGGGACAATTTCGTCGGGGCACCCCGACCACCCCAAGGGTACCACGTCACGGGTGGTCGGGCCGGGGGAGCGGGCCGGTGTTGCTTCCCGCGTCAACGGGAAAATACTTAAGCGTTTGTCCTTGGGCTTAAATTACCGAACCGTTCGACGTTCTGCGCACAAAAGAGCCCGCGAAGCATGGTTAATCAGGGGGCCATAACGATGAACGGTTTGGGATCAACAGAGGGGCTCAGGCGCGGCCACGCGGCATTGCTGCAGCGTGCCGCAGCGATCCTCGGCACGCTGGAAGGATCGGCAATGCCGCTGCTGCGCTGCCCGGCCGATCCGGTTCAGCCCGGACCCGGCCCGGTGATCACGCTGGAACGCTCTGCAATCTGCGCGCTGACCCGCGACGGCGGCCGCGGCCGCTACACGCTTGCTTATGCAGACCCGGGCGACGAAAGCGCGCTGGCCGCGCTGCTTGCCGTAATGGCTACGCCGGGTCTGCCGATCGCCGCCGATCCCGAATCGCTGTCGGTGCTGGCGCTGGCTGAGCGACTGGCCGCCAGCCAGATTCCGGTGCTGATCGGCGGACCGACCGGCACCGGCAAGGAAGTGCTGAGCCGCTTCATCCACCAGCGCAGCCCGCGCAGTGCCAAGCCGTTCGTGGCCGTAAACTGCGCGGCGATGCCCGAAACGATGCTGGAAGCGCTGCTGTTCGGCCACAAGAAGGGCGCCTTCACCGGGGCCACCGAAGCGGCGCAAGGCTTCTTCCGCGCGGCCGATGGCGGCACCTTGATGCTCGACGAGATCGCGGAAATGCCGCTGGGGCTTCAGGCCAAGCTGCTGCGCGCGCTGCAGG
>NZ_JANOWI010000030.1:0-122004 GCF_031417815.1 Novosphingobium sp. | reverse complement strand
CCGGCCCCGGCCCCGGCACCAGCGCCTGCGCCCACGGCGCGGCCGCTGCCGACACCCGCGCCGGCCCCGCCGCCGGTGCCCACGCCGATCCCGCAGCCGGTTCCAGCGCTTGTGCCAAAACCCGTTCCCAGCCCCGTGCCAGCTCCGGCACCAGCGCCAATCCCGGCGGGCCCCGGTTTTGCGACGCTCGATACCGGTGCGGCGCCCGGCAGCGGGTTCGATCTGCGCACGGTTGCGCCCCCGCCGACCCCCGCGCCTGCGCCGGTTCCTGCGCCGCGCCAGCGCAGCGTCGACGAGGCTTTCGCCGGGTTTGATACCCCCAGCCGCGAGGTTGAGCCGCAGTCGGGCGCGGTCGATGTGCGCACAATCCGGCCCATTGCTCGGCCTCCTGCGCTACCAGCGCCCAAGGGGCAGGACAGCAAGGATCCGAAAGCCAAAGACAAAGCCAAGGACAAGGGCCGCGATACCAAGCCCGAGGCACCCAGCCATCCCAGCCGCATCTGGGTGCAGGTTGCCACCGGGCGCGACAAGAACGCGCTGAACTTTGACTGGAAGCGGATGGTCCGCGAAGCCCCCGAACTGTTCAAGGGCCAGCGCCCGCACATCGCATCGTGGGGTCAGACCAACCGTTTGCTGGCTGGGCCCTTCGCCAGCCAGAAGGAAGCCAATGCCTTCCTGGCCAGTTTGAAGAAGCAAGGGATCAGCGGCGGCTTCCTCTGGACCAGCCCGGCCGGGCAGGTGGTCGATGCCGTGGGCGGCGCAAAGTGACCGCAGGAGCCTTTTTCCACACTTTGTAAACAGGCTTGTGGAGTTATGCGCAGGCCCGCAGCGCCGCCGGATTGCCCGCATGGCCTGACCCGCGCCATCCCCCTGACATGATGGAAAGCCACCGCGACTACGACCGGGAAGAAGACGCCGCGCCGGTGGACATGCTGGCATCGCTGTTCGAGGCGCGCGGCTGGCCGTGCGAATTCGTCGGCGAGGACGAGATTTCGGGCGAGATCAAGGGTAGCTGGGCCAGCTATACGTTGCGCGGCATCTGGCGGCGCGAGGATCACGTGCTGCAGATGCTGTGCCTGCCCGATATCCGCGTGCCCGATGACAAGCGCGCGGCGGTGTTCGAACTGCTGACGCTGGTCAACGAACAGTTGTGGGTCGGCCATTTTGATCTGTGGTCGAGCGGCAACGTCCTGCTCTATCGCCATGGCCTGCTGCTGGGCGACGACGGCCTGCTCAGCCTCAGCCAGGCGCAGATCGCGGTCGAAGCCGCGGTTGAGGAATGCGACCGGTTCTATCCGGCCTTCCAGTTTGTGCTGTGGGGCGACAAGAGCCCTGAAGAAGCCATGGCCAGCGCGCTGGTCGATGCTGCGGGCGAAGCTTGAGCCGACAAACCCATTAGCTCGCCATTCCCCCTCCCGCTTGCGGGTGGGGTTAGGGGTGGGCAAGACTGCGCCGCAGCGCTAATCGGGGTGAACCCACCCCCGACCCCTCCCGCAAGCGGGAGGGGGGCCTGGAGCTTTGCCGTGCCTGACAAGACAATCCTCATTCTCGGCTGCGGCAACATGGGCGGGGCGATGTTGGCCGGGTGGCTGGCTGCGGGGATTGATCCCGCGCGGTTCACCGTGGTCGATCCGTTCCTGGCCGAAGCGCCCGCAGGGGTACGGCTGCTCCGCGAAGTTCCGCCAGAACGCTTTGATTTCATCCTGCTGGGCGTAAAACCGCAGAGCGTTGATCAAGCCGCAGCGGCCCTCTCCAGCGTGATCGATGACAGCACAATCCTGCTCTCGATCCTCGCCGGCACCGAAATCGCCAGCCTTGCCGCCCGGCTGCCCGGCGCGGGGCCGATCGTGCGGGTGATGCCCAATCTCTCGGCTGCGATCGGCAAATCGCCGCTCGGGCTGTTTGCGCATGGTCTGGATGATGCGGCAAAGGCGCGGCTCGGTGCGCTGCTCGCCCCGCTGGGCACGGCTGAATGGCTGGATAGCGAAAGCCAGCTTGATGCGGTAACCGCACTGGCCGGGTCAGGCCCGGCCTTCGTTTACCGTTTCATCGATGCCCTTGCGGCGGGCGGCGCGGATCTGGGGCTTGACGCGGAACAGGCGCGGCGGCTGGCTGTGGCAATGGTTGAAGGCGCGGCGCGCCTCGCCGGTTCGACCGATCTTGCGCCCGGTGAACTGGCCCGCCGGGTGACAAGTCCGGGCGGGACCACAGCGGCGGGATTGGCCGTGCTCGATGCCGATCAGGCGCTGATGCAGCTTGTCGCGGCAACCTTGCGCGCCGCGCGTGACCGCGGTGCCGCGATGGCGGCCGAGGCGCGGCGTTGACCCTGTTACAAATTGTCACAATCGTCCGCGTCCGGTTTCGCTTGAAACTGGGGCGCTTTGCCACGATATTGCAGGCATCGTCCGCATAACCGGACGTAAAAGGAGTTAGAAATGGCCGATTGGAATGACCCCCAGGGCACCCGCAGTCCGTTTGGCGGGGCAACCCTCAACGGTGAGGTAGCCGGCAAGGTTGCGCGCGACGAAGGTCTGCGCCGCTACATGCTGGGCATCTACAATTACATGGCTTCGGGCGTGCTGCTTTCGGGCGTGATTGCGCTGCTGTTCGCAAGCTCGAACTTTGGCCTTCAGGTGATGAGCTCGCCGCTGCGCTGGGTGGTGATGCTGGCGCCGCTGGGCTTCGTCATGGCGATGAGCTTTGGCGCGGGCCGCATGTCGGCCGGAACGCTCAAGATCCTGTTCTGGGCGTTCAGCGCGGTCATGGGCATGTCGCTCTCGACGAT
The DNA here is from genome assembly GCF_031417815.1 of Novosphingobium sp. Classification (GTDB taxonomy): domain Bacteria; phylum Pseudomonadota; class Alphaproteobacteria; order Sphingomonadales; family Sphingomonadaceae; genus Novosphingobium. Next base: position 119,219 of record NZ_JANOWI010000030.1, on the reverse strand, counting down.
TTTCCTGGTCTATACCAGCACCTCGATCGCCACGACCTTCTTCGCGACCGCCGGGGCCTTCGCTGGTCTCAGCCTTTATGGCTACTCGACGAAGCGCAATCTGTCGGCGATGGGCGCGTTCATGATGATGGGGCTGATCGGCATCATTATTGCGATGGTGCTGAACCTGTTCCTGCAGTCGAGCGCGCTGAACATGGCGATCTCGGCGCTGGGCGTGCTGATCTTCGCCGGTCTGACCGCCTGGGACACGCAGCGTCTGCGTGAAACCTATTATCAGGTGCAGGGCACTGAAATGGTCCAGAAAGTGATCGTGATGGGCGCGCTCAGCCTCTATCTCGATTTCATCAACATGTTCCAGTTCCTGCTCAGCTTCCTCGGCGATCGCCGCTGATCCTGCGCACAGCACGTAATGCCGTGCCCGGTGTGAGTTCGCTCACGCCGGGCATTTGCTTTATGGGGCAAAGCGATTAGGACCACGTTCAGGTCGAATGCGCTGATATGCGGCAAGCAGCAGCGTCAGAATTTGGGTGGGAATATGGGTTCGCAAATCGTCAAACTGGTCCTGGGTGCAGGGCTGATTGTGCTGGCCAGCTCCGCCGATGCCAAGCCAAAGGCCAAGCCGGTGCCGCCGCCGCCGCCCAAACCGGCACCGCCGCCGGTGGTCTATATTCCGCCGCGGCCCACCCCGCCGCTGGGTGCCGCACCCACCACTCTGGTTCCGCCGCTGGGGGCCAATGGGGTGCGCCAGACGGTCAACGCCGGGATCACCCCCAATCAGACGGTGTGGAACTTTCGATCGGCCTTTAACGTCGCGGCGCTCAACTGCCTCAGGCCCGAACACGCAGAGATCCTTGTCGGATACAAACTGTTCCTCAAGAACCACAGGACCGGGCTGGCCCGCGCCAATACGGGCGTGAATACCGAGTTCAGGAAGCGCTATGGCGCGGCCTATGTGCGCCCGCGCGAGGCCTATATGACCAAGGTCTACAATTTCTATGCGTTCCCGCCGACGGTCGCCAATTTCTGCGATGTGGCGCTGGCGGTCTCGCTCGAATCGAAGACAGTGAAGCCGGTCAATCTGACCGCTTTTGCCACCCGCAGCCTGGCCGCGCTCGACAAGGTGTTTGACACGTTCTTCATCGGGTTTGAGCAATACCGCGTCGATGCCGCCGCCTGGGACGCCAAATATGCGCCCACCCCCGCCCCTGCCGTGATCCCTGCGGTCGTTGCTGTCCCGGCACCAACCCCTACACCGACCGCCAAGCCGACCGGCAAATAGCCGTTCGCGGCAAATTTGCGCTTCCAAGCACGCCGGGCATTCGCTAAGTGGACGCCTCGCGCGGGGGGCGCCTGTCCCCCGCACCGCGGACTGGAACGGGGCCGTAGCTCAGATGGGAGAGCGCGTCGTTCGCAATGACGAGGTCAGGGGTTCGATCCCCCTCGGCTCCACCAGTACCTTGCCGTTTGCCACATATCGGCCTGTAAATGGCGATCTTCTGCGCTTCCGGTGCTCACGGCCCAAATGGCCGCTGCGCGCCGGTTCTCGAAGCTCACCATTTTCGGCTCGGACTGAGGCAAACGGCAAGGCACTGGCCTAACCCCCAAACCCACTCGGGCTGAACCTGCCGAAGCCTATGCGCGACAATTACCCTTCAACACGTTAGACACCCACCCATGCATTTTCTTGATCAGGCCAAAATCTTCCTCCGCTCGGGCCAGGGCGGGCCCGGGGCAGTGGCGTTCCGGCGCGAAATGTACGTGGAATACGGCGGTCCCGATGGCGGCAACGGCGGCAAGGGCGGCGATATCATTTTTGAAGCGGTGCCAGGGCTCAATACCCTGATCGACTTCCGCTATGCCCAGCATTTCAAAGCCCCGCGTGGTGGCCATGGTAAAGGGCAGAACCGCCACGGCGCAGGCGGCAAGGACATGGTGATCAAGGTCCCGATCGGCACGCAGCTGATCTCGGATGAAGACCGTGAAACGGTGTTGCTCGATCTGACCGAAGTGGGTCAGCGGATCACGTTTCTGGCTGGCGGCATGGGAGGACGCGGCAATGCCAGCTATAAAACCAGCACCAATCGCGCCCCGCGTCAGCACCAGCCGGGCGAAATGGGTGAGGAAATGTATGTCTGGCTGCGGCTGAAGTTGCTGGCCGATGCGGGCCTTGTCGGCCTGCCCAACGCCGGCAAAAGCACCTTCATCAACCAGATCACCAATACCAAGGCCAAAGTGGGGGACTATGCCTTCACCACGCTGACCCCGCAGCTTGGCGTGGTTCATCACCGCAACCGCGAATTCGTGTTGGCCGATATTCCCGGCCTGATCGAAGGCGCGGCCGAAGGCGCCGGGATCGGTGACCGGTTCCTGGGCCATATCGAACGCTGCCGGGTGCTGATCCACCTGATCGACATCAACGGAACGGATCCCGCCGAAGCGCTCGAAATCATCGAGGAAGAGCTGATCGCCTATGGCGGCGGGCTGGACGAAAAACCACGGCTGATCGCGCTCAACAAGATCGATACGGTTGACCGCGAACTGGTCGATGCCTTTATCAAGGAACTGAAAGCGGCCGGGGCCCAGCGGGTCTATCCGATTTCGGGCGCGACCGGACGGGGCATGGATGCGCTGCTCGACGGGGTGATCGAATTCTTGCCAGCGGCGACCGTCACCGAACGCCCGATCGGCGCGCAGGAAGAAGGCGACGACACACCCTGGTCGCCGATCTAGAGCCAGAGGTTGCATCGCGCGCGCATTCGCTTAATCGCCAAGCCATGACCATCGCCCGCCTTTCCGACCTGACCAGCAAGGCTGCCTGCCCCCGGCTGGTGGTCAAGGTCGGCTCATCGTTGCTGGTTGGCAGCGGCGGCGTGCGGCGCGATTGGCTGCAAGGGCTGGTCACCGAAATCGCTGCGGCGCGCGCGCGCGGACAGGACGTGATCGTGGTTTCATCGGGCGCAATTGCGCTGGGCGCGGCGCGGCTCGGGCTGGAAAAGGGCGGGCGCGGCAGCCTGGCAGATGCCCAGGCGGCGGCAGCAGTTGGCCAGATCGCGCTGTCGGGGCTGTGGGCCGAGCTTTTGGCGGCGCATGGCATCACCGCGGCGCAGCTGTTGCTGACGCTTGAGGATCTTGAGGATCGCCGCCGCTATCTCAATGCTACCGCCACGCTGACCCGCCTGCTCGATGCGGGCGCGGTGCCAGTCATCAACGAGAATGACAGCGTCGCCACGCAAGAAATCCGCTTTGGCGATAACGACCGGCTGGCGGCGCGGGTGGCGCAGGCGGCCAGGGCCAGCGCGGTGCTGTTGCTGTCCGATGTCGATGGGTTATTCGATACCAATCCCGCCAATCCGGGCGCGCGCAGGCTGGACGAAGTGCGCGGCGTAACCGCCGAAATCCACGCCATGGCCAGCGGCGGCAGCGCATCGGGCATGGGTTCGGGGGGAATGACCAGCAAGCTGCAGGCCGCCGAGATTGCCGAACGTGCCGGGATCGCGCTGGCCATCGCCAGCGGGCTCCACGATGCGCCGATCGAACGCGCCTGCGGGCAGGGGATCGGCACGCTGTTCCTGCCCAAAGACGTTCGGGGCCGCAAGGACGCCGGGCGCAAGGCCTGGCTGGGCGGACGGCTCCGCCTCAAAGGCGCGCTGGTGGTCGATGCCGGGGCAGCCAGCGCGCTGGAACGCGGCGGCAGCCTGCTCGCGGCCGGGATCGTGCGGGTGGAAGGCGAGTTCCAACGCGGCGATGCGGTGGCGGTTCAAAACGAGCAGGGCGCGGTGCTGGCCCACGGCCTGGCCGAATACGATGCCGCCGATTGTCTGCGCGTGCTGGGCCGCAAAAACGCCGAACAGGCCGAATTGCTGGGCTATGCGCCGCGCTCGGCGGTGGTCCACCGCGATCAGATGGTGCTGATCTGATGCTGGCAATCACCGGGGCGACCGGGTTCGTCGGGCAGGCCTTGATCGATCGCGCGCTGGACGCCGGTCATGCGGTTCGCGCGCTCGCCCGCAAAGCGCAAGCACCGCGGGCGGGGGTCGAATGGGTGGCCGGCGATCTTGATGCGGCAGAGCAGTTGCGCGCTCTGGTGCGCGGCGCCGAAGCGGTGATCCACGTGGCCGGGGTGGTCAATGATGCGGCCGCGTTCGAATGCGGCAACGTGGTGGGTACGCTCAATGTGATCGCGGCGGCCAAGGCCGAGGGTGTTCAGCGCTTCATCCAGGTCTCGTCGCTGTCCGCGCGCGAGCCGGACTTGTCCGCCTATGGCGCCAGCAAGGCCCGCGCTGAAAAACTGCTCATGGCAAGCTCGCTCGACTGGACGATTGTGCGCCCGCCGGGGGTCTATGGCCCGCGCGATGTCGATTATTTCGAGATGTTCCGCCTCGCCAAATGGGGGGTGATGCCGGTGCCGCCGCGCGAAGGGCGCGCCTCGATCATCCATGTCGATGATCTGGCGCGGCTGCTGCTGGCGCTGGTGCCGGGCGGGGAAGGGGTTTCGTTCCAGACGTTTGAGCCCGACGACGGCCGCAATGACGGCTGGGGTCACTATGAATTTGCCCGCGCGGTGGGCTGGGCGATGGGGCGGCGGCCGTGGGTGGTGCACCTGTCGCGCCGCTCTCTCGAACGCGCGGCGCAGGTTGACCGGCGGGTGCGCGGCACGAAAGCGCGGCTGACCGAAGACCGGGTCGGCTACATGAGCCACCCCGATTGGGTGGTCAGCCACGGCCAGCGCCCGCCCGCATCGCTGTGGTGCCCGCTGATCCCGACGCGCGAAGGGCTGAAGGCGACTGCCACATGGTACCGCGACAACGGCTGGCTGTAACCGCGCCTCGCTAGACTTTCGAGCGGATCAGCAGCGCTTCAGCGGCATTGTCCTGCAGTTTCAGCATCAAGGATTCGATCCCCATCGCGCAAATCACATGTTCGCCCGATGAAAAGTGGATCGCCGTGCCGTAAACGTCCTCGCGCAGATAGGTGATCTGCTCGGTATTGACCACGGTGGTGTGGCCTTCCTCGATCTCGATGACAGATAGCTTCATGATCGCGCACTCCATTGCTGGAAGCCTCTTTGGCTTTTTCGCTGCGACCTTTTGGACTAACGCCTGTTTACCACGAATTGTCCGGTTTGGCCAAGCGCTGCCGATCAAGCTCAGATTTCGCCGGCAAGCCACTGATCACGCAAGGCAAACTTCTGGATCTTGCCCGATCCGGTGAGCGGCCAGACATCAACCGCGATCCAATGCCGGGGTGTTTTCTGTGCGGCCATGTTGGAGCGGCAATGGGCGATGAGCGCGCCGGGATCGAGGCGCGCGCCTTCGGTCATACGCACGAAAGCAGCCACGGCCTCGCCGAATTTCTCGTCCGGCACGCCAACCACGGCAACCTCGGCCACATCGGGATGTTCGAGCAACACATTCTCGATTTCGGCGGGAAACAGGTTTTCGCCGCCGCGAATGATCATTTCCTTGACCCGTCCGGTCACGCGCAGAAAGCCGCGCCGGTCCATCGTGCCCAGATCGCCGGTGTGCAACCAGCCTTCGGCATCGATCGTCTTGGCAGTGGCTCGCGGATCGTCGTTGTAGCCCAGCATCAGGCTGTAGCCGCGCGCGCAGATCTCGCCCACGGTATCCACCGGCACAACCGCGCCCGAGGCCGGATCGCGGATCGACAATTCGGTATGTGGCATGGCCTGGCCAACCGTGTGGCACTGATCGTCGAAGCTGTCTTCGGGGCGCGTCTGGGTGAGCAGCGGTGAGGTTTCGGTCTGGCCGTAAACGATGTAGAACTGGCACCCCAGCCGGTCAGCCACCCGGCGGATCAGTTCGGGCGGAACCATCGAGCCGCCCGATCCGGCCATGGTGATGTTCGAGAAATCGCGCGGCGTATGGGCGTCGGCTTCGAGCATGGCGATCAGCATGGTGGGCACACCCATCATCCCGATCACGCCTTCGCCTTCGATCAGCGCATTGGCCTGCTGCGGTTCGAAGGCGCGCATCAGCACCATCCGGCCACCGAATTGCACTGCGCCAAGCACTGCCAAGCCGCAGCCAGCGGTGTGGAACAGCGGCATCATCACCAGCGTCGTCGCGCCGCGCGGCATGCCCATACGGACGGAACTGTGGCGGGCATTGTTGGTGATGCCGTGATGGTGCAGCACCACGCCCTTGGGAAAGCCGGTGGTGCCCGAAGTGTACTGGATCTGCACCGCATCACGTGGTTTGACCGTGGGCAGCACAAGGGCCGGGCCAGCCATGCGAAACAGCGCGGCATGATCTTCAAGGTCCACCACTTCGCGGACCGCCGGGATATCGGCCACCACTTCGGCAGCGATCCGGGCCATCGGGTTGCCGCGATGCTCGGCGATCAGGAACAATCCCACCGCGCCCGATTGCTCCAGCACATATTTGAGCTCACGCGGCTGGTAACCGGGGTTGACCGTCACCAGCACCAGTCCGGCCAGCGCCAGGCCAAATTCGGCGATCACCCATTCGGGCAAGTTGGGTGCCCACACGGCGATCCGTTCGCCGGGTTCAAACCGGGTGAGCAGAGCCTGGGCGAGACGCTCGCTGTCGGCCAGCAATTCAGCGTAGGTCCAGCGCCGCTGCAGCAGCCCATCGCCATCGGCTTCGACAAGAACGTGGCTTTGAGGCATCAAGGCTGCCGCCTGACGCAGCACACTGCCAACCGTGGAATCAAACAGCGCTTCATCGGCCTGCGCCGGGCTATGGGATTCGATCAGGTCAAGCGCGTACATCGGCCTCTCCACAAGCGCTGCTTTCCGTAGCGTCATGCGACCCGCTGCAGAAGTGACCTCAAAAGCCGGGGAATTGCAATAGGTTTGCAGTTCCAGGCGCGCATTTGGCGATTTCAAAGCATGCGCCTAATCTCGCGCTGGGTTCGCGAGTCGCGCGCGCGGAGAAACATCGCCGCGCCGATCACGGAGAGGAAGCCCTATGAAAAAGCTACTTGCATTCGCCGCCCTGGCGGCACTTTCCGCCTGTTCAAAGCCAGCCCCTGCACCCGAAGCGGAAGCCACGACTGCGGCTGAGGCGACGTCTGCAGCGGCCCAGAACATCGCCGCCGACGGGAAATCCTCGGTCGGCATGTTCAAGGTTACGACCCACGACGGCAAAACCGTGATGGAAGACGTGAAAGCCGACGGCACCTATGTCGATACGGTCGACGGCAAGGTCGTTGAAACCGGCAGGTGGAACCAGAAGTCACCAAGCCAGTATTGCTACACCAGCGACGAAAAAGACGCCGTCGAGAAGTGCGGCGAAGAGAAAGTCGAAAACGGCGTCTGGACCAGCAAGAACCCCAAAGGCGAAGTCGCGACAGTGGTTCGCATCGAAGGCTGACTTGTAACCCAGCCATGGCGCTGACCCGCATTGCGGTTGCCGCCGTGGCTGGATTTACAGGTAGGGTTCGTATCCGGGCGGCAATTTCTGCGCCACGCCATCGGCGTGGATGCCGCATTCGGTCTTGTCCCAGCCCTTCCAGCGGCCCGAGCGCGGGTCTTCACCTGGCGTAACCATGGTGGTGCAGGGCGAGCATCCGATCGAAGGATAGCCCTGCGCCACCAGCGGGTGTGCGGGCAGACCGGTGGCGGCGAAATAGCTGGCGATCTGGTCGCTGGTCCAGTCGGCCAAGGGGTTGACCTTGAGCCGGCCGGCCTGATCGGTCAGGTCGATCTCGAAGCGCGGCAACCCGGCGCGGGCCGCGTTCTGGAAGCCTTTGCGTCCGGTGAAAGTGGCGTCGAATCCAGCCAGCGCCTTGGCCAGCGGCTGAACCTTGCGAATCTCGCAGCAGCCATCGGGATCATAGGACCAGCGCAGGCCGGTCTCATCGCGCTTGGCCAGCGCCTGCGCATCGGGGGTCAGGTTGATCACGTTGGTCAGCCCCAGCCGCTGCGCCAGTTCGTCGCGGTAGGCCAGCGTCTCGGGGAAATGCTTGCCGGTTTCAAGGAACAGCACCGGCACGTTGCGATCGATATCGGCCAGCAGGTGCAGCAGCACCGCGCTTTCCGCGCCGAAGCTGGACACCGCGGCGATCCGCCCCGCCAGTCCTTCAGCCATTACTGCCGCCAGCATGTCGCGGGTCGATACACTGGCGAAGCGCGCATTGAGCGCGTCCGCATCGGCCTGTGTGAAACGCGCCGCGGTGTCGATCCGGTCGATCCGGCGGGCGGCTTCAGCCATGCCGCTTGGCCCAGATCGGGGCGCGGCCATCGGTGGTTGGCTGGTAAACTTCAGCAAAGCGCGCAAAGGCGTTTTCCGCATCAACCGGATTGACCGGCGGATCGGGCGCAAATGCATCGAACCCGCAGCGCCGCAGCAGCGCCAGGTGATCGACCGGCAATTCGCCCACGGCGCGCAGTTCGCCTGTATAGCCGGCCTCACGCAACACCCGCGCCGAGGAGAACCCGCGCCCATCGGTAAAGACCGGGAAGTTGACCTCGATCAGCTTGAGCCGATCAAGATAGGGCAGCAGATCGCGCGCGTCATCGCCGGGTTCGAGCCGGACTGCGGTGGCATTGGTCTGCGAACCAAACACGTCGACCGTTACGCCGGGATCAGCGACCGGCTCATCTTCGCGGAAGCGAAACTGGACGTCACCCATAGATCGCCTCCTTGAACGGGGCCATGCCGACACGGCGGTAGGTATCGATGAAGCGCTCCTCGCCCTGCTTGTTGACCAGGTAGACTTGCGTGGCGGTCTCGATCGCATCGACGATCCCGTCCTCGGAAAAGCCGGGGCCGGTGATCGTGCCGAGCGAGGTATCGTCGCCCTCGCATCCGCCGAGCAGCAGCTGGTAATTCTCGGTGCCTTTGCGATCGACCCCGAGGATGCCGATGTGGCCCGCGTGGTGGTGCCCGCAGGCGTTGATGCAGCCCGATATCTTGAGTTTGAGCTCGCCGATCTCGGCGCGGCGCGGGGCGAGCCGCGCGCTGAGCTTCTGCGCCACCGGGATCGAGCGGGCGTTGGCGAGGCTGCAATAGTCGAGCCCCGGGCAGGCGATGATATCGTCGATCGCATCAAGGTTTGGGGTGCCCAGGCCATTTGCCTCCAAAGCCTGCCACACTGTGTAGAGATCGGCCTTGCGGACATGCGGCAGCACAATGTTCTGGGCATGCGTAACGCGCAGCTCGTCGAAGCTGTACTTGAGGCCGAGATCAGCCATCAGCCGCATCTGGTCGGCGCTGGCATCACCCGGAATTCCGCCCACCGGCTTGAGGCTGATCGTCGCGATCATGTAGCCGGGTTGCTTGTGCGCGGCGCAGTTGCGATCCACCCACAGCGCGAAATCCGGGTCCGAGCGGTCGAGCTCATCGCTCGCGCCGGCTTCGTAGGCCGGATCGGGGAAATGCGCCTTGATCCGCTCAAGCTCAGCCAGTGGCGGCTCGATTCCTTGCGTGAGCAGGTGCGCGAATTCTTCCTCGACCTGGCGGGTGTACTCGTCTTTGCCGAGCTCATGGACGAGGATTTTGATCCGCGCCTTGTACTTGTTGTCACGCCGGCCGTAGCGGTTGTAGACCCGCAGGCAGGCTTCCGAATAAGTGATCAGCTGGTCGAGCGGGACGAATTCGCGGATCAGCGGCGCGATCATCGGGGTGCGGCCCATGCCGCCGCCGACGTAGAATGCCGCGCCGATTTCGCCCGCCGCATTCTTGACAATGCGAATGCCGATATCGTGCAGTTTCATCGCTGCGCGGTCGGTTTCGCTGGCGATCACCGCGATCTTGAACTTGCGCGGCAAGACGAGAAATTCCGGGTGGAAGCTCGACCACTGGCGCAGCAGCTCGGCATAAGGGCGCGGATCGACCAGCTCATCGGCGGCAGCGCCGGCATACTGGTCCGAACTGATGTTGCGGATGCAGTTTCCGCTGGTCTGGATCGCGTGCATCTCAACCTTGGCGAGCTCGGCCAGCAAGTCTGGGGTCTGGTCCAGCTGGATCCAGTTGTACTGGATGTTCTGCCGCGTGGTGAAGTGGCCATAGCCGCGGTCGTAAGTATCGGCGATATCGCCCAGCACCCGCATCTGCGCCGAGCTCAGCGTGCCATAAGGCACCGCAACGCGCAGCATATAGGCGTGCAATTGCAGGTAGAGCCCGTTCTGCAACCGCAGCGGCTTGAAGTGATCCTCGCTGAGGTGCCCCTCAAGACGGCGCTTCACCTGGTCGCGAAATTCCTCGACCCGGGTATCGACCATCGCCTGGTCATATGTGTCGTACTTGTACATCAGATCACCCAGTTGCCGGCTTCGGGATCGGCCGGCTTCAAAGTCAGGTCAGTGCGCACGGTCGGGCCGAGCGCGCGGATGCGGTCCTTGATGTGGGCCGGACGAACCCCGCGTTCATCCTTTACCGCGTCGATCGCATAGGCGGCGTTGACCCGGCGCGATGCCTGTTCGCGCGCCAGGATCGTATCGGCGTGCTCACCGACATCGACCGCGTCCTCGACGTGGAGCGACCACTGCACGCCGTCCCACCACGTAACCGCGCCGCTCTTCAAATCATTCCCGGTCAGGATCTTCACTGTGCAGCCTCCAGCGCCAATTCGCGCAAGGTGTTGAGTTCAGGTTCGCCCGCAGCTTCGCCGATCACGATCACTGCCGGGCTTTTGATTTTGCGCGCGGCAACCAGCGCGGGCAGGCCAGCCAGCGAAGTACGCAGCACGCGCATCTGAGGCCGGGTGGCGTTCTCGATCACCGCGACGGGTATTTCGGGGGCCAGGCCATCGGCGATCAGCTTGTCGGCAATCGCTTCCGATGTGGCCAGGCCCATGTAGATCACCAGCGTGCGGCCTTTGCCGGCCAGCCCGGTCCAGTCCTGCGCGCTCAGCCCTTTGCACTGACCCGCAACGAAACTGACCACCGAAGCGTGGTTGCGGTGCGTCAGCGGCATCTGCGCCGCCGCAGCCGCACCGATCGCGGCGCTGATCCCGGGGACCACTTCGACGGGGACACCGGCTGCACGGCAAGCCTCAGCCTCTTCGCCGCCGCGCCCGAAAATGAACGGATCGCCGCCCTTGAGCCGCACGACATCGCGGCCCGCCAAAGCTTCACGCACCAACAACGCGTTGATCTCATCCTGCTGCATGGTGTGGCGCGAGCGCTGCTTGGCAACCGAGATCAGTCGCGCCGTCGGCCGCGCAAGCGCAAGCACCGCGGGATCGACCAGTCCGTCGTGAACAATCAGCGCTGCGTTCATCACCAGCCGCGCCGCGCGCAGAGTCAGCAGATCGGGATCGCCGGGGCCGGCGCCGACCAGCCAGACCTTGCCGGGGGAGGGGGAATGCACGTTCATCTTGCCACATTTGGCATGCGGGGCCGGTATTGCCAGTCAGAATGGCTTGCCCGCGTGGAAGGTCAGCTTTGCGCCCAGGCGGCCAGGCCCCGTTCCAGATCGGCGATCAGATCGGCCGGGTCTTCCAGCCCGATCCACAGCCGGATCGCCAGCGCGCCTGCCGGATCGATCCCGCGCGGCGGCCACGGCATTGCGGTGCGATCGCGCTCGGGATGCACACCCAGCACCAGGCTTTCGAAACCACCCCAGCTGTAACCGATCCCGAACAGCGAAAGCGCATCGACCAGCCGGTCGCGCGCGGGCGCATCTCGGCCGGCCATGACCACGGTCATCAGCCCGCAACCGCCGGTAAAGTCACGCTTCCACAGATCGTGGCCGGGCGCGCCGGGCAGCATCGGAAACAGCACGGCGGCCACTTCATCGCGCTGCTCGAGCCATTCGGCGATCGCCAGGCCGGACACAGATGATCGTTCGAGCCGCACCCCCATGGTGCGCAGGCCGCGCAGCGCCAACGCGCAATCATCGGGCGATGCCTGCTGGCCCAGCATCAAGGAGCGTTTGCGCAGCCTGGGGTAGTACTGGGCGTTGGCGGTCACGCTGCCCAGCATCAGATCGGAATGGCCGCCGACGTGCTTGGTCAGCGCCAGGATCGACAGGTCTACCCCGTGGCGGATCGCCTGAAAGCCGGTCGGCCCGGCCCAGGTATTGTCGAGCAATACCGCGAGCCCGCGCGCCTTGGCAGCCTTGGCCAGCGCGGGCACATCGCAGACTTCCATGCTGAGGCTGCCGGGGCTTTCAAGCAGCACAGCGCGGGTCTTGTCCCCGATCGCGGCCGGAAATCCGGCCAGATCGAGCGGATCAAAAAACCGCACGGTGATGCCGTAATCGCGCAGCGCGTGAACGGCGATGTTGCGGCTGGGATCGTACGAATTGTCCGACACCAGCACCTCGTCGCCGGCTTTCAGCACGCTGAGCAGCGCCATCGCCGGGGCGGCGAGGCCGGTCGGGTAGAGCATCGTGCCCGCCGCGCCCGGCTCAAGTTCGGTCAGCGCATCGGCCAGCGCCCACTGGGTCGGCCCGCCGCGCGCGCCATAATGGAACAGGCCATCGGCATTGACGTGCCGGCCGGCTTCCTGCGCGGCGCTGTCTTCATACAGATAGGTGCTGGCCCGCCAGACCGGCGGGTTGACCGCGGGGCCGGTCCATTCGGGCCTGCGCCCCGCCGCAACCAGGCGGGTCGCGGCGGCGATGTCCTTGGGTGGTTGCTTCGCCATAACGCTCCAAAGTCCCACGCCCGCTTGCGGGTGGGGTTAGGGGTGGGCGCGCGGCCACAAGGTCGCGCTATCACATCGGCGTAGCTAGCCCACCCCCGGCCCCTCCCGCAAGCGGGAGGGGAGAAGCGACTGAGCGATCAGGCCTTCACAGCCTTGGGCGTATCAGGATCGGCACCCCATTCGGTCCAGCTGCCGTCATACAAGGCAGCGTCTTCCTTGCCGATCAGGGCCAGACCGAACAGCAGGACGCAGGCAGTGACCCCGCTGCCGCAGCTGGTGATCACCGGTTTGGCCAGATCGACCCCGGCAGTCTCAAACGCGGCCGTGATCCCGGCCTTGTCCTTGAAGGTGCCATCGGCGTTGAACAACGCCGTAAAGGGGACGTTGAGCGAACCGGGGATGTGGCCCGATGCGATGCCGGGCCGCGGGTCTTCTTCTGCACCAGACCAGCGCGCTGCGCCGCGGGCATCGACCACTTGTTCGTCCTTGCCATGGAGGTTAGCCAGCACCTGCGCCTTGGTGCGCACGTTGCCATCATCCTGCCAGGCGGTGAAATGGCGGTGGCGCAGGGTTTCCTTGCCTTGCGCGAGCGGGCGGCCTTCGGCCTTCCACTTGGCGATCCCGCCATCGAGGATCGCGACATCGTGCGCGCCGAACATCTTGAGCATGAACCAGGCGCGCGCCGAAGTTTTCACCGCGCTGTCATCGTAAAGCACGATCCGGCTGCCATCGCCCAGCCCCAACGACTGCATCCGGCTGGCGAATTTCTCCGCCGGGGGCAGCATGTTCTCGGTCGCGTGGCTGGTGTCGGTCAGGTCCGCGAGGTCCATGAACACCGCGCCGGGGACGTGCCCGGCTTCGTATTCGGCCAGCGGATCGCGGCCCGTGCCCGGCAAATGTTTGGTGCAATCGACAATCCGAAGATCGCTTGCGCCCATTTCGTTGGCAAGCCACTCGGTCGAAACCAGACTATCCATAATATTCGCGTCCTCCTCGCGCAGGTCGGTTCACCTGCCAGCGCCCTCTTTCGCTGCAGTTGCGAAAAAGACTAGCCGCGTGAAGGCCCCGCGTCGAGGGGGAGAATCGGGATTAACCGACTGCTTTCTGGCCGACCCGCGAATAGGTGCGCGGGCCAAGGTCAAGCCGGAACGGGCGCAGCGCCGCGCCGGGCTGCTCGGGCAGCTCGCCGACAACCCAGGTCTTGACCTGCACCACGGCTATTCCCGCCGCTGTGCTCGCCTCGATCCGCAGCCGCGCGAGCGGCACGAACAGGGCGGCATCGCCGGCCCGGATCGGCACCAGCGTTGCCAGCGGCAAACGAAAATCACCTATGAATTCAGCGCTTTCGCCGGGTCCCAGGGTAACCAGCGCGTGGCGCAGTTCAAGCCGCTGGGTGTCGCCGGCGATCTGTTGTTCGGCCGGCAGCGAACCATGTGCGGCGATCATATCGCCTTCGACCGCCAGCGCGGTCAGCGCCTGGTCGGTGGTGTTGGTCAGCGTCAAGGCATAGCTCAGCGTGGTCGCCATCAGCGATGCGCTCATCCGCCGCGCTTCAAGGGTGATCGTGAGCGCGCCGGTGTTGGCAGCGGCGGGAAGCGGCGCTGCCACGGGTGCTGCGACCGGCTGCGGTGCTGGCGGGGACGGTTGGGGTTGCGGCGAGGGTTGGCGCACCACCGGAGGTTCGAATTCGAAGACTGCCGTCACCGGCTTGCGGCGGCGCCACCACAATATCCCGAACAGCGCGGCCAGCAGCGTTGCCGCTCCGGCAAGCCACGGCCAGTACCAGCCCGATGGCGCCGCAGGTGCGTCATCGCTTGCGCTGGGAAGCGCGAAGGCATCGCTTGGCAGTGCGGCGGGCGTGGCGCCCTCGGCCGTGATGGTGGGTGTGGCCAATGGATCAATCGCGGGCGCAGCGGCGGTGCCGGGTGCCACCGAATCTGTTCGCGCAGCCGTTACCGGCTGAGCATTTGCCGGCTGGGCGGTGCGCGGCGCGGGGGCTCGGCCCGGTGTGGCGGCCGTGCCGGGGCGAGGCTGCGGCGCGGCCTTGCTTGGTGCGATGGTCGGAACGGGCACCGGCGTGAAAGTCGCCACCGCGCTCGGTGCCGGACGCGGAGTAGCGCGGACGACCGGGTTGTCATCATCAACCGGGCCTTGCGCGCGCGGATTGGCGGTCGGGCGCGCGGTCGGCACCGAAAACACCGGCGTATCCTGCGCAGGCGCAGGCACGGGGACAAGCGCCAGCATCAGCGCCAAGGCACCGCCGGCTCGCGTTATCCCCCCGAAGATGTTCATTGCTGTGTCCACATATGCGCTGGTGGCGGGCGATAGGCCCACTCGCCTTGAATAGGAAGTGAACCTTGCGCCGCCAACCGCTCACTTGTGCATTTGGCGCGATCGGGGCATGGCGCGTTGCATGGCAGACACACTTCACCTGGGGCAGACCAGCACGCTGCCCGCCTCGCCCGAAGCGGCCGTGCTGGACTATGTGCCCAACCCGCGGGCAGGTGCGCTCTATCTGGTCCGTTTTGCCGTTCCGGAATTTACCAGCCTGTGCCCGGTCACCGGCCAGCCCGATTTCGCGCATCTGGTGATCGATTATGCGCCGGGCGAAACGATCGTCGAATCAAAGAGTTTGAAGCTGTTCCTGAGCAGCTTTCGCAACCATGCGGGTTTCCACGAGGACGTGACCGTGGGGATCGGCCAGCGCCTGTTTGCCGAAATGCAGCCGCGCTGGCTGCGCATCGGCGGTTACTGGTATCCGCGCGGCGGGATCCCGATCGACGTGTTCTGGCAAAGCGGCCCGGCCCCCGAAGGGCTGTGGGTGCCAGAGCAAGGCGTGGCGGGCTATCGCGGGCGGGGCTAGGCGCGCAGTCGTCCGATCAGCGCGTCCACATCGTTCGCATCCTGATACAGTGCGAAGCCGATCCGCAAGACATCACCGCGCAAGTCGGTGACGACGCCCGCTTGGTTCAGCGCATCGTGGAGTGCCGGTGCCCGGTCTCCTTGCAGCGCCAGGAAGCGCGCTTGCGGCCCACTGATCAGGCGCAGATCAGGCCTAGGATCAGCGCTGAGAAACCGCGTCTTCAATGCATCACAGTGCGCGGAAATTGATGCCGTCGTCAGGCCTTCGCTGGCAAGCATCCGCTGCACCGCGTTGAAACGGTAGAGCCCGCTGGCATCGAACGTGCTGCCTAGAAACCGGCGTCCATCGGGGGCATAGCCGACTTCGCCTTGCCGCGCCGCCAGATCGTCGAAGGCCGCGTACCAGCCGGTTACTTCGGGGCGCGGGGCATAGCCGGGCGGAGCGTGGAGGAAGCACACCCCTTCCCCCGCCATCGCGTACTTGTAGCCGCCCGATAGGTAGAACGCCTGTCCGGCAATGGCCGACAGGTCGGTCGGGGTGGCCATAAAGCCGTGATAGCCATCGATCACCACCCACGGACCTTCGGGCCGGGCCAGCGCGGCCAGCCGTTCCAGTCCGCCCAGCGCCTGGCCCGAATTGAACTGGACCTGGCTTGCATAGATCAGATCAAACCCGCCCGCCTCGGCGGTTTCCACCACCTGGTCTAGTGGCACGGTGACCAGTTCTATCCGTCCGGCTTCGGCCCAGCGCAGCGACTGGCGGCGGAACGAGTGAAACTCGCCGTCGCTGGCCAGCACGCGCGGGCGTTCCATCGGTAGCGCGGAGACAATGCGGACCAGAAAATCGTGGGTATTTGGCGAAAAGGCGATCGTGGCCGGATCGGGCAAAGCCAGTTCGCGGGCAATGTGGCGCTGGGCCTCGGGGATCACTTCGGAAAAGATCCGGTCCCACTTGTGATCGGCCAGCATCGCGGCGTCTTCCCACGCTGCGATCTGCCCTGCGTAGCTCGCATCGGGCCACAAGTGATGGCTTTGCGCGGCGAAGTGCAGCCGGTCCGGAGCTGCTTCCAATGCGCGGCTGAACAGGTGCTTGAAGCTCACAGCGCGGTCCTCAGGCTCCACAGTTCGGGGAAAGCGCGCTTGCCGATTGTCGATTGCAGATAGCTTACGCCCGAGGTGCCGCCGGTGCCCATCTTGCCGCCGATCACACGTTCCACCGTCAGGACGTGCTTGTGCCGCCAGGTCGCCATGCCATCGTCGAGATCGACCAGCTTTTCGGCGAGCTGGTAAAGCTCCCAGTACTGCTCGGGCTGCTGGTAGACCTTGAGGAACGCAGCTTCGACCCCCGGGTTGGGCTGGTAGGCTGCGGTCACATCGCGTTCCAGCACTTCTGCTGGAATTGCGAGTCCAGCGCGGGCTGCGGCGCGGATCGCCAGATCCCACAGGCTGGGGGCATCGAGCGCCGCCTGCATCGCTGCCTTCGCAGCAGGCCGATCGTTCTGATAGGCGAGGAACCGCGGGTCCTTGAGGCCGAGCATGTATTCGATCGTGCGGAACTGGTCGGACTGGAACCCGCTCGATGGGCCCAGCACATCGCGGAAGCGGGTGTAATCGCTCGGCGTCATGGTCGCCAGCACGTCCCAACTCAGCGTCAGCACCGCCTGGATCCGGCTGAACCGCGCCAGCGCCTTATAGGCCGGGACCAGCGCGCCGCTTTGCACCTGCGCCGCCGCCAGCTTCAGTTCGCGGATCGCCTGCTTGAGCCACAGTTCCTTGGTCTGGTGGATGATGATGAACAGCATCTCATCATCGCAGTCCGATTGCGGCTGCTGGCAGGCGAGCAGCGCATCAAGATCAAGATAGCGCGCGTAAGTCATCGGGGCGTGGGTCATGCCAAAGGCATCGCCGCAACCGGTTTCAATTGCAAGCAGTTGCGGCGTGCCCAGCGAAAGGCAGGCGTGTTTGATAGAGCGGGATTACTGGTTCACGCAGAGACCGCAGAGGAGAAAGAGAGGCGCAGAGCTGGAGCGCGTGGTGCCGAAGGCGCGCTCGTCTTCGAGGGCAGCATCAACGGGATCGTTGGATTGGCAGGCGGCTTCGCCGCAAACACAAGCCCTCCGCGCCTCAATTTTCTCCTCTGCGGCCTCTGCGCGAACCATTGAAGCCTCACGCAAAAGCCGAATGCCTGCGCACAAACTCCACGCCCGATTCAGAACGCCGCCTTGGCGTCCTTTTCCGCCATCATCGATTGGCGCACCAGCGGGATTGGCGGGCCGCCATAGGACAGGAAGGTATCGTGAAACGCCTTCCATCCGGCGCGACCGCCGCGCGTCGCGGTCCAATCGGTGCGCAGTTTGCGGATCATCAGCTTGCCCAGCGTGTAGTTGAGGTAAGCGGGATCATAAGTCCCGCGCGCGGCCTGCTGTTCGGCGGTGCCTTCATCCTGGAAGCATTCGGTGATGAACAATTGCTTGGATTGTTCCTGCGTCATCCCGCGCGCGTGCATGCCGATCGCGGAGAGGTAGCGGCAATTGCGCAGCAGCGCATTAGACAGCTGGCCGATGTGGGTTTCCGCATCCTCCGCGCCGTATCCGGCCTCCCACATCAGCTCCTCGCTGTAGTGCGCCCAGCCTTCAGCAAAGGCATAGCCCACGAACAGCCGCCCGAACATCGACGGGCTGCGGTTGGCGTGGAGGAATTGCAGGAAGTGGCCTGGCATCACCTCGTGGACGCTGGTGAACAGCAGGTCCTTCTTGCCGGGGATATAGGCCAGCTGCTTTTCCATCGGCCAGCTCGGATCGGGCGCGGCGATGTAGTAGATTGAGGGGATGCCTTTTTCGAACGGTCCGGGCGGATCGATATAAGCGCCGTTCTGCGCATTGTAGGGCGGGCTCTGGCGGACCAGCGCCTGCTCGGTGCCGGGGATGGTGACCAGATCCTGCGCTTTGACGAACGCGGTGAGCTCAGGGATCTGGCGGGTCGCTTCGGCCACCGCGCCGCCATCGGGGCGGTTGGCGTTAAGCTGCACCATGCATTCGCCCACCGTTTTGCCCGGCGCGAACTTGCCGCATTCCTCGCTCAAGGCGGCCTTGTTGCGCGCCAGATCGTCGCGGCCAGCCTGTTCGAGCACAGCCAGCGGAACGTCGACGCCTTCGGTCGCGCTGAGCATCCGGGTGAACTTTGCTTCGCCCAGCACAAAGTCCTGCGTGGCGGTCTTTTCCTGACCCTTTAACCAGTCGGTCAGCCCCTGCATCGCGGCGGCGGCCTTGGTTGCGCTTGCGACCAGCTGCTTTTGCAGCGCTGCATCGGACACATCGGCAAACGCCTTGATCATGTCGCCCTTGTAGAATTCGGCATAGCCGCCAAACGCCGAAGTGCCGAACGCGATGAAGCTTTTGGGGAGCGGCGCCTTGCCCAGATTGGCCTGCACCTGTCCGGCCGCACCCGGCACCCCATCAAGGAACGCGATCAGCGCTTTCAGCCGGGTCGGGCGATCGGCATATTCGCGGGTCAGATAGACGTTGGGATCGAAATTGCCGACGTACCACGCCGGGTTCTTGTGCGGCTGGTCGGCCTCTTCCAGCCAGAACAGCTGGCCTTCGGCGGCCTTGACGATGTAATCGCGGGTGAAGGTGTCTTCGGGCGACAAGCCATCATAGCCCTTGGCCGAGGCAATCACGCCGCGCAGAAAATCGCCGCGTGCTTTCAGCCCGGTATCGCTCCAGTCAGCCCATTTGCCATCGAACTGGTGCGCGCCTTGATAGACCGCAAAGTAGGGATCGACTTTCAGCCAGCTATCGATCGTGTTTTGCGTGAAGGTGGTGAAATCGTCCTTTGGCGCAGCGGGCTGGCACCCGGCAATGGCCGTCGCGGCCAGCAGCGCCATCAAGGCGGGGCGGAATTTCATGTTTACTCTCCCAATCGATGCTCTGCAGCGCAGGCTGATCGCTTGAGTGGGATTGCGCAACGCTGAACCGACGAACGGCTTACCGCGTTCCAAGACCACGCGCGATGATCCCGCGCAGGATTTCACGCGTTCCCCCGCGCAACGACCAACTGGGGGCATTGTGAACGATGTTGGCCAGCACTCCGGCATAGGCCATCTGGCTGCGCGGATCAGGCTCTTCGTCCACCAGGGAGCGCGCCATATCGGGCAGCACCTGTTCCCACACCGCGCCAACATCCTTGACGATCGCGGCCTGAAGACCCGCATCCTGCTTGTGCTGCAGCATCCCCGCAACCGAGCGCGACAGGCGGCGCAGCACCGCCAGTTGCGCGGTTAGCCGCCCGATGGTGATCTGCGCAGCATCGCTGTTCCTGCCCTGCAGCATGGCGATCAGCTGGTACATCAACTCGATCGAGGAGAGGAACCGTTCGGGACCGGAACGTTCGAACGCCAGTTCGCTCATCACCTGGTTCCAGCCATCGCCTTCCTGCCCCAGCAGGTACCTGGCGGGCACTGCGGCATCTTCGAAATGCATTTCGTTGAAGTGATGCTGCCCGGCCAGATCGATGATCGGCTTGATCGTCAGCCCGGGGGTGTTTTTCAGATCGACCAGCAACTGGCTGGTTCCGGCGTGGCGGTCTGCGGGCGTGCCGCTGGTGCGGCAGAACAGGATCACGAAATCGGCTTCGTGGGCAAAGCTGGTCCAGACCTTGGTCCCAGTTACGCGGTACACATCGCCATCGCGCACCGCCTTGGTGCGGGTGGCGGCAAGGTCGCTGCCCGAATCTGGCTCGCTCATGCCGATCCCGAAGGCCAGTTCGCCCTTGGCTATGCGCGGCAGGATCGTTTCCTTCAGCTCATCGGTGCCAAACTTGATGATCGAGGGGCCGGACTGACGATCGGCGATCCAGTGCGCGCCAACCGGCGCGCCAAAAGCCAACGATTCCTCGACGATCACCGCGCGCTCGAATGCGCTGCGTTCATGCCCGCCATACTGCTTGGGCCAGGTCATGCCGAGGTATCCGGCCTGACCCATTGCAAGGCTGAACGGGCGGCTGAAACCGTACCAATTGTCGCTGCGCTGGCGCGGGGTGCGGTCGCCCAATTGTTGTTCAAGGAACGCGCGGAATTCGGCCCGCAGCGCGATCACTTCGGCGCTGTCAGCGGGCGGGGCGAGGAAGGGAATAGCACTCATAGCTGTGTCACCATTGGCCAATATCCGGCCTCACCGGCATCAAGCGCGGCCTGGCCCAGCAGTTTCGCCCACATCACCTGCCCGCCAAATTCGTCGCGCCAAGTATACAGGCTGGTGGTGTAAAGGTGGAGGCGGTGTTCGCGGGTAAAGCCGATTGCGCCGTGCATCTGGGTGGCGATGGCCGCGCCGTTGCCGGCTGCCTCTCGGGCCCGCAGCGATCCGGCGGCGACACCGAGCGGGTCGCCGCGCACGAGGGCTTCACCGGCGAGATCGGCGGCGGCCGTGGCGCAGGCCAGTTCGCCGGCCAGCTTGGCCAGTTCGTGCTGCACCACCTGGAATTTCTGCAGCGCCTTGCCGAACTGCACCCGGGTGGCGGTATGATCGAGCGTCATGCTGAGCGCCGCTTCGAGCGCGCCGGCGATCTGGTAGGCGCGCAGCGTAGCCCCTTCGGCCAGCGGGCAGTGCGGCAGCGCGGCTTCGCCATCGATCGCCCAATCGAGCGCCAGCGTCGGGCGCGGATGAAAGTTGAGCGCCGTGCCTTGCTCGGCAATCGACCAGCCCGAACGCGGCACCCGGTAAAGCGTATCGCCCACCGCCAGCGCCAGGCAATCGAGCTGCTCACCCCAGGCGATACGCGCCACCGTGCCGGTCAGCTTGCCCTGCTGGGCCGTGAGGTGATCTGCGCGGGCGAGGCCAGCGGCCCCTTCGGCCAGCGCCAGACCAGCCGTGGCGAACAGCCGGTTGGCGCCCATTGTTTCGGCCACCGGGAGCGGCATGGCGTGGCGGCCCAGCAGGCGCAGCGCTTCACCCTGATCGGCAGCGTCTAGCCCGAAACCGCCCTGCGCCTCGCTCAGCAGAGCGAGCGGCAAGCCCATTCCCTCAACTTCGGCCCACAGCGCCGGCAACCATTCACCGCTGCGGGCCTTGGCCTGGCCCTTATCGTCCAAATGACGATCGAGCAGCCGTTCGATCATTTCAGCAAGCATGGCGGTGCGCGCTTCCTCGTCTGGGGTCTGGTGCCGGCTAGAGGATTCGAACCCCTGGCCCCCTGATTACAAATATTAGAAAACAACGGTTTTCTGCGGGTTACAGCGTCCATTTCCTTCCAACATTAGGCGTTTTTGGGTCCATTGTTGGAAGGATCGGAAGCTCACTTTTTCTTTCGAAGGAGCTTGTAAGCTTTGTCGATATCAATTTGCAACTTGGTGATTGCACGATCGGTCGAGCCCCATCCCCAAGGGACCTTGAAGCATTCCCCAGGCTTGGAATTTCGGAGCATCTCTTCGATGTGTGGCCACCAGTAGAATAGGTAAGAGATTTGGACGTTGCGCTTCTGGCGAGGCCACTTTTGGTCGAGCACGATTAACCGGAGACCCGTTTCTCTGATCGCCACGATTTCGTGTGGCTTTCTCGTCATCTCGAAGTCGCCGCCTATGATGGCTTCGCCACCAGCATCCGCGAATTTCCGAACCCAAAATTGATCGTCAATCCCGCGAGCGCTATGGTCATCAACCGTTTCGAGAGTCATGTCCTTGGAGAGCAGCATTTCTCTCAAAAGCCCCGTAAGCTTCGGGGCTACGTTCTCATCGGCGCAGATCCTCAATGCAGCGGCCGCAACTCAAAACGGATCGCTTCGTCCACTTCCGACTCATCAACATCGAACCAATCGGCCACCTCGGCACTCTGGCGTTCGTTCGCGATCCAGAATTCGAATAGTGTTCTGGTTGGAATGAACCGATCGGAGATCACTGGACGGCCAAATGCATGCAGCGGCGACACCATCACGTTTGGAGCGATGTTCGGCACCGGCACCCACTTCTTGGCTAGGCCTGCGACCGTGAATTCCAGATCCCGAGCAAAGATGCTTTCGATAATGTCGTACATTTCGACTTGCTTCGTCATGAGGTTGAGCAGTCGAAGGTCACCTGTTTCCTCAGCGGTCTCGAGGAAAATCTGCTTGCGGTCCGTTTGGAACTTTGCGGTGCATGTGGCGAAGGGATGGGACACACCCAGTTCCGCCCTTGCTGTCTCAGCAGCGACGCGTAGCGACTGCAGACTGATCTTCGTTCTGCGGAAATGTTCCACAAATCGAATTTCGATCAGGTCCAAAAAGCTAACTTCATGCACGGGGCCAACGCGCTGGTAATCGCGCTCGATGACCGGTGCACCGCCTGAGCGGGTTGGCTCCAACCAGTTAACAACCCGGCGGCCGCTTTCCATGCCGAGCAGACGCGCCGCTTCGGTCAGCGTGTAAAACCCGCCGCTGACGTCCACGTTTTGTGCATCTGGTCGCATAATCTGGCGCTATCCAAGTCTAAATCTGAGTGCTGGCGAGAGCGAACAATATAGGTGCGCGGCTTAACATTTCGAGAACCATACGCTCCCTTTGTTGGAATTCCAACATGGAAGATGTTGGAAGGTTTGTTGAAATAAGCCGTCTAAACATTTGTAATATAACGAAATTATGGTGCCGGCTAGAGGATTCGAACCCCTGGCCCCCTGATTACAAATCAGGTGCTCTACCAACTGAGCTAAGCCGGCCCGTTTTCAAACCTGACCCTTGGTGTCGGACAGCCTTTGCGACAGCGCGCGGCAAAGGTCCAGTCCCTAACGCCAGCGCAGCCTGTCTGGACCCAGCTGATCGACGCGGGTCACGCCCATCAGTTTCATGCCGCGTTCGATCTCTTCCTTGAGGATTGTCAGCGCGCGTTCGACGCCGTCCTGTCCGGCCGCGGCAAGGGCATAGAGGTAAAGCCGTCCGCCCGAAGCCGCAGTGGCTCTGGCGCAGAGGCTCTTGAGCACATGGGTGCCGCGCCGCACCCCGCCATCGCAAATGATCTCGATCCGCCCGCCAACCGCATCGACAATCTCGGGCAACTGGTCGAACGGCGCGCGGCTGCCATCCAGCTGGCGGCCGCCGTGGTTGGACAGCATGATCGCATCGATCCCCATATCAGCCGCGCGGCGCGCATCGGCCGCGCTCATCACGCCTTTGAGGCAGAACGTGCCGCCCCAATCATTGCGGATCTGCTCGACCATCTTCCAGTCCATCGACTGGTCGAGCATTTCGGAAAAGTACTTCTGGATCGAGACCGATTGCGCGGTGCCCTCTTTCACGTGGGTATCGAGATTGGGCAGCGAGAATTTTTCGCGAAGCAGGTAGTCTAGCGCCCAGCGCGGCCGAAGCGCATAGGACAGCGCCGAACTTGCGGTGAACGTCGGCGGCGACGAAAAGCCCGAGCGCAGGCAGCGTTCGCGTTTTCCGCCAACGATGGTGTCGACCGTCAGCGCGATGCAATCGAACTTCGCCGCCCGGCAACGTTCGATCATGCTGGCGTTAAGCCCCTTGTCTTTGTGGACATAAAGCTGGAACATTTTGGGACCGCTGGTCAGTGCCGCGATCTCTTCGATGCTGACCGTCGCGAGGCTGGAAATGCCGCACCACAGTCCGAACTTGTCCGCTGCGCGCGCCACCGCACGCTCGCCCTGCCAGTGAAACACGCGCTGCAAAGCGGTGGGGGAAAGCACCAGCGGCAGTGCGCTTTTGCGGCCCAGGATCATGCACGACGGGTCGATCGTCTCAACCCCGGCGAGCACATCTGGTACAAGATCCGCCCGATTGAACGCCTCAGTGTTGCGCGCCATGGTCAACTCGTCGTCCGCCGCGCCGTCAATATAGTCGAACACCGGCCACGGCAGGCGCGCCTTTGCCAGCTGCCGGAAATCGTTGATATTATGGCAGTCAGTAAGGCGCATCAGCGCCTGAGGTCGGCAAAGGTGTCGCAGCTGTCTTCGTTGCCGGTTTCCATGCCGCGGCGCAGCCACTGGGTGCGCTGGGCACTGGTGCCGTGGGTAAAGGCTTCGGGCGAAGCGCGGCGGCCGGCGTTTTTCATCAGCGTATCATCACCGATCTGGTGCGCCGCGTTGAGCCCGCTTTCCATATCGCCGGGCTCCAGCCGGTCCTTATTCTTGGCCGCCCAGACCCCGGCATAGCAATCGGCCTGCAGCTCAAGCCGCACCGACAGATCGTTGGCGCGGCGCGGGTTTTGCGCCTGCAGGCTGCGCACCTGGCCCGACATTCCGGTCAGGTTCTGGAGGTGGTGGCCATATTCGTGCGCGATCACATAATCGCGCGCGAACGGCCCGGTCGCGCCAAGCTCACGGTCCATCGTCGCGAAGAAATCGGTGTCGAGATAGATCCCGGCATCTTCGGGGCAATAGAACGGCCCCATTGCGCTTTGCGCCGCGCCGCAGCCCGAATTGCCGCGCTGCGAATAGAACACCAGCTTCGGATCGTCGAACCGGAAACTGGTTCCGGCAAACAGCGGCTGCCAGGTCTTGTTGAGCGAGTCCAGCGCATCGCAGCTCTGCTTGCTGGCGGCATCGATCCGGCAGCTGGTGGATTCGTCGGTGCCGCCAGCGGCGCCGGCCTGTTCCTGCGGCACGCCTTGATCCAGCCCGCCGATTAACTGGCCCGGATCGACCCCGAATACCATCGAGGCGATCAGCACGATCACGAGGGTGCCGCAGCCCATCTGGCCGCCGCGCCCCATCGGAAAACCGCCGCCACCGCCGCGCTGGTCTTCGACCTTGATGGCATCGGGATCGAAATCGTCTAGGCGCATGCGCAAGCTCCCGATTGGCTGGACAGTTTGGCGTCCCGCCGTATTGGGCAATGCTATACCGCCGCAACCAGTGGAGTCGATTATGTTTCTTGATGGCAAACGCGCGCTCGTCACCGGATCGACCTCGGGCATTGGTCTCGCCATTGCTCGCGCGCTGCACGCCGAAGGAGCCAAAGTGGTGCTGTCCGGGTTTGGCGAGGCCGACGCGATCGCCGCGCTGTGCGAAGAGCTGGACGCGGTCCATGTGCCTGCCGACCTGTCCAGGCGCGCAGGTGTCGAGGCGCTGATGGCCGGGGCGGGGCCGATCGACATTCTGGTCAACAATGCCGGGATGCAGCACGTTGCCCCGGTCGAGGACTTTCCGGTCGACAAATGGGATATGATCATCGCGCTGAACCTGACCGCCGCGTTCGATGCCAGTCGGCTGGCGATCCCGCACATGAAGGCCGCCGGGTGGGGCCGGATTATCAACACCGCCAGCGCCCACGCGCTCACCGCATCGCCGTTCAAATCGGCCTATGTCGCAGCCAAGCACGGGCTTTCCGGGCTGACCAAGACGCTGGCGCTGGAACTGGCGGCCGACAACATCACCGCCAATTGCATCTGCCCGGGCTATGTCTGGACGCCTTTGGTCGAAGGCCAGATCCCCGGTACCATGGCGGCACGCGGGATGACCCGCGAACAGGTCATCAATGATGTGATGCTGGTGCGCCAACCCACCCGCAAGTTTGTTCAGCCTTCGGACATCGGTGAGATGGCTGTGTTCCTGTGCCGTGACGCTGCCGCCAACATCACCGGGACCAACATCTCCATGGACGGCGGCTGGACCGCTGAATAGCCGCGCAGGCGTTGCCCTGGGGCCACGCTGCGCAGGTTCCGCGTATCACCGCTTGCAGCGCAGCCTGATTTGGTGTGTGTCGGCCCGGCGATGAAGCGTATCGGACAAGCGATGAAGCGGATGACGGTGCTGCTGCTGGCGGCGGCGCTGACGCTTGATCCGCTCGCCGCTGCGTCGCGCCAGGAAAAGGCTTTGGCCGAAACCAAGGGACAGCTGCTTTCGCACATCGCGGTTCTTGCCAGCGACGATTTCGAAGGGCGCGAACCCGGGACCGACGGCGAATCCAAGACACTGCGCTACATCGGCAAGCAATTCTTCGATCTGGGGCTGGTTTCGGGCACCAACGATCCGGGCCATCCGTGGTTTGCGCCGGTCACCGTTCTGGGGCGTGAACCAGCGACAAGCCGCGCGACTTTCTCCCGCAAGGGCAAACGCGTGTTCGTGCTGCAGCAGGATGTGCTGGTCTACACCTCGGGCAAGCGCGCGCTGGTGGAAAACGCGCCGCTGGTGTTCGTCGGCACCGGCAAGACAATCCCTTCGCGGGCTGATCTTGCCGGGCGGGTGGCGCTGCTGCTCGAAGCCGGGATTGACGGGTCTGATCGGCAGACCGCGCTGATCCAGGCCGGCGCGGCAGGCGTGCTGACCGTGCTGGACGGCGATCACACGCTCGAAAACGTGGCCGGGCACCGTCAGCGGCTGGGCTATGCGCTGGGCGGCGAGGAGCTGGGCGGCGATCTTGATGCGTTCATTGCGGGCAAGGCGCTCGATGCGGCGCTGGCGGGCACCAAACTTTCGGTCAAAGCGCTGCAGGACCGCGCCGCTGCTGCCGATTTTGCACCGATGGCAGTCGATCTGGCGGTCTCGCTGGAAGCGACCACGCGCGAAACCAAGATCCACACGCACAATTTCATTGCCAAGCTGCCGGGCAAGCGCCCGGCGCAAGGGGCGGTGCTGCTGATGGCGCATTGGGACCATTTCGGTACCTGCGCGCAGCCGCCCGCGGAACACCTGATCTGCAACGGCGCGATCGACAATGCCAGCGGCGTTGCGGTGATGATCGAAGTCGCACGGCGGCTCGCCAAGGGCCCGCAGCTGGACCGCGACGTCTATTTCGTGGCAACCACGGCGGAAGAACTGGGGCTGCTGGGGGCCAAGGCCTTTGCCGAAAACCCGCCGATCCCACTCAGCCGGTTCGTTGCCGCCTTCAATATCGACAGTGTCGCGATCGGTCCGGCGGGGCAGGCCTTTTCGATTGTCGGTCAGGGGCTGACCCCGCTTGATGCAGATATTGCAGCGGTGGCCAAGCAGCAGAAGAAGAAGCTGCTGATGGACAACCGCGCCGAAGCCTTTGTCCGCCGCCAGGACGGCTGGGAACTGCTGCAACATGATGTGCCAGCGGTGATGGTGACCAGTTCGTGGGGCGATGTGACCCGGGTCGAGGCGTTTCTGGAGAACGATTATCACCGCCCCAGCGATGTGGTAAGTCCTCGGTTGGAACTGGGCGCAGCGGCCGAAGATGTCGATTTTCTGACCGCTTTGGTGCGCTGGTTCGCCGATCCCAGGCGCGTTCCCTATCGCTCCGCCGCCAAACCTGGCTGAAACGGTTGCGGGGCATCTTGAAGGGGGTCTAGCCCTTTGGCCCCAGTGCGGTTACATGGGCCGCCACGAATCGCACCCCAACCCAGAGGCACTGTGGCAATCATCGACATCCCGCTTGGTCTGACTTTCGACGACGTTTTGCTGCGTCCGGCCGAATCCGAAATTCAGCCGTCCATGGCTGACACCCGCACCCGGCTGACGCGCGAGATTGCGCTCAACATCCCGGTGATCTCCTCCGCGATGGACACCGTGACCGAAGCCGACATGGCGATCGTGATGGCGCAATTGGGCGGAATCGGGGTGCTCCACCGCAACCTGACGGTCGAGGAACAGGTTGCCGCAGTACGCGCGGTGAAGCGCTTTGAAAGCGGAATGGTGGTCAACCCGATAACCATTTCGCCCGATGCTACACTGGGCGATGCGCGCGCGTTGATGGAAGCCAACCGGATCTCGGGCATTCCCGTGGTCGAAAATGGCGGCAAGCTGGTCGGCATCCTGACCAACCGCGATGTCCGCTTTGCCAACAATCCGGCCCAGCCGGTGCGCGAACTCATGACCCACGACAACCTGGCAACCGTTACCGCCGGGGTCAGCCAGGATGAAGCCAAGCGCCTGCTCCATCAGCGGCGGATCGAAAAGCTGTTGGTGGTCGATTCGAACTATCATTGCACCGGTCTGATCACCGTGAAGGACATGGAACGCGCAATTACCTATCCCAACGCCACCAAGGATGGTGCCGGACGGCTGCGCGTGGCAGCTGCCACCACCGTGGGTGACAAGGGCTTTGAACGCAGCGAAGCGCTGCTGGCAGCCGAATGCGATGTGATCATCATCGATACCGCGCACGGCCACAACAAGGACGTTGCCCGCGCGGTCGAACGGGTCAAGCGGCTGTCCAACTCAGCGCAGGTGATCGCCGGCAATGTCGCCACTTATGAAGCCACCCGCGCGCTGATCGATGCCGGGGCCGATGCGGTAAAAGTCGGGATCGGGCCGGGCTCGATCTGCACCACCCGCGTGGTCGCCGGGGTTGGCGTGCCGCAGCTCACCGCGATCATGGATGCGGCCCGCGCGGCCGAAGAAAGCGGCGTGCCGATCATCGCTGACGGCGGCCTGCGCACCAGCGGCGATGCGGCCAAGGCACTGGCCGGCGGCGCTTCGACCATCATGGTCGGATCGATGCTGGCAGGGACCGAGGAAGCACCCGGCGAGACGTTCCTGTATCAGGGGCGCGCCTACAAGAGCTATCGCGGGATGGGCTCGGTCGGCGCGATGGGCCGGGGCAGCGCCGATCGCTATTTCCAGGGCGATATCAAGGACCAGATGAAGCTGGTGCCCGAAGGAATCGAAGGCCAGGTGCCCTACAAGGGTCCGGCGCGCGATGTGGTTCACCAGCTGGTCGGCGGGATCAAGGCAGCGATGGGTTACACCGGCAGCGCCACGATCGAAGAGCTCAAGGTGCGCGGCCAGTTCGTCCAGATCACCAACGCCGGGCTCAAGGAAAGCCACGTCCACGACGTGACGATCACCCGCGAGGCGCCGAACTACAAGCTGTGACACGCCGTTGACCCCGGCCGCGCGCCTCCAGTCCGCCATCGAAGTGCTCGACCTGATCTTGACTGCGGCCACCGACGGCGGGGCCAGCGGGGACAAGATCGTGGGTGACTGGTTCCGCAGCCACCGCTTCGCCGGCAGCAAGGATCGCCGCGCGGTGCGCGAACTGGTCTTCGCGGCGATCCGTGCCTGCGGGCCGGTTCCGGCCAGCGGGCGCGCGGCGATGCTGCGGCTGGCGCAAAGCGATCCAGCGCTGGCTGCCTTGTTCGACGGATCGCACTATGGCCCGCAGCCGCTCGCGCCGGGCGAACCTGCAGGCGAAGGCGGCACCGCGCCGCAATGGCTGGAGCAACGCTTGCGCGAAAGCGGGATCGAGCCGGGCGATTGGCCTGCCTTGCTGGAACGCGCGCCGCTCGACATCCGGCTCAATCCCTTGCGCGGCGAGGCGAGCTT
The DNA here is from genome assembly GCF_031417815.1 of Novosphingobium sp. Lineage (GTDB taxonomy): Bacteria > Pseudomonadota > Alphaproteobacteria > Sphingomonadales > Sphingomonadaceae > Novosphingobium. The sequence goes on along the minus strand of NZ_JANOWI010000030.1, from coordinate 89,570 downwards.
GCCCGAACCGGGCGAAGCCCTGCACACGCCGCAGGGCCTGCGTTATCCCTCGGGCACCCAGGTTGAGCAGTGGGACGCGTTCAAGGCCGGGCTGATCGAAGTGCAGGATGCCGGATCGCAGCTTGCCTGCCTGGCGGTGGGCGCGCAGCCGGGCGAGACCGTGATCGATCTGTGCGCCGGGGGCGGAGGCAAAACCCTGACGCTGGCAGCAGCGATGGGCAACAAAGGCCGGCTGGTGGCCTGCGATGTTGATCGCGCGCGGCTCTCGCGCCTTGGCCCGCGTGCCGAGCGGGCGGGCATCGCGATCATCGAAGAGCGCTTGCTGAACCCGGGTCACGAGGCCGAAGCCTTGGCTGATCTTGCTGGCAAGGCCGATGCGGTGCTGGTCGATGCGCCGTGTTCGGGCACCGGCACCTGGCGGCGCAATCCCGAAGCGCGCTGGCGGCTGAGCCCCGCCGAACTGCAGCGGGTTGCGGCGCTGCAGGCGCGCCTCGCAGATCTTGGCGCGGCGTTGGTCCGGCCGGGCGGGCGGCTGGTCTTCGTCACCTGTTCGCTGCTTGATGAAGAGGGGGCCGATCAGGCCGAGGCGTTTTTGCAGCGGCACCCCGATTGGCGCGCTGTTGCCCCCGATCTGCCCGCCGGAACGCTGCGCGGGGGCGGTGTGCGCCTCACCCCGACGCGCGATGCCACCGATGGATTTTTCATCGCACGTTTTGTTTCGCCATGATAAGCGCCGGGCAAATGGCATCGCTCAAGGAGCAGATCATGCGTTACACCCCCGCCGCCGCCGCGCTTGCGCTGCTTTTCGCCGTTTCGGCCAGCACCAGTTATTCCGCGCCGCCGTCCCCGCTCGATCCGCGTGCGGCCAGCCTGGTTCAGGCCGGGCGCACCGCGATGACTGCGGGCAATGTCGACGAGGCGATCAGCGATTTCGAAGCCGCGCTGGCGATCCAGCCGGGGCACGTCGCGATCCTGCTCAATCTGGCTGAAGCGACCCGCAAGCAGGGCATGTTCGGCAAGGCGCTGCACTATTACCGCGTCGCGCTGACGATCGATCCCAACAACCAGTTTGCGTTGGCCGGCGAAGGCGAGGCGCTGGTTGAAAAGGGTGCGGTTGAAAAGGCCAAGCGCAATTATGACCGGCTGGTGCAACTGTGCGGCAACAGTACCTGCGTCCCCGCAAAAACGCTGGCCGCTGCGATCGCCAAAGGCCCGCCGGTGCAGGTGGTGACCGCCGCCCAGGTGGAAGCCAAGCCTGAAGTAACGTCGGAATAGCTCACGTCGTCCCGGATGACGATCAGATCAGATCCCTGAATTCATCCAGCACCGCGCGGTAGACGCGCTTTTTGAACGGCACGATCAGGTCGGGCAGCGCGTCCGGGCTGGCCCATTGCCAGTGACTGAATTCGGGCGGATCGTGGCGGGCGAGGTGGATATCGGCATCGTCTCCGGCAAACCGCGCCAAAAACCAGTGCTGGCGCTGGCCGCGATAACGCCCCTTCCAAAGCTTGCCGATCAGATCATCGGGCAGATCATAGAGCAGTTCCTCTGCAGTCTGCGCGATCAGGGTGACATGGCGTTCTTCCACCCCGGTTTCTTCCCACAATTCGCGCAGTGCCGCCGCGCGCAGGTCTTCGCCGTCATCCACCCCGCCTTGTGGCATCTGCCAATAGACCCCGCCTTCATCGGGCTGGCCGCGGGTATCAATGCGCTGGCCGACAAAGGCCAGGCCAGCGGCATTGACCATCATGATGCCCACGCAGGGGCGATAGGGGAGGGAGGTGAGGGGATCGTTCATCCCCGCGCCCTTAGCCTGAATTCTTCTCTAACATCAACTTCATCGCCGCCATGATCGTTTCGACGTCCTTCTGCGCGCTGGGCAGGGCCTTGCGGGTAGAGGAGAAATCGTGAGTCAGGCCGGGGAAGTGCAGGAACAGGGTATCGACCCCGGCGTCCACCAGCTTGGCCGCGATTCGCCGGCCCTGATCCTGCAGCGGATCGAGCCCTGCGGTGGCGACAATCGCCGGGCACATCCCAGCAGCGCTGGCATGCAGCGGGAACGCGCGCGGATTGCCGCTTTCGGGCAGGTAAAGCGAATAGAACCATTCCATCACGCCTTTGGTGAGCAAGTGCCCTTCGGCGAATGTGTCCATCGATCCGCCCTGCGATTCGTCAGTGGCGGGATAGAGCAGCACCTGCAGCACCATTGGCGCGGCGGCAGGCGTATCGCACAGCGCGCGGGCGGTAACCGTGGCAAGGTTGCCCCCGGCGCTGCCGCCGATGGTGATCAGGCCGGTGACTGTGCGGTCCAGCTCGACCGGGCTGGAGGCCAGCCAGCGCGTGGCGGCTTCGCAATCAACGGGCGCGGCGGGGAAGGGGTTTTCAGGCGCCAGCCGGTAATCCACCGCCAGCACCGGCAGATCGAGCACATGCGAAAGTTCGGTGCACAACGAATTGTGCGTATCGAGATCGCCGATCACGAACCCGCCGCCGTGGAAGAACAGGATTACCGGCGAGGGATCGCGGTTTTCACGCACGTCATAGAACCGCACCGGAATATCGCCGACGGGGCCGGGGCAGGTCAGATCCTTGATCACCGCCATGGGCCTGGGATCAGCCTCAGTCATCGCCTTCATCGCCAGATAGCCATCGCGCTGCTCGCCGGGCACCAGCGCTTCGGGCGCGGGCAGGCTGTTAACCAGGGCTAGAAAGCCCTTCACGTCTTCGCGGATGAAGGTCTCATTATCGGCCATCGGGAATCCTCTCGTCGCTGTTTAATCGACAGGTTAAATTGCCAATTGCCACTTGACTAGCCGCCTTCGCGCTTCTCTTGTCGATTGCGTTTGGACGCGGAAGAGAAAATCTTCATTGCGCCCAGAGGAGAGAGGGTCTTAGGGGCGCGGCAATGGCGCGATAGCGCGCAGCGTCCCCCGCAAGGATAGAGCATGGCTACCCAGATTGCCGAACCTGAAGCGTCCACCAAGAATCATCCCGAAGCCGTGGTCGTCCGCTTTGCCGGCGATAGCGGCGATGGAATGCAGCTGACCGGCGGGCAGTTCACGCTGTCAAGCGCGCTGGCGGGCAACGATTTCGCCACCTTCCCCGATTTCCCGGCGGAAATCCGCGCGCCGCAGGGCACGCTGTTTGGCGTCTCGGCGTTCCAGATCAATTTCGGCTCGACCGACATCGAAACCGCCGGCGATGCCCCCGATGTGCTGGTGGCGATGAACCCGGCGGCGCTGAAAACCAATGTCGATGCCTTGAAGCCCGGCGGGCTGATCATTGCCGATACGGGTGAGTTCACCAAGCGAAACCTCGAAAAAGCCAAGTACGAGGTCAGCCCGATCGACGATGGCAGCCTGGCCAAATGGCAGGTGCTGGCCTTTGATATCTCCGCGCTGACGGTTGAGGCGGTCAAGCCGTTTGGGCTGGGCAACAAGGACGCGCTGCGCTGCAAGAACATGTGGACGCTGGGTCTGGCGCTGTGGATGTTCGACCGTGACCGCGCGCCGCTGATCGCGTGGCTTAACAACAAGTTCAAGAAGAACCCTACTCTGGCCGATGCCAACGTGGCCGCGCTCAATGCGGGCCATGCTTACGGCGAAACCGCCGAGCTGGGCGGGCAGCTGCACAAGCAATATGTTGGACCGGTGGCAACACCGGCCGGGCTTTACCGGACGATCACCGGGGCCGAAGCGGTGGCCATGGGGTTGGTCGCGGGCGCGCAGCTGGCGCATTTGCCGATGTTCTTTGGCGGCTATCCGATTACGCCGGCCAGCTCGATCCTGCACTATCTGGTGGGGATGAAGGAGTTTGGCGTCACCACCTTTCAGGCCGAGGATGAAATCGCTGCAATCGCCGCCGCAATCGGCGCTTCTTACGCGGGCAGCCTTGGCGTGACCTCCAGCTCGGGCCCGGGCATCGCACTCAAGACCGAGGCTATGGGCCTTGCGGTGATGACCGAGCTGCCGCTGGTGATCGTCAATTCGCAGCGCGGCGGACCTTCGACGGGTCTTCCGACCAAAACCGAACAGTCAGACCTTTATCAGGCGGTCTATGGCCGCAACGGCGATACCCCGATTCCGGTGATCGCGGCCTGCAGCCCCGGCGATGCGTTTGACTGCGCGATCGAAGCGGTGCGGATCGCCACGCAATACATGACCCCGGTGATCCTGCTCAGCGATGGCTATATCGCCAACGCGGCTGAGCCCTGGCTGGTGCCTGATCCAGCGCGCTATGCCCCGTTCCCGGCCACGTTCCTGAACGAGCGCAACGGCCCCGATGGCACGCTGCTGCCCTATGCCCGCGATGCCAAGGGCGCGCGGCCGTGGATCAAGCCGGGCACCGCCGGGCTGATGCACCGGATCGGCGGGATCGAGAAGAACCCCGGCACCGGCAATATCGACTATTCACCCGAAGCCCACCAGACCATGACCGAAGCCCGCAAAGCCAAGATTGACGGCGTGGCGAAGAGCATCCCGGCGCAGGAAGTGACGCTGGGGAGTGAAGGCGGCAAGCTCGCCGTGGTCGGCTGGGGCAGCACCTTCGGCCCGATCCATCAGGCGGTCCGCAAGGCGCGGGCCAAGGGGCTGGACGTTTCACACATCCACGTCCGCCACATCTGGCCGCTGCCCGAAAACCTCGGCGATCTGCTGCACGGTTATGACAAGATTCTGGTCCCCGAAATGAACACCGGCCAGTTCAAGACCGTGCTGCGCGATCAGTACCTGGTCGATGCCCAGCCGCTCTGCAAGACCTCAGGCCAGCCCTTCGCCATCGCCGAGATCGAAGCCGCGATTGCGACCTATTTCGATGGCGTGCCCGGCAACGCCGGCGGCGATGAAGTGCCGCCCAATGCCAAGCAGATGCCCACGATCAAATCGGCCAATCCGTGAAAACCGCCTCTCCCTTCGCTCGTCATGCTGAACTCGTTTCAGCATCCATTGCGCCGTTCAGACCTGAGCGCCGTTCGGCAATCGTCCTTAACGCAAGGTCGCTCTCGTCATCCACCTTTGCCCGTGCCGAGGAATGGACCCTGAAACAAGTTCAGGGTGACGGGAGACTTATATGATGCAGGTTGTCGAACGCGATATCGAAACCGGTCTGGAGCTTTGCCGAGAAGAAAAGCGCCATCCTGAAGGTAGGAGTGCGACAGTATGGACTGTTTGGCTCGTTTCTTCCAACGGAAGGCGCCTCGGCATAGGCAATGGCGATCATGGCGACGAACAATCCATGAGGACGGTGTACAATTCCAAGCTAGTTGAATTGAGAAGCAAATGAACGCCATTTCCACCATCACCACCTCGCTCAAGGACTGGGAAACGGACCAGGAGGTCCGCTGGTGTCCGGGCTGCGGGGACTATGCGATCCTCAAGGCGGTGCAGCGCACCTTACCTGAACTGGGCGCGGATCCTGCCAACACCGTGTTCGTTAGCGGGATCGGTTGTTCCAGCCGGTTTCCCTATTACGTCGAAAGCTATGGCTTCCACACCATCCACGGCCGCGCGCCGGCGGTGGCGACGGGGATCAAGCTGGCCAATCCCCAGCTCGATATCTGGCTGGTCACCGGCGACGGCGACGGGATGAGCATCGGCGGTAACCACACGATGCACCTGCTGCGCCGCAACCTCAATTGCCAGGTGCTGCTGTTCAACAACGAGATCTATGGGCTGACCAAGGGCCAGTATTCGCCAACCAGCCGGATCGGCACCACCAGCCCGACCACGCCGATGGGCTCGGTCGATCGCCCGGCCAGCCCTTGCGCCTTTGCGCTGGGTGCGGGCGGACGGTTCATCGCGCGCGGGTTTGATGTATCGAAGAACCTGCCCGAAGTGCTGAAAGCTGCCTATCACCACAAGGGCGCGGCGTTCGTGGAGATTTTCCAGAACTGCATCGTCTACAACAAGGACGTGTTCGATGCCTTCGCCGCGCCCAAGGGGGCCGAAGATCATCAACTTTGGCTGTATAACGGCGAACCGATGGTGTTCGGCTCTGAAAAGTCTGGGGGCACGAAAGGCATCGCGCTCGATGTGGAAAAGCTGACGCTGAAAGTGGTCGATGTGTTGGACGGTGATTGGCAGGCGGCGGGGGTAATTGTCCACGATGTAACCAACCGTTCAATCGCGCACATGCTGGTCGAAATGCCGTTCGGCGCGTTCCCGATGGCGCTGGGGGTGATCTATGACGATCCGCGCCCGACTTTCGAAGAATCGCTGCTCGGCCAGGACGCCAAGATGCGCGAAGGCAAGAGCGCCGATCTGGGCAAGCTGCTGGCCAAGGGGCAGACCTGGACCGTTACCGAGGATCAGGGCCCGCTGTCGGGCGTTTGAGCCACCGTCCAACCTGCTGATAGAGCGTGGCCCAAAAGCCATGTCGACCGGCGGTGCGCGGGCGCTAGGGGTAGTGCGATGACCGGTCCCACAATCCTCTGGCTGCGCCGCGATCTGCGACTGGCGGATCAGGCCGCGCTGGTTGCCGCTTGCGCCGCTGGGCCGGTGGTGCCGGTCTATGTGCTGGATGATGAAACCCCAGCGCACCGCGCGATGGGCGGAGCCAGCCGGTGGTGGCTGCACCATTCGCTGGCGCGGCTGGATGCGGCGCTGAAGGCCAGGGGATCGCGGTTGATCCTGCGCAATGGCCGCAGCGAAGCCGTGCTGGCGTCGCTGGCCGAGGAGACCGGCGCGCGCGAAGTCTACGGGCTCCATCATTACGAACCGTGGTGTCGCAATGCCGAGCGCGCAGTGGCCAAGGCGCTGACGCTCCATCTGCACCATGGCAACTACCTCGCTCCGCCGGGATCGGTGCTGACAGGCAGCGGCACCCCGTTCAAGATCTACACGCCGTTCTGGCGCGCGCTGCAGCAGCAACAATTGCCGCCGCCTGCGCCTTTGCCTGCACCGGACACGATCCCGGCGCCCGCTAGCTGGCCAGCTAGCGACCGGCTGGAGGACTGGCACCTGCTGCCCACCAAGCCCGATTGGGCCGAGGGCTTTCGCGCCGAATGGTCCCCGGGCGAGGCTGGCGCGCTGGACCGGCTGGAGCAGTTTGCCGGCCGCACTGCGCGCTATGCAGATCGGCGCAACCTGCCCGCGGTGGAAGGCACCAGTCGCCTCTCCCCGCACCTCGCCTTTGGCGAGATTTCGCCCGCTACGATCTGGCACCGCGTCGCTCGGGCGGGCGGCTCTACGGGCACGTTTCTGGGCGAACTGGGCTGGCGTGACTATGCCCAGAACGTCATCCTCGCGCTGCCGGGCTACGGCGCCAGCAATGCCAAGGCTGAATTCGATGGCTTGCATTGGCGCAGCGGCGCGGAGGCCGAAGCCGATCTTGCCGCCTGGCAGCAGGGCCGCACCGGCTACCCGATTGTCGATGCCGGAATGCGCCAGCTGTGGCACTCGGGCTGGATGCACAACCGGGTGCGGATGATCGTCGCCAGCTTTCTGATAAAGCATCTGCTGATCGATTGGCGGCGCGGCGAACAGTGGTTCTGGGATACGCTGCTGGATGCCGATTACGGCCAGAACGCGGTCAACTGGCAGTGGAGCGCCGGCACCGGGGTGGATGCCAACATGTTCGTGCGGATCATGGCCCCGCTCAGCCAGTCGGACAAATTCGATGCCGGCGAATATATCCGCGCCTGGGTGCCTGAACTGGCGCACTTGCCCGGTGCCGCAATCCACGATCCGCCGTTGCCGGTACGCGGTTATCCCAAGAAGCTGATCGGCCACGCCGAAGGCCGCGCGCGGGCGCTGGCGGCCTGGGCTGAACTGAAAGAACGGGTTTAGCCCGGAACCGGTAGGTCTGGATGGAGAGCGTGCCCCTTCGCTTGCGCTCGGGAGCTTTCTGGATGACCGGCCCCCGGACGGTCGTTTAATCCAGAAAGCTGGTGCCCGAGGGCGGATTCGAACCACCGACACGCGGATTTTCAATCCGCTGCTCTACCAACTGAGCTACTCGGGCAGCGCTTCGGCCAGTGTCTGAAAAGGACGCCTAGCGACTGGAAGCGCGCCTATGGCGAACAGGCGCGCGCTTGGCAAGAGGGTTTCAGTCTTTGCCGGGCAGGCTTCAGGCCTTGCCTTCCTCTTCATCGATCGCCGGTGCGCCGGGCAGGGCATAGCCATCGGCCAGCCAACGCACCAGATCGCGGTCTTTGCAGCTCTTGGAACAGAACGGCGTGAATTCGGCGCTGCGTGGGCGGCGGCACAGCGGACATTTGCGGTTGAGGGTCATAGCGGCACCGCCTGGGCAAATCCGGCGGAAAGGGCAAGACCAGGATCGGCCTTGATCCGCAGTTCCCGGCCCGTGCGGCGGGCCAGTTCGTCGCGCCATTCGCTGCGCAGCGCGGTTTCGACCGGCGGGGCGCAGGTCAGCAGCAACGCGCCGGGCGCATCGACCAGCCCGGCCTGGCGCAGCAGCAACCTGGCAGCAGCGCCGGCGCGGTCACGCGCCAGCAGGTGCAGCAGCGACGGCTGGGTCAGCTTGGCCACCAGTTGCACAAAGCCGAAGCCGTTCATCGCGGTGCGCTCGATCGGCAAATCGTCGAGCGCGAGTTCAAGCGCGCTGTCGGCCTGCTTACGGTCACCCTTGTCAGGCAGTGTCGGAAAATCGATCCCGATCGATCCGGCAAGATCGAGCCTGGCTAGCGCGGCGGCAATCGGCTCCATCGCGGCGAGGCACAGATCACGCGGCGGCAGCGTGCCGTCGATATCGATCAGGGTCATCGCCGGGGTGGGCGTGATGGTCAGCGCGCCGCCGGCAAACGCCGCCTCGCCCGACCAGGCATCGGCAAACACATCTTCCCACAGGCCTGCGGGAAAGCGGTGCACCACCCGTGCGCCAAGGTCTTCGGCCAGCGTCGGGGCCGGGCGGGGTGCTTCCTGCGTGGGGCGGGCCTGCGCGCGTTTCAGCCGGCCGCGTTCGGCCATCGCGCTGCGGGTGACGATCAGGCGCAGCGCGGTGCCTTCGCTGGTCTCGTGCGGCAATTGATCGACAAGCGCTTCCTCGCCGCTGGCAAAGCGCGCGGTACCGCGCCGCGAATTGGCGGTGCGGGCGATCAGCTTGGCATTCTCGACCAGCCCCGGTTCCAGCCCGCCGGGCCAGCGCAGGCGGGCGGCGATCGCTTCGCCGCGATCGACCAGCATCGCGCGTTCCTCGCCGATCCCCTGTTCAACCAGCCACTCAGCCAAGGGGAAATCCAGCCGCCTTGAGCAGCGCGCGGGTTTCGAACAGCGGCAGTCCGACCACGCCCGAATGGCTGCCCGAGATCCACGCGATCAGCCCTTCGGCGCTGCCCTGGATGGCATAGCCGCCAGCCTTGCCGTGCCATTCGCCGCTGGCGATATAGGCATCAATCTCTTCACGGTTGAGCGTTTTGAACCGCACCACCGTCTCTGAAAGGCGTTCGCGCACGGTGCCATCAGGGGCCTTCAGCGCAATTGCGGAGAGCACGGTGTGGCGGCGCCCGGACATAAGTTCGAGGCATTTGCGCGCCGTGGCCTCATCCTCGGCCTTGGGCAGGATGCGGCGGCCCAGCGTCACTACCGTGTCGCCCGCCAGCACATGGGCATCACCGGCGGCCACGGCTAGCGCCTTTTCGCGCGCCATGCGCGCAGCATAGGGGCGCGGCAATTCACCCTTGAGCGTAGTTTCGTCGATATCGGCAGGCGCAACCCCGGCGGGCTCAAGCCCCAGCCGCGCGATCAATTCGCGGCGGCGCGGGCTGGCAGAGGCAAGGATCAGGCTTGGCGCGCTCAAGCGCTGAATTGGCCGGGTCCGCCGCGGCCGGGCATGAAGCGATAGGTGATCCGGCCCTTGGTCAGATCATACGGGGTGAGTTCAACCAGCACTTCATCGCCCACCAGCACGCGAATGCGGTTCTTGCGCATCTTGCCGGCGGTGTGACCCAGAATCTCGTGGTCGTTCTCAAGGCGCACGCGGAACATGGCGTTGGGCAGCAGTTCCACCACCGTGCCCCGCATTTCGAGCAGTTCTTCCTTCGCCATCCGCGCTTACATTCCTTCGGGTGTCACAAATTCGTGAAGTGAGCGCGCCCATAGCCCTCCCATGGCCAAAAGGGAAGCCTTGAGAGCGGGCGTCACCGTTGGTCGATGGCCATGGCCCGCCTGACAATTTGTTACACGGCCAAGCCTTGTCAGTCACGGCCCGCACCGCCACTGCCAACTGCGCGTATTCAAACAGGTTTTGATAATGAAGCGATTGATCCAATACTGGCCGTTACCTTTGGCTTTGGTTGCCAGCCCGGCCTTGGCGCAGGACCCGGCCGCGCCTCCGCCGCTGGCGCCCGAAGCAAGCCAGGTGGAGCAGGACGCCGATCCGGCCGCAACACAGGAAGACCTCTCGTCCGCGCCGCGCCCGGGTGAACTGGTGGTGGTGGGCGACCGTCTGCGCGGCCAGCTGGAAACGCCGCAGCAGCCGATCGCGGTGCTCAACGAAGGTGATATCCAGGCGCTGGGCGTCGGCTCGATTGGTGAACTGGTGGCGCGGGTTGCGCCGCAGACCGGCTCGGGCCGCGGCCGTAGTGATGGCCAGCCGGTGATCATGGTCAACGGCCAGCGCATCACCAATTTCCGCGAAATGCGCAATTTTCCGCCCGAGGCGATCCAGCGGGTTGAAATCCTGCCCGAAGAAACCGCGCAGCGTTATGGTTATCCGCCCGATAGCCGGGTGATCAACCTGATCCTCAAGAAGAAGTATCGCGCCTTTGCGGTGGAAGAGGGCAGTTCGTTTCCCACGGGTGGCGGGTATGTCGGCGGTTCGCTTGAAGCCACGCTGACCCGGATCGACGGTCCGGGGCGGCTGAGCCTGACCGGCACGCTTTCGGCGCAAAGCCCGGTGTTTGAAAGCGAGCGCGATCTGGCACCCAATCCGGGCAACACGCCCACCGTGGCGGGCGATCCCGATCCGCAGCGCTATCGCACGCTGATCGGCCAGTCGCGCAATTACGGCGTCAATTTCGCCTGGGTCAAAGGGTACGGCAAGGACGGGATGGACGGCACGCTGACGTTGAGCGCGGCGGCTAACCGGGCTGACACGCGGTCGCTGCAGGGGCTGAATTCGGCGTTGCTGACAGATCCCGGCGGGGCCGTGGCGCTGCGCACGCTGCCAGGCGCGATCGAACAGACCGCCAATGTCACCACTGTGCAGGCCGGGGCAGGGTATAGCCGCCTGCTGGGATCGTGGCAGTTCAACGCCACGCTTGATGTCAGCCGCGGCGAAACCCGCACGCTGACCGATCGCCGCGCCGATACCTCGGGGCTGGTCGCCGCTGCTGCTGCGGGCACTCTGCCGATCACTGCGCAGCTTCCTGCGCTGCCCGGTGCCGGGCAAGACCGCGCCACCAGCACGTCGAACCGGGTTGAGAACCTGGTCACCCTGATCGGCCGGCCGGTGCGCCTGCCGGGCGGCGATGTGACCACAACGGCCAAGAGCGGGTTCACCCTGATCGGGTTTGACAGCGCCGATCAGCGCAGCTTTTCTGGCCCCGTTTCGCTCAACCGGTTCCGGGTGCTGGGCGGGCTCAATCTGGCGATCCCGCTGACCAGCCGGCGCGAAGGGTTTCTCGCCGGGATTGGCGATGTCACGCTCAACCTAAGCGGGGACGTGAGCCACCTGTCCGATTTCGGCATGGTCAACGGGTGGAGCGCGGGGCTGACCTGGGCCCCGCTGCAAAAGCTCAACCTGCAGGCCAGCTACATCGTCAACCAGACCGCGCCGTCGATCAGCCAGTTGGGCAATCCGGCAACCTCGATCGCCAATGTCCCGCTGTACGATTTCTCGCGTGGGGAAACTGTGCTGGTGGGTCTCACAACGGGCGGCAATCCGCTGCTGCGCAAGGAACAGCAGCGCGATTTCAAGCTGGGGGCAAACTGGCAGCTTCCGGTGCTTTCGGGATCGAGCCTGCTGGTCGAATATTTCCGCAACCGGTCAGGCAACGTCACCGCCAGCTTTCCCTTGCTGACGCCGGAAATCGAAGCGGCTTTCCCCGGCCGCGTGACCCGTGATGGCAGCGGGCGGCTGGTGGCAATCGACCAGCGCCCGGTGACTTTCTACCGCCAGGAAAGCGCACGGCTGCGCTGGGGGGTCAATCTGTCGGCCGGGTTTGGCAAGGCTGAAGGCATGGGCGGCGCTGCGCCCGCTGCTGGCGGTCCGCCGCGTGGGCCTGGTCCTGGCGCGGGCGGTCCGCGTCCGGGCGGCGCTGGCGGCCCGCCGCGCGCGGGCGGTGGCCGGGGCGGCGGTGGCGGCGGAATGGGTGCGCTGTTCGGCGGCGGGGCCGGCGGCCCCCCGGGGCGATGGAGCTTTGGGCTTTACCACACGGTGCAGTTCGAAAACCGCGTGACGATCTCGCCGGGCGGACCCGTGCTCGATCTTCTGGGCGGCGACGCGCTGTCGGCCAGCGGCACGCCGCGCCACAGCCTCGAATTCAACGGCGGGCTGTTCTACAAGGGGCTAGGCACCTTTGTGCAGGGCAGCTGGAGTGCGCCGACCACGGTCAAGTCGTCAGGTGCGCCGGGCACCAGCGATATCCGCTTCGGCAGCCAGAGCAGCATCAATCTGTTCATGTTTGTCGATTTTTCGGCGCGGCCCAAATGGGTCCGCGAGGTGCCCTTCCTCAAGGGTATGCGCGCCGGCTTGCGGGTGGAAAACCTGTTCGATTCGCGGCAGCGCGTCACCGATGGCAGCAGCCAGGTGCCGCTTTCGTACCAGAGCGACTATCTCGACCCGCGCGGGCGGGTGATCGGTTTTTCGTTGCGTAAGTTGTTCTGATGCGCGGCCGGGACGAGCGCTGCGTTCGCCCCGGCCGGCAGATCAGTGGAACAGCGCCAGGATCAGGTGCAGCGTCAGCGCCATCAGGCACAGGCTGGACAGAACGAACAGCATGAAGCGCGGCATCACCTTGTTGACCGTCGCCTGATAGACCGAATGGACGATCCGCAGCGCCACATAGGCCCAGGCGATCGTGGCGTTCATCCCGTCACCCTGGCCAATCATAGCCAGCGCCAGTGCTACTGCATAGAACACCGTAGGTGCTTCGTGCAGATGATTGTAATTGTGCGCCTTCCACTGGATTTCGCGCGGGATCAGGCTTTCCAGCATGGCCCCGGTCCAGCCCTGATCGGCACCGGCTTCGGTCGGCTTGGGCAGCTTGTTGATCGCAGGGATCCGGGTTGCGTACATCCAGATCCACATCACCATGGTCCAGCCCGCCAGCACGGCGAGCGGCCTCAGAATATCGGCTTGTATCATGTTCAGTCCCCTCCGTTATTTCAGTAATGCGCAGCCAGCGCTGATCACCAGCGCGGCGATCACGAGCTGCGACGCGACATAGACGGCAAGCCGCCAGATCACCTTGTTCCACAAAGTCTGGATCAGCGAATGCACCACCCGGAGCGCGAAATAGAGCCAGGCGAGTGCCGCATTGAGGCCATCACCGTGGCCCATCACAGCCAGACCAAGCGCGACCGCATAGAACACAGTCGGCGCTTCGTGCAGGTGATTGTAGTTGTGCGCCTTCCACTGCACCGCATCGGGCACGACGCCTTCGGCATTGCGTCCGGTGCCGCCGCGCAGCTTGCCCAGTTTCACCCCGGCGGCCCGCAGCGCTGGCAGCCTGGTCACCAGCATCCAGCCCCAGATCAGGATCGTCCAGCCTGCCAGAGCAATGACTGGTGTGATGATTTGCGCGGTGTTCATGGCCGAATGCCTCAGGCCAGTACGGTCTGTTCAAATGCGTGGATTGCCAGCAGCAGCAGACAGATTGTGGACAAGATGAACAGCGAGAAACGGACCGGGATCGTGTTCACCGTCGCCTGCCAGAGCGAATGGGCGATGCGCAGCGCGACATAGGCCCAGGCGAGCAGGATCATCCCTGCGCTGGCGCCGGTCAGGGCCAGGATCACCACCGTCGGGTAGAAGATCGTCGGCTGCTCCATCAGGTGGGCGTAATTGTGCGATTTCCATTGCACGCTATCGGGCAGCACACCTTCAAGGTTCTGGCCGCGCCCGCCGGGCGCTGCGGTCTTGATATCGGTGCCCAGCTTTTTCATCGCCGGAAGGCGGGTGGCTGCAGTCCATGTCAGCATGATTAGCGACCACAGCACCAGCACAGCGGCCGGCGCGAGCATTTTGGCTTCCATTGTTCTCCCCCTCGTTCGTTATGACCCGAGGCGGCGGAGATTCTTCGTTTTGCAACCGATTGTCAAATGCAACTAATCGCTGCTGGCCAGTACCTTGGCAAAGTCGGCGGGATCAGTGTTACCGCCCGAAAGCACCACGGCGGTGCGGCCGTCAATCGGAACCTTGCCCGCCAGCACCGCCGCCAGTGCCGCCGCCCCGCCCGGTTCGACCACCAGGTGCAACTGGGCAAAGGCCCAGCGCTGCGCTGCGCGCACTTCTGCAGCGGTCACGGCATAGCCACAGGCCACCCTCGCTTTAAGAATCGCAAAGTTGATTGGCCAGGTGGCGGGGGTCTGCAGCGCATCGCACTGGGTAGGGAATTTGAAGTCCGGCACCGGCACGATCTCACCCCTTTCAAGGCTGAGCCGGACATCGTCCCACCCTTCGGGCTCCACCGGCACGATCTCGGCATCGGGGCAGGCGAGCGCGAGCCCGGCAGTGAGGCCGCCGCCGCCGCACGGACAGACGATCCGCGTTGGCCCGGCAAGCCCGCGTTCGGCCAGTTGCGCGGTGATCTCGGTGCCGGTGGTGCCTTGTCCCTCGATCACCCACGGATCGCCATAGGCGTGGACCAGGATCGCGCCGCTTTGATCGATCAAGTCTTGCGCCACCGCATCACGGTTCTCGCCGCCGGGGCGGTCATAGAGCACCACAGTGGCACCGTAGCCGCGCGTTGCTTCGATCTTTGTGCGGGGGGCATCGACCGGCATGACGATAGTCGCGGCGATCCCCAGCCGCTTGGCCGCCCAGGCCACCCCTTGCGCATGGTTGCCACTGGACACGCCGACCACCCCGCGCGCGCGTTGTTCCTCCGAAAGGTCGGTCAGCCGGTGCCAGGCGCCGCGGATCTTGAATGCGCCGACCGGTTGCAGGCTTTCCGCCTTGAACCACACCGAAGTGCCGTTCACCGACGCTTCCAGCAGGGGTGTTTTCGGCAGCAATTGCGCTATCTTGCCAGCGGCTACCGCGACTCCATCCGGAGTCGGCACCCGCAGCAGAAGAGTGGGCATTTGTTGTGCGGTCATGAAACAATCCTATATGCGCGCCAAAGGCTGGCAAGGAGATTCGAGACGTGAGCAAGGTTCTGGTGATTGGTGCGGGCGGGGTCAGCTCGGTTTGCATTCATAAAATGGCGATGAATGCGGAAATTTTCAGCGAGATTCACCTCGCCAGTCGGACCCGGTCAAAGTGCGATGCGATCGCCGCTTCGGTGCTGGAACGCACCGGGCAAACCATTTCGACCTACGAAATCGACGCCGAGGAAGTGCCCGCGCTGACCCGGCTGATCCAGCAGATCCAGCCCAGGCTGGTGGTCAATCTGGCGCTGCCCTATCAGGATCTGCCGATCATGGACGCCTGCCTGGCGGCGGGCGTGCACTACCTCGACACTGCGAATTATGAGCCCAAGGATCAGGCCAAGTTCGAATACTCATGGCAGTGGGATTATCAGGACCGGTTCAAGCAGGCTGGCCTGATGGCGCTGCTGGGCAGCGGGTTCGATCCGGGCGTGACCAGCGTGTTCGCAATGTGGCTGCGCAAGCACAAGCTCAAGACCATCCGCCAGCTCGACATTCTCGATTGCAACGGCGGCGATCACGGCCAGGCCTTTGCCACCAATTTCAACCCCGAAATCAACATCCGCGAAGTGACCGCCCCGGCGCGGCACTGGGAGCATGGCCAGTTCGTCGAAAGCCCGGCGATGGGCAAAAAGGTTGCTTTCGACTTTGAAGCGGTCGGCCCCAAGACCATGTACATGATGTACCATGAGGAGCTGGAAAGCCTGGCCAGGTTCATCCCGGAACTGGAACGCGCCCGGTTCTGGATGACCTTCGGCGACGCCTATATCACCCACCTCACCGTGCTGCAGAACGTCGGCATGACGCGGATCGATCCGGTGATGTACCAGGGCAAGGAAATCGTCCCGCTGCAATTCCTCGCCGCAGTGCTGCCCAAGCCCGAAACGCTGGGGCCGACCACCACAGGCAAGACCAACATCGGCGATATCGCCACCGGCGAAGCGCTCGATGGCAGCGGTGAAAAGACCTACTACATCTTCCAGATCTGTGACCACGAAGAGGCCTATGCCGAAACCGGCAATCAGGCGATTTCATACACCACCGGCGTGCCCGCGATGATCGGCGCAGCGATGATGCTGACGGGCGCGTGGGAAGGGCAGGGCGTGTTCAACATCGAGCAGTTGGACCCCGATCCGTTTATGGACATGCTGAACGAGCAGGGGTTGCCGTGGCAGGTCAAGGAACTGGACGGGCCGGTGGCGTTTTGAGGCAAAGTCAGAATAGTTCACGCAGAGACGCGGAGAAGGAAATCGAGACGCGGAGGGGCTGGTGATTCCAATCGATGAGTTGAGTTCAATCATCCTGGAAGAGGCTATCGCAATTCACCGGGAGTTTGGTCCGGGTCTTTTCGAATCCGTCTATGAATCCGTTCTCGCTGGCCGCTTACGGCGACGTGACCTCAAGGTTGATCGGCAGCTTCAGGTGAAGGCCGTCTTCGACGGCGTAACCTACGATCCGGCCTTCAAGATAGATCTGCTGGTGGATGATCGGCTTGTCGTCGAAATCAAGGCTGTCGAGAAGCTCAGCCAGACTCATGCCAAGCAGCTCCTGACCTATTTGCGGCCACTGAAGCAGCCCGTCGGGCTGCTTCTGAATTTCTCCGAGGCGACGATGAAGGACGGCATCCGCAGGGTGGTCAACGACTACAAGCCGCAGTAACTCTCTGCGCCTCCCTTTCTTCCTCCGCGTCTCTGCGTGAACTAATTGGACCTAGAAAATGGAAACCAGAGCCGGCGATCCGGGTGCATTTGCCCAGTTTGACCTTCAGCGCGTCGATAGCCCTGCGTTCGTGGTCGATGCCGCGCGGCTGCGGCAGAACCTGTCGATCCTTGCCGATGTCCGCGACCGGGCCGGGGTGAAGGTGCTGGGCGCGCTCAAGGCGTTTTCAATGTGGTCGACTGCGCCGATCATCGGGGAATATCTCGACGGGGTCTGCGCCTCGGGGCTGTGGGAAGCGCGGCTGGCGTCTGAGTTCTACGACGGCGAAATCGCGACCTATTGTGCGGCCTACAAGCCGGAGGACCTCGACGAAATCCTGCGGCTGTCGGACCACGTGGTGTTCAATTCGCCTGATCAGATTTTGCGCTGCTCGGCGATCATTGATGCGGCGCGCGGGCGGGGGGAGAGCTTCGACATCGGCCTGCGCCTCAACCCGCTGCACCCGACGGGCGAAGTGCCGCGCTATGATCCGTGCGCGCCGCACTCGCGGCTTGGCTTTCCGATCGACCAGCTGACCGAAGAGCATATGGAACTGGTCGACGGGATCCACATGCACACGCTGTGCGAACAGGATTTTGAGCCGCTGCGCCGCACCTGGGACGTGGCGTTTGATGCGCTCGAGCCCTATTTCGGCCAGTTCAAATGGATTAACCTCGGCGGCGGACACCACATCACCCGCAGCGACTATCAGCGCGACGAACTGGTCCAGTTCCTGATCGACATGAAAGACGATACCGGGGCTGAGGTCTACCTTGAACCCGGCGAAGCGGTGGCGCTCGATGCCGGGATACTGATTGGCACCGTGCTCGATCTGGGCTGGAACGGGATGCCGGTGGCGATCACCGACATTTCCGCCACCTGCCATATGCCCGACGTGATCGAGGCGCCCTACCGCCCGGCGATGCTGGGCGAGTTGCCGCAGCTTGATATCGAGATCGATGAAGCCGCAGGCGGGGCAGTGCGGCCCCCTGAAGCTGTAAGATTGGGCGGGCCGTCGTGCCTGGCCGGCGATGTGATCGGCGATTACCGCTTTGCCGATGGGCCGCGTGTCGGCCAGCGTTTCGCGTTCCTCGATCAGGCGCATTATTCGATGGTCAAGACCACCACCTTCAACGGGGTGCCGCTGCCCTCAATCTGGCTGTGGGACAGCGAGAGCGATCACCTCGATTGCATCAAGCGGTTCGGTTACGAGGACTTTCGCGACCGGCTGTCCTGAGGCATGCTCTGCGTGAACAATGCCGGAGAGTCTTATGTCAGATAAAATCCTCGACGCCCATACCTCCGATCCCGTCACCATGGGCTGGATGGAAGGTCTGCCCCCGCCCGAAGCCAGGCGGCTGGCGTGGGAGCGGGCGGATCACATGCGTTTCCCCACGCACCGCTATGCCTTTTCGCACATGCGCGAATTCCTGCCGACGGCGCGGGTTTCGCGCGGGTCGGGCCCGGTCTGTGATCTGCCCGAGGCGCCGCGCGATGATCTGGACGGCGTCAGCTTCAAGGCGCTGGACAGCGGTCAGGCACTGACATGGGAACAATCGCTGGCGGTCAATTTCACCGATGCGGTGCTGGTGATGCACCGCGGCAGCGTGGTCTATGAACGCTATTTCGGCGTCACCCGGCGTGATACCCCGCACATCGCCTTTTCGGTGACCAAGAGCTTCGTTGGCACCTTGGCCGAAATGCTGATTGCTGAAAGCCGGCTCGATCCGGCCGCGCCGATCGGCGATCTCATCCCCGAACTGGCCGCCAGCGGCTTTGCCGATGCCACACTGCGGCAGGTGCTCGATATGACCACCGCACTCGATTTCAGCGAGGAATATACCGATCCTTCCAGCGGTATCGGAGCGATGAGCAATGCGCTGGGGCTGACCCCGCGTCCGCCGGGCTATGCCGGGGCGAGCGATGTCTATGCCTTCCTCCCCACGATCAGGAAGGCTGGCGAACACGGCGCGCGCTTTACCTACCGCACCTGCAACACCGAAGTGCTGGGCTGGCTGGTCGCGCGCACCGAGGGCCAGCGTCTGGATCACGTGCTGTCGGCGCGAATCTGGCAGCCGCTGGGGATGGAACAGGACGCCGATTTCCTCACCGATTCGACCGGGATGCCTTTTGCCGGTGGCGGGCTGAACCCGGTTCTGCGCGATATGGCCCGATTTGGCGAAGTGATGCGGCTGGACGGAACCGGGCAGGGCGGCCAGGTCATCGCCCGCCCGGCCGTTGCCGCGATCAAGGCCGGCGGCAGCGCCGAGGCTTTTTCCCCGGCCGGATACCAGTGGATCCCGGGCGGCTCCTACAACAGCCAGTGGTGGACAATAGGCGGAAATCACGGCGTTTTTTCCGCGCGTGGAATCCACGGCCAGGCGATCTGGGTTGATCCGGTGGCCGAAGTGACGATCGTCCGGTTCGGCTCGCATCCGGTCGCAGCGAACGGCGCCTTCGATCCAACCTCGCTGCCGGCCTTCCGTGCGGTGGCCGATCACCTGATGCAGAGGTGATTTCGGGGCCGAGAGGCTTCATTTTCACTTGCGGTTAAGGCGCGAATCTTTATAGGCACCTCCGCTGCCCCATGGGGACTTCCAATAACCGCAAGGCAGCCTTCGACTATCGTGTTGTACTTGGCCGAAAGGCCTATTGGGGGTCCCTTGAATTGCACCATTATCCTGATGCATCGGCTGTAGTTCGCGCTCTTTCGCCCGACGAACCCGTTATCCTGAACCGCCCGCACGCCGCCGCGCGCGCCGCCCGCTTCTTTGCCGAGAAGTTTCCGGGCAAATCGCTCTATGCGGTCAAGGCCAATCCCTCGCCCGACCTGCTGCAGGTGCTGTGGGAAGCCGGGGTGACGCATTACGACGTCGCTTCGATCGCCGAAGTGCGCCTCGTCCGCTCGGTGCTGCCCGGGGCGGTGCTGTGCTTCATGCACCCGGTGAAATCGCAAGGCGCGATTGCGGAAGCTTACACGGTCCACGGCGTGCGCGTGTTCAGCCTCGATAGCCACGAAGAGCTGGCCAAGATCGTTGCCGCCACCAGCCACGCCGAAGACCTGTCGCTGTGCGTGCGCCTGCGCGTCTCGTCGGACTATTCAGAGCTCAGCCTCGCCTCGAAGTTCGGGATCGATCTGGCCGATGCCGCGCCGCTGCTGCAGGCCACCCGCCAGGTCGCAGACAGCCTCGGCGTGTGCTTCCACGTCGGCAGTCAGGCGATGACCCCGTTTGCCTATGTCCAGGCGCTGGAACGCGTCCGTGCGGCGATTGTCGATGCGGCGGTCACGGTCGATATCGTCGATGTCGGCGGCGGCTTTCCTTCGATCTATCCGGGCATGGAACCGCCCCCGCTGGAAGATTATTTCGGTGCGCTCCACCGCGCCGCCGAATCGCTGCCGGTCAGCTATTCGTCGGAACTGTGGTGCGAGCCGGGCCGGGCGCTGTGTGCGGAATACTCCTCGCTGGTGGTCAAGGTTGAGCGCGGCCGCGGTGACGAGCTCTACATCAACGACGGTGCCTATGGTGCGCTCTACGATGCTGCCCACGTCGGCTGGCGTTTTCCGGTGCGCTGCATCTCGGCGGGCCGCGGCGAAACGCTAAGCGCGTTTTCGTTCTACGGCCCGACTTGCGACGATGCCGACTTCATGGAGGGACCGTTCATGCTGCCGGCCGATATCGCGCCGGGCGACTATATCGAAGTCGGCATGCTGGGTGCCTATGGCGCGGCGATGAAAACCGCGTTCAACGGCTTTGGCCAGGCGCGGGTGTTCGAAGTGGCGGATGAGCCGATGGCCAGCCAGTACACCGGCCAGCGCACCGATCCGCGCGCCAAGGACAACGTCGTCTCGCTGCGCTGAATAACCCGCAGAATGACAGACCGGCGCGCGCGACCAATCGTGTGCGCCGGTTTGTCTATTCCCTGAAGGCGTTCTCTTTCAGCTTGGTGATCGGCGAGAACAGGTACGACAGGATCGAGCGCTTTTCGCCCAGCAGATTGATATTGGCGACCATGCCGGGGCCGATAACCAGCACCTTGCCATCCTGCCCCTTGAGCTGCGAGGTGGTGCGCACTTCGACCAGATAGAACGATTCCCCGGTCTTTTCATTGGCAACTGCATCGGGCGAAATGCTGGTCACATCGCCTTGCAGCATGCCGAACACCGAGGCGCGATAGGCAGTGATTTCAACTTGCGCCTTCTGCCCCAGCCGGACGTTGCCGATATCCTGCGGGCGGACCATCGATTCCACATAAAGCGCGTCTTCGGTGGGGACGATTTCGGCCACCGGCATGCCGGCGGACACCGTGCCGCCAACCGTGGTCACCAGCACGCGGTTGACCCGGCCGGTCATCGGCGCGCGGATGGTGGTGCGATCAACCTTGTCGGCCAGCGCCACGGTGGTGCTTTCGCGCGCTGCCAGTTCGGCCTGGGCGGCGGCCAGTTCGCTGCCAGAGCGGCTCAGCCAGTCGCTGCGGGCCTGGCCGGTGGCGGCACTGGCCTCAGCCACTCCGGCCTGCGCGCGGGCAATGGCGGACTGGGCCGCAGCAACTTCGCTCTGCGCGACGGTGACGGCGTTCTGCGCGCGCACCAGATCGACCTTGCTGACGATCTGCTTGGCGGCGAGCGGCGTCAACATATCAAGTTCCTGCTGTGCCGAGGCGAGGTTGGAGCGGCGCGCGGCCAGCATCGATTGCGCTTCGCCAACTGCGCGCTCGGCCTGCACCACGCGGGCAGACCCGGCAGAGGACATTCCTGACAATTCGGCACTGCGGGCGCCGTGCAGCGCCCGTTCGGCCGAGACCGCGCTGGGCGAGATTCCGGCATAGTTGGGCTGCACGCCGCGCACTTCGCCGTTAAGCCGCGCTACCTTGGCGCGCAGGGCATCGATAGAGGCTGCGTTGCTGCCAAATTCGGACGTCGACAAGGTGGGCGAGAGGCGCACCAGCACATCGCCCTTTTGCACCACCTGTCCCGGCTTGACCGTTATTTCCAGAATCACCCCGCCTTCAAGGTTCGATACCACCTGCATTTTCGAGCTTGGCACCACCCGGCCAATCCCGTGCACCGTGCGATCGACCTTGGTCAGCGCGGCCCAGGTAACGGCCAACACGAGAAAGCCGATGATGATCCACAATATCCAATTGGCCGATTTCCTGGGTGCAAAGGCATCTTCGCGAGTTTCGACCGGATCGCCATTATCGTCCGATCCATCGCCTTTGAGGAGACTGAAGTAGCTCATGACACCATCCCCGCTGTTGTCAGCTTGCGCACTTGCCCGGTGATCTGTTCGGGCGTTCCATCCATTACCACCCGGCCCCGGGCCATCAGGATAACCCGGTTGACCAGTTGCAGCAGCGATGGCCGGTGGGTGATCAGGATCAGCGTCCGGCCTTCGAATTCGGTCTTGAGGTTCTTGATCAGCTGCGCCTCGGTATCGGTATCGACCGAGGAAGTCGGCTCATCGAAGATCAGCAACGGCGGACTGCCGGCCAGCGCCCGCGCCATGGCAATCGACTGGCGCTGACCGCCCGAAAGCCCGTCGCCGCGATCGGCCAGCCTCAGATCATAGCCGGTCGGGAACTGCGAGATGAATTCGTGCGCGCGGCTGAGCTGCGCGGCGCGGACCATTTCAGCATCGTCGATATCCTCGCGCCCCAGCGTGATGTTTTCGCGGATTGTGCCGGTCAGCAGGACATTGTCCTGGAACAACGCGCCGACCTTGGAGCGCAGCGCCAGCGGGCTGTATTGGCGGATATCGGTGCCATCGATCATCACCAGCCCGCTGGTGGGCGGGTAGAGCCCGATCAACAGCCGCGCGATGGTCGATTTGCCCGATCCGATCGGCCCGATCAGCGCCACGTGTTCGCCCGGCTGAATCCGGAAGCTGACATTGGTCAGCGCCAGTTCCGACGCGTTGGGATAGCGGAAATCGACATCGCGAAATTCCAGCCCGCCGCGCACCGTGCCCAGTGCCAGCCCGCTGCCGGCGGGGCCTTCGGGCGGCTTTTCCATCATCACGTTGATCTGGCGGTAGGCGGTGCGGGCGGCGTTCATCCGCGTCAGCAAATGGGCGATCGTGCCCAGCGGCGCCACCGCGCGGCCCGACAGGATCGAGCACGCGATCAGTCCGCCCATGGTCAGCGTCTGGTTGGCAATCGCATAGACCCCGAAAATCACCACTCCGGTATAGGCCATGGTCTGCACCGATCCGGCGGTGTTGATCGCAATGGTCGAAATTACGCGCTGGCGCAGCGAAGCGGTGGCGTGGCCCGATACCGCGTCGTCCCAGCGTTCGGTCAGCATCGCCCCGGCATTGGCTGATTTGACCGTTTCAAGGCTGCCGATCGTCTCGACCAGCACCGCCTGCTTGCCCAGCGCTTCGCCCAGCGCCTGCGCTGAAAGCCGGTTCATCACCGGCTGGGAAAGCAGCGCGGTAATCACCACCAGCGGGATCAGCGCAATCGGCACCATGACGATCCAGCCGCCGATCAGCGCCATCACTGCCAGGGTGATGAATATAAACGGCAAGTCGACCAGCGCGCTCATCGTCGCGCTGGCGAAAAAATCGCGCAGCGTCTCGATCTCGCGGACCAGCCCGGCCAGGCCGCCGGTCGATCCCTTGCCCAGGTCGAGCCGCATGTCGAGGATCTGCTGGAAAATGGAACGGCCGATATCCCGGTCAATCTGCGCCCCGGCAATGTCGACGAAATAGGCCCGAAGCGCCTTGAGGATGAAATCGAACACGATAACGATGCCCAGACCGATAGTCAGCCCGATCAGCGAATCGGTGGCATTGTTGGGGACGATGCGATCATAGACCGTCATCGAGAACAGCGAGGTGACCAGCGCGAACAGGTTGATCACCGCTGCGGCAACGCCGACCTTGAAATAGGTGGCACGGTTCTTCCGCAAAGGGCCAGAAAGCCACGGTGCGAGGCGGCCCTTGGGGAGTTCAACATCGGTATCAGATTGCACGATCAGCCCCCCCTGTGGCGATTAGAGCGGAGCCTGCTGCGCAGACCCCGCTCCTGTCAATCGCGTTAACCTCGAAACGAAGTCAACGTATTTCCCTGCGCCTCAGGCAATCACCTGCTGCACCGCGAACATTGCATCCGGATTGTCCCGGTCACAGGTGAACTCTACGCCCGCGATCACGCCGGTGTTGTTGTAGCCATCGAGCGAACTGTGGATCGTCGATCCCGAATGATCGATGTCCTGGAACGGTTTGGACCAGGCATCTGCACTCGTCTTGATCGCGGCATCGCTAATCTGGAACATCGCCTGAGTGTTGCCGGCATGGTAATTGTTGGCAAGATTCTGCGCGGACGAACTCGAATTCTGGTTGCTTGCGAACTGCTGCATCCAGTTGATTGCATCCTGCAGGAAGTGCATCGGATTGATGCCATCATCGCTCGTGCCGGGCCGGTCGATGGACGATTTATCGCCTTCTGAACCGCCGTTTGCCAGGTAGTTGAGCCAGGTCGCAACCATATCGCGGCCAACCTTGTATTTGGCGTCCTGCTGCTCCTTTTGCGAAGCGTTGATGAGGGTTGTGGCATTGCTCAGCGTGATGAACAGCGTGTCTTCGCCTGCATCGGTGATGCCGTTGTGGTTGTAGTCACCGATCAGCAGGCCCTTTTGATCGGAGGCGTTGACAACGCCGTCCTTGTTCGAATCGACTGCATAGAGCAGTTCGCCATCGGCAAAGCCCGGATCGCTGTCGCCCTTAACATTGGGATCGCCAACGTGCGATTCGTTGCCCGCGATGCCGTCCCAGAACTTGGACCCGTTGTTCGACCAGAACCCCGGAGTTCCCACGCCCACGCAATCCTTGCTCGGAAGCACGTAGTAGTTGGCATCGTCGTTGTCGGTAGTCGATGCCCCGCCAAACATCGCGGTGGCGGTTACGACTGCGGTATTCTCATGCTGGCCGAGCAGCGAGGTCAGCGAGTAGTAGATATTGAGCGAGCCGCCCACCGCGAGAGATACGCTATCCAGCGTGCCGTCATGGTTGGCATCGAGCGTTACCCAATCTTCGCCGGCATCCTTCACCTGATCGCCGTCGAGATCGACCCAGGCATTGTAGGCAGGGTCATTGTAGTCGATGGTTTGCGGCGCACTTGCCGTTCCATTGACCGTGTGGATTACGCTGTCGCTCAGGTGGATCGCCGTCAGCGTAACGTTGCCGGAGTTCTGCAGAAGCACCATGAAGTTGACAGTGGTGCTGGTGCTGGCGATCGGCCCATCGGGGTTGTTGGCGTCCTGGAACCCGCCGGACTGGTCGGTCTTCACATACTTAGTTAGATTGATCGACGGGGCCGGGACGATCGGTGCCACCGCGCTGTCCTGGACCGCGTCGGTCTGCAGCGAGTCGGCGGTCGCGGTGTTGTCGATGTCGCCATCGCCGCCGCCGTTGTTGTCGAGATCGGCCTGGGTCAGCGTGTAAGTGGTGTTGTAGGTCTGGCTCGCTCCCGGCGCGAGGGTCACGCCCGAGATGTTCTGCCCGGTCAGCGGATCGACCACGGTGACGTTGGTCAGCGTGACGTTGCCGGTGTTGGTGACCTTGACGGTGTAGTTGGCCACATCGCCGGCGGCATTGCCGATGGCATCGCCGTTGCCGCCCGACCAGTTGACGAAGGTCTTGTCGATCGCAATTTGAGGCACGACCGTAATCGGCGCCACCGCACTGGCCGAAGCCGGACCGGTCTGGCCCGATGTCGCAGTCGCGGTGTTCTCGATCGAACCTGAGAGGATGCTGTTGACCTCGCTCGTGCCGTTCGAATCGAGATCGGCCTGCGTCAGCGTGTAGGTTTCGCTGAGCGGCGCGCTCGAACCACCGGGAGCCAGCGTGCCGACGTTGTAAACGTTGCCGGTCAGCGGATCGGTGACCACGACACTGGTTAGCGTGACGTTGCCGGTATTGGTGACAATGATGGTGTAGTTGGCCACATCGCCGGCGAAATCGCCGATGGTGTCGCCGTCGCCGCCCGACCAGTTGTTGAACACCTTGGTGATGGCAATCGAGGGCGCGCGCACGATCGGGGCCGCCGCCGCATCGGTGGCGGTAACCGTGTTGCTGGTGCCCTGCTGCGTGGCGACGACAGTCGCGGAGTTGTCCTTGTCGCTATCGCCGCCGCCGTTGGTGTCGAGATCGGCTTGGGTGGCGGTCTGGGTAGCGGTGTAAAGCCAGGTTTCGGCAACATCGAGCACGTTGTCGCTGTCGGTATCGCCCGAATTGAAGCCGCCGGTCTTGAGCACCGCGACCGCGCCCGAATCGGACAGCGTATCGGTTACCACCACGCCGGTCAGCGCGGTTTCGCCGTTGTTGGTCACGGCGATAGTGTAGTTGGCCACATCGCCCGCACCGTTAATCACGGTGGTCGAGGCGCTGCCGGCATCGGGCCCGTCGGTGATGTTCACGAAAGCCTTATCGATCGAGATGTTGGGGATCGGGTAGTGGTTGCCGATTGGGGCGATCACGTAAGTGCCGTGAG
Source organism: Novosphingobium sp. (assembly GCF_031417815.1). Classification (GTDB taxonomy): domain Bacteria; phylum Pseudomonadota; class Alphaproteobacteria; order Sphingomonadales; family Sphingomonadaceae; genus Novosphingobium. The sequence continues at coordinate 63,108 of NZ_JANOWI010000030.1, read as the reverse complement.
TGCCGGCCTGGTTGCTGGAAATCGTTATGGTTTCGAAAGCCCCCGTGGTCTGCGTCGAGCCTGCGGGGATTACTTCATCGATCTGGTAAGTGCCGGCTGCAGTGCTGTAGAAGGTATAGTTGCCATTGCTATCGGTGACCGTAGAACGTTCATCGGCATCAAGCACACCATCCTTGTCAGTATCGATGAAGACGGTAACTCCGCCAACACCGACTTCATTCGCATCGCGCACGCCGTCGTTGTCAAGGTCATTGAACTTTGTGCCGACAAGGGTGACGGCATCCTGGAGATTGAATTCCTCAAAAGTGGAGCCCGCGACATAGTCGCCCCCGGCGAAGCCCAATTCCGCGTAGATATAGAAATAGGTCGTGGCAGGGTCGGCTCCGCCGAACTTCGAAACCGGGATGAGTATCGAATAATCGTCGTTGCCGCTGCCTGCCGATTGCGCGTCACTGAGCAAAATCGAAATATCACCGCCGCCGTTGTCGTCGATGTCGAAAATCTTGGTTTGAGCGAACAGCTGCGTAGTGCTCTCGATCGCATTGCTCGTCGAGGTGTAGACTTTAAAGGTATCGAGCGAGATCAGCGCATTGGGGACGTTGTTGGCATCGTTGATATCGATCCGGACTTCGTAATACTGGACGCCGTTGATTACCGTGATCGGAACATTGGCGAGCAGCACGGTATGAGTCTTGGACTGGTCGATGTTGACATTGGTGGCGTCGATTGGAGGCGTGTCGTCGGAATTGAAGCCGGCTTCGTTGCCGTCGTTGTCGCCGATCGCGAGGAAGGTATTGTAGACACCGGTGCCAGCGTTGGTGGAAGTGACCGCGCGGAAAATCACGCCGTCGATCACGGCACTCGATCCTGGGGCCGTAATGACCACGTCGAGTTTGGAGTCTGCGTCATTGGGCACATCGGTGATTGTTGGTAGCGTAACCGTGGGATCATTAAGTTCCTGATCGAATGTGCCGTTGCCGTCTGTGTCCACACGAATAGCCATCTCAACTTCTCCACAAAAGAGCACGCGCAAATCACGCACGCCGTCACCTGGCGCAGAACTTAAATCGAATTTTGTGTGGCTTTTCGCCAACCCAGCCGGGTCAAGGTGAGCGCAAACTTGGCGCAACAGCCCCGACGAATGAGTGCGACCTCGATTCGTTAACAGAACGTTTACCACTGCAACTAGCGGAGTCAAAGGGGCTTTTCCGACTCTGCGAACTGTGCGACATCTCCGCCGTTCCAAACGGCCGCGTGGGTCGCATCCGGAACTTGGCGACGGTCCAGCCTTCCTTCGGGAAAGCCGCGGCAACGAGAGCGTCAGGCGGTTGCGGTGGCTTGGTATGGTGATGCGGCGCGCTAATACGATTTCGCTGCGAAAGGTCTGGCAAGAGGGGTTTTTCCGAGGAGGAGGGATCTGCACCGGGCACACTGTTTGGAGGGGCCAATGAAGTTCAATCGGGCAATTACAGCCGTGGCAGGCCTGTTGGCATCAAGCGCGCTGGTGGTTCAGCCGGCGCTGGCCGAGACGCTGAGCCTGGCGCAGGCGGTCGAACGGGGGATCGTGCGCAGTCCAGAATTGGGACAAGCCCAGGCCCGGCGCGAAGGGGCCGAAGCGGTGCGCGATCAGGCGACTCGCGCGTGGTATCCCTCGGTCGATGTGACCGCGGCAGGGGGGCGGCGCCATCTTGAGAATGATGCCCGGGTGCAGCTGGGCCTTTCGGCGATCGACGAACGCCCGCTTTACGCCACGATCAGCGTGCAGCAGCCGGTGCTCGATTTCGGCCGCCGCGGCAACGGCATCCGCTCGGGCAAAGCGCGCCTGGCTGCGGCGGAATGGAACGAGCGGTTTGCCGCCGAACTGTCCGCGCTGAACATTGCCCAGGCTTATCTACAGGTCTTCATCCAGCGCCAGGTTGCCGCTGCCGCCGAAGCCAACCTTGGCTTTCACCGCGATCTGGTGAGCGATGTCGATGAAGGCGTGCAGCGCGGTGCGCTGAGCATTTCCGAACTGCAGCAGGCCAAGGAACGCCAGCAATCGGCGCAAGTGGCGGCGGACCAGGCCCGTAGCGAGCTGGCCATGGCGCAGACCGAGCTGGCGCTCCTGGTGGGGACCAGCGATGTCGACGTGACCACGCCGCCCGATGCGAGCGCGGCCATGCCGGCCACGCTCGAAGCGGCGCTGGCGATTGCCCAGTCTGGCGATCCGCGGCTGCGCGGTGCCGAACAATCGTGGAAGGCCGCGCAATTCACCGCCAAGCGCGCGCGCGGTGAATACTGGCCGACCGTGGGCTTGCAGGGATCGATCAAGGCGGGCAGCGATTTCGAGGGCTATCGCGGCACCACCCGCGATTACGAAATGCTGGTAATCCTGCGCTGGAACCCGTTCAACGGCGGCGTGACTGCGGCCCGGGTGCGCGAGGCTGACAGCGGAGCCAAGGAAGCCGGGTTCACCTTTGTCCAGGCCCAGCGCGAAAGCGAACTGTCTGTGCGCAAGGCCTGGATCGCCATGGAGAACTGGCGCGCCAAGGCCGCAACGCAGCAGCAGCGGCTCGAAGTGGCGCGGGGTTTGCTCGATTCATATCGCGCGCAGTTCGGCATTGGTCGCCGCTCGTTGCTCGATGTGCTCGATGCCCAGAGCGCGGTGTTCAATGCCGCGGTCGAGGCTGATATCGCAAAAGCCGGGCTGCTGCTGGGGCAATATGGTCTGCTGGCACAGATCGGACAGCTCACCACCTTCCTCGGCGCGGGCCGGCCGGTGGTCGATCCGGGCCTGTACGGTCCGCGATGAGTGCCCGCGCGACCAGACTTGGCGACCTGTTCAAGGGAGGCTGGCGCTATGGTGTGGTGGGTTGCCTGGTTGCCGCCAGTGCTTCGGCATCGCTGCTGGCACCGACAGCATCGCGCGCAGTGATGCACGATCCGCAGGCTGTGATGGCGGCACCTGCAGGAACGATGCAAAGCCTGATTGCAATCACCGATAATGCCACGCCGCTGGTCGCCAATATCGATGCGGCGCGCGCCGCCAATGCGGCGTTGCCGCTGGTCGCTGGTGCCTTGCAAAGCGCCAATCCGTTTGGCTTGCCCGATTGGGTTGATCTGTCGACCGCCGATCGCGCGCAGCAGTGCCTGGCGCTGGCGATGTATTACGAGGCGGCATACGAAGGCTCGGGCGGCCGCCGCGCGGTGGCGCAGGTTGTGCTCAACCGGGTCCGGCATCCGGCTTTCCCGAACGATGTCTGCGCGGTGGTGTTTCAGCGCTCGGCCGGAAACGTCTGCCAGTTCACGTTCGCCTGCGATGGGGCCATGCGGCGGCCACGCGATCCGCTGCTGTGGCGCCAGACGATTGGCGAAGCCACGGCGGCGCTGCACGGCGCGGTCTATGCCGAAGTGGGCATGGCTACGCATTACCATGCCAATTACGTCTTCCCCTATTGGGCCCCGCGGCTTGAGAAAGTCGCGGTGATCGGCGCTCATGTATTCTACCGCTGGCCCAATGGCTGGGGCAAACGGTCAGTCTTCACCGATCCCTATGCCGGGCGCGAACTGATGCCGGCCTTGTCCGAAACGGCCGAAGAACTGGCCGAGATGCCCCCGCTGATCGAGGTGCCCGCCGAGCTGCAGCAATATGCCGCCGAACCGGTGCCCGCGCGGGTGGAAGCCGATGGCGGCTATGTCGATACGTCAAAAGGCTGGACGCCGCGCACCGCGCTGCCGCGCGAGCGGCCCGCGGCAAGTTCAATTCCGTCGCCGCAGCCCTGATCCGGCGCAAGCAAAAGCCCGCCGGGTTGCGGCGGGCTCAGGCTCAGGACGTCGGGCCCGCTGAGGGCAGGCCCAGCTTCTCCGTTATTGCACCGTCACTTCGACCCGGCGCGCGGCTTCCTTGGAAACCGAGCCATCGGCGCTGTTTTCGGGCTTGACCAGCAGCGCGGCATCGGCCGCAATTCCGGCGTCGACCAGCGCGGTCTGGACCGCCTGGGCGCGGTTCTTGGACAGTTCGGCATTGGCCGCAGCATTGCCGCTGGGATCCGAATAGCCCGAAATCGCCAGCTTGCTGCCGGGGTTGCTATCAAGATAGCTCTTCAACCCGGTGGCTGTGGCGACAAAGGCAGGCACCACCTCGGTCTTGCTGGTGTCAAAATAGACCTTCACCACCGGCTTGCCATCGCGCATTTCGGTGGTCACCCCGGCGCCGGCCGGGATGGCCACGGTGCCTTCAGCAGGTGCAGCGGCGAGATCGGCTGCTGGTGCTGCAGGCGTTCCGCCGGCCACGCCATCAAGCGTGGCGGCGGCTTCGGTCGGGGCGGCGTTGGTTGCCATATCGTCATTGCCGCCGCGCCCGAACATCCACCACAGCGCGAACAGCAGCAGCGCTGCAGCCAGCAGCCACAGCAACCAGCCCATTCCGCCATCTTCGCTGTCAGAGCTTGAGGGCTTGCTGCCGGGTGCGAACAGCGTGCTGGCCTTGTCGGCCGCTGCGCTGGCGGCATTGCCCACCGCGCCCACGGCCGCACCGGCGGCAACGCCAACCTTGTCGGCGGCATGGCTGGCCGCACCAGCGACTGCGCCGGCGGCATCGCCAACCGAACCCATCGCCTTGGCTGCGGTATCCTTGGCCGCATCGGCCGCGCCCGAAGCTGCGGCAACCGCCGCACCGGCCACGGCTGCACCAGCGGCAATCGTTCCGGCAACCGCGCCGGTGGCAGGCTTTTCAGCCTTGGGCGCGGCCTTCGCCGCACTGCCCATCAGACCCTGCTTCTTGGCCGGAGCCTTTTTCGAGGTAAGTTTGGCCGCGGCCTTGGCCGGCGCGGCTTTGGCAGCTGCAGGCTTGGCGCTCGCGGTTTTTGCGGCGGGCTTTGCTGCAGGTTTGGCCGCAGCTTTTGCAGCCGGCCTGGCACCGGCCTTGGCTGCGGCAGCAGCACCGGCCACGACAGCGGCAGCGCCGGCGGCCTTGGCAGCGGTCGTGGCGGCGGGCTTGGCCGGAGCCTTTGCTGCAGGGGCCTTGGCAACCTGAGCTTTCTTGGCATCGGCCTTCACAAACAGACCCAGCTTCTTGTATTCGGCGGCGAGCAGATAATAGACCGTTACGCGGTTCTTGGTCCGGTCGGCCTTCATTGCTTCACCGACCTTGGCGATCGCCTGGTCGAGCACCGTGTCGGCCTGGGTCAGCCCGAGCTTTTTCTTGAGGAAGTTGGTGCGGACTCGGTCGGTCTCGGTCTTGTCGCTGAACGAGACCAGCGACGAATCCCGGTTGCGCAGCGCGATCCCCAGATAGCGGACGATCCCCGCGATTGCCGCATCATCGGCGTTGGCGACATATTTCTTGACGTCTGCGGCCCAATCGGTTGCCATTTCCCACTCCCTCACAACCCGGCAACCAATCGATTGTCCCGGTGAAACCTGCGCGCTGCTGCGCGGCGCAAAGTCGTAACGGATTCTTGCCGGTGGTCCAGCGCGAATCCGCGCCGGTGCAGACCAAAAATATTCAGGCGGCGCGCCGCAGGTCCATCCGCTGCCAGATTTCGGTCAGTGCAGCGGTCAAATCGCGCATCATCGCTTCGGTATGCGCTGGGCCGGGGGTGAAGCGCAGCCGCTCGGTGCCACGCGGCACGGTGGGGAAGTTGATCGGCTGCACATAGACACCGTATTCGGCCAGCAGGACATCGCTGATCTTCTTGGCCTTGACCGGATCGCCGATCATCAGCGGCACGATGTGGGTGGTCGAATTCATCACCGGCAAGCCGGCTTCGCGGAACATGGATTTGAGCATTGCGGCATTGGCCTGCTGGGCCTCACGCTCGGCGCTGGAAGCCTTGAGGTGGCGGACCGATGCCAGCACGCCCGCGACCAGCACCGGCGAAAGGCTGGTGGTGAAAATAAAGCCCGGGGCGTATGAGCGGATCACGTCGATGATCCGGTTGTCTGCGGCGATGTAGCCGCCCATCACGCCGAACGCCTTGCCCAGCGTGCCTTCGATGATGTCGATGCGGTGCGCGGCCTCGTCACGGTCGGTGATCCCGCCGCCTCTGGGCCCATACATCCCCACCGCGTGAACCTCGTCGATATAGGTCAGCGCGTTGTACTGTTCGGCCAGATCGCAGATCGCGTGGATCGGGGCGACATCGCCTTCCATCGAATAGACCGATTCAAAGGCGATCAGCTTGGGCACTTCGGGCGCTTCGGCAGCCAGAAGTTCTTCAAGGTGCGCCAGATCGTTGTGACGGAACACGCGCTTTTCGCAGCCGGCATTGCGGATCCCGGCGATCATGCTGGCGTGATTGAGCTCGTCCGAAAAGATCACGCAGCCCGGCAGCACCTTGGCGAGCGTCGAGAGCGTGGCATCGTTCGAAACATAGCCTGACGTGAACAGCAGTGCGCCGTCCTTGCCATGGAGATCGGCCAGTTCGGCTTCAAGATCGACATGGTAATGCGTGTTGCCGCCGATGTTGCGGGTCCCGCCAGAACCGGCGCCGACATCGTGCAGCGCTTCTTCCATCGCTGCGATCACCTTGGGGTGCTGGCCCATCGCGAGGTAATCATTCGAACACCACACGGTGATGTTCTGGGGGCCGTTGTGCCCGGCAAAGCAACGCGCGTTGGGATAGCTGCCCTTGTTGCGCAGGATGTCGATGAACACGCGGTAGCGGCCTTCGGAATGAAGGCGCTCGATCGCGGTATCGAAGATCTGGTCGTAGTTCACGTGTTCCAAGTCCCCCGCACGGGCCCATTCCGGCGCAAACGAATCTGCCCCCGGTCGGGCGGCCTCTACGCCATGCCTAAGCCTTTTTCCAGCGCCTATTCCTTGCGCTGGATCAACTTCCCCTATGGGCAAAGCCGATTACCATTCCGCCGTTGTTCTTGGGATCGAGCAGCCATTCGAAATCATGACCGGGCACCACCACCAGCGCAGGAACCTGCGCCTTGAGGTCGCGGATCGCGGCCAGCCAGCCAAACACCTCGGCGCGGTTCTCGGGCGCGAAGAACAACTGCACCAGCCGCGAGCGGCCGCGCTGTTCCTGCCAGTTCTGGGCAAAGCTGGAAATATCCCCGACGAACAGGAATTCGCGGCCATCGCCGGTCCGCACGAAGATCATCTGCGCGCCCGGCGTATGACTGCCCGGTGCAGGGATCACCACCACGCCGGGGGCCACCGCCACCAGCCGGTTGCCGGGCAGCCGCGCGGGCGGCACCTGGCCCGCCTTCCACTCCAGCCGTGCGGCGAAGGGTGATGGCGGCAACTGCGCCGGGTTAAGCAGCGTCTTGTCCATTAGCGCCGGCCCGCCATGCGCCGCCAGCGCGCCAAGGTGATCGGCATGTTCGTGCGTCACCAGGATCAGCCCGGCCAGATCGAGCTCCGCCTCGATCCGCGCCTGGTTGTTCGCGTTGAACCGTTCGGCCCCGCCGGTGCTGGCGTCGGCCGCAGTGATCCCGCTTTCGATCATCACCGGTTTGCCGCCTGGGACCGGCAGGCGAAACGCCATGTAGCAGACCAGCTTGCGCTTGATCCCCGATCCCGCAACCATCAGGTTGCCCGGCACGCGGCGAAAGCCCGCACATTCCACCTCGACCCCGCTGGGTGCCGCGCCTGCCTGGCTGGCGGCCAACTGGCGCAATGCGGCAATGTCGATCCGGTGGGCCGGGGCGGGGGCATGATGGTTGTCGATCAGCAGCCAGTAGAACGGACCGCCCAGCAGCAGCGCCAGCGCCAGCAGCACAAGATTGAGCCGGTGAGTCACAGCGCCTCCATCCGTTCCAGACCGTAGCGGGCGAGCGCGGGGGCCAGTGCGGCCAGATCGGGATCATCGCGCGTGAAGAGGGCAAAGTCGGGGCGGGTGCGGACAAAGTCTTGCCCCTGGGTCAAATGCGTAATCCGCCGCGCGATACCGGCCGCGCCGTCGACGAATTGCACCTGCGGTCCAAAGGCCTGCTGCAGTTCACCCAGCAACAGCGGAAAGTGGGTGCAGGCCAACACCACGGTATCGATCTGCTCCCCGTCCGGTGATCCACGCAGCCCGGCGGCGGCGCGGGCACAGACTGCAGGATCGACCGGCTGCCCGCGCAGCTTCGCTTCGGCCGCACCGACGAGTTCGCCCGCAGCGAAACGCAGCAGGCGCTTGCCGCCCGCAAATTCAGCCTCCAGCCGGTCAACATAGCCTTGGCGGATCGTCGCTGCGGTGCCGAGCAGGCCGATCACGCCGCAGCGGGTGAGCGCGGCGGCGGGTTTGATTGCCGGCACCGTGCCGACGATCGGTACTGCAAGCACATCGCGGACCATGCCCAGCGCGATGGTGGAGGCGGTGTTGCAGGCGATGCAGATCAGGCGCGGGCGATAGCGCTCGCTCATCCGCCCCAGCAGCCCGCAGACCCGCGCTGCCACCTCGGCCTCGCTTTTGGGGCCATAGGGCAGACCGCCGTTGTCTGCGGCATAGATCACCGGCGCTGCGGGCAGGGCCGCGCGCAGTGCGGCCAGCACCGACAGCCCGCCAACGCCGGAATCGAACAGCAGCAGCGGTGCCGATGCGTCCATTTGCGTGCCAATCCCCCACTAGGCGCTTGTTTTGCCGGCCCCCTTGTAGCTACGGTTGCGGGCGAAAGGGAAGGTGGCACGGATGGAAAGCTTTTATGCGCTGGCCTTGGGGTATCTGCTGGGCTCGATTCCGTTTGGGCTAATCCTGACCAACCTGTTCGGCGAAGGCAACCTGCGCCAGATCGGCTCGGGCAATATCGGCGCCACCAACGTACTGCGCACGGGCAACAAGGGGCTGGCGGCGGCGACGCTGCTGCTCGATGCGGGCAAAGGTTTCCTGGCGGTCCTGATTGTCCGGGGGTTCGTCGATGGTTGCCGGATCCAGGACTTTCTGGCCTGCTGGATTGGCAACCAGCTCTATTCCGCGCTGCCAAATTCCGTTCTGCACAGCTTGCAGCATGGGCCGACGTCCTTTTACGTTCCCTTGGCGATCATTGGGGTTCCGCTGGGACACTGCTTTCCCGTCTGGCTTAAATTTCGCGGTGGTAAGGGCGTCGCGACCATGCTTGGTGTTGGGTTCGGTCTGGATTGGCGCATCGGGCTGATTCAGGTGGCGGTCTGGCTCATCGCAGCGCGGATCACCCGCGTCTCCTCAGTCGGCGGAATGGCCAGCGCGTTTTCCGCTCCTGTTGCGGCAGCGGTACTGCTGTCAACCATGGGTGACGGATTGGACGTGATGATCTGGCTGCTGCTCTACATCCCGGCGCTACTGACCGCAGCGTTGTTGGTGGTTTGGCAGCATCGCGAAAACCTCGCCCGGCTGCGCGCCGGGACTGAGCCTAGGATCGGCCAGAAAAGCAAATGACCGCGCTGTCGCAGGAGGAAGCCTTTGCGCGGATCCGCCTGCTGCGCTCGCCCAATGTCGGGCCGGTCAGTTACCGGCAGCTGTTGCGGCGGTTTGGCACGGCACAGGCCGCGCTGGTTGCCTTGCCTGATCTGGCAGGGCGCAGCGGCGCCTACCGCGTGGCCGACGAAGGCCGCGTTGCCAACGAGGTTGCTGCTGTGCGCGGCGCAGGCGCACGCTATCTGTTCCATGATGCCGCCGAATACCCTGTGCTGCTGGCCGAACTGGACAGCGCCCCGCCGATCCTGACCTGCCGCGGCGATACCACTCTTGCGGCAAAGCCCTGTGTGGCGATTGTTGGTGCGCGCAATGCCTCGGCTGCGGCGGTCAAGCTGGCACGGCAGTTCGCCGGTGATCTCGCCGATGCCGGGTTCGTGGTGGTTTCGGGGTTGGCACGCGGGATCGATGGCGCGGCGCATCAGGCCAGCTTGAACGGCGGGACCATCGGCGTGATCGCCAGCGGGATCGACATCGCCTACCCACCCGAACATGCCGACCTGCAGGAACAAGTCGCCAGTCAGGGCCTGCTGCTGGCCGAACAACCCCCCGGGACCGAACCGCTGGCGCGCCATTTTCCCTCGCGCAACCGGATCATCGCTGGCCTTGCGGCGGGCACCGTGGTGGTTGAAGCGGCGCCCAAATCAGGCTCGCTGATCACCGCGCGGCTGGCGGGCGAGGCCGGGCGTGAGGTGATGGCGGTGCCCGGTTCCCCGCTCGATGCCCGCGCGCAGGGCTGCAACCAGCTGATCCGCGATGGCGCGATACTGGTGCAGTCAGCTGACGATGTGATCGAACTGATCAGCGCGTTCAGCGGCGCGCCGCGTTCCACCTTCCGCGAAAGCGTGGCCAGCTTCGATTACGGCAGCGATGAACTGGCCGATACCCCCGCCGACGTCGCGGGCCTGCTCACCGTGGCACCGATCGGAGTGGACGAATTGATCCGCCAATCGGGCGAATCTGCGGCGGCGGTGCAATTGGCGTTGCTCGAACTGGAACTATCGGGCCGGTTGGTGCGCCACGCGGCGGGGCGTGTCAGCTTGACGCTATGATATAGTATTACATTCATCGCGCATTCACCTCGCGCGGCGCAGCGTTCCCGCAGTCATTGACAAAGGGGAAAGCGATGCGCCGGGGTGTTTCATTGATCGCAGTTCTGGCCGTGCTGGTGCAGGGGCCGGCGGTCGCTTCCAAATCGGTGCAAGGCTCGCAGAACGGGCAGGTCGGCCGAACGGGCCTGTGCCGCCAGCCCGATGCCTTGCCCCAGCTAGCGGCAGAACGTTGGAACCAGCAGCAGCCCCCGCGCCCGGTGCCGATGGCTGCGCCGACAAGCCGATCGGACGAAGGCCTGTCAGCCATCGACGTTGCCGCGCCCATTGCGCCGCCGCCACCTCCACCAAGTGCAACCGGCAAAGCCGAAAGCGCCGACATGGTGGTCACCGGCTCGGAATCGCGCCGCGCGTCGATGGATGCTGCAAGCCCCATCAGCGTGGCGGGCAGTGAAGATGGCGGTGCCAGCAGCATCCGCCCGATGCCCGAGCCGCCCCGGCCCGACTTGTCCGTCCCGCCGCCGCGCCCGCGCTATGTGCCCCAAGCCGGGATCCTCACCGCGGGCGAGCATGACGATCTGCTCAATCCCGAACTCTACGCGCTCTACCAGCGCCGTTCGAACCTGGGGCAGGAGGTGCAGGGGCTGCCCGCGCTCGATACCGCCCGCGTGCTGACGGTTACCGTCAAGGACGGCAAGGGCCGCCCGGTCCCGTTCGCGCCGGTCGAGGTGGCCTGCAGCGATGGCGGCAGCTTGCGGCTTGCCACCACCGCCGACGGCACCGTCAGTCTGTTCCCCGATGTCGATCGGCTGGGCAAGAAAGTCCGCCTGCGCGCTGCCGGGGCCGCTTGGCGCGAAGTCTCCATCGCCCGCGATGCCGGCGGCCAGCGGATCGATTTCACCGCACGCGGTGAAGCCGGCCGGGCGAACAAGCTCGATCTGATGCTGGTGATCGATACCACCGGATCGATGGGCGATGAAATCCGCTACCTTCAGGCCGAACTGGGCTCGATCCTGACCGGACTGCGCGCGCGCCACCCCGGCGTCGATATCCGCGTCGGGTTCGTTTTCTACCGCGATCTGGGCGATGACTATGTCACCCAGACCGTGCCGCTGACGCGCGACTTTGCCGCCGCGCAGGGCGCATTGGCCCAGCAAGGCGCGAACGGCGGGGGCGACTATCCCGAGGCGATGGAGCAAGCGCTGATCCGCGCCGCCGGGCAGGATTGGCGCGATGATGCGGTCAAGACCATGCTGCTGGTCGCCGATGCTCCGCCGCACGATGACAAGTTCGGCCTTGCCTGGCAGGCCAGCGAAGTGCTGCGGCACCGGCGCGTCCAGATCGTCCCGGTCGCCGCCTCGGGCGTGGCCGACAAGGCCGAATACGCGATGCGGGCGATGGCCGCACTCACGCAGAGCCGCTACACCTTCCTCACCGACGATAGCGGCGTCGGCAACGCGCATGCTGCCCCGGCGATCGATTGCTACCTCGTCACCCGGCTGGGTGCCTTGCTGGCGCGCGTGATCGACAGCCAGCTTTCGGGCCGCCGGATCGAACCGGGCGAGCAGGAGGTCATCCGCACGGTGGGCCAGTACGATCACGGCAAATGCTTGATCCCGTCCGGGGGCTTGCTGCAGCAATAGCATTGTTGCAACCTGGTCCTCTTCGTTCGATGCAGGGGATCAGGCATGGACAAATTCCCGTCGCGCATGTTCCGCTGGGCCGCGATCTATGGCGGACTTGTGCTGCTGCCGCTCTACTTCACCCCGTTGCCGGTGCTCGGTGCAGAAGTGTTCCTCGGCTTCACCGGCCTCGCGCTGGTGTTCCAGGGGGTATTCTGGACGATCGGCGGCGATCCGGCGAAGTACCGCGCGCTGATGCCATTCGCGGTGCTGGAAAAGCTGGTGTTCGGGGTGCCGGCGGTTTCGCTCTACTTGCAAGGCTATCCGGTGCCGCCGCCGGTCGCGCTGTTTGCCGCGATTGATCTGGTGCTGGGACTGGGCTTCTTTATCGCCTGGCGCAGGACGCCCTTGACGGGGCCTTGAAACACCCCCCACCCTCGCGCGTGTACACATACGCGTAGAGGGCGACCCAAAACACCATGCAACTTGTCATCGTTGAATCCCCCGCCAAAGCCAAAACCAACGAAAAGTATCTGGGCAAGGACTACAAGGTTCTGGCGAGCTACGGCCACGTTCGCGATCTGCCGCCCAAGGACGGATCGGTGCGGCCCGATGAAGAGTTCGCGATGGACTGGGAGCTCTATGGCGACAAGGCGCGGCAGGTGAAGGCGATCACCGATGCCGCCAAGCTGGCTGACCGCCTGATCCTGGCGACTGACCCTGACCGCGAGGGCGAGGCGATCAGCTGGCACGTGCGCGAACTGCTGGCCAAGAAGAAGGCGCTGCCACGCGAGGTTGAGCGGGTGACCTTCAACGCGATTACCAAGGACGTGATCCTGGCCGCGATGAAGGCGCCGCGCGAACTCGATCAGGATCTGATCGATGCCTACCTCGCCCGCCGCGCGCTCGATTACCTGTTCGGCTTCACGCTTTCGCCGGTGCTGTGGCGCAAGTTGCCCGGCGCGAAAAGTGCAGGCCGCGTGCAATCGGTGGCGCTGCGCCTGATCTGCGAGCGCGAGCATGAGATCGAGATTTTCAAACCGGTGGAATACTGGTCGGTGCTGGCCCGGCTCGAACATCTCGGCACCGAATTCCCCGCCCGGCTGGTCAAGTTCGAAGGTGCCAAGCTCGACCGGTTGAGCCTTGGGGATGCGGGCAGCGCAGCCCGCGCCAAGGCAGCGGTGGAGAGCGGTGCGTTCCGTGTGGCGGAGGTCGAGACCAAGCCGACCCGCCGCAATCCGTGGCCGCCGTTCACCACCTCGTCGTTGCAGATGGAGGCCGCCCGCAAATTGGGCTTTGCCGCCGCGCACACCATGCGAGTCGCGCAGAACCTCTATGAGGCCGGCGCGATCACCTACATGCGCACCGACGGGGTGCAAATGGATTCAAGCGCCATCTCGGCCGCGCGCGTGGCGATCAGCAACCGTTACAACAACGGCCACTATTTACCTGACAAGCCGCGCATTTATGAATCGAAAGCCAAGAACGCGCAGGAAGCCCACGAAGCGATCCGGCCGACCGATTTCGGTCAGGATCGCTATGGCACCAGCGGTGATGAAGCGCGGCTTTACGAGCTGATCTGGAAGCGTGCGATCGCCAGCCAGATGGCTTCGGCCCAGATCGAGCGCACCACCGTGACGCTGCGCGATGGCACCGGGCAAAACGAGCTGCGCGCCAATGGCCAGGTGGTGAAATTCCCCGGCTTCCTGGCAGTCTATGACGAAACGCTCGACGTGAAGCCGGGCGAGGATGAGGACGAAAGCGCGATGCTGCCGGTGCTGGTGGCGGGCGATACCCCGGCCAAGAAGGCGGTTGAATCGACCCAGCACTTCACCCAGCCGCCGCCGCGCTTTTCGGAAGCGACTTTGGTCAAGCGGCTGGAAGAATTGGGCATCGGCCGCCCTTCGACCTATGCCGCGACGATCCAGGTGATCAAGGACCGCAACTACGTTCGCACAGAAAAGAACCGCTTCTTCGCGGAGGAAAGCGGCCGCCTGCTGACCGCCTTCCTCGAACGCTTTTTCCCGCGTTATGTCGGCTATGATTTCACCGCGGGCATGGAAGAAGAGCTCGACGACGTTTCGGGTGGGCGCGAAAACTGGAAGGATCTGCTCGCCAAATTCTGGAAGGATTTCAAACCCAAGAGCGACGAGGTGATGGAGCGCAAGCCTTCGGAAGTGACCGAGGCCTTGGACGAATTCCTGTCCGACTACCTGTTCCCGCCGCGCGAGGATGGCGAAGATCCGCGGCTGTGCCCGCTGTGCGAAACCGAAGGCCGCAGCGGCGGCCGCCTCGCACTGCGCGGCGGCCGGTTTGGCGCGTTCGTCGCCTGCGCCAACTATCCCGAATGCAAGTTCACCCGCAAGTTCGCGCAACCCGGCGGCGCGGCGGCGGGCGAGGAAGGCGAGATCGGCAAGCATCCCGAAACCGGCGAACCGATCACCCGCAAGGTCGGCCGGTTCGGCCCCTACATCGAAATGGGCAGCGGCAAGGAAGCGGCGCGCAGTTCGATCCCGAAGGACATCCCCGAGCTGGATCTCGACTGGGCGGTCAAGCTGCTCAGCCTGCCAAGAACGATCGGCAAGCACCCCGAAAGCGGCGAGGAAATTACTGCGAGCATCGGACGTTACGGGCCATATCTGGCGCATAATGGCAAGTACGCCAAGCTGCGCTCGACCGCCGAAGTGTTCGAAACCGGCATGAACTCTGCGGTCGACAAATTGGCCGAAGCCGCCAACGGCGGGGGCCGGGGTGCCCGCACCGCCGCCGAACCGCTGGGCACTTTCGGCCCGCACCCGGAAAGCGGCGGCGAGATGAAGCTGATGGCGGGGCGTTATGGGCCATATGTGACCGACGGCACCACCAACGCGACCCTGCCGCGCGACAAGAAGCCCGAGGATCTGACGCTTGAGGAAGCTGTGGTGCTGATCACCGAAAAGGCCGCCAAGGGCCCGGCCAAGAAGGGCGGACGCAAGGCTGCTCCGAAGAAGAAAGCGGCGGTGAAGAAGGCTCCTGCGAAGAAGAAGTAAGCGAAAGACCCCTCCGCCCCTGCGGGGCACCTCCCCATCGCAAGTCGATGGGGAGACTCTGACGCAAATTGGGTGTGAATCTCCCCATCGACTTGCGATGGGGAGGTGGCGCGCGCGAAGCGCGTGACGGAGGGGTCCTTCTGCGCTACCTCCACCCCATGGCCGAACAATTCACCAAACACCGCCAGCCCTGGAAAGCCGACGAAGTCGCCAAGCTGCGCACGCTGGCGGGCAAGGGCAAAGGCCTCAAGGAAATCTCCAAGGCGCTCAGCCGCAGCGAGGAATCGACCAAGGAACGCGCCAAGATCGACGGGATCGGGATTGCGAAGTTGCGGTGAGTCGCTAGCTGATCTTCCGGAATGCAAACATCTCGGCGATTTGAGTGGTCGAACCTGGATGAAACCCCGCCTGTTCCTGCCATTCCTTGGGGTTGCGGAATGTCCCGAACATGACGTCGAATATGGGCAAATCGCCATAGTTGAACGCGTGAAGCCCGCGTTGATGATGTATTGAGTGGCTTTCCGGTCGCTGGACGATGTAGCCAAGCCACTGCGGTGTCCTGATGTTGACGTGCTGGAAGATCGCCGGGAAAGTTGCGATTGCGCTGACGATCAGAGCGGCCTCTGCCGAAATGCCCATGATCCCGACAAGGGTGAGCGAACCCAGCAACGCCCAGCAGAACGAATCGAAGGGATGGAACCAGAACGCCCCCCAGATGTCCACACGTTCGGCGCTGTGATGCATCTGGTGCGTGTGCCGCCAGAGCCAGTCGCTTGAATGCATCGTGCGGTGCCACCAGTAAACGCCCAGCTCGTAGACGAACACGCCGCCGATAACCTGAGCCCAGAACGGATATGTGTCCGCCGGGATCAGGCGGTATTGGCCAAGCAGGCTGTCCCACAGCAACGGCGCGTAGGTGATAATAGCGAAGTAACTGAGCATGGAAAGCGTGCCGAGCACGCGCCAGCGGGGTACAGCGTCAAGCTCGTGTCCGCGGCCGAAATGGTCCAGCAGCGCCAACAGGACGAACATGCTCAAGGCGATATAGTGGTAGGTGCTCATCCAGCTCTCCCCCGAGAGGTGCGACCCAATCATGCAAAGCTATGCCATTTCCACCATTGTTGCAAACAGGTTGTTACAGCCTCACTTCACCCACTCCAGCCCCAGCTCCTCATAGATCTCCTTGTCGTCGCCCCACTTCTCGTCGACCTTCACATGCAGGAACAGGTGGACGTTGACCCCCAGCAGCCCGGCCAGTTCCTTGCGTGCGGCTTCGCCGATCGACTTCAGTTTTGAGCCGCCTTTGCCCAGCACGATGCCCTTCTGGCTATCGCGGGCGATCACAATTTGCTGGTGGATCTCGACCGAGCCGTCCTTGCGCGGGGTGTAGCTTTCGGGGCGCACGGTGCTGTCATAGGGCAGTTCGTCATGCAGCTGGCGGTAAAGCTGTTCACGGGTGATTTCGCAGGCGAGCAGGCGCTCGCTGGCGTCGGAGACCTGGTCTTCGGGGTAATGCCACGCACTTTCCGGCATCAATTCCGCCAGCCGCGTTTTGAGTTCCGCAACGCCGTCGCCGGTCAGCGCAGAGATGAAGAACACTTCGTCAAACTGGCCTTCACCGGCCAGCGCTTGCGCGGCGATCAGCATCGGCTCCTTGGCCACTTCATCGACCTTGTTGAGCACCAGGATCTTGCGCTCCTTGCGCCCTTGCAGATTGGCGAGGATCGGTTCCAGATAGTCGAGCTTCTTCTTGCGGCCATCGACCACCAGCAGGATCGCATCGGCCTCGGCTGCGCCTTCCCACACCGCGTGGACCATCGCCCGGTCAAGCCGGCGCTTAGGTTCGAACAGGCCGGGGGTATCGGCGAGGATGATCTGCGCGGGGCCTTCGAGCGCGATCCCCATCAGCCGCGCGCGGGTGGTCTGCGCCTTGGCGCTGACGATTGCGACTTTCTGGCCGACGAGGGCATTGACCAGTGTGCTCTTGCCGGCATTGGGTGCGCCGATCACGGCAACGAGGCCGCAATGGGTATTCGCAGGCGGCGGCTGATCAGTTGGCATGATTTTTAGTGACTCACGCAAAGGCGCAAAGGCGCCAAGAAGTTTGGTTGGCCGACAGGCCAAGGGATTGGCAGGCGCGTAGCACAGATGCCTGCGGCGCGGCACGGCATCTTTGCGCCTTCGCGCCTTTGCGTGAGCAAATCTTATTCTACCCAAACCGGGCCATAAACGCCTCAGCCGCGGCCGTTTCGGCATCGCGCATCGAGCTGCCTTCGGCCTCGGCCTCGCCCACGCCTTTGATCCCGACCGCGACTTTGAACCGCGCGGCGTGATCGGGGCCGAAGCGTTCGACCAGGCGGTATTCGGGCATCTTGCGGCGGTTGCCCGCGGCCCATTCCTGCAGCGCCGATTTGGGATGCTTGGCCTTGCCGGCCTTGCCCGCAACCAGATCGGCCCACAGCCGGCGGATCATCAGCGCAGTATCGTCGAAGCCTTGCGTCACGAAACTCGCGCCGATCAGTGCTTCCATCACATCGCCCAGGATATTGTCGCTGTCCTGCCCGCCATCGTCGCGCGCCTGCTTGCCCAGCCGGATATGTTCGCCAAGCCCGACCGAACGCGCCACCGCTGCGCAACTGGTGCGGCTGACCAGCGCGTTGAGCCGCTGCGAGAGGCTGCCTTCATCGGCATGGTCGATCCCGAACAGCCACTGCGCAATGGCCAGCCCCAGCACCCGGTCTCCCAGAAATTCGAGCCGTTGGTAATCGCGTTCGTGGCCAGTCGAACCATGCGTCAGCGCTTCGAGCCACAACGGCTCGTCGGCTGGCGCCCGGCCTGCCAGCGCGGTCAGGAAGGCATGGGTTTCCTGGCCCAGCACAGGCAGCCTCAGAAGGTTCCGCCCAGCCGGTTCCAGCGCGCGGCGCTGAACCAGGTCCACGGCTTGAGCCATTCGGCGCTGCCATCGGTAGACCACATCATCACCGTGGCGCGGCCCAGCAGGTTGTCGATCGGCACCAGCCCAATGCCGCCCGCAGGATCGGCGGGAAAGCGGCTGTCTTCGGAATTGTCGCGGTTATCGCCCATCAGGAACACATGGTCCTGGGGGACGATGAACGGATCGGTATCGTCCTTAGGGTAATTGCTGATCAGATCGAGCACTTCATAGCTGCGCCCGCCCGGCAGCGTCTCGGTAAAGCGGGGATAGCGGCACACTTCGGCGCCATCGGCGCGCTTGGCGGTAAAGCGGGCGGCATAGCAGCTGGTATTGGGGCTGACCGCCACTTCGAAATCGGCGATCTTGACCTTGGGCACGGCGACGTTGTTGAGCCACAGCTGCCCGCCCTTCATCTGGATGGTATCGCCGGGCAGGCCGATCACGCGCTTGATCCAGTCCTGCTCGAAATGCGCCGGGGCCTTGAACACCACGACATCACCGCGCGCGGGGTTGGACGCCAGCACGCGCTTTTCGGGCAGCAGCGGCGCGCCAAACGGCAGCGAACGGCTGGAATAGCCATAAGGCCATTTGGCCAGCAGCAGATAGTCCCCGTTGACCAGCCGCGGCAGCATCGATTCGCTGGGGATGTAGAACGGCGCGAAAATGAAGCTGCGGAACACCAGCACCGCCAAGGCCAGCTTGAGCAGGAAAACAGGGAAGGAATCTTCCTTCTTCGCCGGTTTCTGCACCGGATCGGAGGCGTAATTCGAAGTGTCCACGGGGGACGTGTCGGTCATATCGGTCATCAGGCTCGTCCATCTAGGCGCGAAAGGGCTGCGTCAAGGGCCAAGGTGTATGGCAATTGCAACACACCTTCCCCGGCTGCATAGCTATTCCACGCTTGGCCCCGCCGCAATGCGCGGTAATAGGCCCATTCGACAAGGTGCAGGAGTGTGACGATGAGCGACGCGATTTCAGCCGCATGGCAAGAGCTGGAACTCTTGCCCAAGCCCACTTTGAAAGCGCTGTTCGCCGATCCCGCACGGCTCGAAGCCTGGTCGGCGCGGCTTGATCTGCCGGGCGGGACGGTGCGGTTCGACTGGTCGAAGACCCACCTCGATGCGGCTCACGCCGCGGCGTTCCTGAAACTGGCCGATGCGGCAGGCTTTGCCGCTCGGCGCGGGGCGATGTTCGCCGGCGAGCATATCAATACCACCGAGGACCGTGCGGTCGAACACACAGCGCTGCGCGGCGTGGGGCGCGAAACCAGCGTGGAAGAAGCCCAGGCGCTGCACCTGCGCATGCAAAGCCTGGTCGAGGCGATCCACGAAGGCGCGCTGGGCGAGACCCGGCACCTGATCCATATCGGTATCGGCGGATCGGCGCTGGGCCCGGCGCTGGCGATCGATGCACTGGCGCGGGACGAGGCGAAAATGCAGGTCCACGTGGTCTCGAATATCGATGGCTGCGCGCTGGAAGCCGCGTTCAAGGCCTGCGATCCAGCCACCACGCTGATCGCGGTCGCCTCCAAAACCTTCACCACCACCGAAACCATGACCAACGCCATGTCGGCGCTGGATTGGCTGCGGCAGAACGGGGTTGAGGATGCCTATGGCCGGGTGGTGGCGCTGACCGCCTATCCCGACAAGGCGGTTGAATGGGGGGTGGATGAAACGCGCGTGCTGCCATTCTCGGAAAGCGTCGGCGGGCGCTATTCGCTGTGGTCGTCGATCGGGTTCCCGATTGCGTTGGCGCTGGGGTGGGACGATTTCGCCGAATTTCTCGACGGTGCGGCGGCGATGGACCGGCATTTCCTCGAAACGAATGGCTTTGCCAACCTGCCGCTGCGCGCGGCCTGCGCCGATCTCTATTACACGCGGCTGCGCGGCGCCCAGACCCGGGCCTGCTTCGCCTATGACGAGCGGCTGCGGCTGTTTCCAAGCTATCTCCAGCAGCTCGAAATGGAGAGCAACGGCAAGTCGGTGAAGCTCGATGGCAGCCCGGTAGATGGACCCACCGCGCCGATCACCTGGGGCGGGGTGGGCACCGATGCGCAGCACGCGGTGTTCCAGTTGCTGCATCAGGGGACCAATCTGGTGCCGGTCGATTTCATCGCCGCGATCATTCCGGGCGACAGCCTCGATCCGGCGCATCACCGGAACCTGCTGGCCAATTGCTTTGCGCAAGGCGCCGCGCTGATGGCGGGCAAAGCGGCCAAGGACCCGGCGCGCGCCTATCCCGGCGACCGGCCCAGCGCGGCGATCCTGGTGGAGGACCTGAACCCGGCCACGCTGGGCGCGCTGATCGCGTTCCACGAACACCGCACGTTCTGCGCCGGGGTGCTGATGCAGATCAACAGCTTCGACCAGTTCGGGGTGGAACTGGGCAAGGACATCGCCCGCGCGATCGTTGGCGGCGCGGCGGTGTTCGACGCCAGCACCGAGGCACTGCTGGCCGAGGCGGGGATCAAGTAACTCGTTTGGCTAAGATTTAGCGCCGCGCATCGATAGGCGGAATAATTAGTCCGAGGTCGTCAGCAACTGCGGGAGCGATTTTGACGCGATTTATGAGCCATTCTCTGACGCCGGCGAAGTGAACGCCATCATCGGTGGTCAGGGCCTCGATCCGGTCAAGGGCGAAAGTCCGACGATCAGAAATTTCGCGGCAATATCCATCCAGATACCAATTTCCTTCGTTTGCCAAAATTGCTTCGATCTGCATGTGCAAGGTTTGCCCGCCATGATCGACGTATAGTGTCATACCGTTCACGTGGATTGGGACCATGCTTAGCGTCGATCTCCAAATCCGCCAGTATCGCTCTTCTTCTTTGATTTCGTCCTTCGTTTTCCACACACCCCGACTGGTTTCGCGCATGCCAGAGTGCAGTGATTGTTGGATAGACTTTTCCGAAATTGGCGCTGCCATTAGAGCAGCAAACTTTTCTGTATCGATATCTTCAAACTCCTCCGAAGAGGTTGCAGGCGGTTTTGATTTCGCTTCCCTTCCTGCGTTGCGCGCAATGACGAAAAAGGCCAACAAAGCCATGCCAGCGATACAAAGGACGGCAAAACCTAAGGTCATTTGATAGTGAAGTCCTGCATCAATGCATTTGTCAATGTCAGCTGTGGGTTCAAAGTCCTTCTATCACCCCAATCACCAAAACCGCTTGGCAAACCCGCACCGCCCACCCCATATCCCCGCCCATGACAGACAATGACTATGACCAGTTCGTGATCGGTGGCGGTTCGGGCGGGGTGCGCGCCAGCCGGATTGCCGCGTCGCACGGCGCGCGCGTGGCGGTGGCCGAGGAATTCCGCATCGGCGGCACCTGCGTGATCCGCGGCTGCGTGCCCAAGAAGCTGCTGGTTTACGGCTCGCACTTTGCCGAGGAGCTGCATGATGCCTCGCACTACGGCTGGTCGGTTACGGGCATGACCTTCGACTGGAACGTGCTGCGCGATACCGTGCTGCGCGATGTCGACCGGTTGGAGGCGGCTTACACCGTCACGCTCGACAACAACAAGGTCGATCATTTCAAGGAACGCGCAGAGGTTGCCGGGCCCAACACGGTGACGCTGGCTTCGGGGCGCGACATCACCGCGAAATACATCCTGATCGCGACCGGCGGCTGGCCGGTGATGCCCCACTTTGAAGGCAACGAGCACTGCATCACCTCGAACGAGGTGTTCCACCTGCCCAGCCTGCCCAAGCGCGTGGTGGTGCAGGGTGCGGGTTATATCGCGATGGAGTTTGCCGGGATATTCAACGCGCTTGGCTGCCATGTCATCGTGGTCAATCGCAGCGAGACGCTGCTGCGCGGCTATGACGAGGCACTGCGTGACCGGCTGCTGCAGATCACCATGGCAAGAGGCATCGAATACAAGTTCAATTGCCCGATCAAGCGCGTCGAAAAGCTGGCAGACGACAGCTTGATGGTCACCGTTGGCGATCAGGATCCGTTTCCCGCCGATGTCGTGCTGGTCGCAACCGGGCGTCGCCCCAAGACCGATGGACTGGGGCTGGAAAGCGCCGGAATTGCGCTGGGCAAGAACGGCGAAGTGCCGGTCGATGACTTCAGCAAGACCAGCTGTGATAGCATCTATGCAGTGGGCGACGTGACTGACCGGGTGCAATTGACCCCGATCGCGATCCGTGAAGGCCATGCCGTTGCCGATACGCTGTTCGGCGGCAATCCGCGTTCGACTGCGTACGATTGCATCCCCAGCGCGGTCTTTTCGCAGCCGCCGCTGGCCTCGGTCGGCCTGACCGAAGGCCAGGCGCGCAACGCCCACGGCAACATCAAGGTTTTCACCTCGGACTTCCGGCCGATGAAAAACGTCTTCGCCAGCCGCCAGGAACGCGGGCTTTACAAGCTGGTGGTCGATGCCGGGACCGACCGCATCCTGGGGATCCACATGATCGGCCCCGACGCGCCCGAAATCCTCCAGGCGGCAGCGATCGCGGTGCAGGCCAAGCTGACCAAGGCCGATTTTGATGCCACCGTCGCGCTGCATCCCTCCATGGCCGAGGAACTGGTGTTGATGCGCTAATCTCCCCCTCCCGCAGGCGGGAGGGGGACTGGTTGCATTCCGCAACCGATCAGCTAGTCTGCCTTTCCAACGACATGGGGAGAATTGCAATGCGCCTTGACGGCAAGACCGTGCTGGTTACCGGCGGGACCGACGGGATCGGCGCGCAACTGATCCGGCAATTGCGTGCCAAGGGCGCGGTGGTGATTGCATCGGGGCGCAATGCCGAGCGGATTGCCGCAACCCGCGCCGATGGTTTTGAAGTGATCGCTGCTGATCTGTCCACGCCCGCCGGGGTTGATGCTTTGGTGGCCGGATTGGGGGATCGCCCGATCGACATTCTGGTCAACAATGCCGGGGTTGGCACCAACTATGATTTTCGCAGCGGTGAGGTTGATCTGGCCGGGGCCGAAGCTACCTATTACCTCAACCTCCACGCCCCCACGCTGCTGATCGCGCGGCTGCTGCCGGTGCTGAAAGCGCGGCCTGAGGCGATGATCGTCAACGTCACGTCGGGGCTGGCGCTCGCGCCCAATGCCGGATCGCCGGTCTATTGCGCCAGCAAGGCGGGGCTGCGGTCCTATACACTGGCGATCCGGGCGCAGCTCAAAGGCACCGGGATTACCGTGGTGGAAGCGCTGCCGCCGATGGTCGATACGCAAATGACCGCCGGGCGCGGATCGAACAAGTTGAGCGCGCCCGAATGCGCTCGGCAGATTGTGCAGGGCATGGAACGCGGCTCTGAGACGATCAACGTCGGCATGGTCAAGGTTTTGCAGCTGGTTCACTCGATCTCGCCCGCCCTGGCGCGGTCGATCATGATCCGGTTCTGAAAGGGAGAAGGACAATGGCAGGCACGGTCTTCGTTTCGGGCGGCAGCGGCTACATCGCCGGGGAAACCATCCGCCAGCTGCTCGTCAATGGCTGGAGCGTTCACACCTCGGTGCGCAGCCTGACGCGCGAGGCCGAGCTGCGCGCGCAGCTGGGCGGCACGCCGCAGACGCTGAAGTTCTTCGCCGCCGATCTGACCAGCGATGCCGGCTGGGCCGAGGCGATGGCCGGGTGCCAAGCGGTGTGCCACATGGCCTCGCCGTTTCCGGCGGCCGTGCCCAAAGACGAGAACGAGCTGATCGTGCCGGCCCGCGATGGCGCGCTGCGGGCATTGCGCTTTGCCAAGGCGGCAGGAATCAAGCGGTTCGTGATGACCAGTTCGGCCGCCGCGATCGCCTATGGCCACCCGCCGGGCAAAAGCGATTATGACGAAAACGACTGGACCAATGTCGATGCCCCCGGGGTCCAGCCCTATATCAAATCCAAGACCATCGCCGAGCGCGCCGCGCGCGATTGGGTGGCGGCCGAGGGCGGTGACATGGACTATTGCGCGGTCTGCCCGGTCATGGTGCTGGGGCCGGTGCAGGGGGGCGATTTTGCGGCGTCGGTTGAACCGGTGCTCAGGCTGCTCAACGGATCGATCCCGGCCTTGCCCGATGTTGGGTTCAGCATTGTCGACTTGCGCGATATTGCCGCGCTGCACGTGCTCGCGCTTGAGGCGCCGGCCGCCAAGATCAGAGATGGACGGTTCCTGGGCAGCTCGGGCCGCTTCTTCAAATTCGCCGATATGGCAGCGGTGCTACGCGAACGGCTTGGCCCGCAGGCGCGCAAGGTCCCGGTCCGCAAGATGCCGGGCTGGGCGGTGCACGTGCTCGCACTGTTCATGCCGCCCGCGCGGCAGCTCTTGGGCGAGATCGGGCGGACCCGCGCAACCAGCTCGGCGCGGGCGCAAAGCGTGCTCGGCTGGAAGCCGCGCCCGCCCGAAGATAGCATCATCGATTGCGCGAACAGCCTGATCGAAAAGGGCGTTGTGAAGGTTTGATATCACCAGACATGTGCCTTGATTGCGAGGAGATTTGAGATGCAATTGCCCGTTACTTCGCTGGTCGCCGCAGGCTGCGCGACCCTGCTCCTGATCCTGGCAATCGACACGATCCGGCACCGCCTTAGGGCCAAGGTGGCGTTTGGCGATGGCGGCGATGCCCGTCTGACCAGTGCCAGCCGGGCCCACGGCAACCTCGCCGAACACGCGCCGATCGTGCTGATCATGCTCGGCCTGCTGGAATACAATCAGGCCGATCACGCAATGCTGTTGTTGATCGGGAAGGTGTTCCTGCTGGGGCGGATTTCCCACGCGATCGGGCTTTACGCGCCGTCTGCTCCGGGCAAGGCACCGATCCCGCGGCAGATCGGGGTGGTCATAACCTTCGGGACGATCGCCGTGCTGGCGGCCATGCTGCTGGTCCGGCTGGTTTAGCCGATCAGCGCCACGGCGCGGATCCAGCCGGCGCTGGCGCCCTCGATCTTGACCGGAAAGCAGCTGAGCGTGAAGCCGTTGGCGGGCAGCGCGGCCAGGTTCATCAGCTTTTCGATCTGCCAGTATGGCCGCACCCGGCCAGCCTTGTGGCCTTCCCAGATGATCGCGGGATCGCGGGTTTCGGCCCAGCGCTTTGCGGTGTGGCTGAACGGCGCGTCCCACGACCAGGCATCGGTGCCGACCACTTCGACCCCGCGCGCCGTCAGCCACAGTGTGGCCTCTGCGCCCACGCCTACGCCCTGATCGGTGAAGCTGTCGGTGCCATAGATCGCGCCCGACTGGATCAGCACGATGTCGAGCGGCTGGAGATCGTGCCCGATCCGCCCCAGTTCCGCCTCGACCTGCGCCGCGCTGACTACGGTACCGTGTGGCAGGTGTGAAAAGTCCAGCTTCACGCCAGGGCGGAAGAACCGGTCAAGCGGGGCTTCATCGATCGTCGCCGCGCGTTCCTTGCCGTCAAATGTCGTCGAATGGTAATGCCACGGCGCATCCATGTGCGTGCCGTTGTGAGTCGATAGCGTCAGTGTCTCAACCGCCCAGCCCTGGCCATCGGGCAGGTCTTCCTTGGTCAACCCGGGGAAGAACAGCGCGATCTGTGCCCAGGTTTCGCTGTGATCGGTATAGTGGATCTGCGGCAGCATCACGGGCGGATCTGACACCACTTTGGTGGTGATCGGGATCGACAGATCGATGAATTTGGTCATGATCCGAATGTTGACCTGCTTTCCGTTTACGTCAATGGAAAGGCGATGAGCTTTCCTCAAGTGCTGGCCGCCGCGCGGCCGATCGAAGGCGGATTTGCCGCCGTTGTCCCCGTTGACTGGATGCAGGGCCGCACCGCCTATGGCGGCCTTTCGGCGGCGCTGGCGCTGGCCGCGGCGCAGCGGCTGGCCGATGATCTGCCGCCGCTGCGCTCGGCCACGATCAACTTTGTCGGGCCGCTGGCGGGCGCGGTGGAAGTGCGCGCGCGGCTGCTGCGGCGCGGACGCAATGCCACCTGGATCGAGACGCAAGTGACCAGCGAGGCCGGGATCGGCCTGACCGCGACCTTCGTGTTCATGGGTGCGGTGGAGGCGAGCACGCTGCATCTTCACGATGTGCCGATGCCCGCCGTTGTCCCGCTCGATCAGGCGGTGCCCTTGCCGCCAACCGCCGGACCCGGCTTTGCCCCCAATTTCGAACGCCGCTTTGCCCAACATCGCAGCGCGGAAAAGCGCCCCGAAATCATCTGGTGGGAACGGCTGCGCGATAGCCAGGGGCTTGATCCGATGGTCGCGATGGTGCTGCTGGGCGATGCCTTGCCGCCCGGCGTCATGCCGCTGACCGGCCCCATGCCGATCAGTTCGATGACCTGGCTTATCAACATGTTGACCCCGCTGCCCGAAACCGACGACGGCTGGTTTTTGTTGCGCGCGGCGGCAAACTATGCGGAAAAGGGCTGTTCGAGCCAGGACATGGCAATCTGGAACAGCCGCGGCGAAGCGGTTGCGGTGGGGATGCAGTCGTACGCGATCTTCGGCTAGACTTTGGACCCGGTTGGGGAGGGGTGCGCGACGATGAAACGACTTGTCTGGGGTGCGGCCTCGCTGGCCTGTTCCGCCGCGGCGCTGGCGGCACCGCCCGCTGCTGAACGCAAGGCACCTTCGCCGCCGCGGGTTGCCGCTGTCCCGCTGTCGCTGCCCGATCCTGACCGCGAATGTGCCAGCGCCGAATCGGTGCTGTTGCCGCGTTACGGCGTGCGGATCTGCCTGGTTGAGCAACGCGGCTGGTTGATGCTGCGCGCCGAGGACGTCAGCACCGGGCGGCGCTATCCCGACATGGTGGCGGAATATGACAACGTGTTCGGGATACTCGCATCGACCAAGGCTGCGCCGCTGTGGCCCAGGTTGATGGCGTTTGTTGGCGAAGATGGCGAAGGCTGGCGCCGCGCGCTGCGCAAGCGCGCCGATGACTTGTTGACCACCGGGGTTCCGCGCCCGCGCGAAGGGTCACCGCTGGAGAATTTCGTTGGCGGCTCAGTGCTGATCACGCTGCAGGCGGCCGAACTTTACTGGCAAGCCGGTGATGCAGCGCTGGCGATCAAGCTCTTGAAAGATAAGCGGCTTGAACTGGAAAGCCTAGGCGCATTGACGAACCCGAACCTGCAGTTTTCATGGATTTCGCTGCTGCTGCGTCAGGCCAAGCTGGAGATCAACAGCGGCGATCTTGAGGGCGGGCTTTATCTTTACCGGCTGATCGCTGGGCAAAAGCAGTTAGACGGCGGCTTTCGCGCCAACGGACTGGTCAACCACGCTGCCGTGCTTGCCGAATACGACCGGCCGCGCGAAGCCATCGTGATGCTCGATGCGGCGGAAAAGGCTGCAGGTCCGCGCGGCGGCTGGGTTCCGGGAAGCGAGCGCCAGTTCGCCTGGATCAGGGCCTGTGCGCTTAACCAGTTGGGCGATGCGAAAGGCGCAAAAAAGGCGATGGCGGTGATCACCAAGGCATCGCCGACCCTGCGCCGGGCCAGCGGCGGGATTGCGTCTACCGAATCGATCGAATTGCGGATGGCCTATTGCATGAACGACGATGCCGCGATCGCGGCAATGCTGCACAGCGACGATAGCTATCTATATGAACCGGCGTGGTTCGCAATGCAGGACGGGGCGATCTCGCTCCAGCCCGGCAAGGATGCGGTGCGGCTGCGGGCACGCCAGCGGTTGATCGGCAGCACCACGGTGCCCGCGGTGCGGCAGTTGCCCGCTGCGCTGCACCCAGCGCTCAATTTCTGGGTCTCCCGCCCGGCTGAAACGCGCGCCGTTCCGGTGCCGGGGGTGGTGGGAACGAAGGGCTGGCGTTAGTGAAGCGGGCTATTGTTGGGCAGTAGCTAGACCCTCAGCGCGCCAGTTCGCCATCCAGAAACGCTGCAACCTCATCCAGCGCTACATCCGTGGCCAGGAACGCGTGACCAATCCCGTGCATCAGCACGAACGGCAGCACGCCGGCGTCCATCTTCTTGTCGTGGCGCATATGTGCGACCAGCGCTGCGCCATCGCAATTGAGGCCGAGCGCGGCCACTTCGCTGGCCATCCCGACCTCAGCGAAATGCCGGGCGACATGTTCGGCGCTGGCCCGCGGCATCAGCCCGCGCGCAGCCGAAAACCGTGCGGCGAGGACCATGCCGAGCGCCACCCCTTCGCCGTGCAGCAGCCGGTCGGAAAAGCCGGTCTGCGCCTCAAGTGCATGGCCGAAGGTGTGGCCAAGGTTGAGCAGTGCGCGCAGGCCCGTGGTCTCGCGCTCATCCGCCGCAACGATCCGCGCTTTGGCAGCAACCGAGTGCGCGATGGCATATTCGCGCGCACCTGCATCGCCGGCCAGCAGGGCCGCACCATTGGCATCGCACCAGGCGAAGAAGGTGCCATCGCCAAGCAGGCCATATTTGACCACTTCGGCATAGCCCGCCCTCAGCTCGCGCGGAGGCAGGGTATCGAGCGCGGCCAGATCGGCCAGCACCAGCGCGGGCTGATGGAACGCGCCGACCAGGTTCTTGCCGGCCGGCGTATTGATCGCAGTCTTGCCGCCGACGCTCGAATCAACCTGCGCCAGCAGCGTTGTCGGCAGCTGGATGAACTGGCACCCGCGCTTGAGGATTGCCGCAGCAAACCCGGTCAGATCGCCGATCACGCCGCCGCCCAGCGCCAGCACATGATCGCCGCGCTCAACCTCTTGCGCCAACAGCCAGTCGGTGGTGGCGGCCAGCTGGTCCCAGCTCTTGCTCGCCTCGCCAGCCGGAAGGATCCGCCACGCCGCTTCGTGGCCGCCCTGGTGCAGCGCATGGTCGATGGCCGCTCCCCAGGCGGCGTAGACATTGGTATCGGTCACCACCGGCACGCGGGCCTTGCGCAAACGCCCGCGGCATTCGCTCACCAGATTGGCTAGCAGCCCGGTGCCGATCCGCACTTCATAGGGCCGGCCGGCCACGTCAACGGGGATCACAGCCATTGTTCGATGCCCTTCAGGATCACCTCCACCGTGCGGTGGTGCGGCACGTTGCCGCTTGTCACATGGATCGGCGCTTCAGCATAGGCGCTTTGCCGTTCAGCCTTGAGCCGGGTCAGGATTTCGCGCGGGTTTCCGCCTTGCAGCAAGGGGCGGCTGTTCTTGCGGCCAACCCGTTCGACAAGCACTTCGACATCGCTGTCGAGCCAGACCGCGATCGCTTGCTTGAGGATCAGCGCGCGGGTCTCGGGATTGATGAAAGCGCCGCCGCCGGTGGCGATCACCCGGCACGGCCCCTGGATCAGCCGGGCGATCACGCGGCGCTCCCCATCGCGGAAATAGCTCTCGCCAAATTGCGCGAAAATCTCTGCGATCGACATCTGCGCGGCACGCTCGATCTCTTCATCGGCATCGATAAAGGGCAGGTGCAGGGCATTGGCCAGCCGCCTGCCCACGCTGGTCTTGCCCACGCCCATCATACCCACCAGCACCAGCGGACGGTCAATCCGCCGCGCCAGCGCCTCGATTTCGGCAGGGGAAAGCGCATGCTCCATTGCGGCCACGGCTATAGATAGGCTAACCGGCAGCGCAAGCATTGGCAACGGAAGGCCGCGAGTGGCACAGCGAATGGGCAAGGGTGCATGGATTGGCGGCGGCGTGGTGCTGGCCGTTGCCGGGGTGCTGGGCTGGGCCTGGCACGATGGCGGGCTGCGCCCGCTGACCGAGCTTGAAGCACCGGCTGTGCTGCCCAGGATCGCATCGTGAAGCGCTGGCTGATGGGCACGGCTGGCCTCGCACTGGCGCTCTCGTCGCTGGCGGTTGCCCAGGATTCGCCCGAATCGCTGCTGCCCCCGGGCTTTGACAAGCCCAAGCCCGCCGCCCGGCCGCCGGCCACGCCTGGCGATGGCTCGACCCCGGTGGTCCAGCCGCTGCCTGGCGGAAGCAGCGGCGGTTCAGCCGGCGGAAGCACGTCAGCGGTCCGGCCTGCAACGCTGCCGTCGGGCGCGAGGGTCCCCTCGCTCAAAGAACTCGAATCGATGAGCCCGGACGAGCTGGACCAACTTCTAGGCCTCAAGCCCAAATTCGATATGCCTTCTGCGCTGCGCCGCTCCATGAAGCAGGTCGGGATTCTGGCCGAGGATGAAGGCGGGATGCCGCCGGGATCGCTGGGCCGGCAGAATGCGGCGCTGGTGGGCGCTCTGTTGGGTGGCAACAAGGGGCGGCTGGTCTCGCGCTGGGGCCACATCCTGTTGCGGCGCGTGCTGGCCTCGCGGTTGGATGCGCCCGCGGGCATGAACCCGGCCGATTTTGCCGGCGCGCGCGCGGCGCTGCTGGTGCGGATGGGTGAAGGCGATGCGGCGCGGCAGATGGTGCAGGATGTCGATGCCGGCAACTATACCCCGGCGCTGACTCAGGCCGCGATCGATGCCTACCAGTTCACCGGCGATATCACCGGGATCTGCCCGGTGGTCAGCGTGATCGGCGGCGGGCGCAAGGATGCCGATTGGCGAGTGCTGCAGGCGATCTGCTCCTCGTTCGAAGGCAGCGGCGCTTCGGCCTTGGCGCAGCTTGACCGGCTGGTGGGACAAGGCGGCTGGCAGCAGCTCGATGTGTTGCTGGCCAAGCGTTATGCCGGCGCAGCGGGCAAAGCGCGCCAGACTGTGAAAATCGAATGGGAAGGGGTCCAGGAAATGACCCCGTGGCGCTATGCACTGAGCATGGCGGTGGGCGCTGCGCCGCCCGCAGCGCTGCTCAATGATTTGCCGGTGCGCTATGACTATGTTGCGGCCACCGCGCCGATGGCTCCGCTGGTGGCGCGCGCCAAAGGCGCCGACCGTGCGGGGGCGGCGGGCATCCTGTCATCGGCGGCGATGGTCGATCTTTACAGCCAGATCTACAGCCAGGACGATATCAACGGCCCCTTTGCCGAAAGCGCCGACACGCTGCGCATTGCCTATGTCGGCGAAACACCCGAGGCGCGGATGCAGGCGATCCGCGCGCTGTGGGATGGCGGCACCGATGCCGAAGCGCGCTATTCGCGCCAGGTGCTGACCGCCTTTGCCGCCGCGCGGGTAACCCCTTCGGGCGATCATGACGCGGTGTTGCCCGATCTGATCGCCGCGATGCTCAGCGCCGGGCTGGATCAGAACGCGCTGCGCTGGGCGCCGCATGCCGATCTGGGCACGGTCGGCTGGGGCCAGCTGGTGCTGGCCGCACCCAATCGCACCGCGCCGGTCGAAGGCGGCGCGCTTGACAGTTTTTACGATGGCGATGCCAGCGAAGGACACCGCAAATCGCGCTTTTTGCTGGCCGGACTGGCTGCGCTGGGCCGGGTGAAAGCCAATACCGCAGGCGGGTTCGCCGATAAGCTGGGGATCGATCTGGGCCGCCAGACCCGCTGGACCCGGCTGATCGATCAGGCCGCAGATGTGAACAACCGCGCGCTGGTGGTGCTGCTGGCCGGGATCGGGATGCAAGGTGATAGCTGGGCCAAGATGACCAGCGTCAACCTGTACCACATCATTTCCGCTCTGGACCGCGTCGGGCTTTCCGCCGAAGCGCGGATGATCGCCGCTGAAGCGGTGGCGCGGAGCTAAGCGGGTATGGCGTGACCGCCATCGAATCTTTCCTTGCGATGCTCGCCGCCGAACGCGGCGCGGCGGCCAATACGCTGGCGGCCTATCGCCGCGATCTGGAAGGTGCCGAAGAAGCGATCGGCGATCTGGTCAGCGCGGACCGCGATGCTTTTGCCTCGCTGGGCGGGGCCTGGGCGGCGCTTGCTCCGGCCAGCCTGGCGCGCAAATGCTCGGCCTTGCGGCAGTTCTGCGGCTTCATGGTGGATGAAGGCTGGCGCGGCGATGATCCGTCGCCCGCGTTGCCGCGCCCGCGCAGCCGCCGCCCGCTGCCGCGGTTGCTCAGCCACGCCGAAGTAAAGGCGCTGTTCGTCCGCGCCGAGGAAGAAGCGGCAGGCGAACGGCGCGAGGCGGTGCGGCTGCTGACGCTGCTTGAACTGCTCTATGGTTCGGGCTTGCGCGCGACCGAGCTGGTTTCGTTGCCGCTCAGCGCGGTGCCGCGCGATGCGCCGTTGCTGACCGTCACCGGCAAAGGCGGGCAGCAGCGCATGGTGCCGGTCAGCGGCGCGGCGCTTGCGGCGTTGTCGCGCTGGACGGCGCTGCGCGGGGACGGGGGCAAGCTGCTGTTTCCATCGACCGGCAAGAGCGGGCATCTGACCCGGATCCGGCTGTTCCAGCTGCTCCGTGCGCTGGCGGCGCGGGCCGGGATCGACGCCGAGAAAGTCAGCCCGCATGTGCTGCGCCACGCCTTTGCCACGCATCTGCTCGAAGGCGGGGCGGACCTGCGGGTGTTGCAGACGCTGCTGGGCCATGCCGATATCGCCACCACCCAGATCTACACCCATGTCGATGCAGCGCGGCTGGTGGCACTGGTCAATGCCCGGCATCCCCTGGCAACCCGCGAGCCCTTGCCCAGCGCGGCACATGAGGCTAGCGCGGAGCCATGATTTCCTACCTCGAGTTTGAAAAGCCCGTCGCGGCGCTGGAAGCACGGATTGCCGATCTGCGCCAGACCGCCAAGGACGGCGATGTCGATATCGCCAGCGAAATGCGGCGGCTCGAAATGAAAAGCGCCGATCTGCTTGCCAGCACTTATGCCGCGCTGACCCCGTGGCAGAAGACGCAAGTCGCCCGGCACCCGATGCGCCCGCACTTCACCGATTACGTGGCCTCGATCTTTACCGATTTCATGCCGCTCGGCGGGGATCGCTATTTTGGCGATGATCAGGCGATTATCGGCGGTTTTGCGCGGCTGGGAGAGCGCCGCGTGGTGCTGATTGGCCACGAAAAAGGCAATGACACGCAAAGCCGGATCAAGCACAATTTCGGCATGGGCAAGCCCGAAGGCTACCGCAAGGCGATCCGCCTGATGGACCTGGCCGGGCGGTTCGGGCTGCCGGTGGTGACCTTGGTCGATACCTCGGGCGCGTTCCCGGGGGTTGAGGCGGAAGAGCGCGGTCAGGCCGAAGCGATCGCCCGCTCGACTCAGGCTTGCCTGGCGTTGCCGGTGCCGATGGTCGCGGTGATCGTGGGCGAGGGCGGTTCGGGCGGCGCGGTCGCACTGGCCAGCGCCGAGCGCGTGCTGATGCTCGAACATGCGGTCTATGCGGTGATCAGCCCCGAAGGCTGTGCCTCGATCCTGTGGCGGACGTCGGACAAGGCGGCCGAAGCGGCTGAAGCGATGAAGATAACCGCGCAGGACCTGCTGGGGCTGGGCGTGATCGACCGGATCGTCAAGGAACCGGTCGGCGGCGCCCACCGCGATCCCGCGCTGGCGGCCGAGGCGCTGTCCAAGGCGCTGGTGGAAGAGCTTGATTCGCTTGCCGCGCTTTCACCGGATCAGCTGCGGGCCAAACGCGAAGAACGCTTCCTGCGCATTGGCGAGGGCTGAACGGCCTGTTCAGCCTGGCGGAACCTTCGAGATTGCAATGCGTTGGCAAGGCATTACCCTGCACGCAGTCGCAGTATCGAGGAGTCTGAAATGTCCCGCATTCTTGGCCGCAAGGCCCTGGTTATCACCCTTGCGCCCGCGCTTGCCATCGGTGGCATGACCGCTGCGGCACCCATCGGCGCGCAGACCGGATCTGCCACAGCGGTGGCGTCGATCAGCGCCAAGGACAAGGCCGAAGGGGCCAAGGTCCACCCGCAACTGGTTGCCGAATTTGGCGGCGCGATGACCGGACCGCAGGCCACTTACGTCAGCGCGGTGGGCAAGAAGATCTCGCTGCAATCCGGACTGTCCAATTCGGCCAGCGATTTCACTGTCACGCTGCTCAACAGTTCGGTCGACAATGCCTTCGCGATTCCGGGAGGCTACGTTTACACCACGCGCCAGCTCGTCTCGCTGATGAACAACGAGGCCGAACTGGCCGGCGTGCTGGGCCATGAGGTCGGCCACGTTGCCGCCCGCCACAGCGCCAAGCGGCAAAGCGCGGCCACCAAGAACACGATTTTCGGCGTGGTCGGTGCGGTGCTTTCGGGCGTACTGCTGGGCAACAGCCAGATCGGCCAGTACCTGCAGCAGGGCTTCCTGCAAGGTTCGCAGCTATTGACGCTCAAGTACTCGCGGGGTCAGGAGAACGAGGCTGACGCGCTGGGGATCCGCTATCTGACCAAGGCCGGCTATGATCCGCGCGCGATGTCAAGCGTGTTGCAGAGCCTGGCCAACCAGAACGCGCTCGATGCGCGACTGATGGGGACGAGCGCGCAGGTGCCGGAATGGTCATCGACTCACCCCGATCCGCAATCGCGCGTGCGCACCACGCTCAACCTGGCGGGCACCCGCGGCGGGGTGACCAACCGCGATACCTTCCTGACCCGCATTGCCGGGCTGACCTATGGCGATGCGCCCGAACAGGGCTATATCGAAGGCCGCAGCTTCAAGCATGTGCCCTACAAGATGGCGTTCGAAGCCCCGACCGGGTTCTACCTGATCAATGGCTCCAACGCGGTGGCGATCGGCGGGCAGGCTGGGAAAGGCCAGTTCACCTCGGCCCCGTTCAGCGGCGATCTTGATGCCTATGTTCGTGGTGTGTTCAGCGCCTTTGCGCAGGCCAACAAGGCACAGCTCAATCCCGCGGCGGTGCAGCGCACCACGGTCAACGGCGTGGCGGCGGCCTATTCGGTTGCGCGGGTCGCCTCGGGCAACGGCGAGGTCGATGTGACGGTTTTCGCCTACCAGTGGGATGCGACCACCGCCTATCACTTCATGACGATCACCCAGGCCGGTGCAAACGTGTTCGATACGATGTTCCGCTCGATGCGGCGGCTCACCAATGCCGAGGCAACGGCGCTGAAGCCGCGCAAGCTGTCGGTGGTGACGGTGCGATCGGGCGATACCGTGCAGACCCTGTCCCGGCGCATGGCCTATGCCGACGCGCCGCTCGACCGCTTCCTGGTGCTCAACGGGCTGACCGCCACGTCGAAACTGGCGGTCGGCCAGAAGATCAAGCTGGTGGTCTATTGAGGCGCAGCACGCGCAGGAAAAGGGGCGGCGCACCACGGTGCACCGCCCCTTTTTTTGTGCGAACCCGCTCTTATTAGGCGGCGTTACCGCCCGACATCGCCGAAGAGGCGCTGTTGAACGTCGATTTGAGCTGGTTGCCCATGCCCTGCAGCGCGGCAATCGCGGCAACCGCGATCAGCGCGGCGATCAGGCCGTATTCGATGGCAGTGGCCCCGCGCTCGTCCTGAAAAAGCTTGCCGAGAAGCGTCATAACCAATCTCCTGTGGGCTGGCTGGCCGATGTGCCTGCTTCGTCAACCCGGTGTGTTGTGGCGCGAATGTGCGCTGTCTGTTCTTGCGATTGGACTAAAAAGTATTTTGTCATCCGGTCCGCTTGGCCGCAGACAGGCCAGGGCCGATGACCCTGGCCCGGCGCGCAATGATCAGGCGGCGTTGGCCCCCGACATGGCGGAAGAGGTGCTGTTGAACGTGCTCTTCAGCTCGTTGCCCAGGCCCTGCATCGCGGCAATGGCGGCAACGGCGATAAGCGCAGCGATCAGGCCGTATTCGATAGCGGTGGCGCCGACTTCGTCGCGCGAAAGTTTGGTAATGAAAGTCATGGCATCTGGTCCCCTTAGAAGGCTGGTGTACCCATTTCCCCAAATGTCACCCTGCTTCGAGAACTCCGAAATTGCGCCCGAATCCTTTATTTCGAGTTAATGCCCGCGAACCCGTGAGGCCCGGCAGCCAGTTCCCAGTTTTGCAGAACGCCTTGGCGCGGCGCACAAACGAAGGGGGCGGCAGGTCTCCCTGCCGCCCCCCGGTCTTGGTTCGTCGTACCAGGCTTAGGCGGCGTTGGCGCCCGACATAGCCGACGAAGTGGTGTTGAAGGTGCTCTTGAGCTGGTTGCCCAGGCCCTGCATCGCGGCGATCGCGGCAACGGCGATGAGCGCGGCGATCAGGCCGTATTCAATCGCGGTGGCGCCAGCTTCGTCACGGATCAGCTTGTTGAAAAAGGTCATATCTA
This sequence comes from Novosphingobium sp., assembly GCF_031417815.1. Classification (GTDB taxonomy): domain Bacteria; phylum Pseudomonadota; class Alphaproteobacteria; order Sphingomonadales; family Sphingomonadaceae; genus Novosphingobium. Next base: position 27,186 of record NZ_JANOWI010000030.1, on the reverse strand, counting down.
GTCTCCTGTTGCAGTCTTCAATTACCCGGCTCGTTCCATCTCCGGAGTGAGCATGATTCGAATTAGAGGCAATTCCTTGCCAAACCTTTAAGCGGCCGTGGCCCCTGCGATGGCTTCGCCGCTTTTTGACGAAACGGTGTTCCAGGTCTCTTTGGTCTGGTTGGCGACCCCTTGCAGCGCGGTCAGCATGGCCAGCACGATGAGTGCGCAAATCAGGCCCATCTCGACAGCAGAGGTGCCGCGTTGGTCGCGAACCAGTCTTTGCAGGATAGCCTTCATTGTTCCCCAACTCCGCTGATTGTGGCAGCTAGCCATGCAGGTAGTGGGGACATCCCTAATTAATGGTTTAAGGCGGACCGCGATTTGCAAAAAAATCCGACAGTGATCGAAGTGGTCGCCGCTGCATTGATCAATCTGCAGGGCCAGGTGCTGATGCAGCGCCGCCGCGCAAACCGCGCCCATGGCGGGCTGTGGGAATTCCCGGGGGGCAAGGTAGAGCCGCGCGAAACCGACCTTGAGGCCCTGCAGCGCGAGATCGCCGAAGAGCTTGGCATTGCGCTTGATCGAGATGCGATTGTCTATCTGGCCGAGGCCGCCGATGCCGATGGCGGTATTGTCATCAGGCTTTACAGCTGCCGCCGCTGGCACGGTGAAGCGGCCGCACTGGATGCTGATGCCTTGCAATGGTACGATCCCGGCAGCCTTGGCCTGCTCGCCATGCCGCCGCTCGACGTGCCGCTTGCCGCGGCTGTGAAAGAGATGCTCGAAGGGGCAAAATAGCCGCTTGCCAAGCCCGCTGCGCCCCCCTATGTGCGCCGTTCCAACGCGCCCGTAGCTCAGCTGGATAGAGCATCAGACTACGAATCTGAGGGTCGGACGTTCGAATCGTTCCGGGCGCACCACTACCAAACCGGGCTCGCTTGCAGGTGGGCCTTTTTTGTATCCGCGGGTCACGGGACGTCTGGAACTTCGGCGCCGGAGCGCGCCCGGCCCGGCCAGTCAGGCGGCGGTGGCCTGCTTCGTTTCACAATCTTCGGCATTGGCCAGCGCGATCCGGTTTCGTCCGTCCTGCTTGGCCCGGTAAAGCGCGGCATCGGCGGCGCGCAAGGCGCTGCGCGGATCGCTGCAGGTAAAGACATCGGCAATCCCGGCAGAGAAGGTGACCTGACCGAACGGACGGTCGTTGGCCCGGTTGACCAGCCGCCGTTCGGCCAGTCCGGCGCGCAGCGCTTCGAGCCTGACAGAGGCTTCTTCAACCGAGGTGCCGCGCAGCAGCACGACGAATTCTTCGCCGCCGTGCCGGGCAACATGGCACTTGTCGTCCGACAGGCGCGCCAGGCAGTCGGCCACCAGTTTGAGCACCCGGTCACCGGCATCGTGACCATGCTCGTCGTTGATCCGTTTGAAATGGTCGATATCGCAGAAGGCCACGCACAGCTGGTCGGCGGCGGCGCGGGCATCGCGGTATTCTTCGGCAAAGCGCGCTTCGAAAGCGCGGCGATTGGGCAGGCCGGTCAGGTGGTCTTCCTCGGCGCTGCGCCGTGCCTCATCGAGCCGACGCCGCAGCGCGCGGGTCTGGGCTTCGCTGCGCAGCATCTGCTTTTCGATCTCGCGGGTGCGCTTGAGCATGACTTTGGCGATATTGGCGAGATCTGAAATCACCTCGCCCGCGCGGGTCACCTGCTCAAGTTCGCCAACGTGGCCTTCCAGTGCGGTGTGATAATCGCTGGTGGCGCGGTGCGCGTCGTGGCTGGTCTTGCCAAATTCGTCGATGCTGGCTTCCAGCCGCCGCATCAGATCGGCAAGGGTTGCCAGGTCCTGATCAGAATCGCGCGTGCCAAGCTGCTCTTCGAGCCACGCCTGGGTAAGCGGTTCGCGCGCACGGATGCGGCGATCGATCGCTCGCACCAGATCACGGTTGGCCCCGGCAAGATAGCTCCAGCCAGCGGCCAGGCTGGCAGCATTCACTTCCAGCTGATGCGCGGCAAGGAACCGGGCGACGTCCTCAAGCTGCTGCAAGCGCAGGCTGCCGCGCAGTTCGGGACGGGCTTCGGCAGTGGGCGCAGAGCCGTCGGCTCGATCGCCCTTGCCAAAGCCAAGCCAGCCGAGCAGGCCGCCGGGCTTGCGGTGGAGCGAAGGGTCATGCGCTGTCATGCCATGGTTAACGGCAGGGCAAGCACAAGATTAAGGCGTGGCACCAAAGATGGTGCCCGGATCAGTAGGAGTAGCCGCTTTCCCAGGCCGGATCGAAATCAGCCAGCCGCTTGCGGATTTGCGCCTTGTCGCGCTCAAGCGATTCCGGCTTCTGGCCAGACGTAAATGGCAGCGCATCGACCGGCTTGCCCATCCGCGCCATGGTAAAGCGCCATTCATCGGCTTCCTGCGAGAGGTTGGCGAGCGGATTGCGGGGGCGGGCGAACAGCTCCTCGATCCGCGGCAGGGCGCTAGCCGCGCCGGGACCCAGCCGGGCCAGCCCGCGGCGAACCGCACGGATGACCGGGCGCTGGATGGCCCATTGGGTGCCGCTTGCGATCTCGTTCTCAAGGATCTGCATCAGCATCGCCAATCCCGGCTGGCTCTGATCGGCAAGGCGTTCGATGAACGGTGCGGCCTGGCGGCGCAGCACCGGATCGGCCAGAATCCGCGCCTCATCGCCAGTGGGCTGCGCGAACGTTCCTTCGGGCAGTTTTGACAGCAGCTTGCCATATGCGCTGCGTTCTTGCGGATCGCTGGCGGGATTGAGGATCCGCGCCACCAGCGGCGCACGCAGTTCTGGCGGGATCGCTTTCTGGTAGAACCGGTTCACTTGGGTACGAATGCCGGTGATCCGCTGATCGGCGATGACGCGATGCACCAGCGCCAGATCTTCGGGCGCGGGCTTGTATTCAAGACTGTCCATCCAGCCCTTGGCGAGGTTCAGTTGAGCCTGACTGGCGGACGGTTTGTCCAGCGCAGCGATCACGGCGCTGCGCAGCGCGCCCGATTGCGCAACGTCGGGGATCGCCTGCGCCAGCGAGGTGTGGCGCAGCAGTTCGAGCAGCGGATCGAAATCGGGATAGATCGGCGCACTGGTCAGCATCGAATAGCCGATCACGAAGTGGGCATTCTCGATCATGCCCTCGAACCCGAAGTGGAACGGTGCGGCCAGCGCGCGCTGGCGTACCAGGCTGCGGCGCAGCAGCGGTGGCTGACCGGTACGCGCAACCTCGAGCCGGTCGACGTTGGGATTCCAGTGCGCGCGGTTGTTGGCGGTGATCGTGATGGTGAAATCGGCTGCAGGCGCGGTTTGGGTTTCGCTCAGCCCGGCGCTGGTGGCGAGCCGGATCGTCCAGTCGCTGATCACAGCTTGTCGCAAAGCCTGCTGGCGGTCCGATCGCGCGGGCAGCGGTTCGCCCTTCTTGTGCGGTTCGCGCAGTTCGGGGAGGTGCCCGACGATATCTTCGGGCTTGTTCGGTCCGGCACTGCCCCCGGCCTTACCCGGATCGAGCCGGAAATGCTTCTGGCGCGGATCGTCGGCATCGGCGGCTTCGTTGCGGATGGTGACACCGGTGACCCCAGGGGACGCCAGCAGGGCTGCGCAAAGCGCATCGCATGCGGGGCCGCCCAAGGCGCCATCGTGCGAGGGCTTCTTGTTGATCACCAGCACTTCGCCCGCCAGCCTGACTGGGTCGCCGGGCACAATCTCGGGCTGCATCGCGCTGTCGTATTGGGCCTTGTGGATCAGGCGCAGCGGTTGGGGCAGGATGAAGCCCAGCGCCACGACAATTGCAAGCGCTGCGGCCGTGGCCGGCCAGCTTTGCAACGGCAGCACCGCCCGGATCAGCAGCGTCGCCAGCAGATAGACGAACACCGTGGGCATGATCATCAGGATCAGCCCGGGAACAACCAGCAGGAACAGCCCGATCGTGACCAGCGACGGCGCCATCCAGACGACCGCGCTGATGATGCCGGTGATCAGAACTAGGGTCTTGAGACCGTATCCCCCCATGACCCCGGCTCAGCGCCTTAGCGCACCCGCGGGCCGCCAAACGGCAGCGGCGGGGGCGGGCGGCGATGGCCGCGTGGCAGCTGCGCCTGATAGGCACGCCCGCAATGTGGGACGCAATAGGGGAAGCCGGGGTTCACCTTTTCGCCGCAGAAGTGGAAATCGGGTTCGCCGGGGTGGCCCATCGGCCAGCGGCAGATCCGGTCATTCAGATCGAGCAGGCTGGTCTTTTCGGCCATGTCCGGGCTGGGCTTGGCCGGAACCAGGCGGCGCGGCGGGGCGGGCGGGATCGGCGCTTGCTGATCGCCCGGGCCCTGACGCAGAAATCCGCCGGGGCCGACCGAGACGATTCGCGGGGAACTGGGCTTGGGCGCGGGCTGGGCACCATCACCGGCCGGCACATCTGCGGGTGCAGCGCCGCGCGGCGCAGCGGGCGCGGCGGGACGCGGGGCCGGGGCCGGCCGTGGCGCGGCGGCCTTGGCGGCCTTTGGCGCGGGCGCGGCGGCTTCCCTTTCGTTGGGCTTGACCGGGCTGGGGCGGGCTTTCAGGCCAAGCCGGTGCGCCTTGCCGATCACGGCATTGCGGCTGACCCCGCCCAGTTCATCAGCGATCTGGCTGGCGGTAGAGCCGCCTTCCCACATCTTGGTCAGCTTTTCGATCCGTTCGTCGGTCCAGCTCATCGTGCCCGTTTCTCTTTCTACTGCGGCTGTGCACCGCGCTATTGCATGGTGGCCGCGGCGGCGATAGTCGCACCGGCATGGCCAATCAACCCAATCCCGCACCCGAAATCGCCGCCGCCGCAACGCGCGCCGCAGCTCCCGGATTTCCAGAACGGGGAGTGCCCATTTTCAGCACGTTCAACCGGCTGGGGCTGTGGACGCTCTATATGAAGGAAGTGCGCCGATTTTTCAAGGTCCAGACCCAGACGATCTGGGCCCCGGCGATGACCACGCTGTTGTATCTGATGATCTTCACCGTCGCGATGGGGCGCGGCGGGCGTGAAGTGCTGGGGGTAAACTTCGCCAGCTTTATAGCGCCGGGGCTGATCGTGATGGGGATGATGGGCAATGCCTTTGCCAATACCAGCTTCAATTTCCTGGCCGGCAAGATCCAGGGCACGATTGTCGACTACCTGATGCCGCCGATTTCCAACGGCGAGCTGATCATTGCCCTGATCGGCGCGGCGGTGACCCGCGCGGTGCTGGTGGGGCTGGCGATCACCCTGGCGATGCTGCTGTGGCCGGGCGTGCAGCTGCAGATCGCGCATCCCTGGGCGGTGGTGTGGTTCGGGCTGATGGGTTCGGTGCTGCTGGCGGTGATCGGCCTGATCACTTCGGTCTGGGCCGACAAGTTCGATCACGCCGCGATGATCAGCAATTTCGTGATCACCCCGCTGACCATGCTGTCAGGCACCTTCTATGTGATCAGCAACCTCCAGCCCGCGTTCCAGGCGGTCAGCCGGGTCAACCCGTTCTTCTACGTGATTTCGGGCTTCCGCTTCGGCTTTCTGGGCCAAAGCGATATCGGCGCCACCAACATGGCAGTGCTCAACGGCGCGCTGTATGTGGGGGCGCTCAACGTGCTGCTGCTGGGCGCGCTGTATGGGTTGCTGAAGAGCGGTTGGAAGCTGAAAAGCTGATCAGAAATCCGGAGAATGCCATGTCTCTCGTTTCCAAATTCGAACGCTATCCGCTGACCTTCGGCCCGACCCCGATCGAGCACTTGCCGCGCCTATCGGCTGAACTGGGCGGCAAGGTGGAGATCTGGGCCAAGCGTGATGATTGCAATTCGGGCCTCGCGTTTGGCGGCAACAAGTTGCGCAAGCTGGAATATATCGTCCCCGATGCCATCGCCAGCGGGGCCGATACGCTGGTTTCGATCGGCGGGGTGCAATCGAACCACACCCGGATGGTCGCCGCCACCGCCGCCAAGATCGGCATGAAATGTGTGGTGGTGCAGGAAAAATGGGTGCCGCATCATGACGCGGTCTATGACCGGGTCGGCAATATCCTGCTGACCCGCCTGATGGGGGCAGACAGCCGCCTGGTCGATGATGGCTTCGATATCGGCATCCGGCAAAGCTGGGAGGATGCGATCCAGTCGGTGATCGATGCGGGCGGCAAGCCCTATCCAATCCCCGCAGGGGCCTCGGTGCACAAGTTCGGCGCATTGGGCTATGTCGGGTTTGCCGAGGAAGTGGCGGCGCAGGAAGCTGATCTGGGCTTCAAATTCGATTACATCGTGGTTTGCGTGGTCACCGGATCGACGCAGGGCGGAATGATCGTCGGATTTGCCGCGCAGGACCGTGCGGACCGGGTTATCGGCATCGATGCCTCGGGCACGCTGGAGCAAACCCGCGCGCAGGTGCGCTCCATCGTCGACAACACTGCCGAGCTGGTTGGCCTTGGCCGCAAGGTCCGCGAGGACGAAATCGTCATCAACCCCGACTATGCCTATCCGGCTTACGGCGTGCCAAGCGACGAAACCAACGCCGCGATCCGGCTGGCTGCACGGACCGAGGCGATGATCACTGACCCGGTCTATGAAGGCAAATCGCTGCAGGGGATGATCGATCTGACCCGCAAGGGCTTTTTCCCCGATGGGTCGCGCGTGCTCTACGCGCATCTGGGCGGGGCCCCGGCGATCAACGGCTATTCGTATTACTACAAGGACGGCTAGCTAATTCGGGGACACCGCTAATTCGGGGACACAATACGAATTACCAACCAGGCTGGTTGACGGAGGTCACCGTTAAGGAGCTAATTCGTATTGTGTCCCCGAATTAGAAGCTACCTTAGCGATTGCCAAATTTAACCGAACGGTTAAACGAGTCGCCAAACAACACTTGGCGATGGGAGAGGCCGGCAATGGCAATCAGGACGCGGATTACTGAAATGCTGGGGATCGAACACCCGGTGGTGCAGGGCGGGATGCAATGGGTCGGGGTGGCCGAGATGGCCAGCGCGGTCTCAAACGCTGGCGGGCTTGGCATCCTGACCGGACTGACCCAGCCCAATGCTGCGGCGCTCAGTGCCGAAATCGAACGCTGCCGGGGCATGACCGACAAACCGTTCGGCGTGAACCTGACCGTGTTCCCGACAATCAACCCGCCCGATTACAAGGGCTATGCCCAGGCGATCATCGATTCGGGCGTCAAGATCGTCGAAACCGCCGGAACGCCCGCGGTCCGCGAATTGTGGGAAATGATGAAGCCCCACGGGATTCTGATTTTGCACAAGTGCACTGCGGTGCGTCATGCGCTTTCGTCCGAGCGGGCCGGGGTCGATGTGATCTCGATCGATGGGTTCGAATGCGCCGGGCACCCGGGCGAAGATGATATCCCGGGTCTGATCCTGATCCCGGCTGCGGCCGATCAGGTCAAGATCCCGATACTTGCCTCGGGCGGGTTTGGCGATGGCCGCGGCCTTGCTGCTGCCCTCGCGCTGGGGGCCGACGGGATCAACATGGGCACCCGCTTTACCGCCACGGTCGAAGCACCGATCCACCAGGCGTTCAAGGATGCGATGGTGGCAGGGGACGAACGCGCGACCGACCTGATCTTCCGCACCTTCCGCAATACCGCGCGGGTGGCGAAGAACGAGATTTCGCGGGCCGTGGTCGCGGCCGAGGCCGAGGGTAAGGACTTCGCCGCCGTGGCCGATCTGGTCAAAGGCGTGCGCGGCCGCGAAGGGCTGCAAACCGGCGATACCAACCACGGCATCTGGTCGGCGGGCATGATCCAGGGCCTGATCCACGATATCCCGACCTGCGAAGTGCTGGTTAGCCGGATCGTGGCTGACGCCGAAAGCATCATCCGCCAGCGCCTTGTCGGCATGCTGGCTTAAGAGGAGAAAACCAATGGCCGAAGCCTATATCATCGATGCCGTCCGCACCCCGCGCGGGGTGGGCAAGCCGGGCAAGGGCGCGCTTTCGCACCTTCACCCGCAGCACCTCGCTGTCACCGTGCTGAAGGCGATCAAGGACCGCAACCACCTTGATACCAAGACCGTCGACGACATCGTCTGGTCAACCTCGAGCCAGAACGGCAAGCAGGGCGGGGATCTCGGCCGGATGTCGGCGCTGGCCGCAGGCTATGATATTTCCGCTTCGGGCACCACGCTCGACCGGTTCTGCGGCGGCGGGATCACCTCGGTCAACCTCGCGGCGGCATCGGTGATGTCGGGGATGGAAGACTGCGTGATCGCAGGCGGTACCGAAATGATGAGCTACACCAGCGCTTTCGCGGCCGAACAGGCCAACGCCGGGATCGCGCCCCGGCTGATGGGATCGGGCAACGAAGCGCTCGATGTGCTGCACCCGCAAAGCCATCAGGGCATCTGCGGCGATGCAATCGCCAGCATGGAAGGGATCAGCCGCGAGGCGCTCGACAGCCTGGCGCTGACCAGCCAGCAGCGCGCCGATGTGGCGATCAAGGAAGGCCGCTTCGCCAGATCGGTGGTGCCGGTGCTCAACGAAGACGGCAGCATTGCGCTTGACCGCGAGGAATTTCCCCGCCCCGAAACCACCGCCGAAGGGCTGGCCTCGCTCAAGCCGGCGTTTTCGCAGATTGCCGATTTCGACATTGGCGGCACCACTTTCCGCAAGCAGATCAACCGCCGCTATCCGGATCTCGAAATCCAGCACTTCCACCATGCCGGCAATTCTTCGGGCGTGGTCGATGGCGCGGCGGCGATCCTGATCACCAGCAAGGAATACGCCGACAGTCACGGGCTCAAGCCGCGCGCGCGCGTGGTGGCCTATGCCAACCAGGGCGATGATCCCACGCTGATGCTCAACGCGCCGGTCCCGGCGGCGAAGAAAGTGCTGGCCAAGGCCGGGCTGACCAAGGACGATATCGACGTCTGGGAAATCAACGAGGCTTTTGCGGTGGTCGCCGAAAAGTTCATCCGCGATCTCGATCTCGACCGGGCCAAGGTCAACCCAAACGGCGGCGCGATGGCGCTGGGCCACCCGATCGGCGCCACCGGTTCGATCCTGATCGGCACCGCGCTCGATGAACTGGAACGCACCGGCGGCCGCTATGGTCTGATCACGATGTGCGCTGCAGGCGGGATGGCCCCGGCGATCATCATCGAGCGGCTGGATAGCTAAGCAGCTAACCCCTCCCCGGTGGGGAGGGGCAGCAAGACTTGGCGGCTTGCCGCCTAGTCGCAGCGGGGTGGGCCACTACGCCAGCGTCGAACCCCAACCCCTCCCCGGTGGGGAGGGGCTATTGCTGGGGCGCAAGGTTGGAGCTAGCCTGAACTCATGACCCAGCTTCTCGATCAAATCGCCCAGATCGTCGGCCCGCAAGGACTGATTGCCGGCGCCGATGTGCACGAGCGCGCGGCCGATTTCATGGGCTTCACCCGCTGCCAGGCCAGGGCGATCGTGCGCCCGGCCTCCACCGCCGAACTGAGCGCGGTGATGAAGCTGTGCCACGCCGCCGGGCAAACGGTGGTGGCGGCCGGCGGCAACACCGGGCTTGTTCAAGGCACGGTTTGCACCCCTGATGATGTGCAAGTCTCGCTCGAGCGGATGCGCGGCGTGGGCGCGATCGATCCGGTTGGCCGGACCATGGTGGTCGAAGCCGGCTGCATGGTGCAGACCGCGCAGGATGCCGCCGAAGAACACGGGCTCAAGTTCGCGGTTGATTGGGGGGCGCGCGGCAGTGCCACAATTGGCGGCGGGATTTCCACCAACGCCGGCGGCAATTCGGTGGTGCGCTATGGCATGATGCGCGATAACGTGCTCGGGCTCGAAGCGGTGCTGGCCGATGGCACGATCATTTCGAGCATGAACGTGCTGCTCAAGAACAACGCCGCCTATGATCTGAAGCAGCTATTCATCGGCAGCGAGGGGACGCTGGGGATCGTTACCCGCGCGGTGCTCAAACTGCATCCTGCCCCGCTCACCACCCAGACCGCGATGCTGGCCTGTGCCGATTTCGCCGCGGTGCAGCGCCTGTTTGTGGAAGTCGGACGTCAGCTTGGCCCGGGCCTCACCGCGTTCGAGGTGATGTGGGCCAGCTTTTATGAGCCGATGGTGGCCTCGGGCCGGCATACCGCGCCGCTGCCCGCCGGGCACGGCTGCTACGTCATCACCGAAATGAGCGGGACCGATCCCGAGGCCGATCCGGCGCGGTTCGAAGCGGTGCTGGGCGGCCTGATCGAAAGCGGCGTGGTGGCCGATGCGGTGGTCGCCAGCAGCCAGGCCCAGGCCGACCAGATCTGGGCGATCCGCGACGACATTCCCGGGCTGATGATGTTCACCATGCCCAGCGTAACCTTCGATATCAGCCTGCCGATCCGCGATATGGACCGCTATGTTGCGGACCTGACCACGGCGGCAGAGGCGGAATTTGGCGAGACGTTGAAACTGGTGGTGTTCGGCCATATCGGTGATGGCAACTTGCACATTCTGATGGGTGCACAGCCATTTACGCCTGATACCAAGCACCGGATCGAGGAACTGGTCTATACCCCGCTTGCCGCGCTGGGCGGATCGGTTTCGGCCGAACATGGCATCGGTATCGAAAAGCGCGGTTGGCTGGCGATCAGCCGCTCGGCGCAGGAGATCGTTTTGATGAAGACCCTCAAAGCGGCGCTGGACCCCAAGAACATTCTCAATCCCGGAAAGGTGCTGCCATGAGCGACATGACCTATGACGTGGCCGACGATGTTGCCACGATCACGCTTAACCGGCCCGAGCGGATGAACACGATTTCGTCCGCCATGCTGGACGAGCTGACCCGCACGCTGGTCCGCGCCAATGAAGACCGCGACGTGCGGGTGGTGGTGCTGACCGGAACGGGGCGCGCGTTCTGCGCCGGGCTCGATCTCAACGAAGCGGTCAGCGGCGGCGGCATCGGCGGGAAGGATCGCCGTCCGCCCGAAACGATCGATTTGCGCAATACGCCGCCCACGGTGCTGTTCGCGATGGACAAGCCGGTGATCTGTGCCCTGAATGGTTCGGCTGCGGGCTATGGCATGGACCTGGCTTTGGGCTGCGATATCCGGATCATGGCGGATAATGCCAAGCTGGCCGCCGCCTTCGTTAAGCGCGGGGTGGTGCCCGAGAGCGGCGGAACCTGGTTCCTGCCGCGCATGCTGGGCTGGGCCAAGGCGGCGGAAATCATCTTCACCGGGCGCACGCTGAGCGCGGCGGAATGCCTGGCCGAGCGGCTGGTCAATCAGGTCGTGCCCGCCGAAACGGTGGCGGCAACGGCGCAGGCGATGGCCCGTGAAATCGCCGCCAACGCCCCGATGGCGGTGCGCGCCAGCAAGCGGCTAATGCGGATGGGGCTGGAGGAGACGTTCGAGACGCACGTCCAGCATGTCTACCTGCAACTGCTGCCGCTGTTCGCCAGCGACGATTTCAAGGAGGGGGTGACCTCGTTCCTCGAAAAGCGCCCGGCGGCGTTTACGGGGCGTTAGGGCCGCAGCAACACCCCGCGCCCCACGTCCTTGGCATTGATCGCGCCCGACAGCCCCAGCGCGGTGCGCATGTCCTGCTTCATCAGGCCAAGGTAGCGGGTCAGCGCCGCCTCGCCGCCAGCGGCCAGCGCCAGCACCCACGGCCGGCCGATCAGCGCGGCTTTGGCCCCCAACGCCAACGCGCGGACCAGATCCTGCCCGCTGCGGATCCCGCCATCGACCAGCAGCGTGGTCTGATCGCCCACCGCATCGGCGATATGGGGTAGCATGCAGGCGGTTGAGGAAACGCCGTCAAGCTGGCGCCCGCCATGGTTGCTCACGATCATCCCGTCCGCGCCGATCGCCACCGATTGCTTGGCGTCGTCGACATCGAGCACGCCTTTCAGCACCAGATTGCCTTGCCACACGGCGCGCAGCCATTCGATGTCTTTCCAGGTCACCGAACTGTCAAACTGGCTGCCGGTCCAGTTGAGGTAATCGCGCGGGTTCTTGGATTGCTTGACGTACATCGCGATGTTGCCGAATCCGTGCGGCCCGCCTTTCACGCCCACGTCCCACGCCCAGCGCGGATGCAGCGCATAATCGAGCGCGCCGGAGCGGAACTTGCCCCACGGACCCAGCCCGCCGGCCATGCCGTTGCGGATATCGCGGTAACGGGTGCCGAGCACGGCAAGGTCGATCGTGAAGGCCAACGTGCGCACGCCCGAAGCCCACGCCCGCGCCAGGATTTCCTCCACGATACCGCGGTCCTTCAGCATGTAGAGCTGGAACCACGCGGGGCGATCCGAGACCGCGCCAACCTCCTCCAGCGTGCAGATCCCCACGGTCGAGAGGCAGAACGGAATCCCCGCCTTGTCCGCCGCGCGCTTGGCCTGCACTTCGCCGCGCCGTGCGGTCATGCCGCCCATGCCAACCGGCGCGAGCACCAGCGGCATGGCCAGCTTCTCGCCAAACAACTCGACCGTGCAGTCCATTTTCGAAGCATCGCGCAGCACCTTCTGGGTAAGCTGCACAGATTCCCAATCGGCGGTGTTGCGCCGCAGGGTGACCTCCGCGACCGATCCACCATCGATGTAATCGAACAGGAAGCGCGGCAGACGTTTTTCCGCCGCGCGGCGAAAATCGCCGTAGCTGGCGGGCAGCAGGTTGAGACTGTCACCCATTCGCTTCAAACCTTGCAAAAGCCCTTCCCCAGTGGGGAAGGGTTGGGATGGGGGTTGGGCGCTGGCGTGGGAACCCCACCCCAACCCCTCCCCGCCGGGGAGGGGCTAAAGTCACAGCATCGCCTCGATCAGCCGCGGTCCCTTGGCCGCCAGGGCATCCTTCAGCGCGGCGTCGAACTCTTCCGCGGTCTCGCAGCGCACTGCGGGCACGCCCATGCCTTCGGAAATCTGGGTCCAGTTGATCCCGGGATTGGTCAGATCGAGCATCGACAGCGCCTTGGGCCCGGGGTTCTGCACGCCGACCCGCATCAGTTCGATGTTGAGGATCGCGTAAGAGCCGTTGTTGAGGATGATGGTGGTCACATCGAGCTGCTCGCGCGCCATGGTCCACAGCGCCTGGCAGGTATACATCGCCCCGCCATCACCGTGAAGCGCGATCACCTTGCGGTCCGGGCAGGCGACCGCCGCGCCCACTGCAAGCGGCAGGCCCTGGCCGATCGCGCCGCCGGTCAGCTGCAACCAATCGTGCGCCTTCGCGCCCGCGCACATCAGCATTGAAGCGCCGCCTTGGGTGGCGCCTTCATCCGAAACGATGGCGTTCTCGGGCAGTTGCGCCGCCAGAATTGCGCCGATGCTGGACGAGCTGAGCTTGCCCGGGGTCGGTTCAAAGCTGGTCGGCGCCTGCACCAGTGCGGGCTCGTCGGGCGCGTTCAGCGCCTTGGCAAGCCCGGCCAGCGCGTGATCGGCATCCTCGCGCAGGCTCGCCAGCCGCACCAGCGTCGCACCTTCGGGCGCAAGCCAGCTGGGCTTGCCGGGATAAGCGAAGAACGAGACCGGCGGTTCGGTGCCGACGAACACGATGGTCTTGAATTCGGCGAGGAAGGCTTGCGCCTGTTCGCCGAAATAGGGCAGCTTTTCCACCGCGACCCGGCCCGCACCGCGCTGATGGCGGGTGGCAAAGGTTTCGGCGATCAGGCGGCAACCGGTGGCAGCGGCGATCCGGCCGGCTTCGATCAAAGCCCCTTCACGCAGCGCGCGGCCACCAAGGAACAGGCACTTGGGGCCTTCACCGTCTTTCAGCGCGGCAGCGGCAGCGGCAATCGCTTCGGCAGTGGTCCGGGGCGGGGCAGCCACTGGCAAGGGGGGCACGGCCGACGAGCCTTCGGTCCAGGCGTGGTTGGCCGGGACGATGACCGTGGCAACCTTGCCCGGATAGCTCTGCGCGATGGCAAAGGCTTCGGCGCCTGCATGGGCCAGATCACGTTCCGAGGAGGAGGTGCGCACCCAATCCGACATCGGCCGAGCTACCCCTTCGGTGTCCGACGTCAGCGGGGCGTTGAAATGCTTGTGATAGGTGGCGTGTTCGCCGACCATGTTGACGATCGGGCTGCCAGCCTTGCGGGCATTGTGGAGGTTGGCCAGCCCATTGCCCAGACCCGGCCCAAGGTGGAGCAACGTTACCGCCGGTTTGTCGGCCATCCGGCCATAGCCATCGGCCGCGCCGGTCACCACGCCTTCGAACAGCCCCAGCACCGCGCGCATCCCGTGCTGCCGATCAACCGCCGCGACCAGCTGCATCTCCGACGTGCCGGGATTGGCAAAGCATACCTCCACGCCCGCAGCCGCCAGGGTTTCAACAAACGCTTCCGCACCGTTCATAGATTTGGGTCCTCTCCTGCAACTTGTGGTAACGCGGCCTCCCGCTGGCGCAACAGGATTGTGCGGGCTTGGCCCTGCGCTATGGCGAAATGCCGGGACAGGAGCGAATCGAAGCGATGCAAACCCTTGAGCAATACGATGTCGTGATTGTCGGCGCGGGGCAGGGCGGTGCCTATGCCGCGATCCAATTGCGCCAACACGGCTTCGAAGGCAGCATCGCGCTGATCGGGCGCGAGGCCGAGCCGCCCTATGAACGCCCGCCGCTGTCCAAGGAATATATGCTGGGCGACAAGGCGTGGGAACGCCTGCTGATCCGCCCGGCGGATTTCTGGGCCGGCAAAGGCATCGAACTGCTGCTGAATGCCGAAGTCGTCTCGGTCGATCCGGCAGGCCGTGCAGTGCAGCTGCAAGATGGCCGCGCGATCGGCTTTGGCGAGCTGATCTGGGCGACTGGCGGCGATCCGCGGCCGCTGTCGTGCCCGGGCAGCGAACTGGCCGGGGTCCACGCGGTGCGCACGCGCGCTGATGCCGATGCGATCCTCGCCGAACTGGGTGATGTGAGCCGCGTGGCCATCGTCGGTGGTGGCTACATCGGGCTTGAGGCGGCGGCGGTGCTGCGCAAGCTGGGCAAGGAGGTGATCCTGCTCGAAGTGTTGCCGCGGGTGCTGGCGCGGGTCGCCGGGCCGCAGCTGTCGGAATTCTTCGAAAAGGAACACCGGATGCACGGTGTCGATCTGCGCACCGGGATTGGCGTGGTCGCGATCGAGGGCGAGGGCCAGGTTTCGGGCGTGCGGCTGACCGACGAGACGCTGATCGAATGCCAGATGGTGATCGTCGGCATCGGCATCATCGCGGCGGTCGGGCCGTTGCTGGCGGCGGGCGCGCCGGGCGGCAACGGGGTCGATGTCGATCAATACTGCCGCACGATCCTGCCCCACATCTGGGCGATCGGTGATTGCGCGGCCCATTCCAGCAAGTTTGCCAATGGCCAGGTGATCCGGCTGGAATCGGTCCAGAACGCCAACGATATGGCCAGCTGTGTGGCCAAGGCGATCACCGGCGATCCGGTGGCCTATGGCGCAACGCCGTGGTTCTGGTCGAACCAGTATGACCTCAAGCTGCAGACCGTGGGGCTGTCTGCCGGGCACGATACCGCCGTGCTGCGCGGCGATCCGGCCACGCGCAGCTTTTCGGTGCTGTATCTGCGCGGCGGCAAGCTGATCGCGTGCGATGCGGTCAACATGGTCAAGGATTATGTCCAGGCGCGCAAGCTGGTCGAAGAAGATGCAGTGATCGCGCCAGAGGATCTGGCCGATAACAGCCGGCCGTTGAAGGAACTGGATCGGCTTTAACTGTCTGCCCGGTAACTCGGCAGCGCCAACCCGCGCGCAATCGCCAGCCCGCGCAGGGCGAACCCGGCCAGCGCCGCCCCGGTCCAGGCAATCTCGCGCGGCAGGCCCAGCCAGCTGCCCGCCGCGCACAGCGCCGATGCCAGCGCGGCGGCAGTGACGTAGATTTCGGGCCGCATGATGATCGAGGGCCGGCCCGCCAGCACATCGCGGATCACCCCGCCGATGCAGCCAGTGATCACCCCCATCAGCACTGCGGGCACCGGGGCGAGTCCGAAGGCCAACGCCTTGGCGGTGCCGAGCACGGCATAGGCGGCAAGGCCTGCGGCATCGGCCCAATCGAGCAGCTCGCCCTCCCACCATTTGCGCGGGGTGAACCAGGCGACCAGCGCCGTGGCCAGACAGACCGGCGCAACCCACGGATCGCGCACCCAGAACACCGGCGCCCCGATTAGCAGATCGCGCACCGATCCGCCGCCGACCCCGGTGATCAGCGCGAAGAACGCCATGGTCACAAAGGTCTGCCGCAGCCGCGCGGCGAGCAGCGCCCCGGTCAGCGCGAAGACCGCGGTTCCGGCGAGATCAAGCACCGCCGGGATCTGGGGCAGGGCCGCGCTCATCGTTTAGCCTTGCGGCGGCGAAACAGCAGCGTGGTGCCAAACAGGCTGGTGACCACGCCGATCCCGCCGAACAACCACAGCAGCCAGTGGCTGGTGTTCTCGCGGCCCACCGGGTCCATGATGTGCAGCCCCCACATCAGGTCATAGGCGCGCCACCAGCCCGTGCGCAGCGCCAGCACTTCGCCGGTTTCGGCATCGATGTAGAGGTGGGTGCCATCCGCGAAGCTGGCCTGCCACGCCGGGCGCGGGCGGCGCAAATCGAGCGGGGCGGCATCGGCAGCGAAGCGGCGGATCGATGCGAGTTTGGCGGGGCCAGCGAAAGCGGCTTCGGCCAAGGCGCGCGCTTCCATGACTTCAACCGGCCCCAGCGCCGCGCCACTGTCGGCTGAATAGCGCGCCTGGCGCTTGTCGGCCGCAGTTGTCACCCAGACCGCGCGTTGGCCCTCCTGCACCAGCGCCAGCCGGGTCACCGGCGCAGTCAGTTGCGGCGGCACCAGCACTTGGCTGGCGAAGGCGGCGGGCGGTCGTCGCAGTTCCTCTCCGCGCACCGTATCAATCGGGCGCAGCGCCATGAACACGCCGCTGACCGTCCACAGGATCATCGGAATCGCCGCAGCCCAACCCAGCCAGATGTGCCAGCGGGCAAATTTCTGCATGATGGTGGGGCGGGGCATGGGACAACTTACTGCGTTCTCAGCGCGGAAATTGCCAGCCCGAATCCCAGTATCGGGGCTGCGCCATAGCCGATCAGGATCGAAGGATAGGCTCCGGCGAAGGCCATCAACCCCGCCACGATTAGGAATGCTGCCAAAGGCCGCGCCGTGCGCTGGCCATCGCGCAGCAACAGCAAAGGTGCGAAAGTTGCCAGCATAAGCGCGATCCCGATCAGCGGCTGTGCGTGCCAGGTATCGATCTGCACCGTTTCGACGAAACGAACAGGCTGGAGCGGATCGACCTGACCGAGCGCGACTGCCGCGCCAACAAATGCAGCGACCAGAGCGCCGACAAAAGGCAATACCGGCCGGTTAAGGGTGATCATGGCAGTGGCGGCCGCAAGGCCAAAGCTTGTGGCTCGGTCCGGCTGAAGTGCGCAGGCCAGCACCGCACCAAGCAGCAGGGCGGAGGCAGGCTTTGCCGGCAACCGATCAGCCAGCGTTACCAGCAGCGGCAGAACCAGGTAGCCGATGTGCAGGCGCAGCGGCCCCAACTGAAGCCAGCGGCGTACTCCGTCAGCTTCGATCCCCGCCAGTACAGTCATGGTCAGCAAGGCGGTCGACACCAGCGCCAGCGCCAGTTGGCCCCCGTTGTGGCGGGGCAATGGCAGCCACAGCGCCGCCGCAATCGCCAGAGCCAAGGCCCCTGCATTGACTGCCAGCCAAAGCGCAGGTGCCTCGGCAAGACTCATCCACGCCAAGCCCGCCAACACCGGAACGGCAAGCGAAGCCAGATGAAACCGGAGCCGCCCCATCGAGGTCAAATATGGATCGGCTTCCCGGTCACGCCCATCGCCGCTTCCTTCATCGCTTCGGAATGCGTCGGGTGGGCGTGGCAGGTGTAAGCGATGTCTTCGCTCGTCGCGCCGAATTCCATCGCCAGCGCGGCTTCGGCGATCATCGTGCCCGCAACCGAGGCGATCGCCCACACGCCCAGCACCTTGTCGGTCTTGGCATCGGCGATCACCTTCACGAAGCCGTCAGGCTCGTGATTGGTCTTGGCGCGGCTGTTGGCCATCATCGGGAACTTGCCGACCTTGATCTCGCCGCGTTCCTTCGCCTGCTCTTCGGTCAGGCCGACGCCGGCGAATTCGGGGTTGGTGTAGACCACGCCGGGGATCACGTCGTGATTGACGATCCCGGTCAGGCCCGCGATGTTTTCGGCCACCGCGATGCCCTCATCCTCGGCCTTGTGCGCCAGCATCGGGCCGGGCACGCAATCGCCGATCGCCCAGACGCCATCGACCTTGGTGCGGAAATCATGATCGATTTCGATCTGCCCGCGCGCGTTGAGCGCCAGTCCGATTGTGTCGAGGCCGAGCCCTTCGGTGTGCGGACGCCGTCCGATCGCGACCAGCACGCAATCCGCCTCGAGCGTCTCTGCCGCGCCGCCCTTGGCGGGCTCGAGCGTCAGCGTGGCCTTCTTGCCCTTGACGCTCGCGCCGGTCACTTTGGTGCCAAGCCTGATCTCCATGCCCTGCTTCTTGAAGATCTTCGCGGCTTCCTTGCGGACATCCATGTCCATGCCGGGCAGCAATTGATCGAGGAATTCGACCACGGTGACCTTGGCCCCGAGCCGCCGCCAGACCGAACCCATTTCCAGCCCGATCACCCCGCCGCCGATCACGACCATGTGTGCGGGAACCTTGGCCAGCGCCAAGGCGCCGGTCGAATCGACAATCACGCCCTTGTCGTTATCAACCGCAACCCCGGGCAGCGGTGTGACGCTCGATCCGGTGGCGATCACTACGTTCTTGGCGGTGTAGGCCTTGCCGGCCACTTCAATCGTGTGGGCGTCCTTGAAAGTGCCGCAGCCCTTGAGCCAATCGACCTTGTTCTTCTTGAACAGGAATTCGATCCCGCCGGTCAGGCCTTTGACCGCATCGGCCTTGTCCGCTTGCAGCACGCCCAGATCGAGCTCGACCTTGCCCAGCTTGACGCCGTAGCGCGCCAAAGCGCCGCTGGCAGCCTCGGCAAACTTTTCCGAACCGTGCAGCAGCGCCTTGGAAGGAATGCAGCCAACGTTGAGGCAAGTCCCGCCCAGCGTCTCGCGGCTTTCCACGCAAGCGGTCTTCAGCCCCAGCTGTGCCGCGCGGATCGCACCGACATAGCCGCCGGGTCCGGCCCCGATGATGATGAGATCGTAGTCGTATTCAGCCATTTATTCCTCCGTCATCCCGGGCTTGACCCGGGATCGCTGGCCGCTGGCTCCGCGCTTGGACGCCAGCGGTCCCGGAACAAGTCCGGGACGACGTCTAACTCACAAATCAATCAGCAACCGTGTCGGATCCTCGATCGCTTCCTTGATCGTCTTCAAAGCCGTAACCGCCTCGCGCCCGTCGATCAGGCGGTGATCGTATGACAGCGCCAGATACATCATCGGCCGGATCACGATCTGGCCGTCGCGCACGACCGGGCGGTCCTCGATCCGGTGGAGGCCCAGCACTGCGCTCTGCGGCGGGTTGATGATCGGGGTGGACATCAGCCCGCCGAACACACCGCCGTTGGAGATGGTGAAGGTACCGCCGGCCATGTCTGCCAGGGTCAAGGTGCCGTCCTTGGCCTTTTTGCCCAATGCGGCGATTGCCTTTTCGATATCGGCAAAGCCCATCGCCTGGACATCGCGGACCACCGGGACGACCAGGCCGTTCGGAGCGCTGACCGCAACCGAGAGATCGATATAGGGGTGATAGACAATCTCGTCGCCTTCGATCCGCGCGTTGACCGCGGGGAAATCCTTGAGCGCGAGGCACGCGGCCTTGGCAAAAAAGCTCATGAAGCCGAGCCGCACGCCGTGCTTCTTTTCGAAGCTTTCGCGGAAAGTATCGCGCGCCTTCATCACCGCGCTCATGTCGCAATCGTTGAAGGTGGTGAGCAGGGCGGCGGTGTTCTGCGCTTCCTTCAATCGCCGCGCGACGGTCTGGCGCAGGCGGGTCATCTTGACGCGCTCTTCGCCGCGATCACCAGCGCCAGCGGCAACGGCGGGTGCAGCCGCAGCCGCGATCGGGGCCGGTGCAGCGCTTTTGGCGGCAGCGGCGGTCACCACGTCTTCCTTGGTGATCCGGCCATCCTTGCCGGTGCCCTTGACCACGGCTGGATCGATGCCGTGTTCCAGCACCGCGCGGCGCACGGCGGGGGAGAGTGTCGAGGTTTCGGCGGCAACGGGGGCAGCAGGCGTGGGGGCGATCGTGTCGGACGCTGGCGCCACCGGCGCTTCGGTGCGTTCGGCCACAGGCTCTGCCCCGGCGGGCGGCACGCCGTCTTCCACCGTGGCGATCACCGCGCCGACGGCGACGGTATCGCCCAGCTTGGCGATGTGCTGGCCCATCACGCCTGCCACCGGCGCAGTCACCTCGATCGCGACCTTGTCGGTTTCGAGGCTGGCAATCGGCTCGTCCAGCCCGACCGCTTCGCCGGGCTGCTTGAGCCATTCGCCGATGGTCGCTTCGGCAACCGATTCACCCAGAACGGGAACTTTGACTTCAGTAGACATCTGCTTGCTTCCTCACGCCTTTTTGCGGCGACGAATTTCGTTGCGAACCGAGGTCCCCAGTGCGTGCCCGATCAGTGCGCCCTGCTCGCTGGCATGGCGGCTGGCGAGCCCGGTGGCCGGCGATGCGCTGGCGACGCGGCCGGCATAGCGCGGCCGGGTGACCTTGCATTTGGCGGCGATCAGGGCTTCCTCGATATAGGGCTCGACGAACGACCAGGCCCCGTTGTTGCGCGGTTCTTCCTGGCACCAGACCACGTCTTCAAGCCCCGGCATCCGCGACAGGCGCAGCGCCAGCGGCTCACCCGGGAACGGATAGAGCTGCTCCAGCCGGATGATCTGGGTGTCGTTCATCCCAGCGGCATCGCGCGCTTCCATCAGGTCATAGGCAACCTTGCCCGAACACAGGATCACGCGGCGGGTCGCCTCGTCGCTCGCGCCGTCGCGGTCTGACAGGATCCGCTTGAAGTGGGCCGCACCGATGAACTCGCTCGCTTCGCTTTTCGCCATCGGGTGGCGCAGCAGCGATTTGGGGGTCATGATCACCAGCGGTTTGCGGAAGCCGCGGTGCATCTGGCGGCGCAGCACGTGGAAGTAATTTGCCGGGCTGGTGATGTTGCAGACCTGGATATTGTCCTGTGCGCACAGCTGCAGGAAGCGTTCCAGCCGGGCCGAGGAGTGTTCCGGCCCCTGGCCTTCGTAGCCATGCGGGAGCAGCAGCACGAGGCCGTTGGCGCGCAACCACTTCGATTCAGACGATGCGATATACTGATCGATCACGATCTGCGCGCCGTTGGCGAAATCGCCGAACTGCGCTTCCCACAGCACCAGCGATTTGGGATCGGCGCTGGCATAGCCGTATTCAAAGCCCAGCACGCCGTATTCGCTGAGCGTGCTGTCATGCACTTCGAACCGGCCGTGGGGCAGGGTCGCGAGCGGAATGTACTTGTGTTCGTCGGTCTGATCGACCCACACCGCGTGGCGCTGGCTGAAGGTGCCGCGGCCCGAATCCTGGCCCGAGAGGCGCACGTTGAAGCCTTCGGTGACCAGACTGCCATAGGCCAGCGCTTCGCCGGTGGCCCAATCGAAGCCCGCGCCGCTGGTGAACATTTCGCGCTTGGCGTCGATCACGCGGGCCAGCGTCTTGTGGATCGTCAGCCCTTCGGGAACGGTGGTCAGCGTGCGGCCGAGGCTGTCAAACAGCTTGGCCTCGATGCCCGTAGGCACGTTGCGCCGTGCGGATTCGGGATCGGCCGGGGCGTGCAGCCCCTGCCAGCGCCCGCCGAACCAGTCCGCCTGGTTGGGCTTGTAGCTTTTGGAGGCGTCGAATTCCTGCTCGAGCGCGGCGACAAAACGCATCTCGTCTTCGGCGGCCCAGTCCTTGTCGATCACGCCCTGACTGACCAGCCGGTCTGCATAGATCTTGCTGACTGGTGGGTGCGCGCGGATCTTCTGGTACATCAGCGGCTGGGTAAAGCTGGGCTCATCGCCCTCGTTGTGGCCAAAGCGGCGATAGCACCACATGTCGACCACCACATCGCGGCCAAAGGTCTGGCGGTAATCGGTGGCCAGCTTGCAGGCGAACGTCACCGCTTCGGGATCATCGCCGTTGACGTGGATGATCGGCGCCTGGACCCCCTTGGCGACGTCCGAGGGATAGGGCGAGCCGCGCGAGAATTGCGGGCTGGTGGTAAAGCCGATCTGGTTGTTGATGATGAAGTGGATGCAGCCGCCGGTGTTATACCCGCGCACCCCCGAAAAGCCGAAGCATTCCCACACGATCCCCTGCCCGGCAAAGGCCGCATCGCCATGGATCAGCACCGGGAGCACCTGTTTGTGCTTGCCCGGGCCGATATCGTCGCGGAACGCCTGATAGGCGCGAACCTTGCCCAGCACCACCGGGTCCACCGTTTCAAGGTGGCTGGGGTTGGGCATCAGGCTCATGTGGACCTTGGTGCCATCGAATTCGCGGTCAGTCGACGAGCCGAGGTGATACTTCACATCGCCCGATCCGCCGACATCTTCGGGGTTGGCGGTGCCGCCCGAAAATTCGTGGAAGATCACCCGATATGGCTTGGCCATGACGTTGGCGAGTACGTTGAGCCGGCCGCGATGGGCCATGCCATAAACGATTTCCTTGATCCCGCGGCTGCCGCCGTACTTGATCACCGCTTCCAGCGCCGGGATCATCGCTTCGCCGCCGTCGAGCCCGAACCGCTTGGTGCCGACATATTTGCGCCCCAGAAACTTTTCGTACTGTTCGCCGCGGATCACGGCGGACAGGATCGCCTTCTTGCCTTCAGGGGTGAAGTCGATCGACTTGTCGCCGCCTTCGATCCGGTCCTGCAGAAACCGGCGCTCCTCCACATCCGAAATGTGCATGTATTCAAGGCCGACTTTGCCGCAGTAATTGCGCTTCAGAATATCGACCAGTTCGCGCACCGTGGCCCATTCCAGCCCCAGCGTTCCGCCAAGGTAAACCTTGCGGTCCAGCGCCGCGCCGGTGAAGCCGTGGTAAGCGGGATCAAGATCGGCCGGCAGGTTCTGGTGCGACAGGCCCAGCGGATCAAGATCGGCACCCAGGTGCCCGCGCACGCGGTAAGTGCGCACCAGCATCATCGCCCGGATCGAATCCCCGGCAGCTTCCTCGATCGCTTTGGCATCAAGCACCGCGCCAGCCTTGGCCGCCGCCGCCTTGACCGCGGCCTGCATCTGCGTGGGATCAAGCGCTGCCGTCAGATCATCGCTGGCACTGCGCCAATCACCGCGCGCCCAGCTGGGGCCGGGTTGCGGATCATCAGGGAGGAATTCGTGGCTCTCGCTGCCCATAAGGGTCTTCCTTCAAATCTCCCCTCCCCAGCGGGGAGGGGCTGGGGGTGGGGGAGCAAGACCGCCAGGACTTGCGTCCATGCTGGCGTCGAACCCCCACCCCAACCCCTCCCCTACGGGTAGCGGCTTAGGGTTTGCTCAACAGGCAATTACGCAAGTTCCTTCAGCACCGCATCCAGCGTCACGCCCAGTTCGCTGGGCGAGGGCGAGACCCGGATGCCGGCCGCTTCCATCGCCGCGATCTTGTCTTCGGCGCCGCCCTGGCCGCCCGAAACGATCGCGCCGGCGTGGCCCATGCGGCGGCCCGGAGGCGCGGTCAGCCCGGCAATGAACCCGACCATCGGTTTCTTGCGCCCGCGCTTCGCCTCGTCGGCAATGAATTGCGCGGCTTCTTCTTCGGCACTGCCGCCAATTTCGCCGATCATGATCATCGATTTGGTCGCATCGTCAGCCAGGAACAGTTCGAGCATGTCGATGAAGTTGGTTCCGTTGACCGGATCACCGCCGATCCCGACCGCAGTGGTCTGGCCAAGCCCGATCTGGGTGGTCTGGAACACCGCTTCGTAAGTCAGCGTGCCCGAACGCGAAACCACGCCGACCGAGCCCTGCTTGAAGATACTGCCGGGCATGATCCCGATCTTGCATTCGTTCGGCGTCAGCACGCCGGGGCAGTTGGGGCCGATCAGACGGCTGCCCGAGCCGGTCAGCGCGCGCTTGACGCGGACCATGTCGAGCACCGGGATGCCCTCGGTGATGCACACGATCAGCTCGATCCCGGCATCGATCGCTTCCAGAATGGCATCGGCAGCGCCCGGCGGCGGGACGTAGATGCACGATGCGGTGGCGCCGGTCAGCGCCTTGGCTTCGGCCACGCTATCGAACTGCGGCAGCCCGATGTGGACGGTGCCGCCCTTGCCCGGGGTGACCCCCGCAACCATCTGCGTGCCATAAGCCAGCGCCTGCTCGGTGTGGAAAGTGCCGGTCGCGCCAGTCATCCCCTGGGTGATGACCTTGGTATTCTTGTTGATCAGGATCGACATTGCATCGCTTTCAAATTGTTGAAATGGAGTGATTTTCCGGAACGAGACTTACTTCCACGTCAGCCCATAGCTGACCACGGTCATCGGATTGCCGTCGTTGGGGAAAATCTTGGTCTGGTACATGATCATGTAATCGCGGCCATCGATCGACGGGGTCCAGTAATATCCGCCTTTCTCCTCCTCGAGATCGGCCGGGCGCGGGCCAAGCACCGCCACCGTGGCGCTGCGCGCCTGCGCGTCGGTCAGCCCGGGATCGCCAGCGGTGGTGACCGCACAGATCTTGAGCCCGCTGTCGGTGGTGCTGAGCGAAAGCTGCCACGGGAAGTTGTCATAATAAGCGCGCTTGTCGTTCGAATCCTTGGCTTTCTTCATGTTCCACGGCGCCGCAGTGGCGGCCTTGGCCTGGGCCATGTGATCGCCGGCGTGGTCCATGCAGATCGCCTTGAAAGCCTCGGCAGCTTCTTCGGGCGAGGGGATGACATCTTGCGCGGAAGCGGGGGCGGCGAAGGCGAGGCTGGCCGAAACCGCCAGGGTCATCGCGATCTGGTCAAATGTGCTCATGGGATCCATCTCCGTAGCTGCGCTGCAATGCGCTTTAATTCAAGCCCGCTGCGTATGCGGCGAGCATCTGGTCACCCTCACGCTCGAGCAAGAAGCCGTACATGGTCAGATCCCCGGAAGCGGACTTGCTGTACCACAGCACGAATTCCTGATCGGCGGACATGGGTTCGCCCAGCAGCGGGCGCGCCAGCTTGATCCCTTCGCCGATCCGGGTCTTCGGATCGACCACCGCGGTCACCATGCAGAACTTCTTCTCGGGATCGTCGAGGATCGCGATCGAAAACCGGTCGGTGTTCCAGGTCACCGTGCCATCGTCGGCGCTGCGGACCTTTTCGGCTTCGTACGGCGCGGCAGTGACCACGGCAGTTTGCGCAGCGGGATCGCCCAGATGGTCAAAGCAGATCGCCTTGGCCGCGGCCAACACATCGGCCAGCGGTTCGGGCGGGACCTTGGCCTGCGCCGGGGCGGCGGACAGCGCGGCAAGCAGCGCGACCGGGACCAGTGCAACCCGACGAAGCGCGCTCATGCTAGGCTCGGCTCGATTGTCTTGCAGGCGACCAGCAGTTCCTTGACCGCATCGACCGAGACCTGCAGCCCGGCCTTGTCGGTATCGTCCAACGCGATCTCGATGATCTTTTCCACGCCGCCTGCACCGATTTGCACCGGAACACCGACGTATAGCCCGTCGAGCCCGTACTGGCCGCTGACATGCGCGGCGCAGGGCAGGATGCGCTTCTGGTCGTTCAGGAAGGCTTCGGCCATGGCGATACCGCTGGCTGCGGGTGCATAGAACGCCGATCCGGTGCCGAGCAGTGCGACAATTTCGCCGCCGCCGCCGCGCGTGCGCTTGACGATGGCGTCGATCTTGTCCTGGCTCGACAGGCCCATTTTTACCAGGTCAGGCACCGGAATGCCGTTGACCGTTGAATAGCGCACCACCGGGACCATCGTATCGCCGTGGCCGCCGAGCACGAAGGTGTTCACGTCGCGCACCGAAACCTTGAACTCATCGGCGATAAAGTGGCTGAACCGGGCGCTATCCAGCACTCCTGCCATGCCGACCACCATGTGGTGCGGCAGGCCCGAAAACTCGCGCAGCGCCCAGACCATCGCGTCGAGCGGGTTGGTGATGCAGATCACGAATGCGCCGGGGGCGTTGTTCTTGATCCCTTCGCCGACCGCCTTCATCACCTTGAGGTTGATGCCCAGCAGATCGTCGCGGCTCATCCCCGGCTTGCGGGCGACGCCGGCCGTGACGATGATCACGTCGGCCCCGGCGATATCCTTGTAATCGTTCGAACCGGTGATCTTGGCGTCGAAACCTTCAACCGGGCCGCACTGTGACAGATCGAGCGCCTTGCCCTGCGGCACGCCTTCAACCACATCGAACAGGACGATATCGCCCAGTTCCTTTTGCGCGGCGAGGTGGGCGAGCGTGCCGCCGATGTTACCAGCGCCGATAAGGGCGATCTTCTTGCGTCCGGTAGTACTGGCCATAAAGCGTCGATGTCCTTTGCCTGGGTAAAGCGGGATCAATCGTTGGCTGCGGGTAGTGGCCCTTTTCATCCCGCACGGAAGCGGGGCCGCCCAGTGTACCCGACCGGCCCTAAGCGTCTCTTTTCGCGATTGCAAGGCGGTAAAAGGCCCTAGCGGCAACTATTTGCTGATAATAGTTCGCAATTGCAATAAGGGTATCTCCCGACCCCATCGGGGTGGGGCTGGGGGTGGGGGATCGACGTTGGCGTTGTCCCCCCACCCCAACCCCTCCCCACCGGGGAGGGGTTTTTTGGTCCGATTTGATGGTGAATAGCGAGACCGCCCCGCGCCTCAGCGCGGCAGGTGTGCCAGCTTGCGGTGCAATGCCGCAGCACGGCGCGGGTCGAGCGCGGCGCAGATCTGCAGCCAGTGGCGCAATTCTGCCCGATCACCGCGGCGATGGGCGGCGGCCGCGCGGTTGCCGGCTTCTTCGGCAGCAAACAGACCATGCGCCGCGAAATGGCGCAGTGCATCACGCACCACCTGATCCTGGCGGGCCAGATCGGCGTTATCGTTGGCGGCGCGCGCCGCGATCCGCCCCAGCGCGCCGCGGGTCAGGTGGACCGGGGTTGCAAGCGGGCGGGCGGTGGCAGTGCGGATAGTCATATGTGGTTGCGGCCCTTGCATTCTCGTAGGACCGCAGCTCTAGCGCGCTGACGCTAAGTGTTGGTGATGCTCTATGGTTGCCGCGTCCTTAAGGATGATGCGTGAACCCTTCAAACGCGCGCCGCACTTATGCCAAATCCCGATTGGCTCGTCTCATTTCCCCTTCCCCGGCGGGGAAGGGTTGGGGATGGGGGAGCGA
>NZ_JANOWI010000029.1:0-2175 GCF_031417815.1 Novosphingobium sp. | reverse complement strand
GAACACCATCATGCCCACGATCCGCTGCATCCAAGTGGTGCCACACTTGGGGTAGGTCGAGATGACAATGTCGCCAGATCGCATCGGGAAATCGTCCCAAAAAGTGCTGTCGAACAGCCTGTTGCGCACGTGGCGCGTGGCAGGCCGGATCAGGCGCGGCGCGGCGCTCACTGCGCAATCCAATCGATGCAGTTAGGCATAAGTCGCCCTTTCCGAAAGG
Organism: Novosphingobium sp.; assembly: GCF_031417815.1. GTDB lineage: Bacteria > Pseudomonadota > Alphaproteobacteria > Sphingomonadales > Sphingomonadaceae > Novosphingobium. The sequence goes on along the minus strand of NZ_JANOWI010000029.1, from coordinate 1,955 downwards.
CGGAGCCGACCCGGTGACGGGACTAAAACAGCGGGCCGAGCAAGTCCATCGCAATCGACTGGCTGACAACGTCCGGCCTCCGCCCCATTTCGGCCAAAGAGCCGACGCTATCGCCCAAGCAAAAGCGCACAGCATTTATCTGAGCAGTTTAGGCAAACAGCCCCCGCAGCTCCTTCTTCAAAATCTTGCCATTGGCATTCCTCGGCAAGGTCTCTGGATAGAACAGCACCTTCACCGGCACCTTGAACCGCGCCAGCCGCTCTCCGACCAAAGCCTGCAATTCCGCCTCGCTCGCCTCGGTTCCAGGCTTCAAGTAAACCACCGCCGCCGGTTCCTCGCCCAGCGTGCGGTGGGGGATGCCAACGATTGCGGCGTCCATCACTGCCGGGTGTTCGTAGAGCACGTTTTCGACCTCAGACGAGTAGATGTTCTCGCCGCCGCGGATGACGATGTCCTTGGCGCGGTCGGCGATGTGGCAGAAGCCTTCTTCGTCGATCCAGGCGAGGTCGCCGGTGCGGACCCAGCCGTCGATGAACGTTTCGGCGCTGGCCTTGGGGTTGTTCCAGTATTCCGCGACGATCATCGGGCCGTTGGCCCACAATTCGCCGACTTCGCCCTGCGGTACCTCCTGGCCCTCGGGATCGGTCAGCTTGAGCCGCGACACCGGCACCGGCGGGCCGCAGCTGTCGGGGCGGAACAGGTAATCCTCGGCGCCGTGCTGGGTGACGGTGGCGGTGGTTTCGGTCATCCCCCAGCCGTTGCCGGGCAATGCGCCGAACACTTCGCGGATCTTGCGGACCAGTTCGGGGGCCGATGGCGCACCGCCATAGCCGATCGATTCGAGGCTCGAGAGATCGTAGTTTTCGCGCTCGGGATGCTCGATCAGCTGCCAGGCGATGGTCGGCACCCCGCCGGTGGCGTGGACCTTCTCGCGCTCGATGATCTGGAAGGCTTTGACCGGGTCCCACTTGTACATGAAGATCATGGTGTGCCCGGCGGCCAGCGCGCCCATCATCGTCGCGCTGCAGGCGGTGGCGTGGAACAGCGGGATCACGGTCAGGATCGTGCGTGGTTCGGGATCGGGCAGCGCCTCACCCCGGCGCAGCACCGAACGCGCTGCGGTGTAGCCTGACGAAAAGATGTTGCTGAGGAAATTGCGGTGCGTGCCCAGCGCGCCCTTGGGATTGCCGGTGGTGCCGCTGGTGTAAAGGATCGTCGCGGGATCATCGGCCTCGAGTGCCACAGTGGGCAGCGTGCGTTCGGGCAGCCCTGCCCAGGCCGCGCTCTGGCCGATCACGTCTTCCAGCCGGGTGGTATCGGGCCGGGCCACGGCAAGGCGCGAGACCAGAATGTGTTCCAGCCCCGGCAGTTCGGCGCGGAGCGGCAGGATCCGGTCGAGCCGCTCGGCATCGCAGACCAGCAGCTTGGCACCCGAATCATTGAGGCCGTAGCTGAGCTCCTGCCCGGTCCACCAGGCGTTGAGCGGCACGCAGATCGCGCCCAGCGTCACCGCCGCGAAGAACACCACCGGCCATTCGGGCAGGTTGCGCATCGCCAGCGCGATCCGGTCGCCCTTCCGGACGCCCAGTTCCTCGAAATGCGCGGCCAGCGTGGCGACCGCGCGGTACCAGGCCTCATAGCTGACCCGCTCGTCCTCATAGATCGTGAACATCTGCGCGCCGTGCCCGCGCGCGGCTTCGACCAGCGCGGCGAGGTGCGGCGGAGCGGCCTTCCACACCCGGGTCGGCACGCCGCGGATTTCCACGGTTTCGATCTCGAACTTGCTGCCGGGGACGCACAAGGCTTCCTCGCACTCGGGCAGCGTCATTGCCGGCCAGCCAGCCGGGATCCATTCTGCAAAACTCTCGCCCATCGTCTCTCCATGGCCGCCTGTGTGCGGGCCTTGCGATGGAGACTAAGCTAGCCGCGCGCGCCGAACAAGGCCGAGCCGACAC
>NZ_JANOWI010000028.1:0-11978 GCF_031417815.1 Novosphingobium sp. | reverse complement strand
CCCGACCACCCGTTAAAGGTACCCTGTGGGTGTTCGGGCCGGGGGAGCGGGCCGGCTAGGCCAGGAAAACCCGAACGGGTTTTCCGCACCGCCGTCAGGCGGAAACTACAATGGATTATCCAGCTTGATCACCTTTTCGGTGGTCTTGCGCTTGCCATCCCACAGCTTGCGCGGGGCGGCGAAGCTGGCCAGCACCTTGGTATCGCGGCCATAGAGATCCTTGAACGTCCCCATCTTGCCATTGATGTCGGTCGCCATGGTGAAATACATGATATAGACCGGGAAAGTCCTGGTCATCGGCACCAGCGTGTACTTGCCCGATCCGGCGATCGCGACCAGTTCGTCAGTGGTCTTGCCGGCGCCCAGGATCGCCATGGTCATGCCCAGTTCGGTCGCGCGCTCGGTGCGCACGCAGCCGTGGCTGAGCGCCCGGTAAGCCTGACCAAACAACCCGCGCGAGGGGGTGTCGTGGATGAAGATCGCGTGCGGGTTGGGCATGTCGAGCTTCATATAGCCCAGCGAATTGCCCGCTCCCGGTTGCTGGACGACGGTTATCGTGCCGTCCTTGGCCCTGGTCACCTTGTAGTTTTCACGCGCCGCCTGTGCCGGGTTGCCGATCAGCCGCTTGCCAAGGCCTTCGCCCACCACGATCGATTGCGGCACCGTCCAGGTGGGGTTGAACACCACGCCCTTGACCACGGCAGCCAGTTGCGGGGTGGCGGTCTTGCCAACCTTGCCGACAATCGTGCGGTATGACCGGATGATCGCGTTATCGACCGTCAGCCGGAGCTGGAATTCGGGCACGTTGGTGAGCAGGTAATACTTGCCCAGCTCGCGCGGCAACCAGCGCCAGCGATCAAGGTTGATCTGGATCAGGCTGCGCTTGGCCTTGTTGGCCGCCGGGGTCACCGCCAGCACGCCTTTCAGCGCGGCATAGTCAGGCGCGGTGGGGGCCAGCGCGGCCACAGTGCCCGACACATCGTGACTGGCCAGCGCGCGTTCCATCATCGCATGGGTCGGATTGGTATCGACATCGGTATCGACCACGAACCACTGTTCGCGCGAATCCATCCGGGTGCGGCCATCGCGCATGTCCTCGACCAGCCAGGCAAACGATTTGCTGGCCTGGGCATCAAGCGCGGCACCGGGGCCTGCGGCAATTGCGGCGCGGAGCTTTTCGGGCTGGTAATCGGCGGCGATCAGGCCATCGGCGTCAATCCCCTGGATGGTGCCGAGCAGCGCCTGGGCATCAGCCACGCTCCAGGTCAGGGTCGGCTCATCGACCGGCGCGGGCGCGGTCACCGCAGCCGGGGTGGCCGGGGTAGCGACCGGTGCCGGGCTCGAACTCGGACTTGGAACAGGCTCAGCCTGGGGCGCAGCCCACAGCGCGGCGGAACTCAGCATGCTGCCCAGCACCAGCGCCATGCCCAGCTTGCGGCGTGCGCCAGGCTTGCCTGCGGTCGATTTCATTTCGTCGTACTCCAAACGGTTCGTCGCTGTTTATGCACGTTTCGGCGCAGTCAATCAAGCAATTGCAAGGCCATTATCCCGCACCGCAGACGATTTCGCAACAGCGCGGCACGGCTGCAACACTTCTGCGATGAATAGGGCGTTTATGGCCACGATTGCTTGGTCGAATGCGCCAAGAAAACATCGGATCGCTGCCGATCCTGCAGGCGCGCGATCAGGTCAGCCGGCGCAGGGCAGCACGGGCAATGGCCTGCGCTTCGCCGCCGGCAAACGTGCCCGGAGACAGGCACAGTTCAAGCCACAGCCCGTCGATCAAGGCGGTGATCGCGATGGCGCTGCGGCGGCGATCGGCCTCGGGTGTCCCGCAGGCGCCAAGCAGGTCTTCGAGCCGCGCGCGGAACGCGGCATACTGCCGGTCGTGCTGGCGGGCGATATCGGCGCGGGCGCGCACCAGGCTCCAGAACGCGATCCAGGTCGCCAGCAGTTCGCCGCTGGCCACCGGCGCGCGGAAGCTGGCGGTGACGAAGGCATCCAGCCGCGCAGGCGGATCATCGCCTGCCGCATCCAGCGCGGCGTCGATCGCGGCGCTGACCTGCGCCTCGACATGGGCATAGGTTTCGGCGACCAGCGCGTCGATCCCCGCGAAGTAATGTCCGACCAGCCCCGGCGAGACGCCTGCCTCCAGCGCAATCGCGCGCACGCTGGTGCCCGCAGCGCCCTCGCGCGCCAACACCCGCGCGCAGGCGGCGATCAGGCTTTGCCGCCGGGCATCCGGCTCGGCGCGGGTATAGGCGGGCTTCGCGGTCACTTGCAGCACCCTAGCACTTGTTGTACGATCGTCCAACAAGGGAAACGGGATTCGCCGCCTATGACCAAGCTCGACCATGCCTTTGCCGAAATCGACGGCCATGATGTCGATCCCGACGCCGATTTTTCGCTGCCCGGCTGGATCTACAAAGACGCCGAATTCATGCAGCTGGAAATCGACCGGATTTTTCGGCCGTCCTGGCAGATCGTCTGTCATGTCAGCGAAGTCGCCAATTCCGGCGATTACCAGACAATCGAATACGCCGGTGAGAGCGTGGTGGTGATCCGCGGCGAAGATGGCCAGGTGCGCGCCTTCACCAACGTCTGCCGCCACCGCGCGATGCGGCTGGTCGAAGGCCCGGCGGGCTGCACCAAGAAGCTGGTCTGCCCCTATCACGCGTGGACCTATGCGATCGACGGGCGGCTGACCGGCGTGCCGATGAAGGGCGAATACCCGTCGCTCAAGCTGGAAGAAAACGGGCTCACCCCGGTCGCGCTTGAGATCTGGCACGGGTTCATTTTCGTGCGGCTGGAAGATGCCGGTTTCCCCAGTGTCGCCGAAATGATGGCACCGTTCGAAGCCGAGGTGGCGCGATACCGCTTCGCGGAGATGCGTCCGATGGGTCCGGTACGCCAGCGCCCGCGCGATGTGAACTGGAAGAACGTCGGCGATAACTATTCGGACAACCTGCATATCCCGGTGGCGCATGACGGGCTGAACCGCCTTGTCGGCAAGACCTATCGGATCGAAGCGCATGGTTGGGCCGACCGGCTTACCGGCGATGTCGTCAAAAACGACAAACAGAACTTCTGGGAGAAGGTTTACGGCGCTTACATGCCCAAGGTGGAGCACCTACCTGACGAGGCACACGGTCGCTGGCTCTATTACAAGCTGTGGCCCAACATGGCCTTCGATATCTATGCCGATCAGATCGATTTCATGCAGTGGATCCCCACCGGGCCGACCACCTGCATGTTGCGCGAAGTGGCTTATTGCCTGCCGGATGACCGCAGGGAAATGAAAGCGGTGCGCTATGCCAACTGGCGGATCAACCGCAACGTCAATGCCGATGACACCTGGCTGATCAGCCGCGTCCAGCAGGGCATGGCCAGCAAGAGCTATGGCACCGGGCCGATCGCCAAAAGCGAGGTCTGCCTGCGCAGCTTCGCCCGCAAGATCCGCGCGCTGATCCCTGAAGCAAGGCAGCCGTTCGCGCCTGCGCCAGGGTGGAGCGCGCGGTACAAATAGAGTGGCCCACCCCCAACCCCTCCCGCTAGCGGGCGGGGAGCACGTTGAGCCAAACGCAACACAGTCCCCCTCCCGCTTGCGGGAGGGGTTGGGGGTGGATCTGTCCGCCTCTGAGGAGAAGAAGATGACCAAGACCTATGACGCGATCATCATCGGCGGCGGCCACAATGGCCTGACCTGCGCCTTCTATCTCGCCAAGGCGGGCATGAAGGTGCGGGTGCTCGAACGCCGGCATATTGTCGGCGGCGCGGCGGTGACCGAGGAATTCCATCCCGGCTTCCGCAATTCGACCGCCAGTTATACGGTCAGCCTGCTGCGCCCCAAGGTGATCGCCGACATGCGGCTGCACCACTACGGCTACCGCGTGATCGAACGCACGATCAGCAACTTTTTCCCGTTCGAGAACGACTATGTGAAGCTCGGCGGCGGCGCTGGCCGCACCGAAGCGGAGTTTGCGCGGTTTTCCAAAAAGGATGCGGCGGCTTATCCGGCCTATGATGCCGCGCTCGAAAAGGTCGCCAATGTGCTGCGCGATCTGAGCTTGCAGATCCCGCCCAATGTCGGCGGCGGGCTCAGCTCGCTGGTCGCGGCGGCGAAGCAGGGCTGGCCGATGGCCAAGATGGACATTTCGGTCCAGCGCGATCTGCTCGATATCTTCACCAAATCGGCGCGCCAGTTCCTCGATGGCTGGTTTGAGCATGACTATGTGCAAAGCGCCTTCGCATTTGATGCGGTGGTCGGCAACTACGCCGGGGTCTCCACCCCCGGCAGCGCCTATGTCCTGCTCCACCACGTGTTCGGCGAAGTGAACGGCAAGCTGGGCGCCTGGGGCCATGCGGTTGGCGGGATGGGCGCGATCACCCAGGCGATGGCGCGGGCCTGTGAAGATGCCGGGGTCGAGATCAGCCTTGAGGCACCGGTGGCGCAAGTGCTGGTCGATGGCGGCAAGGTTACCGGCGTGAAGCTGGAAAGCGGAGAGGAAATCGCTGCCAGCATAGTCGCCTCGAACGCCGGGCCGGCGCTGCTTTATCGGCAACTGGTCGACCAAAGCGATCTGGACGATGATTTCAAACGCCGGATCAAGGGCTTCAAGACCTGTTCGGGCACGTTCCGGATGAACGTCGCGCTGTCTGAACTCCCCTCGTTCAGCGTGCTGCCGGGCAAGCAACAGGCCGAACACCACACCGCTGGGATCATTATCGCGCCGGGGATGGATTACATGGATCAGGCCTTCATCGATGCCCAGCAGCACGGCTGGTCGAAGAAGCCGATTGTCGAGATCAAGATCCCCTCAACGGTCGACGACAGCCTTGCCCCGCCGGGTCAGCACGTCGCCTCGCTGTTCTGCCAGCAATTTGATCCGGCGGTCGATTGGGACACGCACCGCGAGGCGGTGGCCGACATGATCATCGATACGGTCAATGATCATGCCCCCAATTTCAAGGCCAGCGTGATCGCCACGCAGATCCACTCACCACTCGATCTGGAGCGCAAGTTCGGGCTGATCGGCGGCGATATCATGCACGGCACGATGGGGATCGACCAGCTGTGGGCGGCGCGCCCGGTGCTGGGGCATGGCGACTATCGCGGCCCCATCAAAGGCCTCTACATGTGCGGCGCGGGGACCCATCCGGGCGGCGGCGTAACTGGCGCGCCGGGGCACAATGCCGCGGCGGCTATTCTGGCGGACCGGCCATTGCTGAGGAAGATCTTGCGGTCTTAGGCTTGCGCACCGCGAAGACATAAAGCGGGATGGCGGTCAGCATCAGGACAATGCTGAGGCCGAGCGGCTCGAGCCCGGAGCCCCACAGGACCCAGCCGGAGGCGGCCAGGCCGATAATTGCGGCGAGACGCACCAGTCCGAGCTTGAGTGCGGCGAGGCAGGCGCCGAAATAGAGCCACACCGTCGCTGCCGTGGTCAGCTGGAGCATGAAAGTCAGCACCCCGGTGAAGCCGGGGATCGCGCCCGAAAGGATCAACGCGCTGGCGAGCAGGCTGGAAAGCAGCACCGCCGTGGTCGGGACATCGCGCCCGCTGGTGCGCCCAAGGAAGCTTGGCAGCAAGCCGGCCCGGGCCATGCCGAGCGGGACTTCGCCCTGCATCAGCACCCAGCCGTTGAGGCAGCCGATGGCCGAAATGGCCGCAAAGGCCGCGACGATCAGGCTTGCCCCGCGGCCCCAGAATTGCTCGACAAACAGCGCGATCGGCGCATCCGATGCGGCGACCACAGCCGGCGGCATCGCAAAGACGATCCCGTTGGAGATGATCACATAGAGCACACCGGTGAGCGCGGTGCCCCACATCGTTGCGCGCATCACGTTGCGCGCCGGATCGCGGACCCGTTCGGCAGCGAGCGAGGCGCTTTCAAACCCGACCATCGGGAAAAAGGCGAGCGTCAGCGCGGTGGTAAATTGATCCGCCGCGAACGGGGCCTGCTGGTGCGCCGTGAAGCTTGCGGTATCGGCAAAGCTCAGTCCGACCAGGATCAGCACCACCGCGATCAGCGGCAGCAGCTTGAGCAGCGTGGTCGCCACCTGAAACCGTCCGGCCCCGCGCGCACCGCCCAGGTTGAGCGCGGTCAGCGCCCAGACCAGCGTGGTTGCACCCAGCGCGGTGGCGAGCGGGCTGGCGGTGAGTGCGGGCACGAATGTCGCAAGATAGCGGATTGCCGTGAGCGCGATGATCGCATTGGCCGAAACGATCCCGACCCAGTAGCTCCACCCCACCAGCACGCCCGGCAACGGCCCGATCGCGTCGCCGACGATTTCGACAATCCCGGTTGCGCCGGGATGCGCAGCGGTCAGGCGCGAGAGGACATAGGCCAGCAGCATCGCTGCGGGGATGGCAACCAGCCAGGCCAGCGCCCCGGTCCAGCCGTATGGCGCAAGCTGGGCCGGCTGGACGAAGATGCCCGCCCCGATCATCCCGCCTACAACCAGTGCGGTTGCGGTCCAGAAGCCAAATGGGCGGTTGCTTTCTGTCATGGCCGTAAATTTCCCCTCCCGCTCGCGGGAGGGGCCGGGGGTGGGCCAGTCCGCGAACGCGAACCAAACTCCCAGCCCTGACTCACCCACCCCTAACCCCTCCCGCAAGCGGGAGGGGGACTATTGCAACCTATCGCTTGATTGCGGCGCGTCACCATGTTTCTGCTGCGCGCATGGCAAGTGTCACCACCCGCTCCTGGCTTGAGCGCCTCGGCAAGTATCACCCGCGCCTTATCGAGGCGGCGGTGGCGCTCAACGCCAATGACTTGCCGCGCGCCGAACCGCTGCTGCGTGCGCATCTGAAGGACGATCCGTTCGATGTCGCCGCGATCCGGATGTTCGCCGAACTGGCCGGGCGGATCGGGCGCTACAAGGATGCCGAAAACCTGCTGCGCCGCGCGCTCGATCTGTCGCCGGCCTTCACTGCGGCGCGGGCCAATCTGGCACTGGTGCTCTACCGGCTCAACCGGCCCGAAGAGGCGCTGGAACAGCTGGCGCAGGTATCGCAGGAGGAACCCGGCAATTCCGGCCATGCCAACCTGCAAGCCGCAGCGCTTGGCCGGATCGGCGAGTTTGAGGAGGCGCTGGGGCTATATGAGGCCGTGCTCAAGCAAGCGACCCGGCAGCCACGGATCTGGATGAGCTATGGCCACATGCTCAAGACCGTGGGCCGCGCCGACGAAGGCGTAACGGCCTACCGCAAGGCGATCGAACTCATGCCCGAACTGGGCGAAGCCTGGTGGAGCCTGGCCAACCTCAAGACCGCCAGGTTCAGCGAAGCCGATATCGCCGCGATGGAAGGCGCGCTGGCGCGGGGCAATATTGCCGACGAAGACCGCTTCCACCTCGACTTTGCATTGGGCAAGGCACTTGAGGATCGCGGCATGGCCGAGGCCGCTTTCGCGCACTATGCCAAAGGCAATGCGCTGCGCCGCGAAGCGCTCGACTATGATCCGGACGAGACCACGCGGTTTGTCGACCGGATGATTGCGGTGGCCACGCCCGAACTGTTCGAAGCCGCCGCCGGGCTGGGCTGCGATGCGCCCGATCCGGTGTTCGTGCTGGGCATGCCGCGCGCCGGATCGACGCTGGTCGAGCAGATCCTTTCAAGTCACAGCCAGATCGAAGGCACGAGCGAACTTCCCGACTTGCCGGTGCTGGCCCGCCGCGCACCGAACTATCCGGCCGATCTGACAGGAATGACCGGCGACCAGTTGTTCAGCCTGGGCGAGGAATACCTTGGGCGCACCCGAATCCAGCGCAAGTCCGACAAGCCGCTGTTCATCGACAAGCTGCCCAACAACTGGGTCCACGTGGTGCTGATCCGGCTGATCCTGCCGAACGCCAAGATCATCGATCCGCGGCGCCATCCGCTGGGCTGCTGCTTTTCGAACTTCAAGCAGCATTTCGCGCGCGGTCAGGGCTTTTCCTATGCGTTGGAAGACGTGGGCCGCTATTACCGCGACTATGTCCGGCTGATGGCACATCTTGACCGGGTCCAGCCCGGCGCGGTCCACCGCGTGACCTATGAAGACATGGTAGACCACACCGAACGCGAAGTGCGCGCGCTGCTGGGTTACTGCGGGTTACCGTTCGAACCGGCCTGCCTCGAATTCCATAAAACCGAGCGCGCGGTGCGCACCGCCAGCTCCGAACAGGTGCGCCAGCCGATCTTCCGCGAAGGCACCGAAGGCTGGAAGAAATTCGACGCGCATCTCGGCCCGCTGCGGACCGCGCTGGGCGATGTGCTCGATTGCTATCCAGGAGTGCCAAAATCGTTGTAAAAGTGTCACGCCGGGCGCGGTTTGCGCAATTTCTTAACGGTCCGTGCTTGACGGAAGCTTCGACAAGAATGAGGCTTCGACGAAAGACTTTCGGGGTCAAGGGGAACATATGTCCAAGCGTCACTTCCGCAGCACCTTTGCGGCACTCGTAACCAGCACCGCGCTGGTCGCCTTTCCGGCCTTCGCGCAGGATACCCCGGCTGCAGAGGAGGCTGCGGTCAACCCGGACATCGTGGTGACCGCGCAGAAGCGTTCGGAAAGCCTGCAGAACGTGCCGATCTCGATCACGGCGCTGGGCACCAAGAAGCTTGACGAACTGGGTGTCTCGAACTTCAACACCTATTCGCAGCAGCTCCCCTCGGTCTCGGCGCAATCGGGCGGCACGCCTGGCACCAACGTGATCTATATGCGCGGGGTTGCCTCGGGCGGGGACGGCAACCACTCGGGCTCGCTGCCTTCGGTCGGCGTCTACCTTGATGAACAACCGGTCACCACGATCGGCGGCAACCTTGATGTGCACGTCTATGACATTGCCCGGATCGAGAGCCTGTCAGGCCCGCAAGGCACGCTTTATGGCGCGTCTTCGGAAGCCGGCACGATCCGCATCATCACCAACAAGCCCAGCACCAAGGGGATCGACTGGCGCTTTGATGCCGAGGGCAACACCGTTGAGCACGGCGGACAGGGCGGCAAGCTGGAAGGCATGTTCAACCTGCCGCTGGGCAATGCCGCAGCGCTGCGCGTTGTCGGCTTTTACCAGCGCGATGCCGGGTTTATCGACAATGTTCCGGGCACGCGCACCTTCTGCGGCACCACCACCTATGACGGCAATGGCGATGTCAACGGCTGTATCCGTGACGGAATCAGCGTGAACAACGCAGCCTTCGTCGGCGAGGATACCAATTACACCGATACCTACGGCGGCCGAGCAGCGCTGCTGGTCGAACTGGACGACAACTGGACCGTGACGCCCGCGGTCATGTATCAGGAAACCAAGAGCCACGGCTCCTACGCCTACGATCCCTCGGTCGGTGATCTGCAGTACCAGCATTTCTTCGAAGATTCGCGCGATGACAAGTTCATCCAGGCGGCGCTGACCATCGAGGGCAAAGTGGGCAACTGGGACGTGACATATGCCGCGGCCTATCTTGACCGCAAGACCGCGTCGTCAAACGACTATACCGACTATTCCGAATCCTATGACAGCTACTACGAATCGCTTGGTGGGCTGGCCTACTACTTCGCCTATGTCGATAGCGGCGGGAACACGATCGATCCGCGCCAGAAGGTGCTGGGGACCGATCACTTCAAGAAATTCAGCCAGGAACTGCGCTTTGCCTCGCCGTCGGACAATCCGGTGCGCTTCGTGGGCGGTGCGTTCTATCAGTACCAGTCGAACGACATCCACCAGGACTACCAGATCACCAATCTGGGCCCCACCGTTTCGGTCAACGGGCTGCCGGGTACCCTGTGGCTGACCGAACAGCACCGGATTGACCGCGACTATGCGATGTTCGGCGAAGTCTCATTCGATCTTGCGCCAACCGTCACCGCCACGATCGGCGGGCGTGCGTTCTATTATAACAACGACCTGATCGGGTTCTTCGGCTTTGGCCGCGATCCGGCCGGAGACTGGACGGCTTCACCGCCGAACGCCGCCTATAGCCCGGGGACCGGGGTGGCCAGCTGCTTCACCACCAACGGTGAGCGTCTCTATACCAAGGATTCGAATGGCGACTGGATTCGCACCGGATCAAGCACGCTGGTTGCCCCCGTTGTTGCTGGCACTCCCTGCACCAATCTGGGAACCTATTCGAATGGAACAGTCGTCCCAACGGTGGCCAAGGACCACGGTTTCACCTACCGCGCCAACCTGACCTGGAAACCCAGCCGCGACCTGCTGTTCTACGCCACTGCCAGCCGCGGGTTCCGCCCCGGCGGGATCAACCGGCGTGGCGATTTCGGTGCTTACCAGCCCGATTACCTTCAGAACTACGAGCTGGGCTTCAAGACCACCTGGGCCGATGGCAAGGTGCGGCTGAACGGCGCGATCTATCAGCAGGAATGGAAGGACTTCCAGTTCAGCTATCTGGGGCCGAACAGCTTTACCGTCATCATCAATGGACCGGATGCGCGGATCAAGGGTTTCGACCTTGATCTGTCTGGCAATTTCGGTCCGCTGTCGATCAACCTCGCCGGGGCCTATACCGACGCCAAGATCCAGCAGAACCTTTGTCATGAATTCGACCCGACATTCACCTGCATTCTGATTCCGGCAATTGGGTCTACGCCAGCCGTAACCGATATCGACGCGCCGGCCGGCACGCGCCTGCCGATCACGCCGCAGTGGAAGATGAGCGGGACGATCCGCTACACCGTGCCGGTCGGCTCGGCCAAGGGCTTCGTGCAGCTCAACGGCATGTACAAAGGCTCGGCCCCGTCGGATCTGCGCCTGGCGAACAACGCGCTGCAGGGCGATCTGCGCAGCTTCAGCACGCTCAACTTCTCGCTGGGTGCCGATTGGGACAAGTTCAACTTCGAATTTTTCGTCTCGAACCTGACCGATGAACGCGGTGATCTGTCGCGCTTCGTCCAGTGCGGGTTGTGCACCCGGACCTACATCGTGCCAACCCAGCCGCGCACCTTTGGCGTGCGGATCGGTGCCAAATACTAGGCTCTGAATTGAGCATGGCAGGGGGCCTGTCCGGAAACGGACGGGCCCCTTCGCTTATTCGGGCAGCTTGCAGATCGTTACCCAGCGCGCGCCGATGATTTCGGCCAGGCGCCGGGGCTCAACCTCGACCGAACTGGTCTGGGTGCCGGCGGCAGGAAAGACAGTGCCGAAGGCGAGCAGCGAGGTATCGGCCACGATACTCAGCGCTTGGCTCAGCCCGAACGGGCAAACCCCGCCCACCGCATGGCCGGTGGCAGCCAGCGTCGCCTCGGGATCAAGCATGCGCGGACGCCCGCCCAATTCGGCCTTGCACAGCGCATTATCCAGCCGCGCATCGCCGCGCGTAACCAGCAGCATGATCTCCTCACCTACCTTGATGGCCAGCGTCTTGGCAATCCGCGCCGGTTCCACGCCCAGCACATCGGCGGCTTCGATCACCGTCGCGGTTGAGCGCGAATGGTCGATCAGCCCCAGATCGGGGGCGTGCTCTGCCAGCCACGCCAAGACGCTTTCACCGCTCATCGCCGCAGGAGCTCCACCAGACCGCGCGCCGCCGCGCTGACCTCGTCCCAGGTCACCTCAAAATCCTCTTCGGCACCGTACCACGGATCAGCCACCGATTGCCCTTCGCGCCCGGGAACCAGATCGAGCAGCAGTGCAAGGTGCGCGGTGTGGGCCGCCGGGGCAACCCGCCCAAGGTTGGCAAGATTCGATTGGTCGAGCGCGAAAATATGGCTGAACCGCGTGAAGTCCGCCGCTTCGGCCTGCCGTCCGCGATAGCCCGCAAGGTCGATCCCGAATTTCGCTGCGGTGCGGATCGCGCGTGGATCGGGCGGTTCGCCCACATGATAGTCAGCCGTGCCGGCGCTGTCGGCCACCGCTGCCAGCCCGGCGCGCGCGGCTTCGGCGCGGAACGCGGCCTCGGCCAGCGGTGAGCGGCAGATATTGCCCAGACACACGAACAGCACGGCGGGCTTCAAGCCCCCCCTCCCGCGTGCGGGGGGGGGCGG
>NZ_JANOWI010000027.1:0-48288 GCF_031417815.1 Novosphingobium sp. | reverse complement strand
CAAAGTCTATCACGATATTGCCGCCCGCGCACTGCACATCCACGGATCGGTTGGCGTCTCGGACGAAATGCCTTTTGCCGGGCAGATCATCGCCAGCTTCGTGATGGGCATCGCCGATGGCCCGACCGAGGTCCACAAGGTAACCGTCGCCAAGCAGCACCTGCGCGACTATCGCGGGCTCGAAGATCACATGTTCCCGGCCTATTCGATCCCCAACCTGCGCGCCGCGGCCGAACAGCGCTTTGCCGATCCGGTCGAACTGGTCGGTGAATTGGAAGAGGCGGCCAAGGCCTGAACCGCGATGACCAGCACCGCGACGGGAAGTTTCAGGCACCGCCACGGGCCCGCCTGGCGATGAACGCAGCGCCTCCGCTCTCGGCCGTGGCGCGCAACGGCTATGGCTTCGGCGCGATCGTCAACGGGGTCAAGAACGCGGCGTTCAGCACCTATCTGATGCTGTTCTACAACCAGGTGATCGGGGTTTCGGCGGCGGTGGTCGGCGGAGCGATTGCGCTGACCTTGCTGGTCGATGCCTTTGTCGATCCGTTGATCGGGCGCTGGTCCGATGTCACCCGCAGCCGCTGGGGGCGGCGTCATCCGTTCATCTATGCCTCGGCCGTTCCGACCGCGTTCTTCTTCACGCTCGCCTGGTTTCCGCCTGCGGGCTGGAGCGACAGCCAGCACGGCATCTGGATTTTCGTGACGGCGGTGTTGACCCGCGTGTCGGTCAGTTTCAACGAGATCCCATCGTCGGCCATGGCGACCGAACTGACCGATGACTATGCCCAGCGCACCAGGCTGTTCTCGCTGCGTTATCTGTGGGGCTATGCCGGTGCCTTTGGCTACGCCTCGTTCTGTCTGGCGGTGATCTTCGTCGCTACGCCGGACTATCCGCGCGGCCAGCTCAATCCCGCCGCCTATGGCCCGTTCGCGCTGATCGGCGCGGTGCTGATCCTGCTTGGCGCGCTGGTCAGCGGTTTGGCGACGCACCGGCGCATCCCCTGGATGCGCCAGTATGCCGGGGGGGAGGAGGCCGGGCTTGGCAACCATTTGCGCGAAATGACCAGCGCGATGAAGAACCGGGCGTTCCTGGCGATTTTTGGGTTCGGCGTGCTCAAATACTCCGCGATCGGGCTCTATTCGGCCACCACAGTCTATTTCGGGACCTACCTGTGGAAGCTCAACGGACCGACGCTGGCAATCCTGACCTTCGATTCGCTGGTTGCCGCGATGATTGCCGCGCCGCTGGCCCCGGTCATGTCGCGGCTGATGGGCAAGCGCAACGCAGCGATGGTCTTTGCCTTTACCGGCATCTGCCTTGGCCTCTCGCCGCTGATGTTGGCCTATTACGACATGTTCTATGTGCCGGGCGATGCCATGCTGGTGCCGGTGCTGTTCGTGATCGGCGCGGTCTATGGCGCAATGATCGCGATTTCGCTGATCAACACCAGTTCGATGCTGGCCGATGTGGTCGAAGACAGCGCGGTCAGGACCGGGCGCCACACCGCCGGTACCTTCTTCGCCGCTTCGGCGTTCATGCAGCAGTGTTCATCGGCGCTGGGGATCTTCATGGCCGGGCAGATCCTGACCTGGTCACAGTTTCCCGCCAAGGCCGATCCGGCCAAGGTCACCGCCGCGATGACCGACAGCCTGTTGGCGCATTACATTCCGGCTTCGTTCGGGCTGTGGGTGCTGGGTCTGCTGTTCCTGTTGTTCTATCCGATTGACAGGAA
This sequence comes from Novosphingobium sp., assembly GCF_031417815.1. GTDB lineage: Bacteria > Pseudomonadota > Alphaproteobacteria > Sphingomonadales > Sphingomonadaceae > Novosphingobium. The sequence continues at coordinate 46,555 of NZ_JANOWI010000027.1, read as the reverse complement.
GAAGCATGAGGAGAACGTTGCCCGGCTAGGGGCGGTCGAAGCCGAGGCCCGGGCCAAGGAAGCCGAAAACAACCCGATAGGAGGCCCGGCACGATGACCCCATGGACCTACGCCGCAATCTGGGAATCGGTTGCCGCTGCGATCCCTGACGAACTGGCGATCGTCCAGGGGAACCGCGAAATGACCTGGCGCGCGTTTGACGAGGCCGCCAATGGTCTTGCCGCGCACCTGCTCGGCTCTGGCATCAGCCATCAGGGCAAGGTGGCAGTCTATGCCCGTAACGGGCCCGAATACCTGATCGGCACCTATGCTGCGGTGAAGATCAGCACGGTGCCGTTCAACGTCAACTACCGCTATGCCAGCGAAGAGGTGCTGTTCCTGCTCACATCCGGTGACGCTGAAGCCGTGGTCTTCGACGCTGAATTTGCCAGCCTGCTCGAACCGATCCGCGCGCGCGCTGGCAAGGCCAAGGCCTGGATTGCCTATGCCACCCCGGGTCACCCGGTGCCCGATTGGGCCACCGATCTGGCCGCCATCGTCCCGCAGCCGCAGTGCCCCGACACGCTTTGGGAACGCAGCGAGGATGATCTGTTGTTCATCTTCACCGGCGGCACCACCGGTATGCCCAAGGCGGTGATGTGGCGGCAGGGCGATCTGCTGGCGCGCGGGAACTATGGCGGAAATCCGTTGCTCGGGCTTGATCCGCTGCCCAATCCCGAGGCCGCCGGCACCCGCGCCAAGGCCACGCCGATCCGCAGCAAATCGTTGATCGCGCCGCCGCTGATGCATGGCACCGGGATGATTTCCGCCTTCACCGCGCTGAGCGGCGGGAGCACCGTGCTGCTCACCGGCACCGGGCAGTTCGATGCAGAAGCGATCTGGGACATGGCCGAAACCTATGGCGCATCGCGCATGACGGTGGTCGGCCAGCCATTCGCCCAGCCATTGCTCGAAGCGCTCGATGCAAATCCGGGGCGCTGGGACATTTCGGCGATGCAGTTCATGTTTTCGTCGGGCGCGATGTGGTCAATCGAGAACAAGCGCGGGCTGATCGCGCATATGCCCGAGCTTGCGATCACCGACAGTTTCGCATCATCCGAAGCCTTTGGATTGGGCGCCTCGACCGTCACCAAGGACGCGCAGACCGAAACCGCCACGTTCACGATCGGCCCCGATTGCGCGGTTTTTGCCGAAGACGGGCGGCGGATCGAGCCCGGTTCGGACGAAGCCGGCAAGGTGTCGGTGGGCGGACCGATCCCGCTGGGCTACTACAACGACGAGGCCAAGACCCGGTCGACGTTCGTCGAACTGGAAGGGCGGCGCTGGTCGATGCCGGGCGACTGGGCAACCGTTTCCGCCGACGGGACGCTGACGGTGCTGGGCCGCGGATCGCAATGCATCAACACCGGCGGCGAAAAGGTATTTCCCGAAGAAGTCGAAGAAGTGCTGAAACGCCACCCCGCGGTGCGCGATGCCGCGGTCAGCGGGTTGCCCGATCCGCGCTTTGGCGAACGGATCGGCGCGCTGGCCGAACTGCACAGCGGCGCAACCGCCACGCCCGGCGAACTGATTGACCACGTGCGCGCCGCGCTGTCGCTTTACAAGGCGCCGCGCCATCTGCTGATCGCGCCGCAGATCCCGCGCGCACCCAACGGCAAGATGGACTACGCTGCGGTCAAGGCGCTGCTTGTGGCGCACCTTGCCGATACGGGATCCTGAGTGGCGCTCGACGATGACCTTGAGCCGATCGGGATCGATACCAATGCCGACCGCGCCGCGGGCCCGGTGCAGGACCGCGCTTTCATTTTTGCCAACTTGAAGCGCAATTACGTCGCCAACTTCGTTCACGGGATGCTGGGCATGACAGGCTTCCGCCTGATCTATGCGCCAACCTTCGTGCCCACTTACCTGTTCCAGCTGACCGGATCGACCTTTCTGGTCGGGCTGGCCCAGGCCCTGCAACAGGCCGGCTCGATCGTCTCTCCCTTGCGCAGCGCCAATGCAATCGAGGACAAGACCCACATCCTGCCGATCGCCCGACAAACCGGCATGCTGATGCGCCTGCCGCTGGCGGTGATTGCGATTGCCGGATGGTTGCTGGGTGGCTGGCAACTGGCGGTGATCACCATCGCGGCACTGTTCTTCTTCGCCTATTTTTCGGGCGCGCAGCGCGTGGTGTTTCAGGTGCTGATGGCCAAGGTCATCCCGCTTGAACAGCGCGGGCGGCTGCAGGGTTATCGCAACCTGGTCGGCGGCGGGATCGCGGCCCTGCTCAGCTGGTGGGCCGGTGCGACGCTGATCGAAAACAATGTGCTGGGCAACGGCTATGCCACCACTTTCGCGATCAGTTTCGTGCTGACCAGCCTGGGCCTGACGTTCCTGGTGCTGCTGCTGCGTGAACCGGCCGCGGTCGCCACGCGCCCGACGATGCGGCTGCGCGAGCGGCTGCGCGATGTGCCCCGCCTGACCGCCAATCGCGATTACCGCAATTTCCTGATCGCCCAGCTGGTGGCGATGACCGGACGCACCGCAATCGCCTTCTGCATTCTTTATACCGGCACGATCCTGCCGCTCAGCGGGGCCACCCTGGGGCTGATCAGCCTTGCTTTTCTGGGGATGGATACGCTGTCGAACCTCGTCTGGGGTTATGCCGGAGACCGGTTCGGTTTTCGCGCCACATTTCTGGCGGCCCTTGTGCTGTGGGCGTTCGGCTATGTCCTGATGCTGCTTGCGGCCAGCGAACCGGGTTTTCTGGTGGCCTTTGGCACGCTGGGCGCAGCGATCAGCGGCTATATGATCAGCGCGCAGACGCTGGTGCTCGAATTCGGTTCGGCCGAGGATATTCCGATGCGGCTGGCGCTTTCCACCACCACCGAAACTGCAGTTGCCTCGATCGGCCCGCTGCTTGGCGGGCTGCTGGCGACCTACGCCGGGTTCAGGCCGCTGATTGTCTTTTCGCTCGCCGCGATGTGCGTGGCAGTGGCAATTGTCCTGTTCAAAGTCCGCGAGCCGCGCTTCCGCAATGCCGGACCGGACCGGCCCTGATGGTCTGACCGCCACGGACGTTGACTTTGCCCGGCTCGGCGGCATATTTCGAATAATTGGTATTGCCTGCACGGTACTGGAAAATGCGTTGAATGTTGGGGTTGAGTGCCGCTGTTGCGGGGATTGCGGGCAATAGCCGATTGGCAAATTGCGACACGGCGACAAGAGATTCTCAAATTGGGGTTTTTGCCGGCGGGTGGTTTTAGAACTGCGTGGAAGAGGGAGGATCAGGTGTCCCGTTTCAATTTCGTCAAGATCGTCGTCACCAATATCGCGGCGGCGGAAAGCTTTTATACTGCGGCTTTTGGTTTCGAGGTGCAAAACCGGATCGATACGCCGGCATTCCGCGAAGTGATGCTGGCGCAGAAAGCCGGCGCCTTCACGCTGGTGCTGTACCACCATACCGATGGCCGCTTGCTCGAGAACGGCAACGGCTGGGGTCCGCTGGGCTTCATCGTCCGCGATTGCGCGGCCGACCATGCCCGTCTGCTGGGCCTTGGCGCCAGCGAAGTGCGTGCACCAGCGACGTTCGGGGCGATGACGGTTTCGTTCATCGCCGATCCTGACGGCCACGAGATCGAGCTGTTGCAATTGCCCGCCGCAAGCTGAAAGGATGCGCGATGAAGCTGTTTGATCTGACCGGCAAGGTTGCCGTGATAACCGGATCGTCACGCGGGATCGGCCGCGCCATGGCCGAGGCGATGGCTGATCACGGCGCGCGGGTGGTGATCTCGAGCCGCAAGCAGGATGCCTGCGACAGCGTGGCGGCGGCAATCAACGCCGCGCATGGCCCCGGCACGGCGACCGCGATTGCCGCCAGCATTTCGTCCAAGGAGGCCTTGCAGGACCTCGTCAATCGCACCCGCGCCGAAGTGGGCGAAATCGACATCCTGGTCTGCAACGCCGCCAGCAATCCCTATTACGGGCCGATGAGCGGGATCAGCGACGACCAGTTCCGCAAGGTGCTTGATAACAACGTGCTGTCGAACCACTGGCTGATCCAGATGTGCCTGCCCGGCATGATCGCGCGGCGTGATGGCGCGATCATTGTCGTCTCTTCGATCGGGGGCCTGCGCGGTTCGGCCACGCTGGGCGCCTACACGATCTCGAAAGCAGCGGACATGCAGCTGGTGCGCAGCCTCGCGGTGGAGGTTGGGCAGCACAACATCAACGTCAACGCGATTGCGCCGGGGCTGATCCGCACCGATTTTGCCAAGGCCCTGTGGGACAATCCCGAAGCCCAAGCGCACTATAATTCAAGCCACCCGATGCGCCGTATCGGCGAGGCGGGCGAAGTGGCCGGGGCCGGCGTGTTCCTGGCCTCGCCGGGCGGGCGCTATGTCAACGGACAGACGATTGTGGTCGATGGAGGCAGCACGATATGAGCGTAGAAATCGACCTTTCGGGCAAAGTCGCGATTGTCACCGGGGCAGGCTCGGGCATCGGACGGGCCACTGCGCGGCTCTATGCCGAGGCGGGCGCCACAGTGATTGCCGCCGACCGCGCCGATTCTGTGCACGAAACGCCAGCCGGAAATCCCGCCATCGTGGCCCATCAATGCGACACCGCCGATGAGGCCAGCGTTGCCGCGCTGGTTGCCCGCGCGGTCGATGAGTTCGGCCGGCTCGACATCTTCTATGCCAATGCCGGGATTGCTTCAGTGCCGCATTCCTTCTGGGATTCGGGGCCGGAAGACTGGACCGAGGTCCTGCGCGTCAACCTGATCGGCCCGGCGCTGGCGATCAAGCATGCCGCGCCGGTGATGGTGAAGCAGGGCGGCGGCGCGATCGTCTGCACCGCATCGGTCGCCGGGCTGCGCTCGGGCGCCGGGCCGGCCAGCTATTCGGCCAGCAAGGCCGGGGTTATCAATCTGGTGCAAACTGCAGCGCAGCAGCTGGCCGGCACCGGGGTGCGGGTCAATGCGATCTGCCCGGGCCTGATCGAAACCGGCATGACCAAGGGTGCCTATGACTATGCCCGCGCCAACGACAAGATGAGCAAGATCGGCCAGGTCAACCCGACCCGGCGCGGCGGCCAGCCTGAGGAAATCGCCGGGGCGGCGCTGTTTCTTGCTTCGCCGCTGGCCAGCTATGTCAACGGCCACGCGCTGGTGGTCGATGGCGGGCTGTCAAGCTCGCACCCGCTCAGCCCGGGCGAGCTTTCGCATAATTACTCCGGCCCGCGGGAGGACTAGACGGCAATGATCGATCCGCGCACCCTTGGCTTCGATCCGGCCCGTCTGGCCCGGATCGGCCCGTTCATCGACGAGGCTTTCGTGAACAAGGGCAAGATCGCGATGAGCCAGCTGCTTGTCGCGCGTTATGGCCAGGAGGTCTACCGCCACCAGTCGGGCGTGGCCCGCGCCGATGGCACGCCGCTGCGCGATGATGCGATTTTCCGCATCGCCTCGATGACCAAGCCGGTCACCGCGATCGCCTTCATGACGCTGGTCGAGGAAGGCCGGATTTCGCTTGAAGACCCGGTCCACAAGGTGATCCCGGAATTCAGGAACCTGGGCGTGTACAACGGCGGCGGCGGCGCAGTGCCGTTCATGCCGGCGAAACCCTGTGCGCCGATGCGGATGGTGGACCTGCTGACCCATATGTCGGGGCTGACTTACGGGTTTCAGAACCGCAGCAGCGTCGATGCCGCCTATCGCGAGGCGCTGCCCGATGGCGGGCGCGGCATCGCCGGGTTCGATCACTTCATCGCCGAACTGGCGAGGATCCCGCTCGAATTCGCGCCGGGCACCGCCTGGAACTATTCGGTTTCGACCGATGTGCTGGGCGTGGTCGTCGCGCGGCTGGCCGGAAAGCCGCTGGGCGAAGTGTTCAAGGAACGCATTTTCGATCCGCTTGGCATGCCCGATACCGGCTTCACCCTGGCGGAACAAAAGCGCGACCGGTTGACCGATTGCTGGGCCTATGTGCCGGGCGGCAAGCCGCGCCTGATCGATGAGGCGGCGAACAGCACCCTGACCGAACCGGCCAGGTTCGAGGGCGGCGGCGGCGGGCTGCAATCGACGCTGGAAGACTATCACCGCTTCTGCCGGATGCTGGTGGGCAATGGCACGGCAGACGGGGTGCAGATCGTCAGCCCCAAGACCATCGCACTGATGACCAGCAATTTCCTTCCCGGCGGGCAGGACCTGACCGCGCTGTCACGCTCGCTGTTTTCCGAAGCCAACAATGCCGGCACCGGGTTCGGTCTGGGCTTCGGCGTGACGATCGATCCGGTCCGCGCGCTGGTTCCGGGCAGTGTGGGGGAATACTTCTGGGGCGGGATGTTCTCGACCGCGTTCTTCGTCGACCCGGTCGAGAAAATCCACATGGTGTTCATGACCCAGTTGAGCCCGTCCGGGGCCTATCCGATCCGGCGTCAGCTCAAGACCCTGATCTACAGCGCGCTGACCGAAAGCCACACATAAGGAGAGCCTGCCATGTCCGAAGCCCTGACCGGTGCCAAGGAGCACATTGAAGCCGCGCGCGCAAAAGCCGCGGTGGTGGACGATATTCCCGCCGATACCGCGTTGCTGCCGATAAGCCGCGTCGGTGTGCTTGGTGCAGGGACCATGGGCGGCGGGATCACGATGAACTTCCTGACCGCCGGGATCCCGGTGACGATCGTCGAACGCGAACAGGCCGCGCTCGACAAAGGCGTGGAAACCATGCGCCGCAATTACGAGAACTCAGTCAAGCGCGGCCGAATGACGCAGGATGAGGTCGAGGCGGCGATGGGCCGGCTCAACCCGAGCGTCGCATTCGATGATCTGGCGGTGTGCGACCTGGTGATCGAGGCGGTCTATGAGAACATGGACCTGAAGAAGGATATCTTCGCCCGGCTTGACAAGATCGCCAAGCCCGGCGCGATCCTGGCATCCAACACCAGCTATCTCGACATCGATGAAATGGCGGCAGTAACAGGCCGCCCCGAAGCGGTGCTGGGCATGCACTTCTTCTCGCCCGCCAATATCATGAAGCTGCTGGAAGTGGTGCGCGGCGCGAAAACCGGACCGGCGCAGCTGGCAACGGTGATGGCGCTGGCGCCCAGGATCGGCAAGATCCCGGTGGTTTCGGGCGTCTGCCCCGGGTTCATCGGCAACCGGATGCTTTCGCCCCGCCAGCAGCAAGCCCAGGCGATGCTGATGGAAGGCGCGGCCTATAACGACATCGACGATGTACTGCTTGAATTCGGCTTTCCGATGGGTCCGTTCCAGATGGGCGATCTGGCCGGGATCGATATCGGCTGGCACCGCGATCCTTCGAAGATCGAGACGATCCGCGAAGCGCTGTGCGCCGCAGGGCGGTGGGGCCAGAAGACCGGCAAGGGCTATTACGATTACGACGAAAGCCGCAACCGTACGCCGTCGGACGAAGTGAAAGCGATCATCGCCGAATTCGCAGCGAAACAGGGCACGGCGCAGCGCGAGATCGGCAAGGACGAAATCCGCGAGCGGCTGCTTTATCCGATGGTCAACGAAGGCGCGAAGATCCTGGCTGAGAAGATGGCTCAGCGCGCCGGCGATATCGATACGGTCTGGCTCAATGGCTATGGCTGGCCGGCCTGGACTGGCGGGCCGATGTTCTGGGCCGATCATGTCGGGCTGAAAGACGTTGTCGCCGGGCTGGAACGCCACGGGATGGAGGCTTCGCCATTGCTGCAAGCCAAGGCGCAAGCGGGAGAAACCTTCAATGTCTGAAGCAGCGGTGCAAGCGGCAGGAGACGAACTCGGCTTTGATCCAGCAGCGCTCAAGGCCAAGTATCTGGCCGAACGCGACAAGCGCCTGCGCGCCGATGGCAACGAGCAGTATGTCGAAATAGCGGGCAAGTTCTCCCACTTCCTTGATGATCCCTACATCGCGGCACCGATCGTGCGCGATCCCGTCAGCGACGCGGTTGACGTGGTGGTGATCGGCGGCGGGTTCGGCGGGCTGCTGGCCGGTGCGCGGCTGCGCGAACAGGGCATCACCGATCTGCGCATTATCGAAAAGGGCGGCGAATTTGGCGGGACCTGGTACTGGAACCGCTATCCCGGCGCGGCCTGCGATATCGAAAGCTATGTCTATCTGCCGCTGCTGGAGGAAACCGGCTTCATGCCCGGGCGCAAATATGCGCGCGGGGATGAGATCCGTGACTATTCAAAGCGGATTGCCGCGCAATACAACCTCTACGAAGGCGCATTGCTCCAGACCGAGGTGACCGATCTGGCCTGGGATGAAGCGGCCCGCCGCTGGACCGTATCGACCAACCGCGGTGATGCGCTGAAAGCGCGGTTCGTGGTGATGGCCAACGGCCCGCTGCACCGGCCCAAGCTGCCCGGCATCCCGGGGATCGGGAGCTTCAAGGGGCACACGTTCCACACCAGCCGCTGGGATTATGGCTATACCGGCGGCACATCGAACGGCGGGCTGGACAAGCTTTCCGACAAAGTGGTCGGGATCATCGGCACCGGCGCCACCGCGGTGCAATGCGTGCCGCATCTGGGCGCGGCGGCCAAGCGGCTCTGCGTCTTCCAGCGTACGCCCTCATCGATCGACGTGCGCGGCGACCGCCCGACCGATCCTGCATGGGCGGCCAGCCTCCACCCCGGCTGGCACCAGCACCGGATGGAGAACTTCAACACGCTGGTTTCGGGCGGCTGGGCCGAGGAAGACCTGGTCAACGATGGCTGGACCGACATCATCCGCAACCTGGGCCTCGTCGCCCGGATGCGCGCGGCCAAGGACGGCGCCGCCGACCCGGCCGAGCTGGTCCAGCTGGCCGATTTCAAGAAGATGGAATCGATCCGCGCCCGCGTTGATGGCGTCATTTCGGATCAGGAAACGGCTGACCGGCTCAAGCCCTGGTACAACCAGTTCTGTAAGCGGCCGTGCTTCCACGACGATTATCTCGATACCTTCAACCGTCCCACCGTCACTCTCGTCGATACCAACGGCAAGGGCGTTGATCGCATCACCGCAGACGGGGTTGTGGCTAACGGGCAGCTCTACAAGCTCGATTGCCTGATTTTCGCGACCGGCTTCGAAGTCGGCACCAGCTATGCCCAGCGCGCGGGCTACCAGATTCGCGGTGTGGGCGGGCGCACGCTTGAGGAAAAGTGGGCGGAAGGGGCACAGACGCTGCACGGGATGACCGCCAACGGCTTTCCCAACTGCTTCATCTTCTCGGTAATCCAATCCGGTTTTACCGCGAACTATCCCCATGCCCTGGCCGAACAGAGCCAGCATGCCGCCTATATTATCGCCGAAGCGATCGGGCGCCAGGCCACCCGCGTCGAACCCAGCGAAGCGGCCGAGCAGGCCTGGACGCAGGAGATCCTTGATGCCGTGCTCGATCGCCGCAAGTTCCAGGAAGAATGCACCCCCGGCTACTACAACGGCGAAGGGCAATTGAGCCCGCTGGCAGCGAGCTTCGCTTCCTACGGTAAGGGTTCGAACGCTTTCTTCAAGCTCATTGCCGATTGGCGCGGCAGCGGCGCGATGTCCGGTATGGTGCTGGACTAGGCCGCGGCTATGAACGCTGCGCAAAGGTGCTATAGGCCGGGCAATGGGGGACGGTGACCAAACCGAGACGCGCGAAACGCAGCGCAAGCCGCGCAGCCGTGCGCGCTTTGAACTGAAGCGCGAAGCGATCCTCGATGCCGCCGCCGATCTGATCAATCTGCACGGCGCGCGCGGCGCAACCTTGCAGGAAGTGGCCAAGGCGGTTGGCCTCAACACCACCAGCGTCACCTATTATTTTCGCCGCAAGGAGCTGCTGGCCGCAGCGGTGTTCGAACGCTCGCTCGACCGGCTGAAAACCATGGTTGGCGAAGCCGCAGCCGAAGGCGATGCCCGCGCCCGGGTGGCGCGGTTCATCCGCCTGCACATCGAACTGCGCGCCAAAGTCATCCGCGGCACCGAAAAGCCGCTGGTGGTGCTGTCCGATATCCGCACGCTTGACGAAGACCTGCGGCGGGCGCTGCTCGCGCGCTATCTTGAAGTGTTCAACAGCGTTCGCGCCTTCTGGGCACCGCACGCCAGCGATGATCACCGCGAGCTGTGCACCGCACGGGCGCACATGCTGCTCGAAGTGGTGTTCTGGCTGCCGGTCTGGCTGGCGCGTTATGCGATCAACGATTTTGGCCGGGTCGGTCGGCGGATCGGTGCGGTGCTGGAAGAAGGCCTGGCCGTGCCGGGGGCCAAATGGGCGCCGGTCTTTTACGGTGAAGACCAGATCCGCGCCGCCATGCCGCCGCAGGATGCCGCAGCGGAAAACTTCCTGCGCGTCGCCACCCGGCTGATCAACGAAAGCGGCTATCGCGGGGCATCGGTGCTGCGCATCGTCGAAGAGCTCAACGTTACCAAGGGCAGCTTCTACCACCACCTCGACGCCAAGGACGATCTGGTGCTCGAATGCTTCCGCCAAAGCTACAAGCGGGTCGCGGTGGGGCAGTGGCTGGCGCACCGCGATGGCGGCAACGAATGGGAACGGCTGACCTGGGCAATCGCCTCGCTGCTCGATATCCAGTTCCGCGCCGAGTGGCCGCTGACCCGCACCACCGCGCTGCAGGCCCTGCCGGCGCAGCTGCGCGCTGAAGTGGTGCGCCGCTCGGACCGGATCGCCTTGCGCTTCATGGGCACGCTGGTCGATGGGGCGCGCGAGGGATCACTCAATTCGGTCGATCCGATGATCGCCAGCCAGTTGATCCTCTCGACCCTCAATTCGGCTTTCGACCTTAAGGGTTGGGCCGCCCGAATGCCGCGCGAAAAGGCGATCGCATTCTATGCCTCGACGCTGGCGAACGGACTGTTCGACGATGCGGTGCTGGGCATGCAGCGCGCGGCGGTAGGGGATGGAGTGGAGCGGGTAAGGGGAATCGAACCCCTCTAGCCAGCATGGGAAGCTGGTGCATTACCACTATGCTATACCCGCTCGGGTGCAGCGCCCTTGCCATGGGCGGCCGTGGCGGTCAACAGGATCGGGCAAGGGAGAATGCCGATGGATGAGCAGCCGATCCTGATTGAAGCGCGCGGCGCGATCGAGGTGGTGAGCCTGAACCGGCCCGACCGGCTCAATGCGATGAACGAGCCGCTGATTGCCGCGCTGCTCGATTATTTCACGGCGCTGCGTGATCGCCCGGCGGTGCGGGTGGTGGTGCTGCGGGCGGAAGGCCGGGCGTTCTGTGCCGGGCTCGATCTGGCCGGGTGGCCGCGCGACGCAGAGGCCGGGCCGGTGCACCAGGTGTGGCGCACCCAGCGGATGATCGCAGCAGTGATGCAGGCGATGCGGCGGTGTCCGCAGCCGGTGATTGCAGCGGCGCAAGGGGCGGCCTGCGGCGGAGGCTTCTCGCTGCTGCTGGCCAGCGACGTACGCTATGGCGCGCCGGATCTCAGGATGAACGCGGCCTACATCAAGATCGGGCTGGGCGGTTGCGACATGGGCGCAAGTTACTTCTTGCCCCGGCTGGTCGGCAGTTCGGTCGCCAGCGAATACCTGCTGACCGGCAAGTTCATGACCGCCGAAAAGGCGCTGGCCTGCGGGTTGCTCAGCGAAGTGGTGGCGCACGATGCGCTGCTGGACAAGGCGCTGGCACTGGCCGGGGAGATGCTGCTGACCAGCCCGATGGGGCTGCGGCTGACCAAGGACGCGCTCAATCTCAACATCGATGCCGGCAGCATGGAGCATGCCTTTGCGCTGGAGGATCGTCAGCAAGTGATGCTCTCAGGCACCGCCGATACGGTCGAAGCGCGCGCGGCGTTCTTCGAAAAGCGCGATGCTGCGTGGGGTGATCGCTAGCCTGCCTGCGTCCGCCCGCGCTCCATCACGGCCTTGCGCCGTTCTTCAACCTCGCCGCCTTTGACTTGCGCATTTCGGGCCGAGCTCGTGCGGTGTTCGATCGCCATGCCTTCGCCGAAACTGGCACCATAGCCTTCATCGATCAGTGCCTTGTAGGACTGGATCATGGCGGGATCGATTCCTGCCATTTCGGCGGCGAGTGCCTTGGCCGTGGCGACAAGCTCAGCGGCAGGCACCACCCGGTTCATCAGGCCCCAGCGGCAGGCGGTTTCGGCGTCGAGGAAGTTGCCGGTGAACGACAGTTCTTTGGCCCGGCTGATCCCGATCATCCGGCTGAGCTTTTGCGACAGCCCCCAGCCGGGCATGATCCCGACCCGGGCATGAGTATCAGCAAAGCGGGCGTTTTCCGATCCGATCAGCACGTCGCAGGCCAAGGCCACTTCGAACCCGCCGGTGATCGCGACGCCGTTGATCGCGCCCACCACCGGCTTGCGGCATTGTTCGATCGCCTTGACCGGATTGGCTGCAGCGCTCTCGGCATTGGCCGCGCCGAGGCCCTCGACGCCCAGTTCCTTGAGATCGAGCCCGGCCGTAAAAGCGCGCGTGCCGGCCCCGGTCAGCACCACCGCGCGGACGCTGTCATCACCGTCAAGCTCAAGCATGACGCGGGCGAGTTCGGCACGCAGCGCGGTCGATAGCGCGTTCATCGCCTCGGGCCGGTTCATCGTCACCACCGCGACCGCGCCGTCGCGTTCGACCGTTACCAGCGCGGCGCTCACATCCGCACCCGCGCGCTCTGGCCATCGTCGATCCGGATTGTTGCGCCCGTCACGCATTCGCTGGCCGGGGCGACGAGGTAGAGCAGGGTCGAGTCCATCTGCTCGGGCGTGGGCACGCGTTTGCGCGGCAGGTTGGGGGCGGGATCGCCGCCCATCCGCGCGAACATCCCGTCGGTCATTTCGGAGACGAACATCCCCGGCGCGATCGCGTTGACGTTGATATTGTAGTGTGCCCATTCGACGCTGAGCGCCTCGGTCATCCGGGCGATCGCGGTCTTGGTCACGGCATAAAGCGCCGCGCCGCCGCCATCGTAGCGGAAGTGCGCGACCGAGCTGATATTGACGATCCGGCCCGGTTTCCCCGCCGCGATCAGCCGCCGGGCAACTTCGCAGGCGAGTATCCACGGCCCGCGCAGATTGACGCCCAACACCTGGTCGATCAGTTGCGTGCTCATCTTATGGGCGCGCTGGGCATCGGGCATCCCGGCGTTGTTGACCAGGATATCAATCGTGCCGAACGCCGCTTCGCCCGCGGCCACGGCGGCAATGATGCTGTCGGCATCGGTGGCGTCCATCTGTACTGCGCGCGCTTTGCCGCCAGCCGCCGTGATCTTGGCTGCCAGCGCCTCCAGCCGGTCGAGCCGCCGTGCGGCCAGCACCACCGCCGCGCCCTGGCTCGCCAGCACTTCGGCAAAGCGGGCGCCAAGACCCGACGAAGCGCCGGTGACGAGCGCGACACGGCCGGTCAGATCGCTCGAATTGTAGGGCAGGGGGAAGTCGCTCATGTCACTCTCCAGTTGCCGCTTCGATCACATCGCGCAGGCGGTCTTTTCCGAACCACATTTCATCGCCGAGGAAGAAGGTCGGGATGCCGAAGACCCCGCGCGCGACCGCCGCCTCGGTATTGGCGACAAGTTTCGCCTTGTTTTCGGGATCGGCTGCTCCGGCAACAAGAGCATCGACCGGCAGCCCGGATTCGGCGAGCAGCGCCGCCCAGACCTCGGGATCGGCGAGCGCGAGGCCCCGTTCCCACATCCCCGCCATCATCGCCTCGACGTACCCTTCCGCGCAGCCCAATGATTCAGCGGCGACCGCGCCGCGCATCATCAGCAGGGTGTTGACCGGGAAATTCGGGTTCATGGTGAAATTGTTGATGTCATGCCGAGTCACGAAGCGGCGCATTTCGAGCATGTCGTAATCGCGCTTGGCCGCGATATGGCCGTAAGCCTGCATCGGGCTCTGGTTGCTGGTCGCCTTGAAAATCCCGCCGAGCAGGACTGGGACATAGCGGAAAGCGGGTGCCGGAACGTCTTCGATTGCGCGATGCAAAAGATAGGCGTTGGGACTGCCAAAGTCATAGAGGAATTCGATCTCGCGCGGCATTACCAGGTCTCCCCATAGGGCCGGATTACCTGTTCGAAGGTCCAGGCCGATTTCGGCTGGTTGTAAAGCGACCAATAGGCTTCGGCCACCGCTTCGGGCGGCATCAGCAAGTCCGGCTGGGCGGCCAGCGCCTCGGCCCCGATCCGTTCGGTCACGCGCTGTCGGACCCAGGCGGTATCGACCCCGGAATCGATCACCAGATGGGCGACGTGGATACCCTGCGGCCACAGCTCTCGCGCCGCACTTTCGGCCATCAGTTTGAGGCCGGCCTTGGCCGCGGCGAAGGCGGCATAGCCCGGGTTGCCGCGCATGCCCGCAGTGGCGCCGGTGACGAAGATCTTGCCGCTCCCGCGCGGCGCCATGATCCGCGCGCCCTCGCGAACGGCAGCGAAACCGGCGAAGCAGGCCATTTCCCAGACCTTGCGGAACACCCGGTCGGTGGTCTCGGCAATCGGGAACTGAACGTTGGCGCCGACATTGAACACCACCAGCGCCAAGGGAGCGATCGCTTCGGCCTCGTCCAGAAAGGCAGCGACATCTTCGCTCTGCCGGGCATCGAGGCTGCGCCCGGTCACCGCACCGCCCAGCAGCGCGGCCAGCTTGTCGCCATCGCGGCGGCCGGCGTGGACGGCGAAGCCCTCGGTCGCGAACTTGCGGACGATTCCGGCGCCGATGAAATCGCCAGCGCCGATGACGGCTACGGATTGCGTGGGCATGGTCATTTCCTTTCCAGCGGGATCACCGCGACGGTCAGCCGCGAAATACACACCAGTTTTCCGGCCTCGTCGGTGATGCGGATCGACCAGACCTGGGTGGTGCGCCCCAGCGATTCGGGGCTTGCCTTGGCATAGACCCAGCCCGAATAGGCCGGGCGGATGTGGTTGGCGTTGATTTCCATCCCCACCGCGACCGATTTGGTGCGGTCGATGCAATAGCTGGCTGCCACCGAGCCGATCGTTTCGGCCAGCGCCACCGAAGCCCCGCCGTGAAGCCGCTGGAACGGCTGCTGGGTGCGGTGATCAACCGGCATCCGCGCGGTGATCCAGTCATCGCCGCAATCGACGAATTCAATTCCGAGATGCCCGGGCATGGCATTTTCGCCAAGCCCGGTCATGGGTTCAAGCGGCGGGCGCGTTCCGTCCCACCAGATCATTGCGTTGCTCATTGAAACCAGACTGGCGCAAGCGGTGCGCACTGTAAACGGGGCTTATGCCGGTTCGGCTACCTTCTTGTCGGCCCGGGCACCATCATAGAGGAACTCCGACCCGTCGAGGTCGATTGCCGGGAACTCGTTTTTCTCGGCCCAGTAATCCTGGTTGTGGCGCCATTCGGGTTTGTCGCCGCGTTTTGGCATCCGGTCGATGTCGCGCATCAGGTAATTGGGATTGAAGTTTTCTTCCTCGATCCACGGCAGGTGCGGCATGTTGTGATCCTCGTCGCGCGGGCTCACTTCGACCTTCTGCGCGTGAAGCTCGTCCATGTGGTGCAGCAGCCGTGCGACGAAATCGCCCAGCATATCGACCCGCAGCGTCCAGCTTGCGCGGAAGTACCCGAACACGTGGGCCAGGTTGGGCACGCCGGTAAACATCATCCCGCGATAGGTCAGGGTCTCGGCCCAATTGACCGCGCGGCCATCGACCGAGAAGGGAATTTCCCCCATCACCGACAGGTAAAAGCCCGTGCAGGGCACGATGATATCGGCCTCGATCTCCTTGCCGGACGCAGTGCGCACGCCGGTTTCGGTAAAGGTTTCGATCGTGTCTGTGACCACGCTGGCCTTGCCCGCGGCAACCGCCTGGAACATGTCGCCATCGGGCACGAAGGCCAGCCGTTGCTGCCAGATCCGGTAACGCGGGGTGAAGTCGGGCTCGAACTGGAAATCGGGCCCGGTATAGGCCTTGATCGCTTCCTGCAGTTCGGCCACCACGGCCTCGGGTTCCTCGACGCAGCGGCGACACAGCAGGTCCTGATCGAACATGATCTGGGCGCGCACCACCCGGTGAATGGTCGGCTCGTCGATCCCGCCGGCGCGCAATTTGTCGGCCAGATCGTTCTGGTTGGGCGCGGCGAAGAAGTAAGTTGGGCTGCGCTGCAGCATCGTCACATGCGCGGCCTTTTCGGCAAAGGCTGGGACCACCGTGGCGGCGGTCGCGCCCGATCCGATCACCAGCACCTTTTTGCCGGCATAGTCGATCTTGGGATCCCACAGCTGGGCGTGGATCAGCTTGCCCTTGAAACGATCCATCCCCGGCCATTCGGGCAGATAGGGCGTTTCGTGGTTATAATAGCCCTGGCACATCCACAGGAAGTTGGCGGTGAATGTATGGCTTGCGCCGTCCTTGGTGTGGGCTTCGACGGTCCACAGGTTGGCCTTGCTGTCCCAGCTCGCGCGGGTGATGCGGTGGCCATAGCGGATATGCGGGGCGATCCCGTTTTCGTCGATCACTTCGCGCATATAGGTGAGGATCGCATCGGCCGAAGCGATCGGAGTGCCGACCCACGGCTTGAAGCGGTATCCGAAGGTATAGAGATCGCTGTCCGAACGCACGCCGGGATACTTATGGGTGTCCCAGGTGCCGCCAAAGGTGTCCTTCATTTCGAGGACTGCATAAGTTTTCCCGGGGCACTGGTCCTGCAGATGATAGGCCGAACCGATCCCGGAAATGCCCGCGCCGACGATCAATACATCGAGGTGGGTGGCTTCATCCTTGGTTAATGCGGCTGCGGCGCTCATCGGCGACTCTCCTCGTTTCCCAACTCTTAACTGCGCGATTAAACGCCTGTTCGTCGCAATTGCCAAGAGCGTAATTGATCCGGGTCAAGGCGCACGCAAAAGGCGGCAGAACAGTTCAAGTCCTACCGCCTTTAGCAGAAGCCCGGATCAGTTATTCGCTGGGATGACCGCCGTTGGCAACGCAGGCCTTGGCCGGTTCATACCAATGGGTGCCCTTGGGGCATTGGGTCACGGTGCCGCCCTTGGCTTTGAGCGCCTGTTGCGCGGGGACGGATTGTTCCACGGTGTTGCCACCGCTCGTGCCGCCGCCGACCATCGCGGTAGGGCAAATGATCCCCGCGACATCGCCGGCCCCGCCGGCCGAACCGCTGAATGTAAAATTACCGCCGTTATTGTCACAAACGATAACCCACGAACTGCCGCCGATGTTGATCAGCTTGTGGGCAAAAGCGGTCCCGCTCAAGCCCATGGCAAGTGCGGGAAAAATGGCGGCCCATTTGGCAATGCTGCGAAGTTTCATGTCAGTCCCCTCAAGTTATGCTGGGGGTCCTGCGAAGCCCCCTTGGCGCTACAATTGATGAGCCGGGCAAGCTTGCACGAAAATGAACGAAATTCAACTTATGGCTGTCTGTGGCTTATAAAGCACAGTGCTGCAATAAAGGATTGAATTGCCTGCTCAACCCCCTGTCTGCCACGCCCGCACTGCCTCCAGCGGCCAGACCAGCATCAGTACGTTGAGCGTCAGATTGTCGCGGATCATCAACAGCGTGAACAGTTCGAACGCGATTCCCAATGCCAGGCTGGCCTGCCACGGCAATCTGCTGGCGATCCAGAAGCCCAGCGCCATGAAGCCGATATCGGCCAGCGAATTGATCACCGCATCGCCTTCGTAGCCGAAACTGACGGTAACCGCGCGGTAGCGGTCGATGATCAGCGGCGAATTTTCGAGCAATTCCCAAAAGCCTTCGAACGCGACCGCGATCGGCAGCGCCCGGCTGGCCGGCTTGCCCCCGAACAGCTTCCAGCGGCGCCACAGGATGTGGGCGAAGAAGTAGAACAGCAGCCCGTGGATCACGTGGCTGAAGCTGTACCAATCGGCGATGTGCTGGCTGTTTTCGGCCGATTGTACCACACCCCACCACAGCTTCACCGAACCGCAGCTGCAGATCGGCGCCCGGCCCATTGTCAGCAGGGTTACGCCCACGGCCAGCCACAGGGCGATGGCCAGGATCAGGCCGCGGCGCCCCGGAAGCAGGCTGGTCATCGGGGCTCCTCATCGGGCGGGGTGGCAGTGCCGCCGCCCAGCGATTTCTGCATGAACACTGTATCAAGCCAGCGCCCGGCCTTGCGCCCGCTGCCGCGCAGTATGCCGGCATGGTCGAACCCCGACGCGGCATGCAGCGCGATCGAGGCCGGTTCCGCTCCGCCGATCACCGCATAGATCTGTCTGAACCCCGCTGCCTCTGACGCCGCAAGTAAGGCTGTCAGCAGGGCCCTGCCCACGCCCAGGCCGCGGCAGTCATTGCGGATATAGATCGAATCCTCACCCGCATAGCGGTAAGCGGCGCGGTCGCGGAACTGGGCGACGTAGCCATAACCGAGCATCGTCCCGGCCTCGTCGCGCGCCACCAGCCAGGGCCAGCCTGCATCGATCACTTTGGCCATCCGCGCGGCGATTTCGGCCGCATCGGGCGGGTCCAGTTCGTAGGTTGCGGTGCCATGGCGGACATGATGCGCATAGATTTGCGCCACTTCGCTGGCATCGCTCAGAGAGGCTGGGGCAATCATCATTCTGCCCATTCATGCCGCAAGCCGGGTCCGAGGCCAAGGGCGTTGCATCACCGTCCCGCGCGGCTAGAACAACTGGCGATATGGGCAATCCGGGAACCAGTCTGCCGCGCGATGCGAGCCGCACGATTTGCGTGATCGGCGCAGGGCTGAGCGGACTGGCGCTGGCAATCCGGTTGCAGGCAGCAGGGCTGCAGACCACCTTGATCGAGGCACGCGGTGCAGTCGGCGGACTGCTGCGCCGGATCGGGCATCCGGACTTTGCGTTCGAGGAAGGCCCGGCGCTGCTCGCCGATCCTGAACCCTTGCGCGAACTGTGGCGCCTTTCGGGCGAAAATGGCGAGGCGGCGCTGAACCTGGTTGCAGTCGATCCGACCTGCCGCTTCTTGTGGAGCGATGGCACCAGCTTTGATGCGGCGGGTGATCCCGCCGAACTGGTGCGGCAGGTGGCGCGGCTGGCCCCGGCGGATGTCGCCGCGATCGATGAATGGCGGCTCTGGTCAGACATCGCGCGCAAAGAGGCCTGGCCGCTGCTGGCGCAAGGCCTGCCGCAAGGGATCGCGCCGTGGGGTCAGGCGCTGGCGCAGGTCCGGCGCAGCCGCGCCTGGCAATCAGCCAGCGGACTCGCCGCACACTTTTTTCAGGAGCCGCATTTGCGCCAGGCAGTGGCGCACGGTGCCCTGCTGGCGGGGGCCAATCCTGCGGCGGCCAGCGCTTTGGTCCTGGCTGGTCAGCAGTTGGCCGGCAGTGGACCGGGCTACTGGCCGATTGGCGGCATGGCGCGGCTGGCCGAAACGCTGGCCGCGCGCTTTACTGCGCTGGGTGGCACGGTGCGGCTGCACGATCCTGTTGCCCGGATCGAAACGCTGGGCAGCCGGGTGAGCGAGGTTGAAACGCTGAGCGGCTGGCGATCGCACTTCGCCGCGGTGGCCAGTACTGCCGATGCGGTCCACACCTATCGCAGCCTGATCAAGGACAGCCCGCGCGCCGCGCAAATGGGGGCCAGGCTGGCGGCGCGGCGCTTTGCCCCCTCGGCGCTGACCGTGCATTTTGCTTTGGCCGGGACCTGGCCGGGGATCGCCCACCAGACCGTGCTGGTCGGGCCGCGTTTCGATGCTCTGCTGGCCGATGTTTTCGAAGCCGGAGTACTCCCGCGCGACATGCTGATCTGGCTGCACCATCCCACGGTCACCGATCCCGCGCTGGCTCCGCCGGGCCACAGCCTGATGCGGGCGACGATCCCGGTGGCGCATCTTGGCAAGCTGCCGATCGATTGGGATACGGTCGGGCCGATGGTGGCGCAGCGGGTAGTTGCCGAAGTAGGGCGGCGGCTGATCCCCGATATCGACGACCGGATCCTGGCCCGGCACCTGACCACGCCGCGCGATCTGGCGCTTGAACTGGGCCTGCATCTGGGCAGCGGATGGAGCCTTGAGGCGCGGGGACTACATTCGTGGCCGCCGCGATTGGCGCACCGCGATGCCAGGATCGCCAACCTCTATTTCGCCGGCGCCGCCACCCATCCAGGTGCCGGGGTTGCGGGTGTGCTGGCCGGTGCTAAGGCCTGCGCCGAGCACATTACGGGGGACTTCACGTGAAACGCCTTGCTGTATATTGCGGATCGGCAACGCCTGACGATCCACGCTTTATCGCGCTGGCCCGTGATGTGGGCCGTAACCTTGCCGGACGCGGGATCGGCGTCGTCTATGGCGGCGGGCGGCTGGGCCTGATGGGCGCAGTGGCCAGCGGCGCGCTCGAGGCTGGCGGCGAAGTGATCGGCGTGATCCCCGAGGCGCTGGTTTCGGGCGAAGTGGCCAACCACGATTGCACCGAACTGATCGTGGTTGCCGATATGCATGCACGCAAGGCCGCCTTTACCCGCCTGTCCGACGGATTCCTGACCATTCCGGGCGGGGTCGGGACGATGGACGAGTTGTGGGAAGCGGTCAGCTGGGCGCAGCTGGGGTATCACGCCAAGCCGGTCGGCTTGCTCAATGCCATGGGCTTTTTCGATCACCTGATCGCCTTCAACCATCACATGATCGCCAGCGGCTTCATCCGCCCCGCGCACCAGGGGATCATCATTGCCGAAAGCGAGCTTGATCTGCTGCTGACCCGGATGGCCGCGCACGAGCCGCACACCCCGATCTTCGCGATGAAATCATCGGAATTATAAGCCGCGCTGCGGCGCAAGCATGAGTGCAAAAAGGCCACACTAGGGCAATATTCGAAATCGATTGCACAACGCCCGATTGACTATCGAGCGCGCGTGCATAGCGAGTTACGCGCCGCAATAGGACCGCAATGGTCCGTGCGGTTAACGAGATATAACTGGAGACACCCATGCAGATGACCGCAAGCCGCCGCAGCCGCAAGGCTGCGCTTGCAGCGACAGCAGCCACGATCGCGATTTTCCTCAGCGATCCGGCGCTCGCGCAAGACAGCACAACTGGCGATACCGAAGCCAGCAACCCTGAAGATACGCTTGTCGTGATCGGCACCCGCCGGACCGACCGCACGATCACGGACTCCGCTTCGCCGATCGACGTGATCAGCGCTGCCGAGCTGCAGAACCAGCCAGCGTCCAACATGCTCGATCAGGTCAAGAACGTGGTCCCCTCGTTCTTCGTCGGCCAGAACTCGATTTCGGACGCCTCGACTTTCGTGCGCGCGCCTTCGCTGCGCGGCCTGCCGGCCGATCAGGTGCTGGTGATGCTCAACGGCAAGCGCCTCAACCGTTCGGCGCTGGTCCAGGTCTACACTGGCGGCGATACCGGGCTGTCGTTCGGCTCGCAGGGTGCCGACATTTCGTCGATCCCCTCGATCGCAATCAAGAACCTGCAAGTGCTGCGCGATGGCGCAACCGCGCAATATGGTTCGGACGCCATTGCCGGGGTGCTCAACTATCAGTTCCGCGACGATGCCGGGATCGAAGTTTCGGCCCGCTATGGCCAGTTCTACGAAGGTGACGGCAAGAGCTATCAGCTCGCCGGCTACTTCGGTTTCAAACTCGGTGATCGCGGCTCCCTCTCGGTGGCTGGCGAATACACCGAAGACGGTCAGACCAGCCGCGGCCAGACGCGCCCGATTGCTATCGCTTTTGCCAATGCCAACCCCACCCTTGCGCCGCTGTTGCCGCATTTTCCGCTGCCCGCGCAGATCTGGGGCAATTCGCCCAGCAAGGGCTACAAGGGCGTGCTCAATTCGAAGTTCGAAATTAGCGACAATGCCGAACTCTATGTGTTCGGTCTTGCCGCGCATGCCAAAGCGGACCAGAGCTTCAACTTCCGTTCGTCGTTCAATGGTACGGCCAGTTTCAGCACCACTGCGGGCGGCTCCTCGACGCTCGGTGGGCGGTCGTTCTTCCGGCATCCTTATTATCTGACGCAGTGCCCGACCACCGGGGTCACCGGCTGCGCTGCGGGCGGCTTCGTCTACAGCACCACCCAGCTGTTCAACCTGAGCTCGGTCTATCCGGCCGGCTTCACCCCGCGTTTCGTCGGCGTCACCGATGAAGCAACGGCCACGGCGGGCGTGCGCGGCGATAGCGGCAAGTTCCACTATGACCTGTCGGCAACCCTGGCGCGCAATGCGCTTGACCTGTCGATGTACAACTCGATCAGCCCGTCCTACGGCCCGCTTTCGACGACCAGCTTCCGCTTCGGCAAGCTGATCCAGAAGGAAACCACGGTCAACTTCGACGCCACCTATGATCTTGAAGCCGGCATGGCCAGCCCGCTGGTCTTCTCGTTCGGGGCCGAATACCGGCGCGAAGCCTACACCGCCACCCAGGGCGATCTGCAGTCCTACGGCACTGGCCCGTGGGCGCGTCAGGCTGTCTACGAACAGACCGGTGCTACCACCTATGCCCCGCTCCTGCGCACCGATCCGCGCTGCTTCTCGGCCGTTGCCGACAGCAGCACGACCCAGTGCGTGTACAACGAATCGCCTGCCGCCAGCGGTTATGGCGGGACCAGCCCGAAGTATGCCGGGACGCACTCGGATCAGAGCTATGGCGTTTACGCCGGGCTTGAAGGCGATCTTTCCGATCGGCTGTCGATGGGCGTTGCGGGACGGTTCGAGCACTACAACAGCTCGGGCGATGCCGTGGTCGGCAAGGTCAATGCGCTGTTCAAGGTGACCCCGGAACTGTCGCTGCGCGGCACCGCAGGCACCGGCTATCACGCGCCGTCGCCGGGTCAGAACAACACCCAGGTGCTGACCACCAACTTCCGGGCTGGCAACTCGATCCAGACCGGCACCTTCCCGGTGACCAGCACAGTGGCGCAGTATTATGGCGCGGTTCCGCTCAAGCCCGAAAAGTCGCGCAACTTCGGCCTCGGCTTTGTCTGGCAGCCGGCCAATGCGCTGACGCTGACGGTTGATGCCTATTCGATCAAGGTGACCGACCGCATCTTCATCTCGCAGACCTACACGGTGACGGCTTTGGACGTCTCAAACCTGATCGAACTGGCCTCGGTTGGTGTTGGCGGCGATGTGAACTTCTTCACCAATGCGCTCGACACCACCACCCGCGGGGTCGACGTGGTCGGCACCTACCGGACCAATCTGGGCGACGGGAAGCTCAACCTGACGCTGGCTTACAACTACAACAAGAACAAGGTTGACCGGTTCGTCCCCGGAACGATCGGTGCCGGCCAGATCGTCGATGCCGAAAACCTTGCGCCGAAGCATCGTCTCAACGTGTCGGGCAACTGGACTGTCGGTCCGCTCAGCATCAACGTCGCCGAGCATTTCTACAGCTCGTGGCGCGCCGAGCAGGACTATCCGGGCCAGCTGTTCGGATCGAAGTGGACCACCGATTTCGACGTTGCGTATACGTTTGATGATCACTTCACCCTGTCGGCCGGGGCCAACAACCTGTTCGATAACCGTCCTGACCGGATCGCTGCTTCTGGCGCCAACCCGATCTACACGATCACGGACAGCCTTGCCGATGGCCAGGTCTATCCGCGTAACGGCGGACCTTTCGGGTTCAACGGCGGGTTCTGGTACATCAAGGCCCGGATCAAATATTGATCTGACACGGCTCTCCGCTTTGGCGGAGCACCAAGTTCGGGGCGGGGAAGCGATACGCTTCTCCGCCCCTTGCTTTTGTGCTTAGGTCGGGCGTGAAGCTTGCAGGAGGATATGCGGATATGCGTGCGATCAAGGCCTTGATCGGTTTGGTGTCATCACTGGCGCTGACCGGCGCGCAGATTGTCACTGCCGCCGCGCCGCCGCCGCCGGGCGCCGAAAACGGCATGGTCGTCTCGGCGCACCGCCTCGCTACCGATGCCGGGGTCGCTGTCCTCAAACAGGGCGGCAATGCCGTCGATGCCGCAATTGCGGTGGCCTATGTTCTTGCGGTGACCTTCCCCGAAGCCGGCAATATCGGCGGCGGCGGGTTCATGACCATCCGCCTCGCCAATGGCCGCTCCACCTTCATCGATTTTCGCGAAACGGCCCCTGCTGCGGCGACTGCCATGATGTACCAGGACAAGGCCGGCAATGTGGTGCCGCTGCTGTCCACCCGCGGGCACCTTTCGGTCGGCGTTCCCGGCACTGTCGCCGGGCTGGAACTGGCGCGCACCAAATATGGTACGCGGCCCCGCGCGCCGCTGATGGCCACGGCGATCGCGCTCGCCAGCAAGGGTTTCGTGCTCGATCAGGGTGATGCCGATTTCCTCGCCGAAGGCGCGACCGATTTCGCACAGGATCCGGCCAGCGCGGCGGTGTTCCTCAACCGCGGCAAGCCGTGGCGCGCCGGGCAGCGCTGGGTCCAGGCCGATCTGGGCCGCACGCTCCAGGCGGTTTCCGCGCGCGGCAACGACGGGTTCTACAAGGGACCGGTCGCGGCCAGTCTGGCGGCGGCAAGCCAGGCCGGCGGCGGGATCATCACCGCAGCCGATCTGGCCGGTTACAAGGCGGTGGAGCGCAAGCCGATCGAATGCGATTACCGCAGCTTCCACATCATCTCGGCGCCGCCGCCCAGTTCGGGCGGGGTGGTGTTGTGCGAAACGCTGAACGTGCTCGAAGGCTATCCGCTGGCCGCGCTGGGGTTTCATTCCGCGCAAGGGGTGCATTTCACCACCGAAGCGCTGCGCCGGTCGTACCGTGATCGCAACCTCAACCTCGGCGATCCCGATTTCGTCAAGTTTGATACCAGCCGCTTTACCAGCAAGGCCTATGCGGCAGAGCTGCGCGCGGGCATTTCGGCTGACAAGGCCACGCCGTCAGCCAGCCTGACCGGCCCCGGCGCTGCGCATGAAGGCAAAAGCACCACGCACTTCTCGGTTGTCGACAAGGCCGGCAATGCTGTTTCGCTGACCTATACGCTCAACGACTGGTTCGGCGCGCGGGTGACGGCCGGGGGCACCGGCGTGCTGCTCAACGACGAGATGGATGATTTCTCGGCCAAACCCGGTTTCCCCAACATGTACGGGCTGGTCGAAGGAACCAACAATGCCATCGCCCCGGGCAAGCGGCCGCTGTCCTCGATGGCCCCGACGATCGTCACGCATGATGGTGCGCTGTCGATGGTGATCGGCACGCCGGGCGGCAGCCATATCCCCACCGGGGTGCTGCAAGTGATGGTGAATGTGATCGATCACGGCATGACCCTGACCGAAGCGGTCAATGCGCCGCGCATCCACGCCCAGTGGCTGCCCGATGTGATCTATTACGAAAAGGACGCGCTTTCGGCCGATACCATGGCGGTGCTGATGGCCAAGGGCCACAGACTGGAGCAGATGGATTACTGGAACCAGGTGGCAGCAATCCTGGTTGGCGGACCATCGCTGGCCATGAAGCCGAATGCCGCCACGGGGAACCGCTGGCGCTATTTCGGTGCGATCGATCCGCGTCTCCCGGTGGGCAGCGTCGGCGGCTACTGAGCCGCAGCCAGCCAGCCAGGCAATTCGCGCGCCAGGGTGGGCGAAAGCGCTTCGGGCAGGGCATCAAGGGCAAAGAAGGCCCCCTCGATGATCTCGCGCCCGTCAATCGCCAGCGCGCCTTGCGCGGTGCCGGTGAACAGGTGGACGCGGTTGACGGTGCCATACAGCGGCTCGTCGGCAACCGCAAAGCAGCGCGGACCAGCCAGTTTCAGCGCGGTCTCCTCGGCCAGTTCACGCAAAGCTGCCGCCAGCGGATCCTCGCCCCTCGCAATCCCGCCGCCGGGTAGCATCCAGCTGCCGCTGCCATAGGAATGGCGGATCAGCAGCAGGCGCCCCGCACCGTCGAAGGCCAGCACCCGCGAACCTTGCAGGCGCACCTGCGCCAGCCGCCACCAGCGCCGCCGGATGCCATGGGCCAGCCGCAGTCCCGCCCGGTGCAGCGGGGCCGGGATCAGGCGAAGCATGTCACCGGCTGGTCCGCCGCTGCCAATAGCCGCGCCACCGGCAGGTCGTTTTCGCCGCGCGCTGCGGCTTCGAACAACGCCCGCTTGTCCGCTCCCCGGATCACGAAGATCACCGCGTCGCTGTTGAGCAATGCCGGGATCGTCAGGCTGAGCCGCGCGAACGGCGCTTCGGGTGGCAGCGGATCGGGCACCAGTCGGCGCACCAGTTGCGGATCATTAGCTTGCGGATCGGTATTGGGGAACAGCGAGGCGATATGGCCATCGCCGCCCATGCCCAGCCAGGCCAGCGCGAAGCGGGGCGGCCGGGCGGTTTCCTTCAGCGCGGTTACCGTTGCCCCCAGCGGTTCCAGCGCGGTGCGGATGCGGCCGACATTGCTGGCCGGGTGATCCTCGGCCACGATCCGGTCGTCGCCCGGCCACACCGTGATCCGCCGCCAGTCGATCCCCGGTTCGTCTGCCAGCCGCGCCAGAATCGGAAACGGCGTGGACCCGCCCGGGATGGTGATCGCGATACCACCGGGATGCGCAGTCTGCTGTGCTGTCAGGTAACTGGCCAGCCAGGTCGCAATCTGGGTGTCGGCCGCATCGGTGATGATTTCAAGCTGATCCATGACCACTGCAATAGCATCTGCCCCCGGCGCGCGAAACCGGGGCGCAATGCTATGCGGCAAGCCGCGCCGCGATCGCCGGATAGGCGAGGTAAAGCGCCAGCAGGAGCATCGCAGCGCCAAGCCCGCGCCGGACCAGAGTCAGCGGCCGGGCCTGCCATGTCGCGCCGCCTAGCCACCCGGCCGATACCGAAGTGGCACTGCCCAGAATGCCGCCCGCCACTGCGGTCCATGCAGCAGGGCTGGCCGCGGCAATCGCAAACAGCGTGAAGCGCGATGCATCGAATAGCTGCTGCGCCAGAAGGACCAAGAAGAACGCACCCAGCGACTGGGTCGGCTCAATCGGCTTGCGGCCCGGCCGGATGACGAGCAGTTCCAACGCGGCAAGGCCCAGCGCCATTGCGACCAGGAACATGCGTGCCGGCGCCGTCATCAGCGGCGCAACGCTTTGCCCGGCCCAGCCCGCCAACAGCGAGGCGATCAGCGTGCAGACCAATGCCACCGCCAAAACCGCCCGGCGCGGCGCCATGTGCGCGACCAGAACCTGATCGCGCGCGCCCAGCCCGGTCGCCAGCACCGCCAGCATTGCAAAAAGAAACCCCGCCATAGTGCGAGCAGGTGCCCGCGACGTTACCGCAGGTCAAGCGGCGGATTACCGGGCCAGTTCGGCCACGTCGACCACGGCCAGGTTGTAGGCCTCGATCAGATCGGTGATGTCATCGATCCGGGCCATCTCGCCGTCATCGCGCATGATCGAACAGATCACGGCGGCATCGCCTGCTCCGGCGCGCCGAACCAGTTCGAGCGCGGCTTCCAGCGCGCCCTGCCGCTCGGCCAGACCGCCAGCCGCAGCGATCAGCGGGAAGACATGGCCGGGCGATACCAGATCGTCCCCGCTTGATCCCGGATCGACCGCCACGGCGATTGTCCGCGCGCGGTCTGCGGCCGAAATCCCGGTACTGACGCCGGTCGCAGCTTCGATCGAGCGGCCGTGCGGGCGGCCCGATTGGCGTTCGGTCCCGGCGTTGATCAGGCTGATCCCCAGCCGCATCGCATGGGCCGGGGTCAGCGCCAGGCAGATCAGCCCGCGCCCATGGGTGGCCATGAAGTTGATTGCCGCATCATCGGCGTGGCGCGCGGCAACACAGAAATCGATG
The DNA here is from genome assembly GCF_031417815.1 of Novosphingobium sp. Taxonomy (GTDB): domain Bacteria; phylum Pseudomonadota; class Alphaproteobacteria; order Sphingomonadales; family Sphingomonadaceae; genus Novosphingobium. Next base: position 18,923 of record NZ_JANOWI010000027.1, on the reverse strand, counting down.
TCGCCGCCGCGCAGAGTGTCGCCGGTGATAACCACCATCTGCCCGGCGGCAATGGCGTCAAGCGCTGACTGCACGGCGCTGGTCATGCGCCGGGTTCCGCAGCGGCCAGGGCAAAGGCGCGGGCGCCGCGCGCAACCTGCTGGCCGACCAGTTCGAGCTGCATCCGGGCGCGATCCTCCAGGCATTCGCCATCGGGTGAAAACAGCCCGCGATAGGTCCGGATCGTTGCCCCCATCGGGGTCGGCCAGCCGCGCAGCGCGTGGACGATCGAACGCATCGCGAACAGTGTGCTCATCGTTGCCTGATCGCCGTAAGCGGTGGCGATCAGCCCGACCGCGCGGCCATCGAGGTAGGGCCGTTCATCTTTTGACAGGTCTTCCAGGAAATCGAGCGCGTTTTTGACCAGCCCCGAGATTGTCCCGTGATAGCCCGGTGCGGCGATCAGCACGCCGTCGGCCTGGCGCACCGCTTCGACCAGTTCGCTGCCGTTGCCCTTGGCATGGGCTTCGCTGCCATAGTGCGGCAGGGCCGCAAGATAGGCCCCGCCGAACACCTGCAGGTCGGCACCGCCGGTCGCCGCACTGGCCGCAGCCAGCCGCAGCGCCTGCTCGGTCGTGCTGCCGGGATTGACGGTGCCGCCGATGGCGACGATCCGGGTGGTCACGGGGGGATTCCTTTCAAGCGGCCTAAAGCGTCAGCGGGCCGTGCTGAAGCTGCGGCAGAACATAGCGCGCGAACATGTCGCACTCATTCACATGGGGATAGCCCGAGAGGATGAAAGCTTCCATCCCCGCGTCCTGATAGGCGCGCAATTTTGCGATCACCTGATCGGGCGTGCCGACAATCGCCGCGCCGCAGCCCGAACGGGCACGACTGATCCCGGTCCACAGGTTGTCTTCGACAAACCCGTCGCCGTCCGCCGCGCCGCGCAATTCCTGCTGGCGCTGGACGCCGAAGTTCTTGGCATCGAGCGATTTCTCGCGGATCGCCTGCCCGGCCGCTTCATCCAGCTTGGACAGCAGCCGGTCGGCGTAGCGCCGCGCCTCATCCTCGGTCTCGCGCACGATCACGTGGGCCCGGTAGCCGAATTTCAGGGTGCGGCCCTTGGCGGCAGCGCGGGCTTTCATGTCGGTGACGGTTTCGCGGACCTTGTCCATCGTATCGGGCCACATCAGGTAGACATCGGCGGCTTCGGCAGCACATTCGCGCGCTTCATGAGACAGGCCGCCGAAATAGAACGCCGGGCACTTGCCGGACAAGGTGCTGATCCGCGGCGGATCGAGCCTGAGGTTGAAAAACTCACCCTGAAAATCGAGGTGTTCGCCGTTCAGCAGCGTACGCACGATCTGCATGATTTCGGTCGCGCGGGCATAGCGCGGGCCGCTTTCGATCTTTTCGCCCGGCATGTCGGAGGAGATGATGTTGACGTTGAGCCGACCGTTGCCCTGCGCATCGGCGCCCAGGATCCGGTCGAGCGTGGCGATCCGGCGGGCCAGCTGCGGCGGCCAGTCTTCGCCCATGCGGGTGGCCCACAGCAGTTTGATCCGCTTGATCTGGGTGGCCACGGCGGCGGCGAAAACGGTGGTATCAAGGCCAAGCTGATAGCCCGATGGCAGCAGCACGTTGTCAAACCCGCCCTCTTCGGCGCGCTGGACGATGCTGCGGCAATGCTCCCAGCTTGAGGCCAGAGAAGGATCGGGTACACCCAGAAATTCGTAATCGTCATCGCACAAGGCCGAAAACCAGGAAATCTCGCACTGCTGGGATTGGGGCTGGATCATGGCAGGGGCACTCCTCGGGCGGCAACCAGCACCGCATACCAATCGGTCCGGGTCCAGCGGACTTGCGTTGCAGCTGCAGCTTCGGCGATCCGTTCGGCCTGTTGCGATCCGACGATCGGTACGATCCCGGCGGGATGCGCCATCAGCCATGCATAGGCAGCGACAGAGCGCGAAATGTCCTGCGCCTTGGCCACGACATCGAGCGCGGACGCGACCGCCAGCTGCGTTGCGCCCGCTGGACTGGCCAGCCGGCCACCGCCAAGCGGCGACCAGGCCAATGGGGTCAGCCCCAGCATCATCGCCTGATCAAGCTCGCCGTTCTCGATGCAATCGATCCGCAGCGGGCTGATCTCGGGCTGGGTGCTGGCCAGCTTGTGGCCGAGGAACTGATTGAGCGCGGCGATCTGCGGCATCGTGAAGTTCGACACGCCGATGGTGCGGATCTTGCCTGCACTGACCGCATCATCCAGCACCCGCGCCACTTCGTGCGGGTGGGCCAGGATGTCGGGGCGATGGATCTGGTAGAGATCGATGCAATCGGTCTTGAGCCGGGCCAGCGAGGCGTCGAGCGCGGCGGTCAGATACGCCGCGCTCTGGTCATAGGGCCGCGGCGGCATGATCCCGCCCTTGCTGGCCAGCACCATCCGCCCGCGCAGCGCGGGTTCGGCCGCCAGCACCTCGCCCAGCAGCGCCTCGGCATCGCCAAACCCGCTGCTGCCGTTGAAACCATAGATATCGGCGGTATCGAGCAGAGTGATCCCGGCATCCAGCGCGGCATGAACCAGCCGCGCGGCGTCCGCAGCGCTGCGCCCGCCTTCGGCCAATCGCCACATCCCCCAGGCGATCGGCGAAACCGCAATCCCCGAGGATCCAAGCTGGCGGGCGGCAGGCGGGGCAGGCAATTGGCTCATGATGTTGTCCTGGCTGGCGGCGCGACAGAGGCGCGCTCGACGAGAGTGTGGGGCAGGCGGCGGTGATTGATATCGCCGCCGGCAATGAGGATTTCGGTGGCAGAGCGGGCCAGCTCGGCCATCGGCTGGTGGATCGTGGTCAGCGGCGGCCAGACGGTGCGGGCGAGCGTGGTATCGTCAAACCCGGCGACCGAAAGTTCGCCCGGCAGGTCGATCCCGCGATCGTGTGCCACGGCCAGCACGCCCGCCGCCATGTCGTCGTTCGAGGCGAAAATCGCGGTGGGCCGCTGCGGCAGGTCGAGCAGCGCATTTCCGCCGCGCACGCCGCTGTCGAAATCGAATTCGCCTTCGCAGACCAGCGATGGTTCAAAAGCGATCCCGACCCGGTCAAGCGCGCGGCGATAGCCGAACAGGCGGTCGTCCGAAGCGGCGTGATTGGGATGACCCTTGATGAAGCCAATCCGGCGGTGGCCCATGTTGATCAGGTGCGTCGTCATATCGTCGGCGGCCTGGGCATCGTCCATGAAAACCGAGCTGGTCAGCGCGTGATTGGTGCCAGGCGAAATCCGCACGAACGGAATGTCGAGCCCGTCGAGCGCCTTGAGAACGGCCTCGCAATCGGTGACCGGGGAGGACAGGATGATCCCGTCGACATGGGTTTCGGTTACCAGTCCGCGGACCTGATCGCCCACCCGGGGATCGGTCACATCGACCGGCTGGGCCAGCAGGCGGATGCCGCGTGCCTTGCAGGTTTCCCAGCATCCGGTCTGGATCTGGAACATGTAGTAGGGGCTGTGATTGTCATAGATCAGGGCGATCTGGTTGCTTTTCGCGCCCGAGAGGATCCGCGCGGCGATGCTGGGCCGGAAATCGAGATCGTGCATCACCGCCTCGACCCGGGCCTTGGTATCGGCGCTGACATAGGGATGGCCATTGAGCACCCGGCTGACGGTTTTCACCGCCACCCCGGCCTTGGCCGCCACATCGCGGATGTTCGAACGTTCGCTCATGACCCCAGCACCCCTGCCAGCCCGGCAAACAGCGGCGCAAAGGCGCTGTCCGGGCGATAGAACACCGGTGGCTGACCGATCGGGGCGGTGACTGTGTGAGTGCCGGGGGCGAAAAGTTCGCCGCTCCAGCAATGCCGCCAGGGCCCTTCTCCGGGAAGGACCACCGCGCGCATTTCAGCCCCCGCTTCGATGACCGGGGCCACCAGCAGATCGGCACCGTAGAGGTATTGGTCCTGCACGGTCCAGAGCGAAGCATCGTGCGGATAGTGCAGGAACAGCGGGCGCTGGGCGGGCAGGCCGCCTTGCACGGCTTCTTCGCAAAGGCGGCGCACATAAGGCGCAAGGTGTGCGTGGACCCGGCTCCAGCGAGCGAAGCAGGCCAGCAGTTCGGGCGTGCTGTCATACTGCAGGTTGTCGTCGGGCCGGTTGCCTTCGTGGCTGCGCATCACCGGCGCGAATGCGGCCAGTTCGCACCAGCGCTGCAGCAGTTCCTCGGTCCGGACATTGCCAAGCAGCGAGGTATAGCCGCCGCAGTCCGAGTGGCTGTAGGCATTGCCGACCAGCCCGGCCGAAAGCGCAGCGGTGATCACCGTGCCGATCCCGTCATGGCGGGTAAAATCGACCGACTGATCGCCCGCCCAAAGGAGCGGACAATGCGCCTGCACACCCGAAAAACCGGCACGCATAAAGAACACCGCATCACCGGTCTTGCCCCGGCTTTCGGCCGCGCGGGCGTTGACCTCGGCCCACAGTACCGGCCAGCGATTGTGCGCTTCGAGCGGGTCAGAGCCATCCGCGAGCCGCACATCGGTGGGCAGGTACTCGCCGAAATCGGCCATCCACCCGGCCATGCCGATATCGAGCATTTCGCGGCCCAGTACTTTTTCGGCAAACCAGACGCGGGTCTGTTCGCGGGTGAAATCGATCACGCCGCAATCGAACTCGCCGAAATCGACCAGGTAGATCGCGTCGCTCTCCTGGCGCAGGCAAAAGTGGCCCTGTTCGGCGGCTTCCTCGAACAGGATGCCGTCAGTGGCGAGATAGGGGTTGGCATAGCCCAGGAAACGGATGCCGCGGCTGGCCAGTGCGGCAATCCGCTCGGGCAGGTCCGGATAGCGCTGGTGGCTGCGGCGCCAGTCCCAGAACAGGCGGCGGCCAAAGCTGGTCTCGCGGATCCCGGCCCAATCCTCGCACCACAGGCCCGAAACCGCGGTGCCGGCAGCGATGAAACGCTCAAGCCGTTCAAAGCTGCGTGCGCCGTCTTTCAACCCCACAATCGTCCCGCCGATTGCCCAATCGGGCAGCGGTGGCTGGCGGCCAAAGCGGGCGGACAGCTGGCCGACCAGATCCTGCGGTTCTTCGGCGGCGAACAGTTCGAATGTGGCGGTCGCAGCCCAGGCCTCAATCCGGTGCGTGGCAGGATCGCTGCAATCGATGACGCTGTAGCAGCTGGCATCAAGGTGCAGCGCCAGCCACCGCGACGTGAGCAGGGTTGGCTGCGGGTAATTGGTGTTCCAGTAATCCCCGCCGGCCATCCCGGCTTCGTCCATCTGGCGGGTCAGTTCGGTCGACTTGTCGCGCCCGACGCCCGGCTCGCTGGTCCACATCGGAAACCGCCGCCCGTTCAGCGTCAGATAGCTCATCTGCTCGCCGCCGCCCCACACGGCCTCGCCCGGTTCGGCATGAAAGCGCAGGTCGATCCGGTCGTAACCCGGACGCAGCAGTTCGGCCGTGAGCCGGTGTCCAGCCATGCTCAGCCTGGCGGCGGGTCTGCCTTGGTCAAACAGCGTGACGCTTTCGGGTAAGACCCGGCATTCGGCCGGTTCGCTCTGCCCGCTCGGCGTATCGTCGATCCGGAAATTGCCGCGATACATGGCGATAGCAGGATTGCCGCGCGCCATGGCGAGGGCCGGGCGATCGGCCCGGTGCGACAGCACCAGCCGCCCTGCAAAGTGCAGGTCGAACCCCGTCTCAACGCTGGAAAACGCCGCTTCCAAGCCAATCCTATCCCGTTGCGCCCGCTGGTGTCGCTATAGCGCAACACCGCACGTCGTCCTGTATGACACCGCTTGACATATCGCGGCATTCGACGCAATTCAAGCGCGTTGGACAAGCGCAGGCATGGGCCTGCCGTCTGATGCTGCGCCAGTCCGGACAAACCGGAGGGCCACCTTGGGAGGAGACTTTCGCATGAAATCCGCACTTCGTACGGCTACGGCCCTGCCGCTGGTGGCCTTGTCGCTTTCGCTTCTGGCCAGTCCGGCCATGGCGCAGGGCACTTCGGAAGAAGCTGCCACTGCTGATGATGCCGCCCCCGGCGACATCGTGGTCACCGCGCAAAAGCGCAAGGAAAGCCTGCAGAGCGTGCCGCTCGCGGTTTCGGTGCTGAGCGGTGAACGCCTCGCCGATGCCAGCCGTCCCAGCATTGAAACCGCAGCGCAGATGGTGCCCTCGCTCAACTTCCTCAAGTCCGGCACCACGCTTAACCAGACGATCTTCCTGCGCGGAGTCGGAACCGCCACTTTCTCGATCGCCGGCGAACCCTCGGTCTCGACCGTGGTTGACGGCGTGGTCTATTCGCGTTCGGGCGAAGCCTTCAGCGACATGGTCGATGTCGCCCAGATCGAAGTGCTGCGCGGGCCGCAAGGCACGCTGTTCGGCAAGAACGCTTCGGCTGGCGTGGTCAACATCACCACCCAGATGCCGCGCCAGGAACTGGGCGGGTCGATCGAAGCCAGCTATTTCGAAGGCAACGAAGTGCGCGTGAAAGGCTCGGTCAACGCACCGGTCGGCACCAATTCTGCCGTGCGGCTGACGGGCTTTTACGGCGAATACGATGGCAACATCCAGAACACTTTTACCGGAAACAAGGTCAACGGCTACAAGCACTACGGTGCGCGCGGACAGTTCCTGTACGAACCCAGCAACGACCTGCGCGTCTATCTGGCCGCCGATTACTACAAGAACGATGATGATTGCTGCGCCGATATCATCGCCACCGGCCCGCTGACCGGGGCCGGCGTGCCTTCCACCAGCCTGGCCTTCGGCGTGTTGCCGACACCGGCCGGGGCCAAGACCCGCGCGGTCAACCAGAACCTCGTCACCGCGACCAAAGAACAGGGTTGGGGCGTTTCGGGGCAGGTCGATTTCAGCCTTGGCAACCACACGTTGACCTCGATCACCGCCTATCGCGGCTGGGACAACACCGAAATCCGCGATGGTGACTGGTTGCCGATGGCCTATGTCGGCTTCAATCAGCTGCACGACAACGGCCCGCAGACGTCAACCACCTTCAGCCAGGAACTGCGGCTGACCTCGCCGGCTGATCAGACCGTGTCCTATGTGTTGGGCGCCTATTATTCGCGCGCTGAAAGCGAACGGACCTTCACCCGCGTTGTCACCGCCTGCACCGCTGCAGTGGGTGCGCCCACCGGGGTGCTGATCCCCTGCGGCAGCGTGAACGCCAATCCCTCAACGGTTTCGACCGGTTCGGCCACGTTCGGGTCGGTGTTCAACAACTTCGCCGCCTTTGGCCAGGTTACGCTCAAGTTCGGCGAAGACGGCCGGGGCCGGATCGTAGGCGGGCTGCGTTACACCAATGACAAGCTGTCGGTATTCCATTCGCGCGTTTCCAGCGCCACGCCGGCAGCGGCTCCAGGCATCCAGCCCAATTTCGATCAGGGCGTTTACAATCAGTACCTGGTGCTGGTCGCAGGCGGTACCGCGCCGAACACAGCGGCAGGCTTGGCCGTCACCTCATCGAACGGAATTCCGTACCGGACCGAAACCAGCAACGACAACCTGTCGGGCAAGGCCGCGATCCAGTATGACTTCTCGCCCGACATGATGGGGTATCTCAGCTATGCCCGCGGCTATAAGGGCCCGGCCTACAACGTGTTCTTCAATCTGGCTTCAACCGGCACCAATGTGATCGAGCCGGAAACCTCCGACTCGGTCGAACTGGGGATCAAGAACACGCTGGCCGGCGGCAAGCTGACCCTCAACATCGCGGTGTTTTACGCAAAGTATCAGAACTTCCAGGCCAACAACCCCGATCTGGTGGCGACTGTGGTAGTTACACGCTTTACCAACGCCGGCAGCGTTTCAACCCGCGGGCTTGAGCTGGATTGGAACTACCGCCCCAGCCGCAACACCACGCTGTCGGGCGGCCTTGCGCTTACCGATGCGCATGTCGATCAGTTCAAGGCCGCCCCCGGTGCGGCGCCCACCGCGATCATCCCGTCGGGGACCAAGTTGGGATATGCCCCGACCTGGAAGGGTTCGCTGGCGCTCGACCAGCGCTTCGTCACTGGCAAGACTTTCGATGTGGGGCTGGGCATTTCGACCAACTTCCAGTCTGCCCAGCTTTCGCTGTTCGCGCCCGATCCGGTGCAGCGCCAGCTGGGGACGATCCCGGGTTACATGCTGGTCAACATGTCGGTTTCGGTGATGGACGTGGATTCCAAGTGGAAGCTCAGCCTCCAGGTCCGCAACCTGTTCGACAAGGCCTATCCGGCGGCGATCATCAATGGCGGGGTCAGCGGTTCGTATCGCTACCAGATCCCGCGCGATGCGGACCGGTATTGGGGGGTTAGCGCGCGCGTCAGCTTCTGATCGCGGCTAGGCCAATCCGGCCAAGAAAAAGGCTCCCTGCTGCAAGGCAGGGGGCCTTTTTCATTGCGGGCTCTGGGTCAGGCCGACGCTTCGTCGCGCGCCACGATCCGCGGGACCAGCAGGTGGATGATCCCCAGCGCAGTCAGGTAAGCAACGGCAGCGCCATAGAACAGCGGGGCATAGCCATGGCCGTTGGTCAGCAGCCAGCCAGTGGTTTCCTGAATCCCGAATCCGGCGAGGTTGCCGGCGATCGCGCCGATCGCCATTACCGTGCCGACCCGCGAAGTCGGCACCGTATCGGCGGCGAAGCCGAAGATGTTGGTTGAAAAGCCCTGGTGTGCGAACAGCGCCATGCCGATGATCGCGGCGGCGGTCCACGGGCTGGCCGCGGTCAGCGCCAGCGGGATCGGCACGATCACCAGCGCATACATCAGCATCGCGGTCTTGCGCGCCTTGTTGACGCTGAGCCCGCGCGACAGCAGCCGCGGGAATAGCACCCCGGCGGTCAGCGCGCCGATGGCGGCCAGGGTAAAGGCCAGCGCGGTCGGGCCGATCAGCTCTTTCTGCGTCAGGCCGAACACTTTGACGAACAGGTCGGGAAGCCAGAAGGTGAAAAACCACCAGAACATGTCGGTCAGCGCCTTGGCCCCGGCGATCGCCCAGGTGACCCGGTCGGACAGCGCTTCGCGGATCGAAGGCTTCGACGCATCTTCGGCCAGCATGGTGGCGACCGGCTGCAAGCGCCGCGTGCCAGCGATCCAGAACGCCAGCCACACGAACCCGATCAGTCCTGTGACGATGAACGCGGACTGCCAGCCATAGATCGCGGCAAAAGGAATGACCGTCAGCGGGGCGATGATGTTGCCCAGGTTGGGCGCTGTATTGACGATCCCTAGCGCCATCGAGCGTTGCTTGATCGGCAGGTAAAGCGCGGCGGCCTTGACCGCGGCCGGGGTGTTGATCGATTCCGCCGCCACCAGCGCGATCCGTGCGGAAACGAACTGGCCGACGGTCACCGCGAAGGCGTGGGCAATCCCGGCAAGGCTCCACAGCCCGACGGCGGCACCATAGGCCCGGCGCACCCCGAACCGGTCGATCAACCAGCCGACAAAAATCAGCGCGGTTGCCGCCGCCAGCTGCGACATCGAGGCGAAATGGGCAAATTCGGCATCGCCCCAGCCATAGGCAGCCTCGATGCTGGGCTTGAGCAGCGAGAGCACCTGCCGATCGACGTAATTGATGATCGTCCCGAAAAACAGCAGCACGATCAGGCCGGACGAAACGTTGCGGCCCACAGTGCCGCGCGCCGGTGTTTCTGCACTGTGCATTTCGGTCTCCCCCAAGCCTTCTGTTCTAAGCCCAACCTAACGCGATCGCGGGCGAAAGAAAGTCGATTGTGACACCGCCGGACAGAACAGCGCCGCGGTCCCGGCGCGCAGGCCTGTGCCTGGGGTGATCGGCGCGGTGGCGCGCCGCCCGCGCAGGAATTTTTTCGATCCCGCGGAACCAAGCAGCGCGGTGACCGTTGCATAGCCTTGAGGACTGCGACCCAGCGACCCCCTCCCCCCTCCCCCGCCGTCGCAGTCCTCAGACTTTTCCCCAATCACAGCGCAGAGGCCTGGCCCTGCCAATGTTCAGGCCGGGTTTGCAATGCCGGGTCAATGGCGGTTATGTGCGGTCCATGACCACGCGGCCTGATCCCTTGTCCGGCACCGAGCATGTGCTTGACCGGCACCTGTCTACGCTCACCCTGCTGATCGGTTTCGCGCTGTTCCTGGCGCTGCCCTTCGTGCTCAGTGCCGGGGCGGCATTCTTTCTTCCGCTCACCTCGGCCTTCGTGATCACGGTTATCCTTGCCCCAGTGGCTGATCGGCTGGTCCGGCTGGGGCTGGGCAATGGCCTCGCCTCGGCACTCGCGGTGCTGTTTTTTGCGGCGGTTTCGGTGGTGGTGATCGTTGCAATCATGCAGCCCGCCATCGCGCTGCTGGCCAAGCTTCCCGAGCTGAGCGTCCGGGCGACCGAGATCCTCCGCGATCTCAAAGTCTGGCTGGGGGCAATGGGGACGGTCTTCGACCTTGAGCGGATCATGCGCGATTCCTCAGCGCTGACGGCCGGTTCGGATCTGCTGACCACGATGGCACTGAGCACACCGGGTGCGCTGCTCGAATATTTCCTGACCCTGCTGCTGGTCTATTTCTTCGTCCGCTCGCGCGTTGGCATCAAACGCTCGCTGCTGCTCGAACGCGATACGGTGTCCGCCAGCCTGACCGCTGCGCGCACGGTGCGCGATGTGCAGGACAAGGTCTCGCACTATGTCGGTACGGTGGCGCTCATCAATCTGGGGATGGGGGCGATCGTTGCGGGCGGCACCTGGTTGCTGGGCCTAGAGAACCCGATCATGTGGGGCGGTCTGGCCGCGATCCTCAACTTCATTCCCTATGTTGGCCCGATCGTCACCGCCTTGCTGCTGGGGATCACGGGTATTGTCGAATTTGGCTCGGTCTGGTTCGGGCTAGTCCCGGCGCTGTGCTATCTTGGCCTGCACGCGGTCGAAGCCAACCTGATTACCCCGGCGATCGTCGGCCAGCGATTGCTGATGCATCCCGCCAGCCTGCTGATCGGGCTCAGCTATTTCACCTGGATCTGGGGTGCGCCCGGCGCGGTGCTGGCGATCCCGCTGACAATCATCATCGGCGTGGTGCTCGATCGGATCGGGCGGCCGAACCTCCTGGGCTTCCTGTTTGGCGAGCCCTTGTTCCTGCCGCCCGATGGTGATGACGAAGCCGATCAGCCCGGGTAGGTCCAGACGTCCTTGTTTTCGAAATTCTCGCTTGCGAACTGCCAGTTGAGCAATTCCCCGGTCACCGCCGCGACATAGGCATCGCGCGCGTTGCGACGATCGAGGTAATAGGCGTGTTCCCACACATCGATGACCAGCAAGGGCTTGGTATCGCCGGTCGCCAGGGTGGCGGCATCGTGGCTTTGCGCGATCACGATCGCGCCGCCCTTTTCGGCCAACCACACCCACCCCGATCCGAAGTGGGCAGTGGCCTTTTCGCCCAGGTCCTTGAGCAGGGCATCAAGCGAGCCGTGATCCCTGGCGATCGCCGCGGCCAGCGCGGCGCCGGGCCTGGTCGGCTTCGCGCTCAGCGAATGCCAGTAAAACCCATGGTTCCAGACCTGCGCGGCCTGGTTGAACAGCTTCCTGTCCTTGTCAGCCTCGGCGCTCGCAATGATCTGTTCAAGCGGGGCATCGGCCAGCGGCGTGTCGGCGATCGCGGCATTGGTCTTTTTGACATAGCCGGCGTGGTGCTTGCCGTGGTGGGTCTCAAGCGTGTCTTTCGAGATATGCGGTACCAGTGCATCGGCGGCATAGGGCAGCGGGATCAGGTCTATCATGGGATTGGCTTTCAAACAGGAAGGGCGGCACATTTCGCGCCGCCCTTCAGGACTTGGTTTTTGGATCAGGCCCGCGACTGGCGCGGGCTGCGCGGCGCGACTAACGCACCGAACCGCGACGGAACAGGTTGATCAGGGCGAGCAGCACGACCGACCCGAGCAGCGAGACCAGCACGGTGGTGACCGAAATGCCGCCCGAAGTGATCGGTGCTCCGCCGATCAGCGGGGTCACGACGAACCCGGCAAGCAGCGAACCGATAATTCCGACCACGACGTTGAGGATAATGCCCTGCTGGCCGTCGGTGCGCATGATCATGCTGGCAACCCAGCCGATGAGACCGCCGACGATGAGAAGAATGATGAGGTTCATGATTTTGCTCCGTGTTTCTGCGCGTTGCTGTGCACCGGGTCAGAAACGCACCGAACCGCCAAGCGGTTCCACTGCGGCAATCAGCGCTGCGAAGCAGGAAGGGTCGGTACCGAAGCGAGGATCGAATCAAAGGCCTGCGATGCAGCAGGGGAATCCGCCCGCGTTTGCTCAAGGATCCCGCTTTCCAAGATCGCTTCCAGCGCAGCGCGGGCGCGCGAAACCCGGCTCTTGATGGTGCCGACGGCGCAATCGCAGATCAGCGCCGCTTCCTCGTAAGCAAGCTCGCCTGCGCCAACCAGCAGCAGCGCCTCGCGCTGTTGCAGCGGCAGCTGGTAAAGCGCGCGCTGCAGATCGCCAAGCGCGACCGTATCGGTCTGGCTGGCCGGCGTGACCAAAATCCTGGCAGCGACATCGGGATCATATTCGCCATGAAATTTTGCGCGGCGCATTTCGCTCAGGAATATGTTGCGGGCGATCACGAACAGCCAGGCCTTGAATGAGGTGCCGGGGGTGAATCTGTCACGCGCGGCCCAGGCCTTGAGCATGGCTTCCTGGACGATATCGTCGCCCCGGTCTGGATCGCGCGCCAGGTTGCGGGCGAAGGCGCGCAGATGCGGCAGGGCGGCGCGCATTTCGGCCTTGAACTCGTCACCCGTGATGACCCTGGGCGGTGCCATGGTATCGGAATGGCTCACGGTCATCCCTTGTCGTCGAGCGAGTTCAGAAGATCCATCAGATCATCCGGGATTGGCTCCTCGATGACGGTCCGGTACAGTGATTTGAGCCCGATCGTGATGGTCCGCGAATCGGGATCCGAAAGAGGCTTGCCAGCACCCTTTTCCTGGTCGGTAGGCTTGCTTGGCGCGTCAGACATTTCATTTGTACTCAGCATATCGGGAACCAAACGCGCAGTTCGCGCATTGGTTCCATGTCCGAGACCATAAAAATGCACCTTGTGCAATATACCTGCTGGCTAGGGCGCAAGCGCCAATTTTGCTTTGCGCTTTGCGAACTACTTTGGCAGGCCGCACGTAATTATTACAAGGAATGCCCATGGCCAGCAGTCAGGCGATCAAAGATAATCTCCCCTATTTGCGCCGTTTCGCACGGTCGTTGACGGGTACGCAGAAGTCCGGCGATGGCTATGTCCGGATGCTGCTCGAAGCGGCCCAGTCGGATCGTGATCTGGTCGCGCAAATGGCCAGCGGGCGGGTCGGGCTCTACAGCGCGTTCTGCAAGCTTCACCGCTCGGGCGCCGCAGCCGCACTCGGCGTTTCGCGCGAAGTGCCGCAGCAGCGCCAGGCCCTGTTGCTGACCACGATGGAAGATTTTTCGGCCGCGCAGGCGGGTGAAATTCTCGGAATCAGCGCAGACGATGTCGAACTGCAGGTGGCCGAGGCGCTGGCAGTCATCGATGGCGAAAACCCGGCACGGGTGCTGATCATCGAGGACGAACCGCTGATCTCGATGCAGCTTGAAGGTCTGGTCGAGGATCTCGGCCACGCAGTGTGCGGGATGGCCGCAACCCGCGATCAAGCGGTCGCGCTTGCGGCAGAACAGGCCCCCAGTCTGGTGCTTGCCGACATCCAGTTGGCGGATGGCAGTTCGGGGATCGATGCGGTCGATGACATCATGCGCGGCGCCAGCGTCCCGGTGGTGTTCATCACGGCCTATCCCGAGCGTTTGCTGACCGGCGAACGCAGCGAGCCCGCGTTCCTCGTCACCAAACCGTTTCACGAGGCGACGGTCCGCGCGGCGATCAGCCAGGCGCTGTTTTTTGCCGATTGACGCTGCTGCAGAAATGCGGCGAATGATAAGGAACCGCGTGGACCGACAATGCGTTACTCCATCAGCAAAATGTTTGCAGGAGCATCCCAATGGCCACGGCTTTCACCTCGTTTCGCCCGTCCGGCAATTTCGCGCGCACGGCAGTCGATACTGTCCTGGGTGCGGCGGGCACACGCATGGCGATGCGATTGCTGCGGCGTTATCCCAAGACCGCCATCGCGCTTGGCGTCGCCGCCGGTGCCAGCGCGCTGCTTGGCGGGCTGTTGCACCGCAAGGACGAAGCACCCGCGAAGCGTCCGCAAAAGCGCAAGCCGCGGTCAAAAGCCAAGCCTGCCACAGGCTGAGCGCTGGCAATGGAGGACGCCAAGATCGCAACCGCATGTGCATCTGGCGGCCCCGGCGGCGCGGTGCAGATCCGGCTTCGCAGACCGTCAGGTCGCGCGCAGCGCCCGGCGGAAGTCTTCCTCGGTGCAGGGCTTGGCCAGAACCGTGCCAAGCTTGGCGATGTCAGAAGGGATCGCCTCAGGTGAGCCTGTCACGAACAGCAATTTCGGCCGGGGCGAGACGGTTTCGCGGACAAGTTCGGCAATCGACCAACCGTCATCACGGTCAGCGAGACCGGTGTCGAGCACCAGCACGCGCGGCGCAAGCGTGACCAGACATTCAACCGCTGCGCTGGCGCTCGCGCAGATGACGACTGGGTCATACCCTTCGGAACGCAGGATTTCCTCGGTTGCCATGGCAACAATGGGATCATCTTCGACCACCAGCGCAGACATGTTTTTAGCATTTGTCATGCGCCCGCTGATAACTGGACTTTGGCCAGATAAGAAGTGCGATAAAGGATAAAGACTGAAACGCGATGCCACACCAACTCCACGCCGAATTGCAACAGCGGATCGAATCGCACGCCTGGCTGACCCGGCGGCCGCGATTGTTCCCGCTTATGGTATTCGCGCTGGTGATCTTGTCGGTGATTGCCGGGGCCATGACCACCGAGCAGGCCGAACGGCGTTCCGAACGCCAGCGACTGGACAGCGCGGCAATGGAGACTGTCCGGTTCTTCCGTCAGGTCGAAACGACCCACGCTGCGATGTTGCGCGGCAGTTCGCTGTTCCTCTCGCAAGTGCCGATCACGCAGGACGAGTTTGAGATACTCGCTGGCTCCGGCTTGCACTCGATCGATGTGGAGGTCGCTGAAGGGATTGGCTGGGCGCTCGCCCGGCCAGCCGCGCGGGCCGGTGGGCCGGCATCGATGAAGATCACCTTCCTGGCCCCGAACACTGAACGCAATCGCCGCGCGATCGGGTTTGACATGTATGCCGAACCGAACCGCCGTGCTGCGATCGAAACTGCGCTGCGGACGCGGGTCCCCACCGCAACGGCGCCGATCGTGCTGGCACAGGAAAACCCCGGCAGCCAGGAGCATGGCTTCCTGCTGTTCTCGCCCGTGTACGGCGCACGCGGTCAATTCAAGGGCATGCTTTATGCGGCGTACCGGGGGAACAATTTTCTTGCCGCGACGCAAACGCGCCTGGCGACCAGGCCATCGTATATCGCGCTGGACGACGTGACCGCAGGGTCTGCAATTGCGATTGGCGCATTGGGCGCGCGCGCGCCGTCTCTGAAGTACGCCACGCGCCTGGTTATTTTCGGCGGCCGGCAATGGCGCGTTACGGTCGGCATCGAAGGCGCGACCGTTTTGGCAACATCGACCATGTGGATCGTGCTGATCGGGCTCGTCATGGCGGGACTGGCGCTGCTTCTGGCCCGCCAGTTCGTGATGGCCGCGCTTGATGAACGCAAATTCTTCGAATGGCAGGGCGCCCAGTTGCAAGTGCGCAATACGCTGATGCTGGAACTCAACCACCGGGTCAAAAACACGCTGGCCAATGTCTTGTCGATCATCACCCTGACCAGGCGCAAGGCAGCCGATGTCGACAGTTTCGCCGACAGCCTTTCGGGCCGGATCAGGGCGCTTTCGGCAACCCATGACATTCTCACCGCGCAGCAATGGAACGCCGCGACGCTGGAAAGCATCGTGCGTGCCGAACTGGCCCCCTATCTTGCCGCCAACGACCTGCAGGCTGAAATTTCCGGCCCGGAAATTGCGCTGGCCCCTAACACCGCGCTCTCGCTCGGCCTGGCCATCCATGAACTGGTGACCAACGCGGCAAAATACGGCGCGTTGTCGCGCGATGAAGGCAGGGTTTCGATCTCCTGGTCGCTCGAGGATCCGCAGACTGCAAGGCTGGAATGGCGCGAACGCGGCGGCCCCCGTGTGGTCGCACCCGACCGGTTCGGGTTTGGCACCAATCTTTTGCGCAAAACCGTGTCGCACGAACTGGGCCGCGACGTGGAGCTTGATTTTGCCCCCGACGGCCTGCGCGCGTCGCTGTTCGTGCCGCTTCGCACGGTGCAGGAATTCAGCCTGCGCCAAGGCCCCAGAGACTAGGCATGGAGACAGGTCATGGCCGGGACGGCCACCGCTGCCTGAACCCAAAAGAAGGGGCCGGAGCGTAGCTCCGGCCCTTAGTTTCGCACGCCAGCTTGGAGGGAGACACTAGGCGGCTTCAATCCATGCAACAGGATCACAAGCAAGAACGCACGAAGCCGCCGGGCGGTTCCCGCCACTTGACGCAACCGCCGTCGCGGCCCGAAGCGGCGCAAGCCAAGGCCGCGATACCACGGCTGTCACATTGCTGATGCTGCTGGAAAAACTGGAGCGGGCGAAGGGATTCGAACCCTCGACCCCAACCTTGGCAATATTGAAACAATGTTTCTCCACAGCCCTCTATCGCACCATATATCACGTTAAAACAATATGTTATTAAACATTTATCTACGCCACTGTATCCGCCTGTAGCCGTTCAAACGACCTTTTCTGCTTACGCCCTGCTTACTTTTGGTCTAAGAATAATCCGCGTAAGCAGACCGGAATGTAGTGGATCGAAGCGAACATGGCAAAACTGACCAAGAGGGCGATCGACGCCCTGCCGACACCCGACAAGGGGCAGACCTTTCACTGGGATACGGAGACCCGAGGGTTCGGTATCCGTGTTGGAGCTTCCGGGGCGAAGACGTTCATCATCCAGTATCGCAATGTCGAAGATCGATCCCGCCGGGTGAAGATCGGTCGCTATGGCATCTTTACCGTCGAGCAGGCGCGCGATCTGGCCAAGATCAAGCTTGGCGAAGTCGCCGCTGGTGGCGACCCCGCCGAGGAGATAGCCCAGGCCCGCAAGGACGCCAGTGTTGCCGAACTGTGCGATTGGTATCTTGAGGAGGCCAGAGCGGGCCGTATCCTTGGCAGGCGCAACCGACCCATCAAGGCATCGACGCTCAATATGGACGAGAGCCGGATCAAGACGCACATCAAGCCACTGGTCGGCCATCGGATCGCTCGCCACCTGACCATTGCCGATGTCGAGGCGATGCAAACCGACGTCGTAAATGGGAAAACGGCGAAACCACGCACGGGCGGCCGCGGCGGGGTCAGCACCGGAGGTACGGGTGTGGCACCCCGCGTGGTTAGCACCCTGCAAAGCGTCTTGGGCCATGCAAAGCACAAGGGTCTGTTGAAGGAGCATCCCACGAAGGGCGCCCGAAAGCTCGCGACCAACAAGAAGAAGCGGCGTCTGAGCGTTGCCGAGATCGAGGATCTGGGCGCGGCCATGGTTGTAGCGGAGCGCAACGGAGAAAATCCGGTCGGAATTGCCATCGTCAAGCTGTTGCTGCTGACGGGGTTCCGTCGCCAAGAGGGCCAGGCGATGCAACGCGATTGGCTAAACGCAGGCGGAGGCTATGTGGCATTCCCCGACACGAAGGGGGATGCACAGCTACGAGCGGTTGGCGCTGCCGCGATCACCCTGATCCAGGACCAACCCGCTTTTGTCGGCAACTTGCACGTATTTCCCTCTGCGGACACCGACGGTCCGATCACGACCGCCCGGGATTGCCTTGCGCGTCTATGTGCGATCGCCAAGATCGCCGATGTCACCCCGCATACGCTGCGACATACCTTTGGCAGCGTGGCTGGTGATCTCAGTTTTTCCGAGCTGACGATTGCTGCGATGCTTGGACATGCCGCACAAACGATAACGCAGGGCTATATCCATGTAGATGAGGCATTGCGGCTCGCGGTGGCCCGCACGTCGGAGGAGATGGTCGCGATATTGAACCGTGGCGCCAACCGCGCCGATCGCCCCCTACGAAAGGCCGCCTGAAGCTTCTCGCTCCCGACAGTGAGGTGTATCGCGTACTATGAAACCTCACTTGCAAGGCAGAGGGTCGCGGCGGCCGGAAGAGTCGAGTTGGAGCGTGCCTAAGAGATGGTTCGCCTACGCCACACAGTCGGATTGACTGCAGCATCGCATAGCCAAGCATCGGGGCTATCCTGGAGCACTCCATCATCTTCATATTCTCAATTCCGTGCCAAACGCAGATTTATAAATATGATCCTTGAAATGGATCGAGAATCATATCAATAACTCCAGTCAGAATGCAGAGTTTTTGATATGATTCTTCAACGCCCAACCAACCTCGCCGAATATGCGGAGGATTTGGCGTCCACCGGACACATCGGCTTCTCGCGGGAGGAAGCGATGGAAGTGCTTGGCGTGAGCCACGGCGCCTTTCTCGATGCCGCTGCTCGACTGGCGAAACGCGGACACATTTTCGCGCCGCGACGCGGCTATTATGTGATCACGCCCACGCGCTTCCTCAAGTGGAAAGCGCCACCGCCTGGCTGGTACATTGATGCGATGATGAAGCATGCCGGCCGCCCCTACTATGTAGGCATGCTGAAAGCGGCCGAACTGCATGGGGCGGCACATCAGGCAGTGATGGAATTCCAGGTTGTCATCGACCGGCAATGGAAACCGATCCGCGCGGGTCGGTCGAGGATCAGCTTCTATTTCCGAAAGGACATGCGGTCGGTCGAAAGCGGGATCGAGCGGCGCAAGACCGATTCCGGCGCGATGTGCATTTCCTCACCCGCGCTGACGGCGCTCGATCTGATCCGCTATCGCCAGGCAAGCGCCGGCCTCGA
>NZ_JANOWI010000026.1:0-51923 GCF_031417815.1 Novosphingobium sp. | reverse complement strand
ATGCGGCGTTGAGCGCGAAGCTGGGGTTCTCGGTGGTCGCGCCGACCAGCGTTACAGTGCCGCGTTCAACGAACGGCAGAAAGCCATCCTGCTGGGCGCGGTTGAAGCGGTGGATCTCGTCCACGAACAGCAGCGTGCGCCAGCGCTGGGTGTGCTGCTGGCCCGCGCAGAGGAGCTGGCAGGCCCCCTTCCGCTTACCCCCGAAGCCCGCGCCGCACTGCTCGCCACGGCCGATGGTGACGGCCGGTTCCTGCTCAACCAGGCCGAAACGCTCTATAACGCGGCAATCCCCGAGCCGCTGGGCCCCGCCGCCTTGGGCAAGTTCCTGCAGCGCCGCGTCGCGGTTTATGACAAGGACCGCGACGGGCACTACAACCTGATCTCGGCGCTGCACAAGGCGCTGCGCGGATCGGACCCGCAGGCCAGCCTCTATTACATGGCGCGGATGCTGACCGCCGGGGAAGAGCCGCTGTATGTGCTGCGGCGGCTGGTGCGCTTCGCGTCCGAGGACATTGGCCTGGCCGATCCGCAGGCGCTGACCCAGTGCCTCGCCGCCAAGGATGCTTACCAGTTCCTCGGCAGCCCCGAGGGCGAGCTGGCGATCGTCCAGGCCTGCCTCTACCTCGCCACCGCGCCCAAATCGAACGCCGCCTATATGGCGCAAAAGGAAGCGTGGAAGAGCGCGAAGGAAACCGGCAGCCTCGCCCCGCCCGCCAATATCCTCAACGCGCCCACCAAGCTGATGAAGGACATCGGCTATGGCAAGGATTACGCCTATGATCACGACGCCGAGGATGGCTTTTCGGGCGACAATTACTGGCCCGAGGAAATGGCCCCGCAACACTACTACCGCCCGGACGAACGCGGGTTTGAACGCGAAGTGCTGAAGCGGATGGAATGGTGGGACAAGAAGCGGCGCGAGCTGCAGGGCGAATGACCCCCCCACGTTTCCGCCACTTCGCCGCAATCGACTGGTCGGGCGCGGCGGGCGAGCGCCATGCCGGGATCGCGGTTGCGCTGTGCGCCGCCGGGGATGCGGCACCGGCGCTGGTCCGCCCCGGCCACCGCTGGTCGCGCGGCGAGGTACTGGCCTGGCTGCAGGACGAACTGCCCGCCGATACGCTGGTCGGCTTCGACATGAGCATGAGCTTTGCCCACCATGATCGCGGCGGCTACTTCCCCGGCTGGGCCGAAAGCCCGGCGGACGCCCGCGCGCTGTGGGCCTTGGTCGAACAGATCTGCGCAGACGAACCGCACCTTGGCGCAACCACCTTTGCCGATCACCACGCCCTGGCCCCGCATTTCCGCCGCCACGGCGGGCGCGAAGGCGCGGCCTTCGGCGGCGGACGCGGGCGGTTTCGCCAGACCGAACACGCCCAGGCCCGCGCCGGGTGCCGTCCCTACAGCAATTTCAACCTGGTCGGCGCGGCGCAGGTCGGCAAGGGCAGTCTGGCGGGGATGCGGCTGCTTCACCGCCTTTCCGGCACCCACGCGATCTGGCCGTTCGATCCGCTGCCCGAGGCGGGTTCGGTGCTGGTGGAAATCTACACCACGCTGGCCGCAATCGCCGCCGGCCGGACCGCCGGACGCTCGAAAATACGCGACTGGGAGGAACTTGATACCGCGCTCGCTGCGTTTGGCACCGCGCCAGCACAGCGCCACGGCCAACTCAGCGATCACGCCGCCGACGCGATCATCACAGCCGCCTGGCTGCGCATGATCGCGCACGATCCGGCGCTGTGGTCGCCGCCGCTGCTCACCACGGCGTTGGCGCAGACCGAAGGCTGGACCTTCGGGGCGCGGTGATCCTAGCCGACCTTGCGATCAGTACCAATATTTGGTATTGCCGCACCATGACCTCCAAAAACACCTCGATTTCGCTTGGCAAGCCCTTCACCGATTTCGCGCACCGCAAGGTCGAATCGGGCGAATTCGGCTCGACCAGCGAGGTCGTGCGTGAAGCGATGCGGCAATACATGCACGAGGATGCGAAAGTGGAGGCGCTGCGGCGCGAAATCCAGAAGGGTCTGGACAGCGGACCAGCCAGAGAATTCGATTTCGACGAGTTCCTGCGTGAGATGCGCGCCAACTACAAAGGCGCTGCATGACACGCTTCACGCTTAGCCCTGCGGCTGAGCACGACCTTGCCGAAATCTGGCTCTATACCGCGGACAATTGGGGCGTGCATCAGGCCGACCGGTATGTGCTGGGCATCAAGGACGATCTGGCTAACGCTGGGCTTGACTCGCCGTTGGTGCGGCCCATCGATGGACTGTGGCGGCTTAGGTCCAACCATCATCTGTGCATTTTTCGCCGGGACGAGGCTGGTGAAATCTTTGTCGTCCGTGTCCTGCACGAGCGGATGGATGTGGCGCGGCATTTGCCGGGGTGATGCAGCGGGGCTTGTTGGGTCTTAAACACCTGTCACGGCAAGCGGCCATGTCACTGCAAGCCTGTAACCAGAGCCGCGCTGCCAGCGAATATACCGATGATGAAACCGGTCTATATCCTGCTGACGATCCTGCTTGCCGGGCTGCTGTCGCCGCCAACCTATGCTGCGGATTGCTCGCCGGATTGCATCGGCATGAGCTGCTGCCACCAGCCAGACCAGCCCTGCCGCGATATGCCTGCTGCCTGTCACCAAAGCAGCATGGCGGCAATCCTTGGGGCTGCGCCGGCAACGATCATCCATCCGCGCGCTTTGTCCGCCTTTCCACAAGCGGTACCTGCCTTGCGGTCCATTCCGGCCAAGCCGCCCGCGCCCCCGCCGCGAGGGCAGCAGGCCAAACTACACTCAACACACGCAACCAATGGAGAAATATCATGAAATTCATCGCAACTTTAACCGCAATTGGCGCGGTCCTGTCCTCAACCACTGCCTTCGCCGCAACTGCGGCGACTGCTGTGGCGGCTACTGCGCCTGCAACTGCGACCGCTTCGCACGCGATTGTCCAGGCATGCTGCGCTTTGGCAGCGTGCTGCGGGCTTCCCTGCTGCTAGCTAGATAGGTCAGGGGCGGTGGCTGCGCCGCCGCCCCTGGTTTCATTCCCTCGCTCCACATCGCCGGGTCCGTCACCCTGAACTCGTTTCTGGGTCCATGGTGGGTGTTGCCCTGTGGCGCGACGAAAGGGCTAAACCCTGCGGTTGAGCTTGATGACCACGCTTCGGGATGCGCCGGGGAATGGGCCCTGAAACAAGTTCAGGGTGACGGGTTTTGGGGTTTACGGACGTGTCACCCCAATTCATTTGATCCCTGCCACCCGAAGATTAAGCTTGCGCTTCTTCTATGTAGTGCGTGATGCTTGATCCATGACACGCGATAAATACATGGAGGAAGCAACTCAAATCGTCCGCAAAATGTATGCGGCTAGCGGCCGGGCCAGGATCGAAGCGCAGGAGATTCCACTAGATCGAATCGACAAAGCCTTCGCAGTCGCGGAGAACGAAACAGATAGATCAGTCGCGATACTTATTTTCGCACTTGCCGAAGACTTGATGAGCGAGTTTCTAAAATTCCACCTTAATCCAAAAGCTTATGGCGGATTCGCGTCTGCATTTTCGAATCAGGGAGTTCTCGCGACTGCTAGTGATCGAATCGCCATATTGGAATTGCTATTTTGGATTCGAAAGGAAACCGCGCAGGATTTGCGCATTCTAAAATCCATACGAAACTTATTTGCGCACCACTCTGAGATAAATAGCTTCAGTGATGACAAGATACCAAGCTGGCTTTCGTCGATGCAGCCGCTGTTTACAACGACAGAAGATGTGATTCTCAAGAAGAGAACCGAACGGTCAATTTTTTTATTAAAATCGATTTGCACGATTTTTAGTTTGATTTACGATCTTTCGGTACTTCCAATTACATTCCAGGAAAAAACAGATCCTTACCAATCGCTTGGTAAAGAATGGAACGAACTCCCTGATAACATTCAGGCAATTTTTACCAGGCAGGCCGGTATTTTGGCATATTTTAGAAAACTGTAATCAGCTCCACATCAATAAACCCGCTTCTTCGGCTTGATGTAGCTTACATCATCGGTGAGCGTATATTCGTGCACCGGGCGGTAATCGATCTTGACCGATCCGCCCTTGCCGCCCCAGCCATCGAACCAGGCGGCGGTGTGTTTCATCCACTGCTTGTCGTTGCGGTCGGGGAAGTCTTCGTGGGCGTGGGCGCCGCGGCTTTCCTTGCGGTTGTGCGCGCCGTGGATGGTGACGGTGGCCTGGGCGATCAGGTTGTCGAGTTCCATCGTCTCGATCAGATCGCTGTTCCAGATCAGGCTCTTGTCCGAAACCTTGAGGTCCTGCATCCGGTCATAGGTCTTGGCCAGCTGCGCCTTGCCTTCGGAGAGCAGCGCCTCATCGCGGAACACCGCGCAGTGGATCTGCATGTTGCGCTGCATTTCGCTGCGCACTTCGGCGGTGGGCGATCCGCCATTGGCGTTCCGGAAATGGTCGAGCCGGGTCAGCGCCAGATCGGCGCTGTCCTTGGGCAGTTCGGCGTGGGCCGATTGCGGCTTGATCAGTTCCTTCAACCGGTGCCCGGCGGCACGGCCGAACACCACCAGATCGATCAGCGAGTTGGAGCCGAGGCGGTTGGCGCCGTGGACCGAAACACAGGCCGCCTCGCCCACCGCGAACAGGCCGGGGACGACCGTTTCGGGGTTGCCGTCAGCGCCGATGGTCATCACTTCGCCGTGGTAGTTGGTCGGCACCCCGCCCATATTGTAATGCACCGTCGGGCAGACCGGCAGCGGCTGACGGGTGAGGTCAACGCCGGCGAAGATCTTGCCGCTTTCGGTGATCCCGGGCAGGCGCTGGGCCAGCACTTCAGGCGCGATGTGATCGAGGTGCAGCCAGATGTGGTCCTTGTTCGGCCCCACGCCGCGCCCTTCGCGCATTTCCAGCGCCATCGAGCGGCTGACCACGTCGCGGCTCGCCAGATCCTTGGCCGAAGGGGCATAGCGTTCCATGAACCGCTCGCCTTCGGAATTGGTCAGATAGCCGCCCTCGCCGCGCGCGCCTTCGGTGATCAGAACGCCCGCACCATAGATGCCGGTGGGGTGGAACTGGACGAATTCCATGTCCTGCAGCGGCAGCCCGGCGCGCAGGGCCATGCCGCCGCCATCGCCGGTGCAGGTGTGCGCCGATGTGGCGGTGAAATAGCAGCGGCCATAGCCGCCGGTCGCCAGGACCACGGCATGGCTGCGGAAGCGGTGGATCGACCCATCTTCCATGCACATCGCGATCACGCCGCGGCATTGCCCGTTTTCCATGATCAGATCGATCGCGAAGTATTCGATGAAGAAATCGGCGTCGTACTTCAGGCTCTGCTGATAAAGCGCGTGGAGCATGGCGTGGCCAGTGCGGTCAGCCGCGGCGCAGGTGCGTTGCACCGGCGGGCCTTCGCCCATGTTCTGCATGTGCCCGCCGAACGGGCGCTGATAGATCGTGCCGTCTTCGTTGCGGCTAAACGGCACACCAGCGTGCTCCAGCTCGTAAACCGCCTGCGGGGCTTCGCGCACCATGTATTCGATCGCGTCCTGATCGCCCAGCCAGTCCGATCCCTTGACGGTATCGAACATGTGCCAGGTCCAGTGATCGGGCGAATTGTTCTGCAGGCTGGCCGCGATCCCGCCTTGCGCCGCAACAGTGTGGCTGCGGGTCGGAAACACCTTGGTGATGCAGGCGGTGCGCAGGCCGGCCTCGGCGCTGCCCATGGTGGCGCGCAGCCCCGATCCGCCAGCACCGACCACCACGGTATCATAGGTGTGGTCGATGATCTTGTAGGCAGCAGCGGTCATGTCAGGCAGCTCCAAGCGCGATGCGGATCAGCGAGAGCAGGGCAAGCCCCGCACCGCCGAAAGTAAGAAGATTGAGTACGGCGAAGACAGCGAACTTGTTGCCGCTGGACTTGACGTAATCCTCGATCAGCACCTGCAGCCCGAGCCGCGCGTGCCAGAAGCTGGAGACCACGAACAGGCCGACCAGCACCGCCGGGAGCGGATTGTGCAGCCAGCCGTGCATGCCCTTGTACGTAAAGTCGCCAATCCGGGCGAAGGAGAAGGCGAGGTAGAGGCCGAGCAGCAGGTTGCCTAGCGCGGTGAAGCGCTGCAGCAGCCAGTGGTGCGATCCCGAATGCGCCGAACCCAGCGCGCGGACGCGGCCGATCGAAGTTCCGTTACCCATCTGCCGTTCCCTTCAATTCAGCCAGATCGCGGCCCAGAACAGGGCGGTTGCGACCAGTGCGAGCAGCGGCGTGATCCATGACCACAGAGCGTTGCTGTTCAATTCATAGCCCGCGCCCAGATCGAGCACGAAATGGCGGATACCCGATGCCATGTGGGTGAAGAATGCCCACGACAGGCCCACCAGCACCACATCGCCGTACCACGCCCCGGCATGGGCGGTGAAAGCGGCAAAGCTTGCTTCGCCCCCAGCCAGCGCGGCCAGCCACCAGACCAGCACGCCAAGGCCAACCAGGGCCATGCCATCGCCGGTCACGCGGTGGAGGATCGATACGGCCATTGCCGGGCCCCAGCGCCAGATCGACAAGTGCGGCGAGAGCGGGCGGTTGTTCGGCTTGGTTTCAGCTTGGGCCATGCGGCGTGACACCCCTTGGTGGCTGGTGGAGCGCGCAGGCCCCGTTGGCACTCCCCTTAGCCAAAATGGGGGGCGGTGCAAGCGGTCGAAGGTGCAGGCCTGTCAGTTCGGCCCAACCTTCATTGGCCTAATTCAGGGATACCCTAATTCAGGGACACAATACGAATTTGCCATTAATTCGTATTGTGTCCCTGAATTAGGGGAAGTTGGGATTGGCGATTCCCATTTGCCGCAAACCTGCCTAGAACGCGAGGGCATGAATCTAACCACCGCCCTCGTCACCGGATCGTCGCGTGGGATCGGCGCGGCGATCGCCGTGCAACTCAGGGCACGCGGCGTGACCGTGATCGGGCACGCCAGCAAGGCCCACGATGCCGACACCATCGGCGCCGATCTGGCCGATCCGGCGGCCCCGGCGCGGCTCTGGGATGCGGCGCTGGAGCGCGGCAATGGCCGGATCGACATTCTGGTCAACAATGCCGGACTGTTCGCGGCCAACCCGATTTCGCTGTCTGACATCGCATGGCTGGATAACTGGGAAGATACGCTGCGGATCAACTTGACCGCAGCGGCCGAGCTATCGCGCTTTGCGGTGCGGCACTGGCTGGCGGGTGGACGCGGTGGCCGCGTGGTCCACATTGCCAGCCGCGCCGGCTATCGCGGCGATTCGCCCGAGCACTGGCATTATGCCGCGGCCAAGGGCGGGATGATCGCGATGCACAAGACCATCGCGCGGCAATACGCGGCGCAGGGGATCATGAGCTACGCGATTTGTCCCGGCTTCACCGATACCGCGATGGCGGGCGATTATCTGGCCAGCCGTGGCGGGCCGGGGCTGCTTGCGGATATCCCGCTGGGCCGGGTCGCCGCGCCTGAAGAGATCGCCGCGATTGCCACCTTCTGCGCGCTGGATGCGCCCGAAAGCATGACCGGCACAGTCATCGACGCCAATGGAGCCTCCTATGTTCGCTAGAGTTGCAATCGCTGCCTTGGCCATGGCCGCGCTCGGCGCAGTCGCCCCTGCCGAACGGCCCGGTGCCAGCAAGGATATCGCGGCAGCTTGCGGCCCGGACGGCGGTTCGGCCGATTGGGTCAAACCCGCCCCGCCCGCAAAAATCCACGGCAAATCTTGGTATGTCGGGACTTGCGGCATCACCGTGGTGCTGGTCGAAACCTCGGCGGGGCTGGTGCTGATCGATACCGGGCCGGAAGACGCCGCGCCGCTTGTTCTGGCCAATATAAAGACGCTGGGCTTTGATCCGCAGCAGATCAAGTGGCTGCTGATGACGCACGAACACTTTGACCACGTGGGCGGCATGGCGGTGATCCAGCAGGCCACTGGTGCGCGGCTGATCGTTAGCCCCGGCGCTGAAAGTGCGATGCGCAGCGGTCAGGCCATTCCCGAAGATCCGCAGGCCGCGCTGCTCGCAAAGTACCCGATGAAGCCCGCCCGGGTCGACCGGGTGCTGCGCGGCGGCGGTTCGCTGGTGATCGGCGGCACGCGCTTTACCATGCATGCCAATCCGACCCATTCGCCGGGCTCTGCCAGCTGGACCTGGCAGAGCTGCGAGGGCGGCCGGTGCCTGACCATCGCCTATGCCGACAGTGTCAACACGATCTCTTCCGATGATTATCATTTCACGCAGCACCCCCAGCGGGTCGATGCCGCCCGGGCCGGCCTGCGCACGATCGAAGCCTTGCCCTGCGATCTGCTGCTGACCCCGCATCCCGGCGGCAGCAACCTGCTTGAGCGGCTTTCGGGCAAGGCCCCGCTGACCTATCCGCGCGCCTGTGCGGCCTATGCGGCGGGCGGCAGCGACCGGCTGGCCAAACGGCTGGAAAAGGAAGTATCCGCCAAGTGAGCAGCTGGAAATTGACCGTCTTCGCTCCGCGCAGGGTGATCGAGGCCGCCTTGCTGGCCCACGAGGATGCGTTCGATTGGGATGCAGAGATCGTCATATCGGGCAGCGAAATTGCCGAAGACCGGCCCGATGATTGGCAGCTAGAGGCGTGGCTGCCGCGTAAGCCGAACAACCAGGACCGCGATCTCGTCGCCGCGCTGTTTGCCGGGCTAAGGCCGCGTTTTCGGCAGGAAAAGGTACCCGATACCGATTGGCTGACGCACAGCCAGCAAGGCCTTGAACCGATCCGCGCCGGGCGCTTTTACGTCCACACGCCCGAACATCGGCCGCTGGCTGAACCGGACCTGCGCGATTTCTGCATCCCCGCCAGCCAGGCCTTTGGCACCGGCCAGCACGCCACCACCGCCGGGTGCCTGGAAATGCTGGGCGCGATGAAAAAGCGCGGAGTAGTGGTGCGCAATTGTGCCGATATCGGCACCGGCACCGGCCTGCTGGCTTTCGCCGCGCTGCATCTGTGGCCGCATGCCCTCGCCACCGCGAGCGATATCGATGCGGTCTGCCTCGATGTTGTGGATGACAACGCCCGCGCCAATGGCATTGCAACGGGCGCGCGGGGCGGTGAGCTGACCATGCTGGTGGCTGACGGGATGGAACACCCGCTGCTGCAAGCACGCGGGCCCTATGATCTGGTGATCGCCAATATCCTCGCCGGCCCGCTGATCCATCTGGCCCCGCATTTTGCGCAGGTCATGGTGCCGGGCGGTAATTTGCTGCTGGCCGGGCTGCTCGAAACCCAGGAAGCCGGGGTCCGCCGCGCCTGCCGCCGCGCGGGGCTGAGGATCGCGGGTCGGCTGGTAAACGGTGATTGGTCGATCCTGTGGCTGCGCAAGCGCGGCGGCTTTTGATCCCCCTTGCCCCAAGCCTGCGCGCCGCTTAATGCCGCCGCACTATGAAACGCACCACCGGCACAGACCGCTCGATCACGATGAAATGGCGCAGCGCCACGCAGGCCGTGCGCGGCGGCACCTGGCGCAGCGAAATGGGCGAGACCAGCGAGGCGATCTTCCTCACCTCGGGCTTTGCCTATGACGACGCCGAAACCGCTGCCGCGCGGTTCCGCGGTGAAGATCCCGGGATGACCTATTCGCGCCTGCAGAACCCCACGGTGGCGATGCTGGAAGAACGCATCGCGCTGATGGACGGGGCCGAAGCCTGCCGCGTCCAGGCCACCGGCATGGCGGCGATGACTGCGGCCTTGCTGTGCCAGCTGCAGCAGGGCGATCATGTGGTGGCGGGGCGCGCCGCGTTCGGTTCGTGCCGCTGGCTGGTCGATCAGCTGCTGCCGCGCTTCGGGATCGCGACCACGACGATCGACGCGCGCGACAATGACCAGTGGCTCGCCGCGATCCGGCCCGAAACCAAAGTGTTCTTTTTTGAAACCCCGGCCAACCCGACGATGGACATCGTCGATCTGAAAGGTGTTTGCGATCTGGCCAAGGCGCGCGGCATCACCACCGTGGTCGACAATGCCTTTGCCACCCCTGCGTTGCAGCGCCCGATCGAATGGGGCGCCGATGTGGTCGCCTATTCGGCCACCAAATTGATGGACGGGCAAGGCCGCGTTTTGGCCGGCGCGGTCTCGGGCACGTCCGCGTTCATCAACGAAAAGCTGCTGTGGTTCCAGCGCAATACCGGTCCTAACCTTTCGCCGTTCAACGCCTGGGTGGTGCTGAAAGGCCTCGAAACGCTGGATCTGCGCGTGCATAGGCAGAGCGAAAATGCGCTCAAGGTTGGCAAGTTTCTGGAAGGCCGCGTGCCCAAGATCAACTTCCCCGGCCTGCCCAGCCATCCGCAGCACAATCTGGCGATGCGCCAGATGGACGCGGCGGGTTCGATCTTTTCGTTCGAGGTGGATGGCGGGCGCAAGCAAGCCCACGGCCTGCTCGATGCGCTGCAGCTGATTGATATTTCGAACAACATCGGCGATTCGCGCAGTCTGATGTGCCACAACGCCTCGACCACGCATTATTCGGTAAGCGAGGAAGCACGGCGGGAAATGGGAGTCACCGAGGGCATGCTGCGGCTTAACGTCGGGCTGGAGGACCCCGAGGATGTGATCGAGGATCTTGATCAGGCGCTGAAAGCCGTCGGCCTCTGACGCTCAAGCGCATGCCCCAGCCGTTCACCACCGAGCGCGATCCGCGAGATTGGTCGCTGGTCATCGCGGTGTTCTTTCTGGCGCTGTGCTGGTGGCGTCTGGCCATTCCGAGCGACGTCTATTTCGACGAAGTCCACTATGTAAAAGCCGCGCGCGCCTTTCTGGAAGGCCAGCGGATCAATGCCGAGCATCCGATGTTTGGCAAGGCGGTGCTGGCTGGCGCGATCCGGCTGCTAGGTGATAGCCCACTCACCTGGCGCATTCCATCGGCGCTGTTTGGCGCGCTCGGGCTGTTCGCGGTGGGGCGGATGGTGTGGTTTGCCAGCGGGCGGCGGCTGGCCACGCTGGCCGCAATGTTTCTTCTCGCCACCAATTTCTTCTGGTTCGTCCACAGCCGGATCGCGATGCTTGACATGACCATGGCGGCGCTGGGTATGGCCGGCCTGTGGCAATGCACCGCGGCGATGCGGCTGCCGCACCAGGCGCGCTGGCGGCTGGCGCTGGCGGGCACGCTGTTCGGACTGGCCTTGGGCAGCAAATGGTCAATCGCGCCGGTGATCGCGGTGCCGGGGCTGATCCTGCTGATCGCCAGCCTGGTCCAACACCGCACCCGCTTCCTCGCCGCGCGCAGCGGCGGCCTGATCGAAGGAATCAGCTTGCTCGAAGCCGGGGTATGGCTCGGCCTGCTGCCGCTGGCGGTCTATTGGGCCAGCTATCTGCCGGCCTTCCTGTGGGCGAGCGAGCCGGTCAGCCCGTGGCATCCGGTCAAGTGGCACCAGTTCATGATCCAGTTGCAAGACAGCGTGCGCAAGCCCCACCCCTACCGCTCGACCTGGCAGGACTGGGTGATCAACCGCCGCGCGATCTGGTATCTCTACCGCGAGATCGACGGCGCGCAGCGCGGGATCGTGCTGATCGGCAACCCGGTGACCATGTTCGCCGGGCTCGCCGGGCTGGTCTGGGCGCTGGCGGTGGGTCTGATCCGCAAGCGGTGGGACGCGCTGGGTTTTGTCGGCCTCTACGTCGTCAGCCTGGCGTTCTGGCCGCTATCGGGCAAGCCGATCCAGTTCTTCTATCACTACCTTTTGCCCAGCACCTTCATGATGTGCGCGCTGGCGCTGGCGCTTGAAGCGCTGTGGCGCACCGAAGATGACCTGCGCTGGATCGCGCCGATCGTGCTGGTGGGCAGCGCGGTAATGTTCGTGTGGTTCTACCCGATCATTTCGGGCGCCGCGCTCAGCGATGGCAAGATGAGCTACGAATACTGGATGTGGTTCGCGCGCTGGCGCTAGTTCAGGTCCTCTCCATTTTTTGGCGAATGCCACAAATGGGGAGGTGGCATTTGCGTTAGCAAATGTCGGAGGGGTCTCTGCCCTCGCGCCATTACCCTTCCGTCAGCCGCCTGCGGCGTCTGCCACCTCCCCATTTGCGCTACGCGAAAATGGAGAGGATCCAGGGCCTAGTACTTGCCCCAGACGAACTTGCTCGACAGCGCAAAATTCCACACCGAAGCCAGCACGATACCGATCGCGGCGGCCGGATAGGCGTGGAAGCCGATCCGCACCAGCGCAGTGGCGACGCCGATCTGGGTAAGTATCCCGAACGAACTGGTCAGCGCGAATTGCAGCCAGCCGCGCAGCCACGGGCCCCAGCCGCGCAGCCGTTTGTCGGCATAGGTAAGCTCGTTGTTGAGCACGAAGTTAAACGTCATCGCGACCATCGCTGCCACGGTCTGGCCGATGATGAAATTCGTCTCGTTGGGGTACTGGCTGACCGCGTAAGCCTCGCCGAGCAGCGCCAGGACAATGGCTAGCACAGTGAAATGCACCACCGCGCCCATCGCGCCGACGGTGCCGAACAGCGCGAACCGGGTCGGGATGATCCGGCCCAGCCACTTGTCGTAAAGCCCGACGAGGAATTCGAACACCACGGTCCGGTCAAGCTTCGATTCACCTTCCAGCCGCGCCGCGAAATTCATCGGCACTTCCTTGATCCGCAGCGGTGTTTCGACCGTGGCGAGGATATCGAGCAGGATCTTGAAGCCGACGCCCGAGAGCCGGTGCGCATCGGTGCGCAGGGTTTCGGTCTTGAGCATGAAATAGCCGCTCATCGGATCGGTCAGTTCGATACCGGTCACCTTGTTGGCGATGCGGTTGGCGAGGCCCGAGGCCTTGACCCGGTCGGGGCGGCCCCATTCTGCGGTGCTCGATCCTTCGGCAAAGCGGCTGGCGTAGGACAGATCAAAATCCCCGCCCTCAATCGCGGCGAGCATCTGCGGCAGCAGCGCGGGATCGTGCTGGTGATCGGCGTCCATCACCGCCACCACCGGTGCGGCGGTGGCGCACATCCCCTCGATCGCGGCGGACGACAGGCCGCGCCGCCCTATCCGCTGGATCACGTGGACCCGGGCATCGTCCTGCGCGATTGCGCGGGCTTCGTCCGAAGTGCCATCGGGGCTGTTGTCGTCAACCACGATCACTTCAAAGTCGATCCCGGCCAGCGCCGCATCGAGCCGGTCGATCATCCCGCGCAGGTTCTTGCGCTCGTTATAGGTCGGCAAAACAACGCCAAGGCGGATGGTCATCGGGAAAGCTCCGAAGCAGTGCGTGGGGCCGGGGCCTTACCGCTAATGTCTTTACAAACGTTCGGCAATTGCGCTGCCGATTGCTGCGGTTCCATGGCTTCCCCCCAAGTCTGCGCCGCGGTATCCCGCCGCCAGCGCACCCGCAACCGCCGCTTCGATCCGCGCGGCCTGTTCTTCCAGGGCGAGCGAGTGGCGCAGCAGCATCGCGGCCGATAGCACGCAGGCCATCGGATTGGCGAGGCCCTTGCCCGCGATGTCCGGCGCAGAGCCGTGGATCGGCTCGTACAGCCCCTGCATCCCCGCGCTGAGCGAGGCCGAGGCGAGCAGCCCGATCGAACCAACGCACATGCTGGCCTGATCGGACAGGATATCGCCGAACAGGTTGCCGGTGACGACCACATCGAACTGGCCGGGGCTGCGGACCAGTTGCATCGCCGCGTTGTCAACGTACATGTGGCTAAGTTCGACATCGGGATAGTCCGCCGCAACCGCGATCACCGTGTCGCGCCAGACCTGCGAGGTTTCGAGCACGTTGGCCTTGTCGACCGAGCACAGCCTGCCGCTGCGGCCTTGTGCTGCGCGGAAACCGACGTGGGCGATGCGGCGCACTTCGGCTTCGCTATAGCTCATCATGTCCCAGCCGCGGCGGGTGCCATCGGGCAACTCTTCGATCCCCTTGTCGCCAAAGTAGACATCGCCATTAAGCTCGCGCACGATCAGCAGGTCGATCGCGCCGGCCACTTCGGGGCGCAGCGCGGAAAAATCCTCCAGCCCGGCAAAGACCTTGGCCGGGCGCAGGTTGGCGAACAGGCCGAGTTCCTTGCGCAGCCCCAGGATCGCCTGCTCGGGGCGCAGTGCACGTTCCAGACTGTCGCAATCGGGATCGCCTACGGCTCCGAACAGGATCGCGTCAGCACTGCGCGCCAGATCAAGCGTGGCGGGCGGCAGCGGGTGGCCGTGCGCCTTATAGGCCGCGCCGCCGACATCGGCATATTCGAGCGACAAGCCAGGAATACCAAGCGCTTCAAGCACGCGGACGGCTTCGCGGGTGACTTCAGGGCCGATCCCGTCGCCGGGCAGAACTGCAATTTTCATGAGTGTTTCCGCTATCCGATCCGTGCCAGCCGATCACGCAGCATGGCGCGCGCGCCCATAACATCTATGCGCCGTTCGGCAAGCGGATAGCGTTCCAGCCGCGTGCCCAGCGCATCGAACCGGGCCAGCAGCGCGGGCAGATCGCCAGCGTCATCCGGCATCGCCTCCACGCCGTAACCCAGTTCGCGCAGCAGCAGCGTTTCAAAGGCCAGCAGCCCCGGCAACCAGCCCCGCGCCGAGGGGGCATGGCACACCGCATCGAGCAGCGCCGACAGCGCCGGGAACAACGCGGGATAGGGCTGACGCTCGGGCAAGGTCGCCGCGATCAGCGCGGTTACCCAGCCGATTGTCGCGGCCGGCAACGGCTCACCCAGCCACGGCCCGCGGCTGCAGAGCAGTTCCAGCTTGGCGAACGGCAGTTGCCCGTCAGAGCGCGACCGCAGGTCCGCCTCAACCACATTTCCGGGTACCAGCAAGGGCCGTAGCTGCCGCCCTCGTCCGCCCGCGACATAGCCCGCCAGCAGGCCATGCTGCTCGCTCAGCAACCGCACGATCGCCGCTGTCTCGCCGTGGGGGCGTGAGGCGCAGACAATCGCAGGGCCGGTGAAATGCATCCTGCCGGTGTGGCGGGAAAGTCAGCGAGTGACAATCCTCCCCAAATTGGGAAGGATTACTTCTTCGCCTTGAGCGCCTTTTCCAGCGCGGCAATCCGGCCCTTCAGCGCCTCGTTCTCTTCGCGCGCCTTGGCCGCCATGTCTTTGACCGCGTCGAATTCCTCGCGCGCGACGAAATCGAGCCCGCCGACCGCTTCCTTGACGCGCTCGCGCGCGGCATCGCGGGCTTCGCGGCCCATTCCGGCCATGGTTCCGGCCGCGCTGTTGAGCAGCTTGGCAATATCGGCGATCAGGGGGTTTTCGCTTTGCATGACGGCTAGATGGCCTTTCCGGCGGCGGGGTTCAAGACCGCTGCAATATCTGCTCCCACCGCGCCATCGGGATTGGCTTCGCGGAACTGCCAGTTGAGCACGGTCGCGAACAGCGCCCAGGCCAGATAGGGCAGCAACAGCCACGCGGCCAACGGACGGACCTTGCGGAACAATATGATGGTTATGGTGATCGCTGCGTCGAGCACCACCAGCAGCACCAGCGCAGCGGTGATCTGGTGCGCGCCAAAGAACAGCGGCGACCAGGCCAGGTTGAGCGCAAGCTGGACCGCGAAGGACACAATCGCTGCGCCGCGCGCCGCCGCGCCGCGCGCGGTGACTACCAGCGTCAGCGCGATCCCCATCATCACATAGAGGACCGACCAGACGATCCCGAACAAGGCCGGCGGGGGATAGAGCGAGGGCTTGTTAAGTTCCATGAACCACGGATTGCCCGCGCCGCTGCCGCCAAGCTGCCCGGAAAAGAACCCAAGAAACAAAACGCCAGGAACAATGAACAGGGCCCAGCGCAGAAATGCGGAACGCAATTGCCCGGGGGAGGCGATTTCACTCATCGGTCGGCGGTTCCTGATTGTTCATCGAATCGTTTGCCGGGTATGGCGGGGCGGCAGGACAGAGGCAACGTTCCTCTCCATTTTTGGCGAATGCCACAAATGGGGAGGTGGCAGCCGCGACCAGCGGCTGACGGAGGGGTAGTGGCGCGAGGTCCGAAACCCCTCCGTCAGCCGCCTTCGGCGTCTGCCACCTCCCCAATTGCACTGCGTGAAAATGGAGAAGGCCTAGGCTCGCCAAGCCGAGATTAAGAACTCCACGTTCCCCTCGGGCCCCTTGATTGGGCTTTCGGTGATGCCCTGAACCTGCCAGCCGGTCTGCTCCAGCCATGCGCGTACCTCATCGCAAACCCGCGTGTGCAGCGCCGGATCGCGCACCACTCCGCCCTTGCCCACTTCGCCCCGGCCCACCTCGAACTGCGGCTTGATCAGCGCGACCAGGCGGCATGGCGTTGCCGCGAGGCGCAGCGGCACGTCCAGCACCTTGGCCAAGCCAATGAAACTGGCATCGCACACCACCCAGCTGCAGGGCCGGTCGATCTGTGCCGGAGTCAGGATCCGCGCGCTGGTCTGTTCCAGCACCGTCACCCGGGGGTCCTGCCGCAGCTTCCAGGCCAGCTGATTGGTACCCGAATCGACCGCGAAGACATGCGCCGCGCCCTTGCTCAGCAGCACATCGGTAAACCCGCCGGTCGAACTGCCGATATCCATCGCGGTAACGTCGGCCGGATCGAGGGCGAAGTGATCGATCGCATGGGCCAGCTTGATCCCGCCGCGCGATACCCACGGATGGTCGCGCCCGCGCACCTCCAGCGGGGCATCCTCGGCCAGCGTCTGCCCGGGTTTGGCAATCTTCGTTTCGCCCGAAAAAACAATCCCGGCGAGAACCAGTGCCTGGGCCCTGGTGCGGCTTTCCGCGTGGCCACGTTCGACCAGCATCTGATCGACGCGCTGTTTCAATACCTTGCCCATTGGCCAGCGTCCTTCCATAGAAGCCTGATGATCGCAAGGACGCGCCATTTTCTGAAACGAGGCCGGATGGCGGTTGCGGCGCTGTGCGGTGCGGCGCTGGCAGCATCCTGCGCCGCGCCGCAAAGCGTAGCACCGCTGCCCGCACCAAAGCCTGTGGTGGTGCGTCCCGCGCCGCCACTGCCAGCGCCGGTGCCGGCCGACTGGCGCGATGCTGCGCAGACTGCAGGAACCTGGCGCTGGGCGCTTGAAGGCGGCAAATCCACCGCCAGCTTCGGCGTAGCAGGCTACGCCCCGGTGGTGCGACTGGTGTGCGATCGGTCCAGCGGCCGGGTGATCCTGATGCGCGCCGGCACCGCCGCCGCAGCAGTACCGATGGCGCTGCGCACCACCGCCACCATGCGGCCACTGTCGAGCGATCCCGCGATCAGCCCGCCCAACTGGCTGGCGCTGGCGCTGTCAGCCCGCGATCCGCTGCTCGATGGAATAGCTTTTTCGCGCGGACGGTTTGCCTTCGAAGCCGCCGGGCTCGAAACGCTTTACCTGCCCGCCTGGCCCGAACTGAGCCGGGTGATCGAGGATTGCCGTTAGGGATTTGTGGAGAAGTGGCTCTGCGCAGCACAACCCCCCGATTCTGACAGCAACTTTTTTCAATGCAAGACTTGTTGTGCAGCCGGATTTGATTCACACATTGCATGTGGCCACCCGCGATCCACGCGGAACGGTCCGGTCGATCCAGCAGGGTCGGCAAATGGCTCAACAGCGTGAAAGGAGGTGACCGATGTCTCATGGTTCAGCAGGGAGGTCGGTAACCCGTTCAATGGAGCATTATCGCTGAGCATCATTCCAGTGATAGAGGCTTCGTGAGCGGCACTTCCGGCCGCTGACCATGCGAAGGGCGGTTCTCGGGATACCGGGGCCGCCCTTCTCATTTGTGCGGCCGCTTCGCCGCGATTGACCTTGGCCAGGTTTTGCAGGAAACTAGCATAGCGTCTTTCCGTTTATTACCTAATGGTTGCGCATATCGTAATTTTCGTACAAAGCCCGCGCTTCACGCTCAAGGATTCGTTTTCGATGGCCAGTCTCGCCGATCCCGCTACCCGGTTCACGCATGTTGCGCACCTTGCCCCAACCCCGGTGGCGGAGCGTGATGCGGTGCTGGCCAACCCCGGTTTCGGCGCGCGTTTCACCGATCACATGGTGGTGATCGAATATTCCGAGGAACACGGCTGGCACGGCGCCACGGTGCAGCCCTATGGCCCGATCGCGCTCGATCCGGCATCTTCGGTGCTGCACTATGCGCAGGAAATCTTCGAAGGACTGAAGGCCTATCGCCACCCCGATGGTTCGATGGCGCTGTTCCGGCCCACGGCCAATGCCGCACGCTTCAATGCGTCGGCCCGGCGCCTCGCCATGCCTGAACTGCCCGAAGACCTGTTCATCGCGGCGATCAACGCACTGGTGCTGGCCGATCGCGACTGGTTCCCCACGGTCGAAGGCGGCTCGCTATATCTGCGCCCGTTCATGATCGCAACCGAGGCGTTCCTCGGCGTGCGTCCGGCCAAGGCCTACAAGTTCATCGTCATCGCCAGCCCGGCGGGCAACTATTTCAAGAGCGGCGCGTCAGCCGTGTCGATCTGGGTTTCGGACTATACCCGCGCCGCGCCCGGCGGCACCGGCGCGGCCAAGTGTGGCGGCAACTATGCCGCCAGCCTGGTCCCCACTGCCGAAGCCTTTGCCAAGGGCCACGATCAGGTGCTGTTCCTTGATGCGGCCGAGCACAAGTGGATTGAGGAACTGGGCGGCATGAACCTGTTCTTCGCCTTTGCTGACGGCAGCCTGCTGACGCCGCCGCTGACCGGCACGATCCTGGCCGGGATCACCCGCGACAGCCTGATCCGGTTGGCCCGCGATGAAGGGCTGACCGTGCGCGAGGAGCCTTACAGCCTGGACCAGTGGCGCGCCGATGCCGCTTCGGGCCAGCTGGTCGAGGCATTCGCCTGCGGCACAGCCGCGGTGGTCACGCCCGTAGGCCAGGTGGCCGGGCGTGACGGCAGTTTCGAGATCGGCGGCGGCGGCCCTGGTCAGCTAACTGGCAAGCTCAAGGCCCGCCTCACCGCGATCCAGCGCGGCGAAGCGCCCGATCCGCACCAGTGGGTGCACCAGATCGGCTAGCCCCGGTTTACAATTTGCTCAAGCGCAGGACCGAGTTCGGGGAAGCGGAACGCAAACCCGCTTTGCGCTGCCTTGGCCGGAACGACGCGTTGCCCGCCCAGCAGCAGTTCACGGGCAAAATCGCCCAGCACCAGCTTCAGCGGCCATGCCGGAACGCGCAGCAACACCGGGCGGTGCAGCGCGCGGCCCAGCGCATGCGCGAACTGCTGCCCGGTCACGGGGTGCGGCGCGGTGGCGTTGACCGGGCCGCTTAGCGCACCATCGGCGACACATTGCGCGATCAGCCGCACCAGATCGTCGCGGTGGATCCAGCTCATCCAGTTTTCGCCCTTGCCGAACGGTCCGCCCAGACCAAGCCGGAACGAAGGCAACATTCGCGCCAGCATCCCGCCGTCCGGCCCCAGCACAAGTCCGATCCGCAGCGTCACCGTGCGGCAGGCAGCACCCAGCGCCACGGCTTCCCAGGCCTGACAGATCTGCCGCGAGAAGCATGGTTCCCCGGCGCTGGCTTCGTCCAGCACTTCGCCGTCCTGGATCCCGTACCAGCCAATCGCCGAACCGCTGACGAAGACCGCCGGTTTAACGTGCAGCCGGTCGATCAGCGCCACGCAAGCCTTGGTCACCTCGACGCGCGAGGCGATGATCCGCGCCCGCCGCGCCGCGGTCCACAGCCCGCTTGCAATCGGCTCACCCGCCAGGTTGACCACGGCATCGATCGCCGCATCGCTCGCAATCTGGTCAAGCTGGGTAACCAGCGTGACCGCGCCGGGAAGCTTGGAGGCGGTGCTGCGGTCTCTCGTCAGCACAGTGACCCGGTGTCCTGCACCGACCAAAGCCGACACCAGCCGCGAACCGATAAAGCCGGTGCCGCCTGTGACCAGCACATTGCGCCGTGGCGGCAAGACTGCGACGAGATCGGCTGGGTCCATGGATTCGAGCTACGCCTGCCTGCAAGCGCCCGCAAGCGCCCTAAGGGGAAATAAGGTCAGCACATCTTGCTGTTCGAACCGCACCAGCGCCGTGGCCAGATCGGCGAAGGCATAAGGTTTGGTGACATAAGGCGCCGCGCGAAGACCGGGCGGCCGGTCGCGCCCGTCGGGCAGATCGCTGACCAGCATGAACGGCACTTTCCGGGCATCGAGCGCCTGCGCCACGGGATCGATCACCCCGTCATCGCTGATGATCGACAGCAGCGCGAAGGCGAACCGCCGACCTGCGATCCGATCGAGCGCGGCAATGATTCCCCGCACCACCACCACTTCGGTAAACCCCAGCTTGACCAGCATCTCTTCGGCATCGGCCGCGATCAGCGGAAAGTCTTCGACGACCAGCGCCGCGTGTTGCTGCAACATTCGCCTTCTCCTCCACCCCCAGGAACAACATCCTGTTGCGGCCTAGTGGTGACAC
Source organism: Novosphingobium sp. (assembly GCF_031417815.1). Classification (GTDB taxonomy): domain Bacteria; phylum Pseudomonadota; class Alphaproteobacteria; order Sphingomonadales; family Sphingomonadaceae; genus Novosphingobium. Next base: position 31,573 of record NZ_JANOWI010000026.1, on the reverse strand, counting down.
GCCCGGTTTTTGTCTGCCCACTAGTGGACATACGCCTTCCGTCACGGCAGCTATGGCGCGCTGGCCAACGAGGAGGGACAAGGTGGAAGCGGTAAACAACAACCTGTTGCGCGCGCTGCAGCCGCAGGATCGTGAAAGCCTATCCCGCTCCCTCACTTTCGTTGAGCTGGCCAGCGGTGATATGCTCTATGATCCGGGTGACCTGATCGAACAGTGCTTTTTCCCCTGCGATGCGGCAATCGCCAGCTTTCACGTGGTGACCGCCGAGGGCGAGGCGATCGAGACTGCGTTGATCGGCCGCGAAGGCGCGCTGGGTGGGATCGTCAGCCACGGCAGCCTGCCAGCCTTCGCGCGCGCAGTGGTGGTCCAGGGCGGCACTTTCGCCAAAGTCCCGCTGGCGACGCTCGAAGCGCTCAAGCGCGAGCGGCTGGCGGTGGACCGGCTGTTCACCCGCTATGCCGATTGCTTCATCGCGCAGACTTTCCAGTCGGTCGCCTGCAACGCGATCCATTCGGCCGAACAACGCGCGGCGCGATGGCTGTGCGGCTCGCTTGACCGGACCGCTGGCAACACCATCCGGATCACCCAGGAACAGCTTGCTGCGCTGCTGGGCGTGGGCCGGGCCTATATCAGCCGGGTGCTGCAATCCTTTCGCCAGCGCGGCCTGATCGCGCTCCACCGCGGCGGTCTGACCATCACCGATGAAGCGGGCCTGCGCCGCCTCTCGTGCGATTGCGACGCGCTGGTCCGCGATCATTTCGACCGCGTGCTGCGGGGTGTCTACCCGGATTAGCGCCCCACCTGCCCCCGCGCCGCAGCAAATTCGCTGCCCGGTTTCCACAGTGGCCAGCGGGCAGAATTGGCCAGATCCCAGCCGATCCCCTGCACCAGGGCGATATCCTGCAGCGCGCCATCCAGATTCCAGCTGGTATCCCAGGCATCGCAGGCCTGATGATAACAGCGCCCGGTATAGTCATCGATCCACGCCTGCCCCGCAGCGCGCCCGCCCACTTCAAGGTCCGAAGCGCCCGCCAGGCTCATCATCAGCAGCACCGGCACGCCGCGTTTGGCGAAAGGGAAGTGATCGGCGCGGAAGAACAGCCCGCGTTCGGGGAGGGTCTCGGGCGTAACAGTGCGCCCCTGCGCCCGCGCCGCCGCGGCCAGTTCATCTTCCATGCTGGATTGGCCTTTGCCGATCAGCACCACGTCCTTTGCGCGCCCCGCGGTTTGCAGCACGTCGATCGTCAGGTTCGCCACGGTTTTTTCCAACGGATAGACCGGGTTCTCGGCATAGTGCTCGGACCCCAGCAGCCCACGTTCCTCCGCCGTCCAGGCCGCGAACACGATCGCGCGCTGCGGCGCCGGGCGGTCCATATAGCCGCGTGCAATCTCCAGCAGAGCGGCCACCCCCAGCGCATCGTCATTCGCCCCGGCGCGGTAGATCCGCCCTGCCGCATCCGCCTTGCCCGCGCCGTAAGCATCCCAGTGCGCGCCCAGCATCACCACCTCGTCCGCCCGCGACGTGCCGGGCAGCCGCGCCAGTACATTGTGGCTGGTGATCACCTCATGCGTAGAGGGGATGGCCGCTGACAGGGCAATTCCGGACAACGTAACCGGCTTGAACCTGGCCGAGCGCGCCGCCACGCGCAGCTTGCCCAGATCGAGCCCCGCCGCCGCGAACAGCTTGTCGCCCATGTCGTGGCTCAGCCAGCCCTGCAGCGCCAGACTCGTCTGGCGGCTGACCAGCCCGTAATTCTCTCCGCCGGGGCTGGTCACCACGTTCCAGCCATATCCCACACCCTCGGCATCATGCACGATCAGCGCCGCCACCGCGCCGCGCCGCGCTGCTTCCTCGAACTTGTAGGTCCAGCGCCCGTAATAGGTCATGGCCTTGCCGCCGAACTTGCCAGCCACCGGCTCTTTGGGACCTGCGCTGAAATCGGGATCGTTGATCAGGAACACCGCGACCTTGCCCTTGAGGTCCGCGCCTTTGAAATCGTCCCACCCGCGCTCTGCCGCTTTGACGCCGTAGCCCACGAACACCAGCGGCGCAGCGCCAACCGTCGCCACATCGGCGTCCTGCAGGGTGGAAAGGTAGGCATCGGTGCCCAGCGCCAGCGGCATCGGCCCGTTCGACGTGTAGAATTGCAGCCGCTCCGGTTTGCCCAGCCGGGTGTGGAGCAGCGGCACCGCCTGCACCCATTTGCCCCCCGGTCCACCCGGCTCAAGCCCCAACGCCTGGAACCGCCCGATCAGATAGCCGACAGTGCGCTCCTCCCCCAAAGTGCCGGGAGCGCGGCCCTGGTAGAAATCATCGGTCAATTCACGCACGGTCTGGGTGATGCGCTGCGCGGATTGCGTGTCAGGTGTGGCTGCCGGCGCGGCCATGCTGAGGACGGCGGCCAAGGCGAGAGAGAACATGCGGATGGTCATAGCCTGAGCCTAATGCACCGGGCGGCGGGAGCAAGCCGTGATTACGCGGATGGTGCAAGCATCCGGATCAGCGCCGGTCGGGCCGCTATTTCTTGTCAGGCGCACCCGCTTTGTCATCTGCCTTGCCCTTCGCCTTGAGCACCGCATTGGACGAGGCGAGCAGGCTCGACGCTTGGCTGCGCAGGCTCTGCAGCCGCGTCAGGCTCGCCTGCAACTGGCCCGGATCGTTGACCGAGCCGGACGTTGCCGCAATCCGGTCTGCCTCGGCAGCCAGCGTGCGGGCCTTTTCGGCGTTGTCCTTGCGCAGTTTGAATGACTGCTTTTTGGTGCCCGATGCGAACAGACCAGGCTTCTCTATCGTTGCAAGCCCGGCGACCTGACCAGCCAGGCGGCCGACATCAGCCCGCGCCGCCTCAATCTCGGCATGGCTGCGTGACAGGCGCTCTTTCAGCCGGTCGGTATCAGCTGCGGCGGCGCGGGCAGACGCGACTGCCGCTCCAACCGACATGCCTGTCAGTCGGCTGTAGGCAGCGACCGCCGAGCGGGCGGCTACTAGCGATCTAACCGCGTCGGGTGCCCGCCCGGAGGCACCAACCGCCGCAGCGAGGTCAGCTCTGGCACCGCGCGCCTTGTTCAAAGCGCGATCGATGATCGCCGCCCCTTCGGGCGGCAGGCTGCGTCTGGCCGCAGCGGCAGCTTGTTCCTGCCCTTTCAACCAGCGGTCACCATCGCCGGAGAGCGCCGCGCCCTGCTGGCGGACGAGACCCACAGCAATAGCACTTATCTGGTCCATAATTGCAGTGTTGCCCGGATCGGCGGCGCTTTGAGCGATCAGCGCATTCAGCTTTTGCTGGCCTGCCACAAGCGCCGCCAGTTCGGCTTGCGGACGCCGGGCATTGCGCGACGCGGTAATCAGTCCGGCCATCGCGCCGGTCAGCGGCTGGAACGCGGCTGGAGCAGGAGCGAGAGCAGGAGCAGCAGCCGTCGCAGTTTCGCTCGACGAAGTGATGCCCAGGTCGGCGAGCACAGCGGCGGGAGCCGACGCCACAATCTCGCCCGGAACGCCGCCGTTGCCGCCGGTGAACAACACTGCGCCGCCGATGCCCGCCAGCATGATTGCGCCGCCCAGCATGGCTGCGCGCTGCGGTGTGAACCGGCGCACGGGACCGTTCGGCGAGACATCATCATTCGCCGCCCGGCCCGATCCGCCAGTTGGCGCTGACTTTGGCTCCATGGGTTTGATGAGGTATTCGTCGCTTGGCGCGGGATCCGGATTTTGTGGCGGCGGCGGGCCGCCCTCGTTCCCCGTCGGCAGCTTGCTGCGGGCGCGCTTGGCGGCGGCGGGCTGCTCTGCCTTGAGCGGAATGGCGCTGGGCGCGGCAGCAGGCTCACCAGCAGGCGTTGGCGCTGCGCCAGGATCCAAGGCCACGGCAGGCGCTGCTGCGGCAGGTTCAAGCACAACCGTTGTGGTTTCATCCGCGGCTTCCGGCGCGGCTTCCGGCGCGGCTTCCGGCGCAGCTTCCGGCGCGGCTTCCGGCGCGGCAATCGCGGCAACTGCCGGCGCTTCGGCCACGGCGGGATCCGGCACGGCTTGCGGACTGGCCGGCGTCGCTGCTTCGGCCGGTTCAGGCAGGACTGTGGGCGCCGCAACCGGGCCATCGATGGTCAGCCACAAACGCCGCAAGGTCGCGACGTGCGCGGCGGTGTAATCATGCAGATGCCCATCACGTTCGATCTGCCAGACATGCTGGTCAAGCGGCACCGCCGCTTCGGCCGAACGAATCTGCCGGATCACGTCGAGCGCGGCCCGCTCCTTGCCGAGATGGTCCGCGATGATCGCCTTCCATTCCAGCGCGGCGGGGTATTCGGGATCTAGCATCAGCGCCCGGTCAAGCGCGTCCTCCGCCGCTTCGGGCTGTCCCTCCGCCAGCAGGCATTCGCCAAGGCACGTCAGCGCCACGTTGCGGCTGCTGTCGAACGGCGAGAGCTGGTCCTGCTTGCGGTAAGCGGCAATCGCCTCGGCGGTGCGGCCCAGCAAGCGGTAAGAATTGCCAAGGATCAGATAGGACAACGGCGAGCTTGGCCACAACTCAACCGTGCGCCGCGCCAGCCGCAGGCAGATCTCGTATTCGCCCAGGCCCTTATAGGCCCCGGCCAGCGCCATCAGCACCGACGGGTTGTTCCCGTCCAGCCGCATCGCCTGCCGGGTCTGGGCCTGGATTTCGCGGATCTGTTCGGGGTCAGGCTTCAGCCCCAAGGCTTCGGGCAGGGCTGCGAGCGCGGAGGCCAGCAAGGCGTGGGCCAGCCCGATGTCCGGCGCGGCGGCCACTGCCAGCTGGGCTTCTTCAACGGCCTGGCGGGCGCCATCCTGATCGGCGCGCAGCGAATGGGCGGCAGAGCGGAAAATGTGGTCCCACGCCGAATAAGGCGCACGTTTGGCCATCGCCCGGGTCTGTTCACGCTGAACGATCTGTTCGGCGAATTGCGCGGCGGCGGCAACCGGCAGGGTGTCTGCCGAAAACGCCGCGCCGTCAGAAACGCCAACCAGCCGCGTTGACCACAGCACGTTGCCGGTGTTGCCGTCGATCAGTTGCGCGGTCAGCCGGTTATCCTTGCCGCTGCGCTGCAGCTTGCCCTCGACCAGATAGCGCGCCTCAAGCTGCCGGCCGACGTCCTTGTGATCGATCGCCTTGCCGCGCCAGGCCGCCATCGAGCCAGCGGCGATGACGCGGAAGTGGCCATTATGTGCCAGCTCGCGCGTGATATCTTCGGTCAGGTCTTCCGCCAGCACCTCAAGCTCATCATCGCCGCTCCGGTACCCCACCGGCAACACCGCAACCGTGCTGCGACCGGCCGTAACGGGTCCGGCCTGCGGCTGGACCGGAAGGGCTGCCGGGGCGGCCGCCTCTGCCTGCTCAGGAGCAGCGCGGCCGGTCTTGCGCCGCAAATCAGCGACGAAGTCCAGCCAGGCCTTGTCATGAGGGTCGCCGCGCCAGTGCGACATTTCGACGGTTTGTTTCAGTTCGAACATCACCGGCCGGTCGCAGGCTTCGATCATCACCGGTGCCATCGTGTGTCCGCGGTCGGCGATGGTCGCCTCGGCCCGGACCCAGCGCGAGTTGACCGAGCGCGGTGACCACAGCACCACCACCGCCTTGGCCGTGCGCAGCGACTGTTCGGTCACCGCATCGTAGTCCTCGCCAGACCGCAGCGTAGCATCCCACCACACCGTCAGACCCGCGCCGGTCAGGGCATCGGCATAGAGCTGCGCGATCGCCGCATCTTCGCGATTATACGAAATGAAAATGTCCGGACCGCTCATTAAACCCCCGCGAGCGGCACGGAGATTGTCCCTTCAGACAGTCCGGACCGCAGTTGAAGAAAACGCGTAGCACTGCACACGATTAGTTCTGATTCGGCGGCCCAAGGGACAAAGTGTATTTCACAATTGCCCGGGCAGCAAGCACTTGGCGGAAATCGGCCATTTCTCGTGTCCCAGCAAGGGACTTGGCGCGCGGCGAACCGGGTGACTGGACACACTGGACAGGGTCCAGCGACTTGAATTCCGCCGGCACCGCCTCGCCCGCCAGCACCGCGTCCACCGCCTGCCACACCCCGGCCTGGCGCGCGTCCCACGCGGCCCCGGCCGCCAGCGCCGCTGCGGCGATCCGGGCCGCGCGGGCGGCGTGGTATCGGCCCTCGGCCGCTTCGTAAGCCGCAGCCATTTCTTCCGCAGCACGGATCGCTTCGTTCTCGTAGATCGGCGCATCCCCCGGCTCGGGCGTATAGTCATAAGGATCGCCGGGATCGGGCTCTGCGGTCACCGCCTCGAACCGCGCCCCGGCCTGCTCCGCTGCATCGGCAACATGCGCCGCGCGGGCTTCCGGCAGCCCGGTCCCGACCGCAATCCCCGCCACCCGCGCCAGCGCCAGATCGAACGATGTCGCATGATCCGGCTCACCCGGCGCCTGCTGCGCCGCGCACAGCTGGTCGAGCCGCGCGAGGTGCGCCAGCAGCAACCGGCTGTCGAACCGCCGCCGCACCGCGATCAGCTCGCCGCGAAAGAACACCGGCTCCTCCACCCCGTCCAGCGCACGCTCGGCCAGCACCGCCTCGGCATGGCGGCGCGCGCAGCCCAGCGCCGCTTGCCAGCCAGCGTCAAACGCCAGATCCCGCCGCCGCGCGAGGTACAGCCCCGAACGCGAAACCCCCACCCGCGCCGCCGCCACGCGGACATTGCCGTGGCGCGAAAGTTCATCGAGGAAGCGGACCTTCAAGGCTGGGGTGAAGACGGGATCGTCAACAGCAAGCCCCTCCCCGCCGGGGAGGGGTTGGGGTGGGGGAGCAAGGCGCAGCCGCGCGTCCACGCCGGCGTCCAGGCACCCATCCCCATCCCTTCCCTCAAGGGAAGGGCACCGCGAAACGCCAGCCGCCCCATCCCCCGGCAACCCCAGATCGCGCTCCAGCGGAACCCACCCTCGCCCAAACCCGCTTTGCGATACGTCATCCATGATCCGGTCTCCTTGTTCAAAAAGGGAAACCGGCCATGTTGCAGATTTTCGGGGTGTAGGAAAATGGGGGGGTGAGGCGGTGAGGCCTCACGACCAAAAAGACTAGCCCTGCCGAAGCTCCTCAATAAAACTGGCAAGTACCGATTCAAGGTCAGGGTACGCTGGGTGTCCGGCGAAATGCTTAACCAACTCGGCATCAATCTCGCCGACTGACTTCGCATCCTGCGTTGTCGCTGCAGCCCACGCGCGACCTGGATGGAGAGTATCCCAAGGAGAGCGTTTGTTGGCTCGCGTGGTGGCTGCGTCACCGTGCTTACCAAGGCCGTAAAGAATGTTTGTTTCGCTGTTCCATATCGGACGGAACAGGTGGATGAGGTAGTCCTCCGCCGCAGTCTCCCACCCACTCTGCACCACTAACGAGCGGAATTCGAAATCGGCTAAATCCAATGTATTATTAGCCTTGCCAATGTTCTTGCGATGATCGTTGAGCCGACCGCACAGTTTCGCGCCTTGCACAATCGGGGATCGGGCATTGCTAATCGCTGGCGCAGCTTGCCCAACATAAATCGGAGTCTCGCTGGCGCTAATCGGCTGATATGCTGGAAAAGTGCCTTTGTAATAAATGGCGTAGACGCCCGATCCATAGAATTTCGGAATATCCGGGAGCGGATGGCGGTCTTGTGCCACCATCGCCAATGCGATGAACCGACCGACCACCTTTGGGTTGCTTGGATCGAAAACTGACGTCGGTAAGGCAATTGGGTCGAGCTTGGTCAAAAGAGCCGTCAAACCGTCGATGGCTTCCTTGATCTGCGCTTCAAGTTTCTTGCGCTTTGCATTAGAAAGTGACGTATCGCTCGCTTCGGCGGTGAGCCTCTCAAGACTAGCGCGAAGCACATCGACCGAATCGGAAGCAGTAGACTTCTTGTTCATGCCTTCTCCGCGAGTCGAGACGCAACACCGTCCCCGATCACGCGTGCTAATTCAACTGGTACGGCATTGCCAAGCTGGCGCATTGATTCTGTCCACGAGCCATGCAGGCGATAGTTGTCTGGAAAGGTTTGCAAACGGGCACTTTCACGCACTGTAAAATATCGTACTGATCCGTCGGGGCGCAGCAACATGTTTTCACCACCTGGAACCCCATGGACGCCCGCCTTCAGGGTTTTCGCGGGAAGATCAAGAGGACTACCAGTATGACCCGGATAGCTGCGAGCACCAGGTTGGTACCGGTGGTTGAGGCAACGACGCGCTTCTATCGGATTGTGCTGGGGGTCTGGAAGGTCGTCAATCGCATCCCGAACTGTGCGCCATGCCTTGGCATCTGGCCGTTCACTCAGCTTGAGCGCGCGCGACAGCAACCGCGGATCACTGAGGGCGATCACCCGCGCCGCGTGACGGTCACCGTACTCCCGACTGCGGAACTGGTCCCACAATAGGGCATCAAGTGAATGGGTCTCTTTCGGAAACGACCACTCAATGCCAAGGTCTTCACGGAAACCCACAAAGACCACACGTTCGCGCCGTTGAGGAACGCCAAAGTCTGCCGCGTTAAGCACTCGCCATACGACATTGTACTTAAGTCCGGATTCGCGCCCCGATGTATGCCGGGCCTCCAACCGCCCAAGATGTGAATCCCATTCTTCGTCAATCCTCCGCACCAGATCAGGATAGGTGAGCTGGTGGACGATATAGGCGAGATAGGTGGCGAACGACGTGCGGGTTAGACCCTTCACGTTTTCAAACACAAATGCTGGTGGCTTTGTTTCCCGGACAACTCGAACTGCTTCGCCCCACATATCGCGATGGTCAGCGTGGGCACGATGTTTGCCGCCAAGCGAGAATGGCTGGCATGGCGGACCACCGCTAACAAGATCGATCCTTCCTGCGAGTGTCCGGAAGTCAACCTGACGCACATCGCCTTCGATTGGTTCAGGCCAAAGAGCGACCGAACTGCCTTTCTCGCGCCGGTTCTCACGGATGGTATCGCAGCACCAACGATCCCACTCAACAACCTTCGCCGGGCGAAAGCCTGACTGACAGAGGCCCATGCCAAGTCCGCCGGCCCCGGCAAAAAGTTCAATTGATCGCACGCTTCCTCCAGACAATCATTTTGAATCAAACGATCCGTTCACGGAACATGTAGAGAACATTAGCAGTCGTCAAGCGCTGAATTGGGCTGCCAAAGAGCCCAGTCATACATAAAGAAACCTGCAGCTTTTGCTATGCATTGGCTCTAGATCGGATGCAGTTTTCCGCAGTGTCGTGACGAACCAGCCCATTGCAGAACAAACCGCCAGCCCCAGCCCCTGCCAACATTGCCCCGCCCTCCAAATCGTGTCATACCAAAAGTATGAAAGTCGCCGTCTCCATCCCCGATCCGATCTTCGCCAAGGCCGAGGCGCTGGCGAAGCGTTCCAAGCTGTCGCGCAGCCGGCTCTATGCCCGGGCGGTGGCCGACTATGTCGAGCGCCACACCGAGGACGAGCTCACCGAACGCGCCAACGCCGAGGCGGATGCGATGGCTGCTCTGCCGGGCGACAACGCAGCCATTGGGCGGGCCAGCTATCGCACGGTTCTGCTACACACCGAATGGTGACGGCTGCGGCAACGCTCGCCCAGTGCGACATCTGGTGGGCCGATCTTGGCGAGCCGGGCGGAAGTGAAGCAGGCTATCACCGTCCGGTGGTGATCGTGCAGTCCGACGCGCTTAACGCCAGCCGCCACCGCACCGTCATCTGCGTTCCGCTGACCAGCAATACCGACTGGCGCGCTTCGCCGTGGAACCTGTTCCTTTCGGCCCGGTCGACCGGCCTGACCAAGGATGCGCTGGCCCAGGCCGCTCTGACCCTGACGATCGACCGTGATCGCCTGATCGAGAGGATCGGGCGAGTTTCGTCCGTCCAACTGACCCGGCTGTTCGGTTGCCTTGATATCGCGCTCGGCCGCTGACTCCCCCATTGCGGAACAAACCGCCAACCCCCATAACCAGCCCATGGCCGAACTCATCATCCGCCGCGGCCTTGAAGAGCCCGACACCTCCGCTGCCTTCACCCCGCACAAGCCGGCCCGGCCGGACAAGGCGGATGGCGGGCGGCGGTTCAAGATCGTCAGCGAGTATCAGCCGGCCGGGGACCAGCCGACCGCGATTGCCGAGCTGACCCAGGGCATTTCAAACGGCGATGCGACGCAGGTGCTGCTGGGGGTTACCGGCAGCGGCAAGACCTATACCATGGCGCAAGTGATCGAGATCACCCAGCGCCCGGCGCTGATCCTTGCCCCCAACAAGATTCTCGCCGCGCAATTGTACGGTGAATTCAAGAGCTTCTTTCCCGACAACGCGGTCGAGTTTTTCGTCAGCTACTACGATTACTACCAGCCCGAAGCCTATGTCCCGCGCAGCGATACCTACATCGAGAAGGAATCGAGCGTTAACGAAGCGATTGACCGGATGCGCCATTCGGCCACCCGCTCATTGCTCGAACGCGATGATGTGATCATCGTCGCCTCGGTTTCGTGCATCTATGGCATCGGCTCGGTCGAGACCTATTCGGCGATGATCTTCGACCTCAAGCAGGGCGAGACGATCGACCAGCGCGAGATCATCCGCAAGCTGGTCGCCCAGCAATACAAGCGCAACGACGCCGCTTTCCAGCGCGGCACCTTCCGGGTGCGCGGTGACAACCTGGAAATCTACCCGTCGCACTATGAGGACATGGCCTGGCGGATCAGCTTTTTCGGCGACGAGATCGAGGCGATCAGCGAGTTCGATCCGCTGACCGGCAAGAAGGGCGCGAGCCTGAACACCGTGCGGGTCTATGCCAATTCGCACTATGTCACGCCGGGCCCGACGATGAAGCAGGCGAGCGAGGCAATCCGGTTCGAGCTGACCGAGCGGCTCAAAGAGCTGGAGGCCGAGGGCAAGCTGCTCGAGCACCAGCGGCTTGAGCAGCGCACCAATTTCGACCTCGAGATGATCGCGGCGACCGGCAGCTGCGCCGGGATCGAGAACTATTCGCGCTTCCTGACCGGCCGCCTGCCGGGCGAGCCGCCGCCGACCTTGTTCGAATACCTGCCCGATAATGCGTTGCTGTTCGTCGATGAAAGCCACCAGACCGTGCCGCAGATCGGCGCGATGAGCAAAGGCGATCACCGCCGCAAGATCACGCTCGCCGAATATGGCTTTCGCCTGCCCAGCTGCATCGACAACCGCCCGCTGCGGTTCAACGAATGGGACGTGATGCGCCCGCAGACGGTGGCCGTCTCGGCGACGCCGGGCAACTGGGAGATGGAGCAATCGGGCGGGGTGTTCGCCGAACAGGTGATCCGCCCGACCGGGCTGATCGATCCGCCGGTCGAGATCCGCCCGGTCGAGGATCAGGTGCAGGATTGCATCGAGCAATGCCGCCAGGTGGCGCAGGCCGGATACCGTACGCTGGTCACCACGCTGACCAAGCGGATGGCCGAGGACCTGACCGAATTCATGCACGAGGCGGGGCTGCGGGTGCGCTATATGCACTCCGATGTCGAGACGCTCGAGCGGATCGAGCTGATCCGCGATCTGCGGCTGGGGGTCTATGACGTGCTGGTCGGGATCAACCTGCTGCGCGAGGGCCTCGATATTCCCGAATGCGGGCTGGTGGCGATCCTCGATGCTGACAAGGAAGGCTTCCTGCGCAGCGAAACGTCGCTGATCCAGACGATCGGCCGCGCCGCGCGCAATATCGATGGCCGGGTGATCCTCTATGCCGACCGGATCACCGGCAGCATGGAACGCGCGATGGCCGAAACCGACCGCCGCCGCGAAAAGCAGCACGCCTACAACATCGAACACGGGATCACCCCCGAAAGCATCAAGCGCGACATCCACAACATCGTCGCCGATACCGCCAGCCGCGATGGCGTGCTGGTCGAGATCGAGGATGACGCGCGGAACAACCTCGTCGGCCACAACCTGCGCGGCTATATCGAGGAACTGGAAGGCCGGATGCGCAACGCCGCGGCCGATCTGGAGTTCGAAGAAGCTGGGCGGCTGCGCGACGAAATCCGCCGCCTGGAGGCGAATGAGCTTGGCATCCCCGACGGCGAAAAACGCGCGCCGATTGTGGGCCGCAGCAATGAAGGCAAGCCGGGAACGCGGAAAGGCCGGTTCGGGCGCGAGAGCAAGAAGCGGTGGGGGCGGTGATTTCTCAATTGACTATTTTTTCTCACTCCGATAGTGAAATACCTATCGGAGACTCAGTATGCAGATCGAGATTGATTTTGAGGTCTTTAAGGCGCTAACTGTTCTCAGGACTGGCGAAGCGGATACATACAATCATGTCCTTCGGAGGCTTCTCAAACTCCCGCCGTCTGCTGTATACGAGGGGATCGCCAACGCCTTGGCCAACGCCACCACTGGCAAAGGTCCTCCTGCGAAGCAGCGTGGGTTATTTGGTGCCGGGACCAACGCTTTAGCAGGTAATTCCGTTAATAGCCTACTTGCCGCTCCACTCGGAGGGGTTTGGTACAACGGTGTGCACCTCCCTGAAGGCACAAGTCTAAAGGCAACATACAAAGGTGCCCAATATGAGGCTACAATCAGAGGTGGCAAATGGGTTGGGTTAGATGGTGTCGTCCGCTCCAGCCCTTCCGATGCCGCCAGCGCAATTTCAAATACTAACGTAAATGGGTGGCGGTTTTGGCATGCTCTAATCCCTGGTTCTGCAGAGTGGATCAGACTTGACGAGCTAAGACCTTGATTCTCTCCTTCGCCAACACCAGCACCCAAACGGAACGCATCTGGAATGGCCTGCGCAGCAAGCGCGTGCCTGCTGACGTCCAGAACCGCGCGTTGGCCAAAATGGCAATGATCCATGCTGCAGATGTGCTTGAAGACCTCCGCAATCCGCCCGGAAACCGGCTCCACGAGCTGAAGGACGACCGCGGCGGGCAACATTCTATTTCCATTAATCGGCAGTGGCGTATATGTTTCCGCTTCAAGGACGGAAACGCTTACGATGTCGAAATCGTCGATTACCACGGCTAATCCCGACTGGCTCCATAACCCCCACGCGGGCGAATTGCTTGCGCAGGAATTCATGGAACCATTGGGCCTGACTGCAGAGGCGCTGTCTGCGCCGCTGGGGGTGGAACCTGCGCGTCTGGAAGCGGTGATCGCTGGGCGGGTCCGGATCGAGGCCGATCTTGACCTTCGCCTGGGCCGCTATTTCCGGATGTCCGAAGGGTTCTTCCTGCGGCTGCAAGATCAGTACGAACTGCTCGAAGCCAAGCGCGCCTTGAACGGCGACCTTGATCGAATCGTGCCCCGTGCGGCCTGACCCCGCATAGCTCCATATCGGACCTGGTTGCGGTTGCGCGTCTTCAGGATATTCCCTTAGTCTGAGCGCTATGTCCCTGCCCCCGCGCTATCACATCAATGTCTTCTGGTATCAGGACGAGCAGTGCTGGATCGCCGATGTGCCCGATCTCAGGCCCTGCAGCGCTCGCGGCGAAACGCCAGTTCTGGCAATGGTCCAGCTGGAGGATGTCATGGATAACTGGCTGAAAGCTGCCCGCAGTGCCGGTCTGCCGGTTCCCGAACCCTGTTACAGCCCGGCGCTGTTTGCTGCGCGCTAGGCAGTTGCAGCGGCGGGGTTACCCGGCGCCCGCCAAAAATAGGTGATATCCGGCATCTGCTCTTCGTTGCGCGTGCCGTCGTTCAGTTCCTCGATCACGAAGCCATGGCCTTCGTAAAAGGCGCGCGCGTTGACGTTGGACTGGAAGGTGTAGAGCCTGAGCTCGCTTTGCCGCCCCTGTGCAAACCGCACCAGCGCCGAACCGATCCCGCGGCGGTGCAGATCGGGCTGGATATAGAGATGATCGATCCAGCCGGGCAGCAGCGCGATAAAGCCCAGCAACCGCCCGCTGGCAAATGCACCCCAGGCATCGCCGCTGGGGATCACGGTATCGCGGTGGAAAACCACGCCTTCTTCCGGTGTGTGGAGCGAGGTATCGTAGCCCGGAATAAGCGCGCCAGCTTCCCGGTGGAGCCGCGCTGTTGCTGCGGCGTCCTCGCCAGACAACAGCCGCAAAGCGAATGCCGGGGTGGCCATCGTGCGCGGCCTCAAACCTTCCCGAACCGCGCTTCAAACCCGGCGACATCACCTGCCGCCAGATACTGCGCCTGCTCCACCCAGCCATCGCGTGCGGGCCTGCCGGCAAACGGTCCAAGCTTGTCATCAAGATCGGCCAGATCGGCATCGCCGAACGCGGCGATCTGCGCGAAGGTGGTGATCCCCAGCGTTGGCAAAAGGGCCTGAAGCTTTGGCCCCAGACCCTTGATGCGGGCAAGATCATCTGCCCCGCCAGAGGGCTGTTCGGGCAGCGGTTCGGGGCCGGGCGGCGGGCCGGGATCGGGCTGCGGCATCTCTTCGGGCAACGCTTCGGGCTGCTCGGGTTGCGGCTGCGGCACAGGCTCGGTCGCGGCAACCGGGGCGCGGGCTTCGGGCGCGGACGGTGCGGCGGGTTCAGGCGCGGGCGGCACGGCTTCGGGCTCGGGCGCGGCGGGCTCGGTCTCGGGCTGGGTTGAGGGCGGCGGCACTTCCATCGGCGCGGGCGGCGGCGGCGGGGCCTCGGGCTCAGCGGCGCGCGCCTGCGCTTCTTCAACGGTATCCTGCGCGGCCACGGCAACGATTTCGCCCAGCCCGCCCAGCGCGCTTGAGGCGACCGGGGGGAGCACCACTTGCGCGGCGGGGGCGCTGTCGATCAGTACCTGGTTGCGCTGCGCCGGGCCGACGCCTTCATCGAGCACATCGGGCTGATATTCGCGCGACCGTGCACCCTTACTGGCGCGGCTGAGCAGCCACCAGGTGATCAGCACCACCGCCAGCGCTACGGCCGCAAAGACCTGCCAGTTGGCTTCCAGCATCTGCATCATCGCAATACCCTCTCTTTACGCCCCGACATTCTTGCGGAACAGGACCCGGTCTTCGGGGCCAAACCCCTTGTGCCAGATCACCGTGCCATAGGCCAAGAGGATCGCCGGGACGCCGATCATCAGCGACAGCCACCATGGGTGGATCTGCTGGGTGACCCAGCCGATCGCCACCGCCGGTGCCGCTGCCCATATCAACGCCCAGCGCCAGTTGTTGATCCCGTGGCCCAGAATCTTTGCCAGCAACCGCGCTTTCAGCAGCGAGGCGACGCCCAGCGAAAAGGCCAGCGCCATCGCCGCCGCTGCTGCCTGGAATTTCTGGTTGAAGCCATATTGCGCCATCAGCGTCACCCCGGCCCAGGTCAGCACCGCCTGCAGCAGAATCGTGAACAGCGAGATGTAGAGGTTCTTCAGCCGGGCCATGTAAACCAGCGCGGCTTCGCTAACCACGGCGGTGGCCGCCACCACTTCGGCCGCCAGCAAGAACGCCAGCGCCCCGGTGCCGCCGATGAAATCCTTGCCGACCAGCCGCATCACATCGGGGCCCGGGATGCCCAGCGCCAGCGCGATACCGGCCTGCACGGCGATGATCCAGAACCCCACCTGGCAAACCTGTGCGGCGATCGCGGCGTAATTGCCCTCTTTCAGATTGCGGGTAATCACCGGCCCCAGGATCGGCTCGAAACTGGTCTTCAACTTTTGCGGGAGCGAGGCCACTTGTTGCGCGGCGAAATAGACCCCCACCGCGGTGTTCGAGGTCAGAAAGCCGAGGATCGCGATATCGAGCCGGCGCGAGCCCCATTCGACCAGATCGGCCCCGGCCAGCGGCGCGGATAGCAAGGCCAGTCGCCCCATCCGCATGGGATGCGGCACCCATCCGCGCGGCACGCCAATGCTGCGCACCAGCGGCCAGAACGCCACCAGCATCGCTGCAAACTTGGCCAGGATATAGGACATGATCAGCCCGCCTTCGGGCGCCAGCCAATAAAAGCCCAGTGCCGCCAGCACCTGCGCCCAGGGTTCAACCAGCGAACGCGATCGCACCGCCGCGGCCACGTTGTAGTTATAGGCCAGCGCCGCCAGCGCCACTTCGGTCAGCGCATTGGGCACGATCGCAAAGGGAACCAGTCGGTCAAATGCGGAATAGTTGCCGCTGGGAAACATCGGCGCGGGAACCAGATAGAGCAGAGCCGCCACCGCTGCACCCAGCAGCAGCGTCAGCAGCAGGCCATCGGCGATAACATGCGCCGCCGCGCGCGGATCTTCGCTGAGCCGCTGGGCGAGGCCCCGGCGCTGGCCCAGTGCGCACAGCTGCGCCGCCAGCTCGACGATCACCAGCGCCGAGGCATAGCGCCCCAGCGCTTCGACCCCATAAAGCTGGCCGGCAATGAACAGAAACGGCGCGGTGCCGCCAAGGCGCAGCACGAAGCCCAGAAAATTGGTCCGTCCGCCCTTGGCCAGCGCCTGGATATCGGCCTGCGCCGCGTCGCTCACGCGAAATGCCCTTCGGCCTTGAGCGGGCGGGACAGGAGATCGGCCACCACCTGGCGGGCCGGGGCCTCGCCTTTCAGCAGGCGAGCCACCGCAGCAACGATCGGCATGTCGATCCCGGTCTGCCGCGCCAGATCATCCAGCACCGGCGCGGTATGCGCGCCTTCGGCGACGCTGCTTTTGCCGGCCAATGCCTGCTGCGGCGAGAGCCCCTCGCCCAGCGCCTTGCCGAGCGAGAAGTTGCGGCTCGAGGTGGAGGAGCAGGTCAGCACCAGATCGCCGAGGCCGCACAGACCGGCAAGCGTTTCAGCGCGGGCCCCGCGGGCCAGGCCAAAGCGCAGCATTTCGGCATAGCCGCGCGCGATCAGCGCAGCGCGGGCGTTCTGGCCCAGCCCCAGCCCTTCAACCACGCCGCAGGCAATCGCCAGCACGTTCTTCACCGCGCCGCCGATCTCTGCGCCAGCCAGATCGTCCGAATAATAGGGCCGGAGTTGCGGACGCGACAGCACCGGAGCCAGCCGGTCCCACTGCGCCTCCCCGCCTGCGCAAGCCAGCGTGACCGCCGTGGGCAGCCCGGCGGCGACCTCGTGCGCGAAAGTCGGGCCGGAAAGCACCGCAAGGCTGGCCGCGGGCGCCGCATCGGCGGCGACCTCGGCCATCAGCCGCCCGGTTCCCGCCTCGATCCCCTTGGCGCAGAGCACCAGATCGCGCGTCCCGCCGGGCAGCCCTTCGAGCACGCGGGCGAGGTGCTGCGCCGGGGTGACGACCAGCAGCACCGGCAGCACTGCCAGATCGCCAAGCGCGCTGGTGGCGCGGATCGTCGGGGCCAATGTGATACCTGGCAGAAACAGGCTGTTGGTGCGGGCCGTGTTGATCTCGTGGGCCAGTTCCGCCTCGCGCGCCCACAGCAACACGTTGGAACCATCGCTGGCCATCGCCTGCGCCAGCGCGGTGCCCCAGGCACCGCCGCCGATCACGCCGATGGTGCGGCTCATGCCTTGACCCCTGCCCCGCGCACCGGCGCAGCATCGGGATCGAGCGGCCAGCGCGGACGGGCGACGAAATCGAGCGGATCGGGCGAAAACCCTGCCAGCCCCAGCCGCTCGATCCCGGCCCAGGCGATCATCGCCGCGTTATCGGTGCACAGGGCCAGCGGCGGCGCGACGAACGGCAGTCCGTTTTGGGCGGCTAGCACTTCCAGCCCGGCGCGGATCACCTGATTGGCGGCAACCCCGCCGGCGACCACGAGTGCTGTGGGGTTATGGTTCAATTCCAGAGCCTTGCGCGTACGATCAAGCACGCAATCGAGCGCGGCCTGCTGAAACGATGCGGCCAGATCGGCGTCGGTGTAGTTGCCCTCGTTCATCGCCTGCTTCGCCCGCAGCACCGCGCTTTTGAGCCCGGCAAAGCTGAAATGCGGTTCGGCACTGCCCAGCAAGGGGCGCGGCAGGCGCACCGCCTTGGCATCGCCTTGCCGCGCCAGCCGTTCGACCGCCGGTCCGCCGGGATAGCCCAGGCCAAGGATCTTGGCGGTCTTGTCAAACGCTTCGCCCAAGGCATCGTCGATGGTGGTGGCCAGCCGGCGGTATTGACCGACGCCCTCAACCAGCAGGATCTGGCAATGCCCGCCCGAAACCAGCAGCAGCAGATAGGGAAACGCTAGCGAAGCATCGGCCAGCCGGGGCGACAGCGCGTGGCCTTCCAGATGGTTGATCGCGATCAGCGGCTTGTCGCTCGCCATGGCCAGCGCCTTGGCCGTAATCAGCCCGACCATCACCCCACCGATCAGCCCGGGGCCAGCCGTGGCCGCCACCGCATCGACATCGCCCAGCGTCATCCCGGCATCGGCCAAAGTGGCTTCGATCAGGGGGGCGAGCCGTTCTGCATGGGCGCGTGCGGCGATTTCGGGAACGACGCCGCCATAGGGCCGGTGCGCTTCATCCTGCGAGGCGATATGCTGCGCAAGAATGCGCCGGCCGCTGTCCACCAGCGCGGCTGCCGTCTCGTCGCAGGACGATTCAATGCCCAGAACAATGCCCATGCCCACTTTCCCTTAGTGACATTGGACATTAGCACAAGCGAGGCATGAACACCTTTGCGCCGCACCGTCCGCTCAAACTTGGGACTCGCAATTCGCCGCTCGCCATGGCGCAGGCCGAAGAAGCGCGCGGGGCGCTGATGGCCGCTCATCCGGGGCTTGTGGTGGAACTGGTGCCGGTGCTGGCCAGCGGCGACAAGGTGCTCGATCGGCCGCTGGCCGAACTCGGCGGCAAGGCACTGTGGACCAAGGAACTGGACCTCTGGCTGCTGGGCGGCGAGATCGATCTTGCAGTCCATTCGCTGAAAGACGTGGAAACGCTGCGCCCGGCAGAAATCACCATTGCCGCGGTGCTCCCGCGCGAGGATGTGCGCGACGTGTTGGTCGGCGCAGCATCGCTGGCCGATCTGCCGCCAGGCAGCCGGATCGGCACCAGCGCCCCGCGCCGCGCCGCACAGGCCCTGCATCTGCGGCCCGATTGCCGGGTGGTGGGCATTCGCGGCAACGTCCAGACGCGGCTGGCCAAACTGGCCGCGGGCGAAGCGGACGTTACCCTGCTCGCCATGGCCGGGCTTAACCGGCTGGGGCGCTCTGATGTGGGTACCCCGCTCGATCCGCTGGCCTGGCTGCCCGCGCCGGGGCAAGGCGCGATCGCGATCGAATGCCGCACCGGTGATCAGCCGGTGCGCGATCTGCTGGCCGCGATCGATCATGATCCCAGCCACCTCGCGGTGCGCGCCGAACGTGCGCTGCTGGCGGCACTGGGCGGCAATTGCCACAGCCCGGTAGCGGTGCTCAGCACCTGGCAAGGCGGGCTGCTGATGCTGGAAGCTGCGCTGTTCAGCCCCGACGGGGCCGACAAGGTGGCCGCCGCGCATTCTTTCCTGCCCGGCGATACCACCGCTCCGGCGCAGCTGGCCGCGCGGTTGCTGGCCGGGGCCAGCGCGGCGATCGCGATGCATTTCGACCCGCCGGACGGGATCTGAACCATGGTGCCGCTGATCGTCATCCGCCCCCGGCCCGGAAACGATGCCAGCGTGGCCCTGGCGCAGCAGCTGGGCATGGCGGCGCACGGCTTTGCCCTGTTCGAAATGGTTCCCAAAAGCTGGGAAGCCGCCATCCCGGGCGGGCACGAGGCACTGCTGGCGGGCAGCGCGCAGGTGTTCCGGCTGGGCGGCACCGGGCTGGCGATGCTCAAGGGCTTGCCGGTCCTTGCTGTCGGCGCGGCGACCGCCGATGCTGCCCGCGCCGCCGGGTTCACGGTCGCGCAGGTGGGCGAGGGCAACATGCAGGCACTGCTTGACGCACTGGATCCCGCGCACCGCCGGCTGCTGCGGCTGTCGGGTGAAGACCGCGTGCCGCTCACCCCGCCGCGGGGCGTCACCATCGATGAACGCGTGGTCTATGCCAGCGTGGCCGCGCCGCTGCCCGATGCGCTGATCGCGCTGCTGCAGCAACCGGCGATTATCGCGCTCCATTCGGCCGAAGCCGCGCACCATCTGACCGCGCAATGCGTCACCCACGGGATCAGGCGCGCGCGGCACCGGTTGGCGGCGCTGTCACCGCGGATCGCGGCGGCGGCGGGCGAAGGCTGGGGTGAAGTGGCGGTGGCGGCCTTTGCCGAGGACAAGGCATTGCTGGCCTTGGCCCGGCAAATGTGCCAAGACCCGTGGCCGGCGGGTCGCACTGCCGGAATATAAAACACGGAACGCATGCCTGAAGATTATTACGCCTCGCGCGCCATAAGCACCGGATCCTCGTTCAAGGGGTTCCTGCTTGCCGGACTGCTCTCGTTCGCGGGCGGGGCCACGCTGATCGGTTATCTGGTCTGGAACGGCCAGATCGATATCGGCCGCGAAGTCTCTGCTCCGCTCACAGTGCCGCTGCCGTCGCCCAGCCCCAGCGCCAGCCCGCTGGCCCCCGCCGCGCTGGATCAGCAGATTGCCGCGATGGAACAGCGGCTTGCCCGGCTGGGCCTGCAGGCCGCCGCTTTCGATGGCACCTCGGTGCGCGCTGAAGGCCTGCTGGTGGCCTTTGCCACCCGCCGCGCAATCGAACAGGGGCAGCCGCTGGGCTATCTGGAGGAGCAGTTGCAAACCCGTTTTGGCAGCGCCCGGCCCGATGCGGTCAAGGTGGTCTCTGCTGCTGCCAAGACGCCGCTGACGCTCGATATGCTGGCCGCGCAGCTTGACGATCTGGGCCCGGCATTGCTGGGAACCCCGCGTGATGAAGGTGCCTGGCAAGGTTTTACCCGCACCATGTCGGGCCTGTTCGTGATCAAGCGCGACGATGGCAGCGCGCGGCCCGCGCAGCGCCGGCTCGATTCTGCGCGGCTGATGCTGCGCAGCGGCCGGGTGAACGAGGCAATTGCCGAGATTGCGCAGATGCCGGGCAATGCCGCCGCAGCCGACTGGATCGGTGCCGCGCGCCGCTATGCCGCCACGCAGGCCGCGCTTGACCAGATCGAGCAGGCCGCGCTGACCGAACCGCAACTGCTGAAAAGCGGCGAAGGCGAAACGGTCAACCAGCCGGGGTTGAACGCACCGCCGGTCCCGACGGGAATGCCTGCGCCTAAGCCCTGAGCAGTTGCGGCAGATCGCCCGACATGCCGCGCGCTTCATCCATGAAGAAACGCTTGAGCCAGCCCGAACGCTGGACCACGCCCATGCCAAGCCGCCGCGCCGCGCTGGGCAGGCGGCCAGGAATGCCGAACAGCCTTACCAATGCATCGGTGGCGGCCATTACGCTGACCGAATCGAGGCTGCGCCAGCGTTGGTAACGCGCCAGCAGCTGGGCATCGCCGGGTTCCAGTCCCAGCCGCATGCCGTCGCCCAGCACGTCGACCAGGCAGCCGACATCGCGCAAACCAAGGTTGAAGCCCTGCCCTGCAATCGGGTGCATCCCGTGGGCTGCATCACCGATCAGCGCCAGCCGGTGATCGACGATTGCGCCCGCGTGATGGAAGTTGAGCGGATAACCGAGGCGCGGCGCGGACAGCGCGATCGCACCAAAAACCCCTTCCATCCGCGCGGCGATCTCACCCAGGAACTGCGCATCGCTGAGCGCGGCAATGCCTTTTGCGTCCTTTTCATCCACCGTCCAGACCACCGCCGAGCGGTGGCGGCCATCGGGCAGATCGCGCAGCGGCAACAGCGCCAGCGGCCCCGCTGAGAAGAATATCTCCCACGCCACCCCGCCGTGGGGCTGTTCATGGGTGATCGCGGCAACGAATGCGCGGTGGCGATAGTCCCACTTCGCGCTCGATAAACCGGCATCGGCGCGGGTTGGCGATTGCCGTCCTTCGGCCCCGATCAGCAGTGCGCCTTCCACGGTGCGTCCGTCGCTGAGTGAAACCGACACGCCGTGTTCGCCGCGCTGACGCTCGACCGGCTCTACCCCGCTGGCCCAGGCAATCGCCGGTTCTGCGCGTGCGGCTTCGAACAAGGCCAGCCGGATATCGCGGTTGGCGAACATCCGGCCCAGCGTGCCCTGTTCGGGACCGGGCTGAAAATCGATCCGCCCGGGCCGCATCGCATCGGTTACCGCGATCGAGGCAATCGGGCAGCCCAGTGGTTCAAGCCGCTCGGCCAGCCCGATATTGGTGAACAGGTTCCAGCTGGCGGTGGAAATTGCCGAAGCGCGCCCGTCCACCCCTTCGGCGGTCAGGTCTTCGGGCCGCGCCTTGTCGATCACGTGGCTGGTGATGCCCTGTTTGGCTGCGGCCAGGGCCAGCGTCATGCCGACAAGCCCGCCGCCAAGAATTACCAGATCACGCTTGTCGTTCATTGCCGCTTGCCTCAGTTCGCGCAGGTGTTGCCGGCCCCGCCATCAAGATCGAGGCAGCGCCCGTCGAAACTGCCATCAGGAATGCTCAGCCCCAAGATGGCCGCAAGGGTGGGTGCGATGTCGACCGTCTCGACCGGCTGGGGCTGTTCGAACCGGGTGATCCCCGGCCGCCAGAACAGCATCGGCACGCGCCGGTCATAGTCCCACGGACTGCCGTGGGTCGCCACATAGGCGCCGACCATCGGTTCGGGGATCGGGGTGATCCCGCGCGCCAGCATGAACACCAGATCGCCCGAACGCACCGGATCCCACGAGGCGCGGGCGCGTTCTTTCAGCGTCCAGTCCTGCGGATTGCCGCTGGGCATCGGGGTCGCGGCCAGTTCGGCGCTGGTATAAACAGCCGCGACCTGCGGATTGGCTCTGATGATCTGCACCAGCGCATCGACCACACGGGCGCGCTCGGCGGGCCGCAACACACGGTTCACAAACAGATCACCGCCTTCGCCGAACACCAGCGACGCGTCCCCAGCGTTCAGGCCGGTCTTTGCCGCCACCGCTGCGCTCAGCACCTTGGGCGAGAGCGAGGCATCGACCCGCACCGCAGCCGGAAAGGCCTGCTGATCGGCGCGCTCGGGCGTGTCGAGCCCGCCGTGATCGGCGGTCAGCACCACCACGTAATCGATCTTGCGTTTATCGAGGTGATCGAGCAGCCGCCCGATCGAATAGTCCAGCGCGGCCATCTGGATGCACACTTCGGCGCCTTCGGTGCCGGTGGCGTGGCCGATGTAATCGGTTGCCGAAAGGCTGACCGACAGCATATCGGGTGCCGCGCCGCGGCCGAGGTCCATCTCGTCAACCAGCGCATTGGCCAGATCGACCGTGGCGGCATCCATCCGCGGCGAAATGCGGAACTGGTCGGGCTTGTTCTTTTCCAGCGCGAAAGCCCCGGTGCCGACCGTGGACTTGCCAACGCTGACCGCAAGGTTGTTCGGCTTGCACCAGGCCGGCAGGGCATAGGGCTTGGCGCCCTTGGCCAGCACCTTGGTGATACCGGCGTTCTGGCGCACGGCTGCGGGTGACGGCGTGCGGCCCTTCAGGGTGACGAAGCCCGCGCCCTTCCACCAATAGGCCGCATCGATATTGTGCCCGCCCATCATCATCACCGCGCGGTCCTTGGCCGAAACGGCGACGTTGCGGCTGGCCGGGTTGGCGGCCTTCATGTATTCGCCCAGCGTCGGCACCTTGAGGTGCCAGGCTGAAACTACCGGATCCTTGGGGCTCGATGCGGGATCACGTTCATCCTCGGCGCAATAGATCGGCTTGGCCCCGCGCGGCCCATCGGGCTCGAACCAGGTGTTGGCAATGATCCCGCTGCGCGCCGGATGCACTCCGGTCAGCTGGGTCGAGTGGCCCGGGCAGGTTTCGGTTGCGGCGTGCGACTGATAGCCCGAAGGAAACACCGCGCCTTGCCCCAGCCGGGCCAGACCATAACGGAAGGTGCTCCGGTATTCAGCATAGAGATCGGCCGAAAACTGATCGACCGAAATGGCCAGGACCAGCCTCGGCGGGCCCTTGGGTGCCGGCGCGGGCTTGGCCAGGCTCTGGACTGAAATCGCGCCGATCGCGGCAGCGGCGAACAGGGCAAGCGGGACAAACGGGCGGCGCATCGGCATTCCTTGATATATGCGGGCAAAATGGGCACAGGCCTGATGGCCCCGCCGCGCCCGATAGGCAAGAGCGCGGGCAGTGAATTTGGAGTGATTTTGCATGCGGCGGTTTTGCCTATGGATTGCAGTGCTGCTCAACGCTTTGGTGCTGCTGGCAGCGCTGCCGGCCGCCGCGCAGGCCCCGACCCATATCAAGGCCGAACTGATCGCCGAAAGCCGCAGCGTGGCCCCCGGCGGCACGGTGACGCTGGCGATCCGGATGACCCCGCAGGCAGGCTGGCACGGCTATTGGCTCAACCCCGGCGATGCCGGCCTGGGGATTGAACTGGCGCTCGAAGACGCCCGGATGAAGCCGCTCTTCTCGCTCGGCATGCTGCAATATCCGGTGCCGCAGACGTTGGTGGTCAGGGGGCTGATGAACCACGTTTACGAGGCCGAATACGTGGTGCTGGTGCCGCTCAGGGTCGATGCCCGGGCCAGCGGGGCCTTTCCGCTGGCGTTCAATGCCCGCTGGCTGGCCTGCACTGACAAGATCTGCGTGCCCGAAAGCGCGCGGCTGGTGCTCAGCCCGGGGATCACGATCAAGCCCGCGACCAATCCGGCAGAGGACCGCGATATGCGGTTCGACGGCTGGCGTGCGGCACTGCCCGCGCCGCTTGGCACCCCCGCCACCTTTGCCATCGATGGCAACCGCCTGCGCATTGCGGTGCCGCTGCCCGCGTCGGTTGCGATCGATCAGCCGCACCTGTTTGTGGCCGATGAATACCAGGTCAAATATGCCGCGCCGCAGCGGTTCTTGCGCGATGGCAACTTGCTGGTGGTGGAACTCGAGCGGGCCAAGGATGCGCCGCCGCTGGCCGCGCTGGGTGCCGTGCTGCGGCTCGCCAAAGGGCCCGACGGTTTGGCGATCACGGCCGCGCCCGGCCCGGTTCCCGCTGGCGGCACGCCGCTCAGCCAAGGTCCGTCGCTTGGCTGGCTGTTGCTCTCGGCGCTGCTCGGGGGGTTGCTGCTCAACGTGATGCCCTGCGTGTTCCCGATCCTCAGCCTCAAAGCACTCAGCCTGGCGCGCGCGGGCGAGAGCGAGACGCAGGCCCGCGCCGAAGGGCTGGCCTACACCGCCGGGGTGATGCTGGCCTGTCTGGCGCTGGGCGCGCTGCTGCTGGCCTTGCGCGCCGGGGGTGAGCAAGTCGGCTGGGCCTTCCAGTTGCAGGAGCCGCTGGTGGTCGCCGCCTTGCTGCTGCTGGCGGTGACGATCACCGCCAACCTTGCCGGGTTGTTTGAATTTTCGGTGCCGGGCTTTGCCAGCGAGGGCTCTCCGCAAGGTGCCTTTGCCACCGGCCTGCTCGCCGCCTTCGTCGCCACGCCCTGCACCGGGCCGTTCATGGCGGCAGCGATGGGGGCAGCGCTGCTGCTGCCGGTTGCCCAGGCGATGGCGTTGTTCGCCGCGCTCGGGCTGGGGCTTGCACTGCCGTTCCTCGCGCTGGCCTTCGTTCCCGCGCTGCGCCGCCGCCTTCCGAGGCCGGGGGCGTGGATGGCCCGCTTCAAGCTGGCGATGGCGGTGCCGATGGGGCTGACTGCGTTGGCGCTGATCTGGCTGGCCTGGCGAGTCGGCGGACAGTGGTTCGTTGCCGCGCTGCTGTTTGTTGCGTTCGGGGTGCTAATTCAGCTGACGAGGATCGGTCTGGCGCAGCGCTTGGGCCGTGAACTTGGCAAATGGCAATGGGCTGCATTCATCGCACTAGGCCTTCTATTCTGCTTGCTGCTTCCGGCAACGATCAATCCGCCTCGGCAGTCCGAAAGCTCCATCCTTTCCGCCCAGCCATTCAGCGAATCCGCGCTGGCCTCAGGCCGCGCATCGGGCAAGCCGGTGTTCCTCTACTTCACCGCCGACTGGTGCCTGACCTGCAAGGTAAACGAAGCTGC
Organism: Novosphingobium sp.; assembly: GCF_031417815.1. Lineage (GTDB taxonomy): Bacteria > Pseudomonadota > Alphaproteobacteria > Sphingomonadales > Sphingomonadaceae > Novosphingobium. The sequence goes on along the minus strand of NZ_JANOWI010000026.1, from coordinate 5,809 downwards.
CGCGATCGAACGCGAAGAGACCCGCGCGGCGTTTGAAAAAGCAGACGTTGTGGTGCTGCGCGGCGACTGGACTCGGCGCGACCCGGCGATCACCCGCTTCCTCACCGCGCAAGGTGCAGCGGGCGTGCCGCTTTATATCTGGTACCCGGCAGGCGGCGGCGCGGGCCAGCAATTGCCGCAAGTGCTGACCCCGGCGCTGCTGGCTGAGCTGGCTACAAAAACCAGAACCGATTGATCCCGCTCTCGTCGTCTTCGATCCGCACCGGACGGCCGACCACCCTTCCCTTGCGAAGCTCGGCACAAATTCCCGGATCGGCGGAATTGGCCAGGACCCGGGCATCGCCAGCGCGCGCCACCAGCGTTGCCACTTCGCCCGCCTTGCCCGGCTGGATGGTAAACGTCTCGGCCACCGCTTCGCCGTCGAGGGTATCGAGCACCGCGAACGCTGGCTTCACTTTTTCAAGGCTTTGCCAACGGCTTGCCGACCAGTCCGCAGGCGCGGTCGAATAGACCCCGGCGGCGTATTTGCTCATGGTCCCGCCGTTGGCGCCAACCAGCGCGAAGCTGCCCGGCGCGGCGCGGCAGCGCGCCACCGCCTCGGCGATCGCGTGGCTCGAATAGTTGTTCCCGGCCCCGCCGAAGAACGGCAGCCCGCCGGTCAGAGTCCAGCCGCGCGGATCGTCGCGGTCCAGAGCGAAGGCGTCGAGCAAGTTGAAAACGGGGATCGCAAAGCACGAATAAAGATCGACAGCGCTTAGCTTTTCCCAACCAATTCCGGCAATCTCAAGTGCGCTTGAGATTGCTGCCACAGCAGCCGGACTCTGCTCCATGCTGGCCCGCGAGAGCAGCGTCGGCTCGGCGCAATCGGCAACGGCGTGGATGTGGACCCAGCGGTCTTCGGGCACGCCCAGCCGCCGCGCCTCCCCGACACTGGCAAGCACCATCGCCGCACCTTGATTGACCTGATCGCGCGATACCACCAACCGCCCGTAAGGCTCAGCGATCAGGCGATTCCGATCGTTCAGCGTCGCCAGTTCCTCGGCGCTCCATTCCTTGGGCGCGGCGGAATGCGGATTGGCGGCAGCGACCCGTGTGAACGGCGCGAACAACCGGCCAATCTCCAGCCGGTAATCGGCGAGGCTCAAGCCCAGACGCTCGCGCCGGACATTATCGGCCAGCGGATAGGCAAAGATCGGCGCGGCGACGCCGTGTTTGAACGCAGTCCGATCGGCAATGCCTTCGAGACCCGGGCCTCGATCGAGCTGTGCTTCGGACATTTGCGCCCGCCGCTCTGACGGCCGCGCCGACAAGCCCAGATTCGCCAGTTCGCCTTCGGGGCCCGGCCCGCGATCCTCCTCGTCACCCCGGCGGTGCTCGGACCAGTCGCGCGTCTCACCCCGCGTCAACAGCGCGCGCATGGTAGAGAGCGCTTCGGCCCCGGCGATGGCCGCTAACTTGGAGCGTCCCGCCGCGATCTCTGCCGCGAGTTCGCCGACCAGCCGCTGTGGGCGGTCGCCGCCGACCACCTCGTGAATGGCATGCTCCGGGTTGGCTCCGACCCGCCGCGCGATCGCGCGCGGGACATTGTCAGCGCAGCCGAACGGCGCCGAATAGCGCGTCGCTGATTGCTCGAACTGGCGCACCCCCACCAGCGTATCGAGCGCTTGCGGCAGGCTGCGCCTGGCGTGGGCATCGGTGAAAGCGGCCTTGAGCGCCGCACCCGCCAGATCCATCGGCGAGCGCTCAAGGTAGCCTGGTTCGCCAACGCGTTCCGATACCTGCCCGACGCCGATGATCACGGGTGTATTGTCGTCCATCACAGCACCTGCCCATCGTCAACGGTGATCGTCGCGCCGGTGATGTGGCGCGCGGCGTCCGAAGCGAGCAGCAACAGCGGCGCATCGAGCGCGGTAATCGGGGTCAGGCGGCGGCGGTGGAACGCATTCAGATGCGCCTGGCCCGCCGCCGTCTCGAACCAGTCACCCTGGATTTCGGTATCGATATAGCCGGGCTGGATGGTGTTGACGCTGATCCCCTGGCGCACCCATTCGCGCGCGAACTGGCGGCCCAGATGTGCCACCCCGGCCTTAAGCGCGGCATAGGCGGTTTCGCCATTGCCGGTAAGCTCGGCGGTGATCGAGCCGATCAGCACGATCCGCCCGCGTTCGCTGTCCTTGAACCCGGCGGCGATCATCCGCTTCGCCCCTTCGCGCGCGGTCAGGTAGAGCCCGGTGAAATTGGTATCGACCACCGCGCTGATATCGGCGGCGGACAGCTCGGTCGAGCGTCCGGCATGTGCGATCCCGGCATTGGCCACCACCGTATCGACCGTGCCGAACTTTGCCTCGGCGGCATCATAGGCGGCGATCAGCGTCGCCTCGTCGGTGACGTCCAGCGGCACCGCCAGCGCAGCCGCGCCCAGCTCCGCCGCCAGCGCCGCGATCCGGTCCACCCGCCGCGCGCCGATCACCACCCGCGCGCCTTCGGCCACGAACAGCCGCGCAAAATGCGCGCCGAAGCCCGATGATGCGCCGGTGATCAATGCGATCCGTCCGGCCATTTGCCCTGCCATGTTCCATCCTCATGCCTGTTGTGTCTTGGCCGCAAGCATGGCCGCAGCCGCGCTGCGGGTAAAGGCTACAAAGCGCAAGTCAGATGATCTCGGCCTGCCCTTCCAGCGCGGCACGCAGTTTGTCCAGCGCTTGCGCTTTCAGCTGGTGGACCCGCGGGACCGAGACCTGCAGGGTTTCGGCGATTTCAGCCAGGTTCAGTTCCTCGGCGAAATAGAGCTGGACGATCAGTTGCAAGCGTTCGGGCAGTTCTGCGACTGCACCCGCCACCGTTTCGCGCAGTTCCTGATCGGCCAGCATCGCGAAGCTGTCGGGCCGGTCGTCGGCAAAGGCCATGTCGGCATCCGAATAGGTTTCGTCGATCGGCTCGAAGCGCAGTGGCTCGCTCGACGCGCGCTGGGTCTGCAGTTCGTTTTCGCTGATCCCCATAGCCGCGGCCAGTTCGCCCGGCAGCGGCTCGCGGCCCAGTTCGGACCGCAAGGCGGCATGGGCTTCGCGCAAGTGCCGCCGCCGTTCCACCCCGCCGCGGCTGAGCGGCACATGGCGGCGAATGAGATCGACCATCGCCCCGCGCACGCGCAATTTGGCATAGGCGGCAAAGCCATCTTCACCCGGGCCGTTGTGGCGCTGCGCCGCTTCGGTCAGCGCGACCATCCCGGACTGCATCAGGTCTTCCAGCTCGATCCCCTGGCGGCCGCCGCCGTGGACGTGCCAGGCCAGCCGCCGCACCATCGGCACGAACCGCTGGATCCGGGCTGCGGTATCACCGCGATAGGCGGCAGCGGCGCTGCGGGCCTGAACGAAAGGCTTTTGATCGTGGATCATGCGAAAGCGGTCTCCGGTTGGGGCGTGGTGTAAGTGGGCGGCGCAAGGGCGGGGGCCTCGCTCGCGGGGCCGCCAATGACCGAGATCACCGCGATCGGCTGGCTGGGCGGAAGTTCGGCAATGGAAATCACCAGACACGATGGCGCGCGCAGCCGCAGCAGGGCGGCCAGCGCCCGGCGCGCGCGCGGCTGGACCACCATGGCGATCGGCGGGGCATCGCCCCCGCGCGCGGCGATCAGCTCGGCCACGTGTTCGCCGATGGCGCGGGCCAGGTCAGGCTCGACCACCGGCTGACCGGTGACCGGATCGATCAGGCCCTGCATGATCGCGCTTTCAAGGCTGACATCGAGCGTCACCACTGGCAGCCGCGCGCCCGGCGGGCAGATCCGCCCGACCAGCAGCGGGCCCAGGTCCGCGCGGACCATTTCGGTCAGCCGTTCGTGCTCCAGCGTCTGTTGCACGCCCTGCGCCAGCGCGGCGAGGATCGGCACCGGGTGCGCGATCGAGATACCATCGGCGAGCAGATCGCGGAAGATCCGGGTCAGCGCGCCCAATGCCAGCGGCGCAGGATAGACCGCTTCGACCAGCCCCGCCGATTGCTCCTTCACCGCATCGAGAATGGCTTTGAGTTCATCGGGGCCGAACAGCACCTGCGGGCGCTCGGCGATCAGCTGGTTGAGCTGCGTGGCGATCACGGTGGAGGCATCGACCGTCAGGTAACCCTCGGCAATTGCCAGATCGCGCTGGGCTGGCGCGATCCACAGCGCCGGACAGCCGAAGCTGGGGTCGGTCGTGGCCTCACCATCAAGCTGCGCGCCGTCTCGCACTTCGCCGGCATCGATCGCCAGCACCCGCTCGGGCCGGACCATGCCTGCGCCCAGCGGCACCCCGCCCAGCACGATGCGGTAATCGCCGGGGGCAAGATCAAGGCTGTCGCGCACGCGGAACTGCGGGATGATGAAGCCGAACGACTGGCTCAATTGCTTGCGCACGCCGGTGATCCGCGAAACCAGCGGCGCGCCGCGTTTGGCATCGACCAGGTGGACCAGACCATAGCCAAGCTCGATCGTTACCAGCGTATGATCGGACACGTCCTCCAGCCGGATCCGCCCCGGATCGGCCGGAGCCACCGCAGGGGGCGGCGCGGGCGGCCGCGCGGCGCGCTGTCCCAGCGTGTGCCACAGCCACCCGGCAAGCCCTGCTGCGGGCAGGAAGATGGTCTGCGGCATCGCCGGGATCATCCCGATCGCACCGAGAATCACCGTGACCGGCAACCAGGTGGAAGGATTGGCCAGTTGCCCGCCGATCTGCGCAGCCAGATCACCGTCCTGCCCTTCGCGGCTATCGGCCACGCGGGTGACGATCACCGCGGCGGCGATCGACAGCAGCAAAGCCGGGACCTGCGCCACCAGCGCATCGCCCACTGCCAGCGTGATGTATTTCTGCGCGGCATCGCTGGCGGTGAGGCCGTGGCTGATCATTCCCAGTGCGAAGCCCGCCAGGATATTTACCGCCAGGATCAGCAGCGCGGCGATCGCATCGCCTTTGACGAACTTGCTGGCACCGTCCATCGAGCCATAGAAATCGGCCTCGGTCGCCACTTCGCGGCGGCGCGCCTTGGCTTCATCCGCGGTCAGCAGCCCGGCGGCAAGATCGGCATCGATCGCCATCTGCTTGCCCGGCAAGGCATCGAGGGTGAAACGCGCCGACACTTCGGACACGCGGCCGGCGCCCTTGGTGACCACCACCAGATTGATGATCACCAGGATCATGAAGACGAACAGCCCGACCGCGAAATTGCCCGCGACCAGGAACGCCCCGAACGCCTCGATCACATGCCCGGCGGCCGCTCCGCCCAGGTGCCCGTTGACCAGCACCACCCGCGTCGAGGCCACGTTGAGCGACAGACGCAGCAATGTGGTGAACAAAAGGACCGACGGAAACGACGAAAAGTCGAGCGGTTTTCCGGCATTGATCGCGGTCATCAAGACCGCCACCGACAAGGCGATGTTGAGCACGAAGAACACGTCGAGCAGCACTGCCGGGACCGGCACCACCATCAGGCAGATCAGCGTGAGGATGCCGGCCGGCAGTGCCAGCGCGCCAGCGCGGAATTTAGGCAGCCAGAACGTCACAGCCCGAACGCCTGCAGCTTGCCGTAAGCGGTGCGGACGTGGACCGGCATGGCATCGGGCGACCCGCCAAAGGCATAGGCAAGGGTATCAGCCATCGAGGGGCGGGTCGGGCTAGAAAGCCCCTCCCCGGCGGGGAGGGGTTGGGGTGGGGGTTCTACGCCAGCGCCGGGGGGCCCCCCCCCCCCCCCCCCCCCCCCCGCCGGGGGGGGGGGGTTGTGGGGGGGGGGCCCCCCCCCCCGCCACAAACAACAAGGCCCGGGCCGCATCCAAAAACCCCCC
>NZ_JANOWI010000025.1:0-23194 GCF_031417815.1 Novosphingobium sp. | reverse complement strand
CCCGGTGTTGACGCACCGAGCCTTCGGATGGGGCGAGCTGCGCGCTTCGCTAGATCAGTGCGCGCAACCGGGTGATCCCCGTTTGTGTGGGTGCAATCCCTCACAGCGAGTCCCCCGTCAAGACTGGTCGTATTTGTAAGGTGATAATATATGACTACCCGACCAGCGGAACGTTTCCGCGCAAAACTGACTGACGGGATAATCCGTGAGATCAAACGCCGCCATGCCCTCGGGCATATGCAGCATGATATCGCGGCCGACCTCGGCATCAATCAAGGGCGAGTTTCCGAGGTGAATACCGGGAAGCGCCGTCCAGCGAACGATAATCAGTTGGGCTTGATCTAGGTCACGTCCGGACCGCCAGCCCCCGTGAGGAGGCTGGCGGTTTCACTTCATGCTGATCCCGTGGTATGAAGTGACATGGCAAAACCAGCACCACCTCGCCCGAAAAAGCCCCCGCTGACTGACGCGGAGCGCCACGCCCGCTTCAAGGAGATGGCGCAAGAGGTGATCGCTGACGAAGACCCGGCTTCATTCGACCGCGCCTTCGCCAGCGTCACAACCGCGCCCAAACCGTAGGGCCGAGCACTAGCCTTCCAAGCGAGGCCACTACAGCATATTGCGCTTGGTATGGGAAGTGTAACGTCGCCAAAGTTTTTGCCCTAAATCGACCGGCTTGGCCGACGCGACTGCATTCTTCGACGCTATCGGGATGCCCGCATTGGTGGCTGGCAAGCTTCTGGGGCCTCGCCGGTTTGATGGAGTCGATCTCTGGGTTGGATGGGCCTGCGATACCGTTCGGATCGACGACTAGAAATCGACCACTATTTGAATCTCAAACCAGCTCCAACTGCACCCGCCGCCCCACCAGCGCCGCCGCCCGCTGCAAGGTCTCAATCGTCACATTCCCATCATTCGGATCAAGCACCCGGTTAACCTGGGTCCGGCTGGTTTTCATCAGCACGGCCAGCGCGCTCTTGGAAATCTTGCGCGCCTTCATCGCTTCGGCCAGTTGCCATGCGATAACCTCCTTGATTGCGCGGGCCTGAAATTCTCCGAGAACGCCTTCTTGCTCGAGAAAGCTGTCCAGCGAAGAGCCGCGATGTTTGTTGTCAGCCATTTTGGACGTCCTTCTGCCGTTTACGGGCAATTTCCAGATCGGAAGCTGGCGTAGCCTGCGTCTTCTTGATGAAGCCATGCAGCGCGAAAAGTACGCCGCCTTCGAAACAAAACATTACCCGCGCAATCGTCCCATCGGGCAACGCAGTCCGAACTTCGAACAAGCCTTTGCCGATTGGCCGCACCAATGGCATTCCAATCGGCCAGCGATATTGAACACGCTGCAGATCGAGACCGATTTCACGGCGATGGGCCAGTGGCAGGCCGATCAACCAATCCCGTACCAGTTCATTGCCGACAAGGGTTTTGAAGAAGACCAGTTCGATCTTGTCAGTCAAACTGGCCTCCTCGCTTGAGAGCAATGAACCATATATAGTTCATTTCGTCAATTCTTCTTCGACAAAATGCAGCACGGCCCCCTTGAACCCGCCGCCCGCCAGTCTCATAGAGTATTCTATGACCGACAATTCCGACAAGACCGATAAGTCCGGCTGGACCGGCAAGGCCGCCCTCACCGGCGCTGCGATTGGTTCGGCGGCGTTGGCGGCCGCCCTGCTCTATGCGTCGCGCCGCAAGGAACGCGTGGAAAAGGCCGCCAAAGCGCCCAAGCCTGACGACGCCCCGGAAACCGATTGATGCAGGCGTTGCGCGAAGCCAGCGGCCGGGCGATCCCGTTCGGGGCCAAGAACGTCGATACCGACGTGATCATTCCGGCGCACTGGCTCAAGACGATCACCCGCGACGGGCTGGGCCAAGGCGCGTTTGAAACGCTGCGCAAGGATCCTGATAACCTGTTCGACAGCGCTGAATTTTCAGGGGCACCGATCCTGATCGCGGGCGATAATTTCGGCTGCGGTTCCAGCCGCGAACATGCCGCCTGGGCCTTGCTCGATCTTGGCATCACCGCAGTGATCGCGCCCAGTTTCTCGGACATCTTTTCGGGCAATGCCTTCAAGAACGGGATCCTGACCGTGGTCCTGCCGCAGGCCGCGATTGACCGGCTGATGGAAGTGGCCCGCACCGATCCGATCCACATCGATCTGGAAAACCAGATTGTCACCACCCAGTTCCAGGACCGGTTCCCGTTCGAGATCGACGCATTTCGCAAGCATTGCCTGCTCGAAGGGCTCGACGAGGTCGGGCTGACCATGGCGCGCGACGCCGCGATTTCAACTTATGAAAACAAGGCCAGGGACACGCTCCCATGGCTGTCCAAGGGAGTAGTAACAGCATGAAGGCATTGCGCAGCCACGTGGTGGGCGGACCCGAAACCCTGACGCTCGACGAGGTGGAAAGCCCGGTCCCCGGCCCCGGCCAGGTCCGCGTCGCGGTCAAGGCCTGCTCGATCAACTATCCCGATGTGCTGATCATCCGCGATATGTACCAGTTCAAGCCGCCACGGCCGTTTGCGCCGGGCGGCGAAGCATCGGGCGTGGTCGATGCGGTGGGTGAAGGTGTGACCGACTGGAAGGTGGGCGACCGCGTGATTGCCAGCACCGGCAACGGCGGCCTGTCGGAAGAAATCGTGGTTGATGCCGCGCGGCTGTGGCCACTGCCCGAAGGCGTCAGCTTTGAAGTCGGCGCATCGATCATGATGACCTATGGCACCAACATGCACGGCCTGCTCGATCGCGGTAAGCTCAAGGCGGGTGAGACCCTGCTGGTGCTGGGCGCAGCGGGCGGCGTCGGTCTTTCGGCGGTGGAACTTGGCAAGGCCTACGGCGCCAAGGTGGTGGCTGCGGTTTCAAGCGAGGAAAAGGCCGAGGCCGCGCGCGACGCCGGGGCTGACGACGTGGTGATCTATCCCACCGCGCCGTTCGACAAGGACCAGTCCAAGGCGCTGGCCGAAGCGTTCAAAGCGGCCTGCGGGCCGAACGGCGCCGATGTGATCTACGATATCGTCGGCGGGGACTATTCCGAGCCGGCGCTGCGCTCGATCGCGTGGGAAGGGCGGTTCTGCGTGGTTGGTTTCCCCGCCGGGATCGCCAAAATGCCGCTCAACCTGACGCTGCTCAAAAGCTGCGATGTTTGCGGGGTGTTCTGGGGTGCCTGGGTGGCGCGTGAGCCCAAGGCCAACGCCGTGCATATCGCGACGCTGTTCGATCTGCTCAAAACCGGCAAGATCAATCCCAAGGTTTCCGCCACCTTCCCGCTGGCGCGCGGGGGCGAGGCGATTCAGCTGCTGGCGGATCGCAAGGCGATCGGCAAGGTTGTGGTAACGATGGAATGACACCAACGGGAGAAGCGATATGAATGCAGCCAGGATTGCGCTTTGCGGGGCCATGTTGTGCGCCGGTGCGGCGCTTTACGCCAAGCCCGCTCCGCGTGCTGCCGCGCCCAGCCCGCAAGACATCGTAACCACCCGCCAGGCCGGCATGGACATGGCCGCATCCACGCTGACCCTGCTCAAGAACGCCAGCGCCAACGGCGCGCCGCTCAAAACGCTGGTGTTCCCGGCAAGCAGTCTCGCCAAATTTGCCGGGGTGATGCCAGCGCTGTTTTCGGACAACACCAAAGGCCTGCCCAGCCGCGCCCGGCCCAGCGTGTGGACCGACCGCGTCGGCTTCCAGGCCAAGGCCGCCGTTTTTGCCGGTGCAGCCAAAGCGCTAACCGCAGCGGCTGCGGCCGAGGACAAGCCCGCGTTCGATGCCGTGCTTGCCTCGCTCGGCGCATCGTGCAAGGGCTGCCATGACAGCTATCAGCTGCCGCCTCCGGCCAAGCCGGGTTGAGCGCCAGCGCAGCCAATCGATCAGGAGCGCACATGACCGATTTCAATGACCGCGAACGCGCCGAAGAGGCCAAGTTCGCCCACGACGAGGAAATGCATTTCCGCGTCCACGCCCGCCGCAACCGGCTGCTGGGCCAGTGGGCAGCAGCAAAGATGGGCCTCTCCGAAGTGGAAGCCGAAGGCTATGCCAAGGGCGTGGTCCAGGCTGATTTCGAAGATTCGGGCGACGAGGATGTGGTGCGCAAGCTGCTGGGCGATCTGGTTTCGGCCGGGCTTGACGTCAGCGAAGCCGAGGTTCGCACCGCACTGGATGCCAAGGCGGTTGAGGCCAAGCGCCAGTTGATGGGCGAGGGCTGATCCGGTGCCGATGCCAGGCGCAGAAATCGTCGCGCGGATCAAGGCTGCCCTGCCCGGTGCCGAAGTAACGCTGACCGACCTGGCGGGCGACGACAATCACTGGGCCGCGCATGTTGTCTGTCCGCAATTCGCCGGCAAGAACCGTGTCGCCCAGCACAAGCTGGTCTATGCCGCGATCGGTGACGACATGGGCGGTGCACTGCACGCCTTGCAACTGACCACCGCCGTCCCCACCTGAGAGTGACCATGACCGATACCAACGCCCGCATCGCCGAAATCGTCGCTTCCAGCGACGTTGTCCTGTTCATGAAAGGCACGCCGCTGTTCCCGCAGTGCGGCTTTTCCAGCAAGGCGATTGCGATCCTCGATCACCTTGGCGTGGCCTATGAAAGCGTCGATGTGCTGCAAGACATGGAAGTGCGCCAGGGCATCAAGGCCTTCAGCGAATGGCCGACGATCCCGCAGCTTTATGTGAAAGGCGAATTCGTTGGCGGCAGCGACATCATGATGGAAATGTATGAAGCCGGCGAACTGCACCAGCTGATGGCTGACGCCAAGGTTACGCCCGCCGGCTGAGCGCCTCGATCGCAGCGGCGCTTTTGATCCCGGCAAGACCGGCGATCGAACTGGCATTCTGCGGCATTCCCGTCAGGTAACCCTGAAATTCGCGGCACCCGCAGGCCAGCAACCGTTGCCGCTGGTCTTCCGTTTCGACGCCTTCGGCTATCACGCTGAGGCCCAGCGAGCGTGCCAGCTTGACCATGGCATTGACCAGCGCTTCGCCTTCACCGCTTTCGTCAAGCGCGCAGACGAACGAACGGTCGATCTTGATGCGGTTGACCGAGAAGCGTTGCAGCACGCTGAGGCTTGAATAACCGGTGCCAAAATCATCCAGCGCGATCGAAAAGCCCAAGCGTTTCAGCGCTTCGACGTTGGCTGCGGTTACCGGATCATCGCCCAGCAGCGCAGTCTCGGTCAGCTCGATCTCGTAATTGGCCGGGTCGGCCCCGGCCTGTGCGGCAAGCCGCGTCACCAGTGCAGCAAAGCCGTTTGAGCGCAGCTGCACCGCGGACACGTTGATGCCGACCCGCAGGTCGCCCCAGCCGCTGGTTTCGGCGAACACCCGGCGCAGCACGAATTCGCCGAGCGGCAGGATCAGGCCGGTCTCTTCGGCCAGCGGCACGAAAATGCCGGGCGGGATCGCACCGCGCTGCGGGTGGTTCCAGCGCACCAGCGCCTCGGCCGCGGTAATCTGGCCGCCGCGATCCACCTGGGGCTGATAGACCATATGCAGCGAACCGTCGCTCATCGCTTCGCGCAGATCGCTTTCCAGCGCGCGGCGTGCGCGCAGGGCATCGTCCATTTCCGGTTCGAAGAACGTCACGCAGCGCCGCCCGCTGTCTTTTGACCGGTACATCGCGACATCGGCCCAGCGCAGCGCTTCGCTCGGCTCCACCCCCGGGTGATCGATTATCGCCACCCCCAGCGAACAACCCACTTCGATGCGGCCGAATTCACTGACCATCTGTTCCGCTACCGACATCACGATCCGGTCGGCCAGATCGGCAACCTGCTGTTGCGAGCTGCACCGGTAAAGCACGATGAATTCATCGCCGCCCAGCCGCGAAACGGTTGCGTTCTGGCCGCAAGCTTCGCGCAGGCGGATCGCCACGGTCTGGATCAGGCAATCGCCGGCATGGTGGCCCAGCGTATCGTTGACGTCCTTGAACCGGTCGAGATCGACACAGATCACCGCCAATTGGTGATCGCTATCAGCCAGCTGCGCCAGCATCAGCCGCAATCGTTCGAACAGCATGGCCCGGTTGGGCAACTGGGTCAGTTGATCGTGGAACGCAAGATGGCGCGAACGCGCTTCGCTGGCGATCAGTTCGCTGACGATTGCCCCGCCGCGCCGCATCACCAGGAAGGCCAGCAAGCCCATCAAACCGATACCGCCCAGCAGCGGCCATTGCAGCGACTGGCGCAAGACCGTTCCCGGCGCGCGCGGCACCCAAGACAGGGCGACAAGCCCGGCCCCATCGGCATCGCGCAGCACGATCTGCTGGCGCTTGTCAGGCTTCACGGTCGGCTCGATCAGCAGCAATTCGTTGAGCAGATAGCGCGCCGAAAAGGCGCCGAGCAGCGCCTTGTCGATCGGCTTTGCCGTCACCACTATCGGCGCACGATCGCCTTTGGGCAGAACCTTGCCGAAATCGGGCTGCACCAGCGTGGCGGTGACGATGTAGGTCACGCCGGCCAGTTGCGTGGTGGTGGTGGTCTGGATCGGCGGAATGATGATGTTGTTCTTGCCCAAGCGCTGCTTGAACGGCCCGCGCTGCCGCTCGGCCGCGCGCACCGCGGGGATCAGCCGTGCGGCCACCGTGGCGAACGGGGCATAGCCTGCCGCATCGCTGCGCTCGCCCTTGACCGCAGAGTAGATTGGCCGTGCGCTGGAATCGAGCACGAAGGCATGTGAAAAGCCATTGAAGGTGTAGAGGTAATTGCCGACGTTGAAATCGGCCCATTCGGCATCAAATTTGTGGTCGAGGCTGCGAATTGCGTCATCCCAATCCACTTGCGTCGCAATCACGGCGTTCAGCTCGTCAATCTGGCGGGCGAAGCCATGTTCCACCAGAACCTGTTCGCGTTCAGCCGCAACCACGTCGAACCGCTGGATCAGGAACAGCGCCAGCGCGACCAGCAGCACCAGTGCGCTGATCGTCATGGCGCCAATCGGGCCAAACAGCCTGGCTCGCCGCCAATCGCGGCCCTGATTCCAAAACTGGCTCAAGCAATTCCTCGCAATGTCGCCCAGCGCGCGCAAACAATCTGGTCACGCTTCGCGAAGTGTTTTGCTGAATAGCCTGCCAGTATGAAAAAATGCTTGTCGTGGAACAGTTAACCCGGCCTTGCCGCAGGCGCGCACTTGCTGCCGCTCGATTGCGTTTCGTCGTGATTTTCGGGGGGGAGTTCTCGGGGAGGCGGAGCCGCGGAGACCAGGGTGCGGCCCCGCCTCTATTCGAGACTACTTGGGGGTAACCGAGGCAATGCATGCCCCGTGCCAAATGAACTTTCTTGCCTTTTTTCAGGAATATAGAAAATTGCAGGTTTGACTGCGGCGGCACGACTGTAAATTCTGCCGACACCCCGCGCAGGATTTAACCGCGCGATGATATCGCTTGGCAAAACGCCAGCGGCGCGCCACTCTGCCACCCATGGATCCACTCAGCATGTTTGACCCCGAAGGCGAGGTTCCGCCCGCCGTTCCCGCTGCCACGCTGGTGATCTTTCGCCGCGCCCAGGCCGATGGGCCGCCCGAAATCCTGATGGTCCAGCGCTCAAAGACGATGAGTTTCGCGGGCGGTGCGGCGGTGTTCCCCGGCGGGCGGGTCGATCCTGCCGATTTCACCCTGGCCGCGCAGCTTGGTGCGATTGGTGAGGACGCCCTGGAAGAGACCGCCGGGCGCATTGCCGCGGTGCGCGAAACGCTGGAGGAAACCGGCCTGGCGCTGGGGGTTGAACAGCGCCCCGATCATGCCGACGCACTGCGCGCCCGCGCGCTGCTGCTCGAACGTGGTGAACTTGGCCCGGTGCTCGATGCGATGGGCTGGACCTTGACGCTTGACGCGCTGGTCCCGTTCGCGCGCTGGCGGCCCAAACACCGCGAAATCCGGGTGTTCGATACCCGCTTCTACCTGGCCGACCTGGGCACCGGCGCGGTTGATCTGCAGGTTGACGATACCGAAAACACCCACTTGTTCTGGGCCAGTGCGGCAGAAGCGCTCGCCATGGCAGAGCGCGGTGAGATCAAGATCATCTATCCGACCCGCCGCAACCTGGAACGGCTGGCGCAGTTCGACAGTTTTGACGCCGCGCGCCAGCATGCCGAGGATGTGCCGGTGCGGATGATCACCCCGTTCATGGGCCAGCGCGATGGCCAGCCCTGGCTGCTGATCCCCGATGACGCCGGCTATCCGGTCGATGGCGAACCGCTCGACATGGCGGCGCGGGGATAAAATGATCCCCGCAGCTCTTTGGGGGAGCGCGGGGATCAGGCTGGCCGGAGGCGGATGCCCCCGAACCGGGTCGCATCCCGGTCATAGGCCAGTGATCCTAACAATCTGGTGACGAAAATCACACTCCAGGAAAAAATGGTGCGCCCGGCAGGACTCGAACCTGCTACCTCAAGATTAGAAGTCTCGCGCTCTATCCAGATGAGCTACGGGCGCGCGCCGCTGCCCACATAGGCAGGCTTTGCAGGCCATGCAAACGCCGCTAGCTTGTTTTGCTATGACCGAAACGCTCCAGCAGATCGACGGCACCCAGGGTGCCCGCCGCCACTTCCGCTATTTCGACTATGTGATGTCGGCCTTCGTCGCGATCCTGCTGCTGTCGAACCTGATCGGCGCGGCCAAGCTTGCCACGATCGACGTTCCCGGCTTTGCTGCGGCCTTCGCCTGGCTGCCGGACCTGTTCCGCCCGGCAAGCGATACGGTGATCTATGGCGCGGGGATCATGTTCTTCCCGATCAGCTATGTGATCGGCGACGTGCTGACCGAAGTCTACGGCTATGCCAACGCGCGGCGCTGCGTCTGGGCGGGATTTGCCGCGCTGCTGTTCATGGCGGTGATGAGCTATGTGGTGGTGGCGCTGCCCCCGGCATCGGGCTGGGGCGGCCAGGCCGCTTATGAAAGCGTGTTCGGCAGCACCTGGCGGATTGTGGCCGCATCGGTGATCGCCTTTTGGGCGGGCGAGTTCGTCAACAGCTTCGTGCTGGCGAAAATGAAGATCCTGACGGCGGGCAAGAAGCTGTGGACCCGCACGATCGGCTCGACCTTTTTTGGCCAGGCAGTGGACAGCGTGATTTTCTATCCGATCGCGTTTCTGGGGATCTGGAGCACGCAGCAGGTGATCACGGTGATGATTACCAACTGGCTGCTGAAAGTTGTGTGGGAAGCCGTGCTGACCCCGGTGACTTACGGCGTGGTCGGCTGGCTCAAGCGGCGCGAGGGGGTTGAGGTGTTCGATGCTGGCACCGACTTCTCGCCCTTTGCCAAGGTTGATGCGGTTTAGGCCCCGTCCATTTCGAACGGGGCCTCACCGTTGTCCGATCAATCGGCGATGAGGCCGATCGCGAGGTAGACCAGGATCAGCGATCCGAAGCCGAAGATCGTGCCCAGCGCGAAGCCAACGCGGACCAGGGTGACATCCCAGCCAAAGGTGTTGGCGATGCCAGCGCAAACGCCCATGAATTTGGCATTGGACTTGTCGAGGTGAAAGCCGGTGCGGGCCATGTTGGTGTCCTTGTGTTCGATCGTGTTCACGCGGCTTCCCCGACAGTAACAGTGGTTGCGTTGGCGGTCTGCGGGGTGGAGACGGTGCCGGCAATCAGCACGAGCGAGATGAAGAAAGCCGAAGCCGCAGCGGTCAGCTTGCCGGTGAAAGAATTCTGGTTGGTCATGGTCATTTCCCTTCGTTTGTGTGGTTCCGCAGGGTTTCCTGCAGATGCCGGATTGATTGCAGGGACCGTGCCAGTTTGCAGAAATCCCAGAAATTCAAGCTTTCGGGTCGATGAACGAAAACTTTCGCGCAAGTGAATGAGCAACTGTTGGTGAATTATACCAACTTTTGGTTTCAAGCTTTCAGGTGACAGCACCGCGCGGCCTTCGTATCGCCGCAAGATGGCGCTCGATCGGCTGATGCTGACCCATTTTCGCAACCATCCCGGCACCCGGCTGGAGGACACCCGCAAGTTCAACCTGCTGGTGGGGGAAAACGGCGCCGGCAAGACCAACGTGCTCGAAGCGTTGTCGCTGCTGGCGCCGGGGCGCGGTCTGCGCCGGGCCGCCCTGCCCGATCTGGCGGCGCAGGGCGGACCCGGCACGTTCGCGATCAGCGCGCAATTGGATGATGGGGTGCAGATCGGCACCGGCACCCTGCCCGACCGGCCGGGCCGCCGCACCGTGCAGATCAACGGCGCTGATGTGCCCGCGGTGCGGCTGGGCGAATGGCTCAGCCTGGGCTGGCTGACCCCGGCGATGGACCGCCTGTTCATGGAAGGCGCGGGCGCGCGCCGCCGCTTTCTCGACCGGCTGGTGCTGGCGCTTGAACCCGGCCACGCCAAACACGCCGCGCGCGCCGAGGCGGCGCTGCGCGAACGCAACCGCTTGCTGTCCGATCCCGCCGAGCCCGATCCGATCTGGCTCGACGCGCTGGACGTCCAGCTGGCCGAAGCCGGTGCGCTGGTGGCGCAGGCCCGCGCGCGGCTGATCGAACGGCTGGGCAGCGCGTTGAAGACGCTGCCCGAAGCGCCTTTTGCGCGGCCCGAGCTTGCCTACCATCCGGGTGGTCCGCTGGATGAAGCCGATCTGGCCCGCGCGCTGGGCGATGGCCGCCGCCGCGACCGCGCGGCAGGCCGGACGCTGACCGGGCCGCACCGCGACGAGCTGGCGGTGACCATGGCGGGCAAAGGGCAGGTCGCCAGCGACTGTTCGACCGGCGAGCAAAAGGCGCTGCTGATCGCGATCACGCTGGCCCATGCCGGGCTGCTTGGCACCAAGCGCCCCGGCGTGTTGCTGCTCGATGAAGTGGCCGCACACCTCGATCCGCTGCGCCGCGCCGCCTTGTTCGAGCGGCTGCGCGGAGGCACCGCGCAAGTCTGGCTGACCGGCACCGAACTGGCCCCGTTTGACGGGATTGCCGGTGAGGCGGGCGTGTGGCGGGTCAGCAACGGCAGCGTAGAGCGGCTCTGAACATCATGATCCTCCCCATTTTCACGAAGTGCAAATGGGGAGGTGGCAGCGCGCAGCGCTGACGGAGGGGTGATGACGCATGGGTAGAAACCTCTCCGTCATTTGCTGGCGCAAATGCCACCTCCCCATTTGTGGCATTCGCCAAAAACGGAGAGGATCTATTTCGGCAAAGCCCCCGCCACCTGATCCAGCGTCGAACCGACCAGCACATCGATTCCAGGCAAGGTCGGGTGGACATGATCGCCCTGGACCAGTTCAGGCCGCGCTACCAGCGGCTGGAGGAAGAACGGCACCAGCGCGGCACCGTATTTCTTCGCCAGCGCCGGATAGATCGGGTTGAACGCCTGGGCATAGTCTGCCCCAAGGTTCGGCGCGGCGAGCATGCCAAGCAGCAGCACCGGCACCTTGGCCGCGGCGAATTTGGCCAGCAGCGCATCAAGGTTCTTGCGCGTTTCCTGCGGAGCGACCCCGCGCAGCATATCATTGCCGCCAAGGCTGATGATCACCAGCGCCGGCGGCCGCGCCTGATCGTTCAGCACGAAATCGGCGCGCTGCAATCCACCCGCGGTGGTATCGCCCGACACCCCGGCATTGACGATCCGCGCGTTGATCCCGCGCGCCTGCAAGGCCTTTTCGAGATGCGCTGGATAGCTTTGCCCGGGCTCCAGCCCGTATCCGGCAAACAGGCTGTCCCCCAGCGCAAGGATCACCACCTCGTCCCCGTGCGGCACTTGCGCGCTGGCCGTGGCGGCGGCAACCGGCGCTTCGGGAGCCGTTGGCGCGTCCTGATTGCACGCGGTGAGCGCCAGGGGGCTTGCAAGCACGGCCAGCCATTTCCATTTCATTATGCAACTCCCTTGCGTTTCCCTCTAGCTATGGCATCTCCGCGCCGTGACAAGCCCCCTCCCCGCAATCGCGGCCCGAAATCTTACCCTTGAACTTGGCAGCGGTGACAGTGCTGTTGCCGTGCTGCGCGGGATCGACCTGGCGGTGCCGCAAGGCCAGACGCTGGCGCTGCTTGGCCCATCGGGTTCGGGCAAGAGCAGCCTGATGGCCGTCCTGTCCGGACTTGAGCGCGCCAGCGGCGGGACGCTGGACGTGGGCGGCGCAAACTTTGCCGCGCTGGATGAAGATGCACTGGCCACCGCGCGGCGCGGGCGGATCGGGGTGGTGTTGCAGGCGTTCCACCTGCTGCCGACCATGACCGCCTTGGAAAACGTGATGACCCCGCTCGAACTGGCGGGGATGCCCGATGCTGAAATGCGTGCCGCGGCCGAGCTTGAGGCGGTCGGCCTTGGCGCGCGGCTGCATCACTACCCTGCCCAGCTTTCCGGCGGCGAGCAGCAGCGCGTGGCGATTGCCCGCGCGCTGGCGCCGCAGCCCGGTCTGGTTTTTGCCGACGAGCCGACCGGCAATCTTGATGCAGCGACCGGCGCTGCGATCATGGACCTGCTGTTTGCGCGCCGCGCCGCCAACGGGGCAACACTGGTGGTAATCACCCACGATGCAGCCCTGGCCGCACGCTGTGAACGCGTAATCACGCTAGCTGACGGCAGAATTGCGAGCGACAGCGCGGCATGATTGGCTGGGGCACAGCATGGACAATCGCCCGGCGCAATCTCTCGGCGCGCTTCAGGGGCCTGCGGCTGCTGCTGGTGTGCCTGTTCCTGGGGGTTGGCGCATTGGCCGCAATCGGCACGCTGACCGGCGCGATCGAGCGTGAACTCAGCAGCCGCGGCCGCACGATCCTGGGCGGCGATCTTGAGGTGGCGGTCTGGCAGCGCGGCGCAAGCGCGGCGGAAGCCGCGGCCTTTGCCAAGCAAGGACGCGTATCGGGCGGACAGCGCCTGCAGGCCATGGCCCGCGCCGGTGATCTGGCGGCCCCGATCGAATTGAAGGCAATCGACGGCCAGTGGCCGCTTTACGGCGCCTTGACGCTGAAAGACGGGCGCACCGTGGGCGCGCCGCCGGCCGGACAGGCGTGGATTGCCGAAGGCGCGGCCGAGCGGCTGGGGCTGGCCAAGGGCAGCCAGTTCGCGGTCGGATCGGCCGAGCTGACCGTCGCCGGGATCATTGCCTCCGAACCGGACCGGCTGGGCGAAGGCTTCACGCTTGGTCCGGTGGTGCTGGTCGATACGGGCTTTCCGCAAGCCGCCGGGCTGACAGCGCCAGGCGCAATGTACCGCAGCAAATACCGGATCGCGCTCAAGCCGGGTAAAGACCCGCAAGCCACCGCCGATGCGCTGAAGAAGCAGTTTCCGTCCGCCGGGTTCGAGGTGAAGACCCGCGACAAGGCCTCACCCGGCGCCGAACGGTTCGTCGGCCGGATGGGCGATTTTCTGGTGCTGGTCGGGCTGGCCGCACTGGCGATTGCCGGGATCGGGATCGGCGGCGGGGTGTCCTCGTATCTCGAGGCACGGCGCACATCGGTCGCCACGCTCAAGGTACTGGGCGCGACCAGCGGCGATATTGCACGGATTTTTCTGCTCCAGATCGGCGCGGCGGCTTTGATCGGCAGCGTTTTGGGACTGATCGCCGGGGTGCTGGTCACCCCGCTACTCGGGCAAGCCTTGGGCAGTCTGCTGCCGGTCGCACCGGGGCTTGTGTTCGATCCGCTCGCACTGATCCGCGCCGCCACTTATGGCCTGCTGATCGCGCTGATCTTTGCCGCACCGCCGCTGCTGGCTGCGCGGCGTTTTCCGGCGATGGCATTGTTTCGCGCCAGAGTCAGCCCGCTGACGCAAAACTGGCGTGATGCCGCGCTGCCCGCCGGTCTGGGCCTGCTGGCAATCGCCGCGCTGGCATTGCTGACCACCAAAGCCAAGCTGGTGACGCTGTGGTTCCTGGGCGGCACGGTGGTGCTGTTGCTGTTGCTCGGCGCGCTCGGCTGGGGCATCCGCGTGATGGCCGCACGCCTGCCGCGGCCCAAGCGCCCGCTGCTGCGGATCGCGCTGGCCAATCTGCACCGCCCCGGTGCGCAGACCGGCGCACTGGTGACGGCGCTGGGCTTTGGCCTTGCGGCCTTCGTTACGCTGGCCGCGATCCAGACCAGCCTTGATGCCAATATCATGGCCCGGGTGCCGCAAAAGGCGCCCGACTACTTCGTGCTCGACGTGCCGCGGGACGGGGCCGAACAGTTCCGCAGCGCGGTGACACGGATCGCTCCGCAGGCGCGGGTGCGGATGGTGCCGGCGCTGCGCGGCGCGATCCTGGCCTATGGTCCGGCGGATGCGATGATCCGCGTCGCCGATCTCAAGGAAATTCCCGAGGAAGCCTGGCCTTTGCGCGGTGAGCGCGGGCTGACTTATGCCGATACGGTTCCCGAAGGCAATGTAGTGACCAAAGGCGCGTGGTGGCCAAGCGGCTATGCCGGCGCGCCGCTGGTTTCGATCGACGAATCGCTGGCCGAAGCACTCGACCTCAAGATTGGCGAGCAACTGACCATCGGCCTGATGGGGGTGGAACGCACCGCGACGATTGCCTCATTCCGGCGGATCGACTGGGATTCGATGGGTTTCAACTATGTGCTGGTGTTCAGCCCCAACACCCTGGCCGATGCGCCGCACAATCTGGCGGCGACGATTAACCTTCCCGGCGGCGGTGATCGCGGCGGGCTTCTCCGCGCGCTGGTCAAAGCCTTCCCGTCCAGCTCGGTGATCGAAGTGGGCAGCGTGCTGACCGAGGCGCGCGATCTGCTGCGCCAGGTCAGCCTGGCGATTCTGGCGGCAGCTTCGGTGGCGGTGCTGGCCGGGATCGCGGTGCTGCTGGGCGCAATCGCCGCGGCGCGCGCCAGCCGACTCTACGACAATGTGATCCTGCGCGTGTTGGGGGCCAGCGGACGGCAACTGCTCGGGCTACAACTGGCCGAATATGCGCTGCTGGCAATATTGCTGGCTGCGGTGGCGCTGGGCCTGGGCAGTCTGGTCGCCTGGCTGGTGGTGGTCCAGCTGTTCGATTTCGACTGGTTGCCCGATTGGCCACAGGTTTTTGGCGTGCTGGGGCTGGGGCTGCTGCTGGTGATTGGCTTCGCGCTGGCGGCTTCGCTGCCGCTGTTGAGAGCCAAGCCGGCGCAAGCCTTGCGCGAACTTTAACGCACCGCGCTTGCCCCCGCCCCCCCTTTCGGCTAGGGGCGCGCCCATGTTGCGGCGCAGCACGCGCCCGCCCCCCGAACCCGAAGAGAAAACCATGTCCGCCCCGCTGCCGCTGCGCAATATCGCCATTATCGCCCACGTTGACCACGGCAAGACCACGTTGGTCGACCAGTTGTTCCGCCAGAGCGGCACGTTCCGCGACAATCAGCGCATCGAAGAACGCGCGATGGATTCGAACGACCTGGAAAAAGAACGCGGGATCACCATTCTCGCCAAGTGCACTTCGGTCGAATGGAACGGCACCCGGATCAATATCGTCGATACCCCCGGCCACGCCGATTTCGGCGGCGAAGTGGAACGCATCCTGTCGATGGTCGATGGCGTGATCCTGCTGGTCGACAGCTCGGAAGGCGCGATGCCGCAGACCAAGTTCGTCACCGGCAAGGCGCTGGCGCTGGGACTGCGCCCGATCGTGGTGGTCAACAAGGTCGATCGGCCAGATGAGCGCATCCAGGAAGTGCTCGACGAAGTGTTCGATCTGTTCGTCAGCCTCGATGCCAGCGATGAACAGTGCGATTTCCCGGTGCTCTATGCCTCGGGCCGCAACGGCTATGCCAGCGAGGATCCGAACGCGCGCGAAGGCACTTTGACGCCCATGTTCGAAACGATCGTCCGCCACGTCCCGCCCCCGGCTGCCGATGTCGATGGGCCGTTCAAGTTCCTCGTCACGCTGCTCGATCGCGACAACTTCCTTGGCCGCATTCTTACCGGCAAGGTCCAATCGGGCACGGTTCGGGTCAATTCACCGATCCATGCGCTTGATAACGATGGCAATATCGTCGAAACCGGCCGTGCTTCAAAGCTGATGGCGTTTCGCGGGCTTGAACGCGTACCGGTAGACGAGGCCCGCGCCGGCGATATTATCTCGATCGCCGGGATGACCGAAGCGACCGTTTCCAACACGATCTGCGATCCCTCGGTCACCGAACCGCTCCACGCCCAGCCGATCGATCCGCCCACGCTGTCGATGCGCTTTGCGGTCAACGACAGCCCGATGGCGGGCCGCGAAGGCACCAAGGTGACCAGCCGCATGATCCGCGACCGGCTGGCCCGCGAGGCCGAATCGAACGTGGCGATCAAGGTCACCGAAAGCGCCGACAAGGACAGCTTCGAAGTGGCCGGGCGCGGCGAATTGCAGCTCGGCGTGCTGATCGAAACGATGCGCCGCGAAGGCTTCGAGCTGGGGATCAGCCGCCCGCGCGTGCTTTATGCCAAGGACGAAAAGGGCGCGCGCACCGAACCCTATGAAACCGTGGTGATCGACGTGGACGATGAACACGCCGGCACGGTGATCGACAAGATGGCGCTGCGCAAGTCCGAGATGACCGATATGCGGCCCTCTGGTGGCGGCAAGACCCGGATCACCTTCTCCGCGCCCAGCCGTGGGCTGATCGGCTATCACGGCGAATTCCTGTCCGACACGCGCGGCACCGGGATCATGAACCGGCTGTTCGAAAAGTACGGCCCCTACAAGGGCCCGATCGAAGGCCGCCAGAACGGCGTGCTGATTTCGAACTGCGCCGGCGAAGCGGTGGGCTATGCGCTCAACATGCTCGAAGAGCGCGGGGCGCTGTTCGTGCGGCCGCAGGACAAGATCTATGAAGGCATGCTGATCGGCGAAAACGCCAAGCCGGGTGATCTGGAAGTTAATCCGGCCAAGTCGAAACAGCTCACCAACTTCCGTTCGACCGGCAAGGACGATGCGATCCGCCTGACCCCGCCGCGGATCATGACGCTGGAGCAGGCGATCGCCTATATCGATGATGACGAAATGGTCGAAGTAACGCCCAAATCGATCCGCCTGCGCAAGGCGCTGCTCGATCCGCATGAGCGCAAGAAGGCCAGCCGCAGCAAGGAAATGGCGTAAGCAACTAAGATCACTAACGGATTTGACAATCGGTCCGGCTGTGTAACAACGCTCGGATGGAACCGCGATTCTATGCGCGGCATACCGGAATGGTTTGTGCGGGCATATCTATGCCAGATGAAATCGCCCCGGTGGATAGAGGGGTGCCAATCCGATGCCGACCTATGCAGACCTGAGCGAAGCGCCGATTGCAGTCGCAGCCTCACCGGGAGACGGCCAGGTAGTCCGGCTTAGCAACGGCACTTTCTTGGTCTATTGGTACGATCCGACCACGGTTGACTTTGGTCCCAATGGCGGATCGGCCGCTAACATCCATGCCCGGCTCTACGGCGCGGACTGGACCGCACTGGGCACCGAATTTGTCTTGAACAATCAGGTGATCGGATACCAGCTCAGCCCGCGGGTCGTCGCGCTGGCCGACGGCGGCTTTGCCGCAAGCTGGTACAGCGAATCCCCGACGGACCCAGCGGACAACAGCGTTTCGCACGTGGCGATGCGCATTTTCGGAGCGGACGGCACACCCCAGGGCGGCGAATTTGTCGTCAATACTGTAACAGCCGGATTACAGCAGCAGTTTGAGCTTGTGGGCCTCACCAACGGAACGATTGCTTCGCTATATCGCGATTACTCAGGCGGAACCGGTTTGCATGCGCGGTTTTTCGACACCGCTGGCAATCCAGTCGGTGCCGATGTTGTAATCGCGGGCCCCGAAAGCGGGCGGTTTTATACTGACGCGCAAGCATTGAATGGCGGGGGATTTCTTCTGACCTGGTCCGAAGTAATCGGCGGAAAATATGATGTTCGTGCCCAGATATTTGATTCTGCAGGATCAGCGAGCGGGAGCGCCTTCACAGTCAACCAAAACACTGCACAGCATGAAAGCACTTCGAAAGTCACCTTGCTTAGCGATGGCCGGTTGTTGGTCGAATGGACAGTTGAAGCCTTATTCAATAACAACACACCTCAAAATTTCGCGATGGGCCGCTTCTTAAATGCAGATGGAACACCTTCAGGGAATGAATTTTTGCTGAGTGCGCGCGGCGATCAAGGCGTTGTGGTGACCGCGCTTGCGGATGGTGGATTTGTAGCCTCGTGGAGCGAACAAGTTTCAGACAACCCCAATGGTCTGGCCGGTACGAGCCTCGACCTTGGTTCGGTTACCTGGCTGACATTCCAGCGATTCGACGCCAACGGTGTTGCTGTCGGACCCGAATTCCAGCTCGAATCCGGCAATCACGAAGCCAACAGCCTGACCAGCCATTCGCTCGGAACAGTTTCCATTTATGAATCTGGACCGGACCGGCTCGCAGTGTTCTGGACCGATCATGAAGTTACGCTTGCCGCTAACGGCAGCACTTCGATAACCGGCACGACCAGCCAGGTACGCTATGTCGATTTCACTGCGGAGAATTCGGCGCCGGTGATTACTTGGCATGGCGGCGCAGCGACGTCAGGCATCGCCTTGGCTGAGGATGTACCATCAGCCCCCAACACGGCGCTCTACCTTCACGACCTTGGGCGGGTTACGGCAAGTGACCTGAACGGCGAGCGTCTGACTTTTTCACTGTCTGGGGAAGACTCTGCACTGTTCGCTCTGGATCCGGTGACAGGGCATTTGATACTCAATTCGCGGCTCAATTTCGAAAGCCCGATCGATGCCAATCACGACAACATTTATAAGGTCACCATCACAGTCAGCGACGGAATCCTGTCCGACACGCAGGACCTTTCAATTTCGGTGACCGATGTGACCGACGGCGTTACCCTTTCGGGCAATGCAAGAGGCAACAGTCTGACGGGGGGCGCGCTGGAGGATGCCCTGTTCGGCCTGGGCGGGAACGACACCCTGAGCGGGCTCGGTGGCGACGATTACCTGAATGGCGGATTGGGCAACGATTCGCTCATTGGTGGGACGGGCGTCGATATTCTCACCGGTGGGGCAGGTCGTGACACCTTTGTTTTCAATGAAATTTTCGAAAGCTTCGAAGGTCAGGTCGACACGATTACTGACTTCTCAAGGGCAGAGGGCGACCGCATATCGCTGGCCGGAATCGATGCCAACTTGAATAAAGCAAGAAATCAGGCCTTCGACTTCATCGGCCAAAACGACTTTGCAGGTGTCGCGGGCCAAGTTCGGTTTTACCAGGACCACGGCAACACTTATGTTTCCGGCGACGTCAACGGCGATGGTGTTGGAGATTTCCTGATTATGCTTCATGGACTGGAAAACCTGACAGCGACCGACTTCGTTCTCTGATCGTGCACTTCCGCATTGGAAGCTTGGGCAGAGTGCCTTCCGCATCACGCGACCGGCGTTTCAGCTGATGCGTGAAGCGGGCCGTCCCATCTGGGACGACCCGCTCCTGTGCTCACCTGCGTGGCTCTGCTCAGAACCGCAGGTTTACGGTCGCGCGAACGGTGTCGAACGCGAACCGCGGATCCTGGCGCATGTTGGTGCCGCCACCGTTCAGCAGGAACGCGTTGGTGGGCGATGCGGTTCCCGGGCCAACTGCAACGAAGTACTTGTCGTCTTCATAGCGGTTGTAGAGATATTCGACCCCGAACGACAGCGAACTGCCCAGCTTCAGCTCAGCGCCTGCCCCACCCTGATAACCCCAGATCATGTCATCGTCATTGGTCGGCGTGAAACTGTTGGCGGTGTTGGTGGTGGTGAAACCGTGGTTGAGCTTGGCATAGCTGACACCGCCGGTGCCATAGACCAGCAGCTTTGGCGCGGGCGTGAAACCGGCCCGCGCGCGGGCCGAGACCGCATAATCCAGTTCACGCGTGAAATGATAGCCGGCCGGGGTTGAGCTGAAGGCCGAAGCGAAATCGGTAGCGTCCGATTTGTCGAATTCGACCAGCGCACCGAACACGCCGTTGCCGGACTGGATGTCATAACCAAGGCGGGCGGAATATTGCACGCCCTTGTAATCCTGGGCGCAATTCGACGGATTATTGCCCGACGCCAGACCCGAGCAGAACCCGGGCGAGAACGCGTCGGCACCGGCGCTGTTGCGAACAGTATCGCCATAGGTGCCATCACGATTGGTATCGAACTCGACCGCGTTGACGTCGGTGCGGTTCTTGACCGAGGCCTGACCGACGGACACGCCGATATATGCGCCATCGAATTGGGCTTCATCGTCCTGGGCAAAAGCGGGCGTGGCGGTTGCAGCAAAGGCGAGCAGCGGCAAAGCAAGCAAAGTGTTACGCATCGTGATCAGTTCCTCATTGTTGTCATGTCAGGTACGAACCGCCGCGTCCGAAAGCTTCAACCCGGATTGAACAAGAGCAATAATTTGTGCAGCAGCAACGGTAGAGCGAAGCTGGCGCAGATAGGGGTCATGCGCTAAGGCTCCGGCCATGCCAGCGACCGGTCTTCGGATTGCCCTGTTTTCGGGCAACTACAACATCACGGTCGATGGGGCGAACCGCGCGCTCAACCGGCTGGTCGGGTATCTGCTGCGGCAGGGTGCGGCGGTGCGGGTCTATTCCCCCACAACCGGCAATCCCGGCATGGCACCGACCGGCGATCTGGTTTCGCTGCCATCGCTGCCGATCCCGCTGCGCCCCGATTACCGGTTGGCTTCAGGCATCAACGCGCGGATCCGCAAGGACCTGGCCGAATTCAACCCCAATCTGCTGCACGTTTCGGCCCCCGATGTGGGTGGGCACCGCGCGATCGCCTGGGCCAGGAAGCACGGCGTACCGGTGGTCGCATCGGTCCATACCCGGTTCGAAACCTACCTGCCCTACTACAAGCTCGGTTTTCTGGTCCCCGCGGCAATCGCGATCCAGCGCCGGTTCTACAACCGCTGCGACGCCTTGCTGGTGCCGTCGCAATCCATGGTCGATGTGCTGCGGGCCGAACGGATGGGCACCGATATTTCAATCTGGTCGCGCGGGGTCGATCGCACGATTTTTTCATCCGACCGCCGCGATATGGCCTGGCGGCGCGCGCAGGGCTTTGCCGGCGATGATTTCGTGATCGGCTTCCTTAGCCGGGTGGTGATGGAAAAGGGGCTCGACGTGTTCGCCAACACGATCGACGAGCTGCGCCGCCGCGGGGTGAAGCACAAGCTGCTGGTGGTCGGCGACGGGCCGGCGCGCGACTGGTTTTCCGAGCGGCTGGGCGATGCTGTGTTCACCGGATACCAATCGGGCAGCGATCTTGGCCGCGCCGTCGCGGCGATGGACACGATGTTGTTCCCTTCGGAGACCGAAGCGTTCGGCAATGTCTCGCTGGAAGCCATGGCGTCGGGCGTGCCGGTCGTTGCGGCGGCCGCCACCGGCAGCGAGAATATCGTCGAAAACGGTGTTTCGGGCTACCTCGTCGCGCCCGGCGATGTGGCTGCCTACGCCGATGCCGTGGCCAGCTATGCCCTGAACCCGGCGCTATGCAAGGCGCACGGCGCGGCCAGCGAACGGCTCAGCCGCGCCTATGATTGGGACACGATCAACCAGGCGGTGGCCGATACCTATCTGCGGGTGATCCGCAGCCAGCAGCCCAAAGCCTAACGCAACGTGCCCTTGGCGGCCTCGTTGCGGCAGAACCACCACAGGAAGGCGATAACCGCACCGATCATGGCTGACAGGCCGATCGGCAAGACCCCGGCCATCCCCTGCGCCGCAAAGCTGGCCAGCGCGCCGACCAGCGAAGCCATGAACGCCGTGACCGCATGGCGCGAACGCACCAGCATCAGCACCGAACCCAGCAGCGAGCCCCAGATGCCAACCGACCAGCCAATATGCGCCCACAGCGGCATTGTCAGAACATAGTCGCGCATGGCGGGCGGGGCCCCCTGCATGGCAGCTTCGGGATCGAGCTTGCTAAGCATGTAGAGATAACCGCCGAACAGATTCCACAACAGGCCGATCGCGGTTACGGCCCAATAGCTTGGCGGCACCTTGGCAGCCGCGTTGTCGTTTTCCATTTTCCCCTCCCTTGTTGCCCGGGATAGGAAAAAGCTAACACGAAACCGGGGCGCGACCCAAATCGCGCCCCGGTCTGGTGGCAAGTGCCTACAATCGTTCGATCTTACGCGCCGCTTCGTCGAGGATTTCGGCGATCTGGTGCATCGTTTCGCGCTCGAACCCGCTCCCCGTCATGCGCTGGCGCACGGCCATGAACAGATTGCCCATCGCCCGCTTCAGCGGCGGAGCAGAATGGCGTTCGTCGTCCTGGGCGAGCGCCGTCAGCCGCGAGATGATCGCCTTGAATTCGTCGATCCGGGTGTCGAGCTCGCTGCGGCCAGCCGCGGTGATTTCAAACGATTTGCGCGTGCCGCTGCCTTCCTGTTCGCCGATCAGGCCCTCGTCGGTCAGCAGATTGAGCGTGGGGTAAACCACGCCGGGACTGGGCGCATAGTTGCCGCCCGAAAGCTCCTCGATCGCCTTGATCAATTCATAGCCGTGGCGCGGCGCTTCGCCGACCAAGCCCAGCAGGACCAGCCGCAGCTCGCCCGATCCGAACATCCGCGCGCGGCCACGCGGGCCGCGCCCACGCTGGCTGGTGCCGAAATCATCCCCGAAATCGCTGCCCCAACCGGAGCCGCGGTGGCGGCCCCAGCCGCCCGTCATCATCGCGATCATCGCGCCTTTGCCATGGCGGCCGTGGTGGCCGCATCCATGCATTCTCATGTGTCTTGTTCCTTTCATGATTGCTCTAAGATATATCTTTCAAGCAATCATGCAAGCCCCCCGTGCAAATTTTCATCGTGCGGCCTATCTAGGCTCCCGATGTCTGACCTGTTCGCCGATGATCTCCCCTCGCCCGCTCCTGACCAGCCCGGCGATGATGCGCCACTGGCCGACCGGCTGCGGCCGCGGTCCTTGCCCGATGTGATCGGGCAGGAGCACCTGACCGGAGCCGAAGGTGCGATCGGGCGGATGGTCGCGGCCGGCCGCCTCTCCAGCATGATCCTGTGGGGGCCGCCCGGCACCGGCAAAACCAGCATTGCGCGGTTGCTGGCTGACGCGGTGGGGATGCGGTTTATCGCGGTAAGCGCAGTCTTCTCGGGCGTCGCCGATCTCAAGAAGGCCTTCGCCGAGGCCGAACTGGCCGCCAAAATGGGCCGGCGCACGCTGCTGTTCGTGGACGAGATCCACCGCTTCAACCGCGCCCAGCAGGATGGCTTTCTGCCGTTCGTTGAACGCGGCACTGTAACGCTGGTCGGCGCGACCACCGAGAACCCCAGCTTCGCGCTCAACGCCGCAT
>NZ_JANOWI010000024.1:0-2357 GCF_031417815.1 Novosphingobium sp. | reverse complement strand
GGTGCCGGGGCCGGGGCCGGCGCGGGGCGCAGCACGGGCGGCGGGCTGGCCATGGGTGTCGCTACGGCCAATTGCACCGGCTTGCCGTTGACTTCGCGGCCCACAGCCGGGACCGGCGGTGCAGCGGCGACCTGGATCGGTGGCTTGTCCTTGCCCTTGCCCTTGCCTTTATCCTTGGCCTTACCCTTTTCAGCTGAGGGCACAGTAACCGGGGCCACGGCCGCCAGAACCGGACGCGTCCGCGCATATTGCGCATAGCGCGGATCGTCCTGCCCGATTTCGGCGGAGCGCGGGAACAAGCCCAGATTGGCCGCCGCCGCTTGCTGCGCCGGGGTCAATTTGGGCATGAAGCTCATATAACCGACCATTTTGTCGGCCGTCTGTTCCGATACGCTTTGCCGCACGATCGTTTCGGCCCCGGTCAGGTTGCCGAGGATCGCCTGCGCAAAGGCGAGCGTGCGCCAGGCTGCCTTGTCGTTGCGCTCGATCAGCGGCGCCAGCGCCGCATCCATCCCGCGCCTGTCACCCGAAATCGCGAGGCTCAGCGCCAGGCGGCGGCTGGCTTCGTCATTGGCCGCCAGCCCGAGCGAGCGGCGATAGTATTGCTGTGCAGTCTGGTTGTCGCCCACCAGATCATAGGCCAGGCCCCGGTCCGACAGCGCCGTGGCATCGAGCGGACCAAGCTTTTCCGCCTGGGCGAACAGATTGATCGCGGTCAGCGGATCGCCCGACAGGACATAGGCCCCGGCCAGCCCCGCCTTGACCCTGACCGAGCCTGGCCACAGCGTATCGGCGCGCTGGTAAAACCCGATTGCCGCCTGGACATCGCCCAGATCGAGCGAGGCGCGCCCCGCTTCGATCAGGGCTTCGACATCCTGGGGATTGCGCGCCAGCTTGTTGAGCGCATCGTTGAGCCGCATCCCGGGCGATTTCGTCGGCAACGGCTGAACAACGGGCTGGCTTATGGCGGGCTGGCTTGCGGCGGGCGCGGTGACCTGGGCATGCGCCGGTATGGCGGTCAGCATCAACGCCGTCGCGCTGGCCCTTAACAGCAGCTTCAGATCCGATTTTTCCATGCCGAACATCGCTGCAGCGTTAACCTTTTCGACGCGCCGCACAAGACGGCTACGATCAGGCTGCTGCCCGATCGTAGCTTAACTCTGGCCGAACGCGACCCGGCCCCGAATGTGCTGCGTTACTGGTTGTTCTGGCGTCCCAGGAAACGCGGGATCGAAATCGACGGGCCGCCATCACCGCCGTCATCATCATCGTCGTCGTCAGCAGAACGGCCGCCGCGCGAAAGATTGGCCATGCGTTCGAACAGCGTGGCCCCGCTGCCCAGCCGCGGCTGGGGCTTGGCCGGCGCTTCGTCGGCCGCGCCGCCCGCTGCACCAGCGCCGCCGGTGCCAGCATCCGAGGCCGACTCTGCGCCGGACCCGGACGGCTCGGGTACGCTGTCATCGCCGCTTGAAACCAGCCCGCGGCGGCGCCCTGGCAGGGCTGATCCGCCACCCACCGGCTCGTCCTCGGCAGCGAGGCGATCGGCATCAAGCAGAAGTTCATCACCATCCGCCGCGCCTTCGTCACTGCCTTCGGGCGCTTCAAGCTTGAGCTCGAACGGCTCATCGCCTTCACCGGTGCCATCGCCGCTTTCGAGTTCGGGCATTTCCCAATCGTCGTCAGCCGACACTTCGGGGGCGGCAACTGCCACCTCGGGTTCGGCTTCAGCTTCGTCAATCGGTTCGGGTTCAACGTCCTCGATTTCCGGTTCGGGCGCAGGCGGTGCGTTGCGTTCGAACAGCGGTTCAGCGGCCGTGACGGTCATCGAAGGCCGGGCCGGGCCGCGTCCGGTGCTCAGGCTGATCGGACGGCTGGCAGCTTCGACCACATGGTCGGCGCTCTGTTCGATCCCGGTGGCGACCACCGAAACGCGGATCCTGCCCTGAAGATCGGGATTGAACGCGCTGCCCCAGATGATGTTGGCATTGGGATCGACCAGTTCGCGAATGTGGTTTGCAGCTTCATCGACTTCGAGCAGCTTCATGTCTTCGCCGCCGATGATCGAGATGATCACGCCCTTGGCACCCTGCATCGAAACACCATCGAGCAGCGGGTTGGCGATCGCCTTTTCCGCAGCTTCGAGCGCGCGGTTTTCGCCGCTGCCTTCGCCGGTGCCCATCATCGCCTTGCCCATTTCGGCCATGACCGAGCGAACGTCGGCGAAATCGAGGTTGATCAGGCCCGGCATGACCATCAGATCGGTGATCGAACGGACGCCCTGCTGGAGCACCTCATCCGCCATCGAGAAGGCTTCCTTGAAGGTCGTATCGGCCTTGGCCACCAGGAACAGGTTCTGA
>NZ_JANOWI010000023.1:0-116805 GCF_031417815.1 Novosphingobium sp. | reverse complement strand
ATGAGAAGGAGCGGACGGGTAGTTTGACACAGCGCGGGAGGTGTAGGAAAGCGGGCATTGAATTAAGTGCATTTAGCAAACTGGCACTGTAATTTGGTCCACTGTAATTTGGTCAATTTAGTGCACTGTCACCGTAATTCTCGGCCTTCGACCATCGATCAGTGAAGCGGGAAGAGGGGGCAAAGGAGGGTCATTCAAGGAGGTTTGGCGGTGCATCATTCCACGATGATGATGCCCGTTCCGCGCAACATGTCGCGCATGGCCTCGGTGCGATCTGCGTTCACTTTCCATAGCCAGAGGTTATCCGCCAACGGGCGAAGCTCGCTATCCGCATCGGCCTCGATGAACTCCCGCAAGCTGCGGCCATCGGGCAAACGATGCGCCAGATGCTCCGGGCCAACCATGTTGTAGGGGAAGATGTCGCGGATCATTACAAGGCGGCGTGGCGGCTCGATGCCTTTGTAGAAGTCGTGCAAGGTTTCATACCAGAGGTCGGTGCGGCGCTCATCTTCGGCGCTGTGTAAATTCGAACCTGCACCGCTGAGATAGACTCCAGGTGCAGTCGCTGCATCCCGCTCAAAGCCGAAGCCATAGTCCCATTGCCAAAGCTGGGCGAGTTCAGCGACAATATCGTCACAAGTCGCGCTGCCGCATTGCAGATAAGGTTCGTGGGCAACAAACGTAACATCGATCATGCCGATCCCAGGCATTAAAGTGAAACCAGCTGTGACAAAGCTATCGTACCCGGGAGCTTTGCTATCGACAGGAGCGGTGGCCAATCCCAAGCCTTGATACCCCCGCA
Organism: Novosphingobium sp.; assembly: GCF_031417815.1. GTDB lineage: Bacteria > Pseudomonadota > Alphaproteobacteria > Sphingomonadales > Sphingomonadaceae > Novosphingobium. The sequence goes on along the minus strand of NZ_JANOWI010000023.1, from coordinate 116,003 downwards.
TCTCGCGCTCAAGCACCTTCTTGTGAAAGGCTCCACCAATTTTCTTGTAGCCGCCTCGACCGACACCATCCCAAGCGGAGAACCAATTTGGGGCGGCACCCAATCTGCACATCATCGATTCAAGCGTCTTGTAGACGCACATCATATCCGCAGGCGTCGGCATGTTTGGCGTGTGTCGGCTAAAGCCGATGCAGGTTGCTTGGGTCATTTCTCTCACCTACTGGCCACGCGGCAAAACAACACGCGGCTTCAACGGTATGAAGCCTTGTTGAACTATCTGCGGATTAAGTGCTTCATTTCGAAGAATTAGCGTATCTCTAAAATCAGTCGCCGATTGGACTTCAATGCGGGCTACCCGTCCGTCAAAATAGCGACCAAGCACATCAGGTCGCAGGTTCGGGCTGATTGTTCGTGGCGCTAATCCAAGCCCGGCATTGTAACCTTGAATTACGGTGACAGAATTACGGTGACAGTGCACTTATTTCACCCTTCTCACCCGCTCTGGGGCCACGTTTGCCCGGTTTCGGGTCGCGGCCCAAGAGGGCTGCCACGCGCTCCAGGAAGGCGCTATCGCCCAAGGGCCGACCGGTGCTCTCAGCCTTGCGGAGCTGGGTTGAACGCGCCTCGTCCTCACTGGATCGCAGCAAAGCGGCAAAGTCTGGCACCCGTTCCAGCACCGGGGCGGTCTCGGTCAGGCCATCGCTGCGCTGCGGATCGAGGCAAGCATGCACGCTCGACCAGCGCCAATCCTGCGCCCTGGCTGACAGCCGCGCCCGGACCGGGTTGAGCGCCACATAGCGCAGCGCCGCCAGCAGATGGGGCTCGTCCATCGCGACACAGCCGAACCGCCCTTGCCAGAAGTGGCCGGTGCGCTTCTCGCGAGAGTGGATTCGGCCAGCATAGGCACGGTGGACCTTCGACAACGCCGCGCGCAGGGCAACGCCATGTTCGGGCACTAAGATCAGGTGCACGTGATTGGGCATCAGCACCCAGCTCCACACCGCCACCCCGTTGGCGGCGCAATGCGTTTTGAGCAGGTCGCGATAGGCCGCATAATCTGCATCGCAGAAAAACGTCTGCTGCCGCCCGTTCCCGCGCTGGGTCACATGGTGCGGGATGCCAGAGAGGACAAAGCGAGCAAGCCGAGCCATGATGCGCAAGCTCTCACAGCGCCGGCGGTGTGTCAATTAGGTGCACTGTCACCGTAATTTAATTGTGTCACCGTAATTGCTGTCACCGTAATTGCGTAATTGGTTACCGTAATTGGTAATTTGACGGCGTAATTACGTAATTTGCACCGTAATTTCCTTTAGCTGGCGTCGTACAAAAAGACGAAATCCGAGACCTGAATACTGCCAGGTCCTGTCACGCTGACGATCATTTGATTCCCATCCGCAGCGAGAGCGCCCGCAGGGATGATTTCATGCCAAGACCGGGCGGCGTCTGTCGTGAAAGTGGTCTCCATCAACACGACGTTGCTGCTAGCTAGGCGAACCCGCAACGTAACACTTTCTGTGCCGCGTGGGTTAAGCCTGAACATTAGGACTGCCGGGGCCCGAGGATTGATACCGGGTGCCTGAAACCCTTCAAAAGTAGTTTCATTTTGACCAGCGTTTGTCGGCAGAGTTGTTGCCGCATCTGATTCTCGAAGGGCTACAAATCGCGCATAGCCGGGCATCGAAGCCTCCTCTTGGCTGAACATTCGCTCACAGACTATACCACCATCCGGTGGCAGCCGTAAAGCGTTACCGGGTGAAGAAAAACTCAAGCAAAATGAACGGTTGCAGGGGTTCTATTTTGCGCGCAAAAAAAACTCTCCTGGAAAATATCATTCACTTAGGGTCCCGACCCAACAAGCGGATTCTAATGTCTGCCGTGGGAAATCGGGGACACTACGAAAATTCCGGGGACACAATACCCATTTCTCGATGGCAAGATGCTGGAACTATAGAGTTCTCATCTTACATTGAACCACTTGGCCCGTCGCCGATGTGGGAGGGGTTGGGGTGGGGGTACCACGCCAGCGCAGCCGCGCGACTTCGGCGCGCTCCCCCATCCCCAACCCTTCCCCGCGGGGGAAGGGGGTTTTGAGATGAGACTCTAACAGAGGCGCAAAATGACTTAGGCAAACACATCCCCATACCCCGTCGCATAATGCGCCATCGCCATGGTGGTGTATTGCGCGTTGACCCGGATGCAGCTGGGGAAGACGCTGGCATCGGTGACCAGCACGTTGTCCGCGCCGTGCAGCCGGCACTGCAGATCGACCACGCCCTCGCTCGGGTCCTCGTGCATCGGATTGCCGCCCTGCGGGTGCGAGCTGGACAGAGTGATATCATCCGCTTCCTTCACCGCATCGCGGTAAAACGCGTCGATATCCATCGCCGGGGTCAGCGTCTGGCCTTTCATCAGCGCCGGGTAGACTTCAAGCGCGCCTGCCGCGAAATGCACCCGCACCAGCGTGGCCGCGGCGCGGCGGATCATGTGGATGTCATCCAGCGTCAGTTTCACATCCAGCTTGCCGCCGACCAGATTGCCGCGGCGATCGGCGGGGAACAGGATCCCGGCCGAACAGATCCGGTTATAGGCGCGCATCCGCTTGTCCATCTCGCCAAACCAGCCGGGCATCATCGAGCTCATCGACAAGGGCGGCTGGAAGTGGCTTTCGAGCAGGAACTGCCCGCAATCGACCACGCTGGTCATCTGGTCCTCGTCCCACGCGGGCGTCCGCCCTTCGGGCATCAGCGCGATGATCGGCGAGGCGACGTTGAGCGAGATCTGGTGGCCGGTGCCGCCAATCCCGCTGCGTTCGAGCAGCAGCGAAGAGGCGATCGTCCCGGCCGCCACGACCACGCCCTTGCGCGCCTGGATCACGTGCGGAGTCCCGTCGTTATCGACCACCAGCACCCCGGTGGCGCGGCGCTTGGCCCCGGTTCCCCTGGACCACAGGATCTTCTCGACCTTGGTCTCGGCCAGGATCCGCGTGCCATGGTTGTTGCAGGCCCACGGCAGATAGGTCTGCCCCATCCCCATCTTGCGGCCATAGGGGCACCCGGTGTTGCAATAGCCGCAATAGGCGCAGGCCGATGGCGTACCGGGCGGGCCGAAGTTCTTGTTGACCCAGCCGCCGGCCTTGGCCGCCTTGAACCACGGATCGTCGGTTCCCGCCGCGAATGTGTCCCAGCCGCGGATCAGGTGAGTGCCATTGGTCTTGCCCGAGCGCGGTTCGGCGGGGGCGAGGCCAAGATCGGTGGCCAGCGCATCATAGCTGGCCATGAAGCGCGCTTCATCGATCGGCGCGCCGATTTCGGCCCACTTGGCGAAGACATCGGCCGCATCGGGGTGGCTCAGCCGGTCACCCTTCATGCGCAGGCAGATGCCGTTGTTGATGGTCGGCGATCCGCCGACATTGCGGCCCTGGAAGACAATGAAATCGTTGTCGCGGGTCGATTGCAGCGCGCCGTGCTTGAACAGCGCCGGGACCATCGCGCGCTCTTCGTGGGTGATGTCCTGCGATGGGTGGAACGGCCCCGCTTCGATCACCAGGACCTTGTAGCCGCGCTTGGCCAGATTGTGCGCCGATACCGCCCCGCCCGATCCCGATCCGACCACGATCACGTCGATGTCCTGCGCCACCAGATCGACCGGCACCACATGTTCGCGCGCAATCTCGCGGCCATTGACCCGCTCAAGCGGAACCTCGCCCGGCCCGCGGGTGCGGAATTTGGGCAGCGTGAAGCCGATCTGCCTCAGCACCGGATTATCCTTGTTGGCGCTTTGCCCGCCATCGAGGTTGGTGCTGCCGATCGGATCGATCCAGTGCCCGTAATAGCCGAAATAGAGGATCGAACGCAGCTTTGCCATGTCCTGAAAGGCATCGAACTGGGTGTTCTGCATCCGGTTTTTGATGCGCTCCTTGCGGGCCTCGACCGACAGATCGGTAAAGAACGGCGCCATCGCCAGTTCGGCCAGCCGCAGCGATGCGCCGATTTCCTTGGCCTTGGTCCCGCCGACCAGAGCAAAGAACTGGTGGACATTGTCGACCACTTGATCGACCGATATCGCCAGCTCTTCGAAATCATCGAACAGGGCTTCGGCCAGGGCTTTGAGGAAACGCAACTGGACACGGTCAAACGGAAGCTTCAACGGCCTTCTCCCCCCTTGGAGTATGTGCTGAATTTCGCGCCCGTTTTTCAGGGGTCTATCGGCCGCCGCGCCCGCTGCCAAGTGCTTTGCGGGATTGCGGCGTCTTGCCAATGCCAGCGTTTCGACTAGCACTGCCGACAAGCGCAAAACGGGGGAAGCCAGACAATGACTACTGAGGCGCAGCCGCGCACCGGCATGCTGGATGGCCACCCGCGCGGGCTCGCCTATCTGGCGTTTACCGAGATGTGGGAGCGGTTTTCCTATTACGGGATGACCGCGCTGCTGACGCTGTACATGGTCAAGCAGCTGCTGTTGCCTGAACATGCGGCCAAGGTGATGGGCCTTTCGGCGCTGCGTTCGTTGTTCGAATTCCGCGCGCCGATGACCGATCTGGCCTTCGCCGCGATCGTCTATGGGTGGTATTCGGGCCTCGTTTATTTCACCCCGATCCTGGGCGGCTGGCTGGCTGACCGGGTGCTCGGCAAAAAGCGCACCGTGGTGCTGGGTGCCTGCCTGATGAGCGCCGGCCATCTGGCGATGACCTTCGATGCCACCTTCCTGCTGGCGCTGCTGTTGCTGATCCTGGGTTCGGGCTGCCTCAAGGGCAATATCTCCGCCCAGGTCGGCGCGCTTTATCCGCGCGAGGCGCATTCGCTGCGCGACCGCGGCTTTGCGATCTTTTCGACCGGGATCAACATCGGCGCGGCCGCCGGGCCGCTGGTCACCGGCGCTTTGGCGGCGGCCTATGGCTGGCATGCCGGGTTTGCGATTGCCGCGGCGCTGATGCTGGTGGCGCTGTTCGTCTATCTGGCCGGGCAGAAGCATTTGCCCGAAGTGCCGCCGCAGCAGATCAAGCAAGTCGCGCATGTTCCGCTCACGCCGGGCGAACGCCGCCAGGTCTGGACGCTGGTGGCGGTAATTCTGCTGATCATCCCGGCCGAGATTACCTATCCGATGGTCTGGTCGATCGGGCTGGTCTGGGCCGATCAGCAGGTGGCGCTGGGATCGGTCCCGGCGGCCTGGTTCGGCTCGGTCGATTCGACCGGATCGATCATCGCCGCGCCGCTGCTGCTGCTGCTGTGGGCTGCGCAGGCGCGCAAGCGGCGCGAGCCGACTTCGGTGGGCAAGATCGCTATCGGCACCTTGCTGACCAGCGTCTTCGCGCTGGTGATGGCCGGGGCCAGCTACCTCTCGCCCGCGCCGCATTCGGCTTCGCTGGCGCTGGCGCTGATCGCGTTCCTGGGGATGGGCCTTGGCTGGATGTATTACTGGCCCACCGCGCTGGCGCTGGTCAGCCGCACTGCGCCGGCCAAAATCAATTCCACGATGGTTGGCGCGACGTTCCTCTGCCCGTTCGTGGCGCACACACTGGCGGGCTATGTTGGCAGCTATTACGACCAGATGAGCCCGGCCGCGTTCTGGTCCATGGACGCCAGCATTGGCCTTGTTGGCGCAGCAATCCTGTTTGCGCTCAACCGCCCGCTGTCGCGGGCGCTGGAACCCGATCCGGCGTGAACCGCTATGCCCGCCTTGCGCTAGCCCTGTTGGCCTTGGCCGCCAGTCCGGCGCTGGCGCGCGAGGCACTGGGCATGTTCGGCAGCTGGGGCGTGTTCCGCGATGCCGACACCGCGCGCTGCTATGCCATCGCCATGGCGCGGCCTTCAACCAAGAGCCGCGATTTCCAGCCCTATGCCGATGTCGCCTGGTGGCCGCGTGCGCAAGTGCGGGGCCAGGTTCACTTCCGCCTGTCGCGCAAGTTGCAGCCAAATGCGCCGATCCAGCTTTCGATCGGCGGGCAAAGGATCGCGCTGACCGGCGGCAGCGCCGATGCCTGGGCGATCGACAAGCGCGGCGATGCAGCGATCATGGCGGCGATGCGCAGCGCCAGCGAAATGACCGTCAGCGCGCGCGGCGCGAACGGCCAGGGCTTCTCCAACACCTGGACCCTCGATGGCGCGGCCACAGCAATGGACGGTGCCGCAGTCGCCTGTGCGCGAATCCGCTAGAACCGGATCCCAAGCCCTCCGACAAAATGCTGTCCGCGGACCGATTGGCCATAGTCTGAAAAGCGGTATTCCCCGCGCACAAACAGATCGGGTCCCAGATCGATCTCGGCACCGCCGCCCACCACATAGCCATGCCCTTCAAAGGCCGGACCAACGGCATAGTCAATCTTGTGATAAGCATATCCGCCGCGCGCAAAAACCCGTGCTCCGCCACTGACCGGCAGCGCAACGCGAACGGCAGCATTGCCGAACAGCGACTGATTGGCAGTGTTGCCGCCATTGGTAGCGCGCGCCGTGGAATCACCAAGTTCCAGTTCGACCCCGGCTCTTATTGTGCCCAAATCCCACTCCGCCCCGACCTGCACGCCATAATAGAACCCGTCTTCAGCACCCGAACCCGGAGCGCTATCGGTGCGTTCCAACCCGCCAATCGCCGCGCCGTGCAATTGCACGGCCTGCGCCTCAGCCGGACTGGCGAGCGCCGCCAACAAGGCAAACGCAAACGTTGCTGCAGTAGTTTGGCACTTCATCACGCAAGACCCCCCAGTGTGTACTGTCTTGAAGGTTCGCAGCAATCGGCTGAAAGGTTACGCCTGCTGCAACTTTTTACTCAGTGCTGGCGATGAAGGTCCGCTTTCCCTATAGGCGCGGGCTATGGCCGATACTGCACTCATGCCGATCCCGGGACAGATCGATCCCGTCCCCGTCGCGCGCGACATTACCCCGCGCAGCGATGGCCGTGTCGATCTGATCGGGCTACCCAAGAACCAGATCGCGGGGCTGTTCGCCGAAGCCGGGCTTGATCCCAAGGCCGCCAAGCTGCGCGCCAAGCAGGTGTTCCACTGGCTCTACCACCGCGGCGTAACCGAGTTTGCGGCAATGACCGATATCGCCAAGACCATGCGGCCGTGGCTTACCGAACGCTTCGTGATCGGCCGGCCCGAGATTGTCCTTTCGCAGCATTCCAGCGACGGCACGCGCAAGTGGCTGCTCAAAACCGCAGACGGGCACGAATTCGAAATGGTCTTCATCCCCGATGAAGCGCGCGGCACGCTGTGCGTCTCCAGCCAGGTTGGCTGCACGCTCAACTGCCGGTTCTGCCACACCGGGACGATGCGGCTGGTGCGCAATCTGACTCCGGGCGAGATCGTTGGCCAGGTGATGCTGGCGCGCGATGCGCTGGGCGAATGGCCGCGCGCCGGGCAAGCCGATCTGGCGCTGCTGGGCGATGATCTGGTCGATGATGATGGCGGTTATTCCGCCGATGGCCGCCTGCTGACCAACATCGTGATGATGGGGATGGGCGAACCGCTGTATAATTTCGAACACGTCCGCGATGCCTTGAAGCTGGTGATGGACGGCGACGGGCTGGGCCTGTCGCGCCGCCGGATCACGCTTTCGACCAGTGGCGTGGTACCGATGATGGCGCGCGCCGGGGCGGAGATCGGGGTCAATCTGGCGGTCTCGCTCCACGCCACCAACAAGGCGGTGCGCGACGAGATCGTGCCGATCAACCGCAAGTACGGGATCGAGGAACTGCTGCAGGCCTGCGCCGACTATCCCGGGGCCAGCAATGCGCGCCGCATCACGTTCGAATACGTGATGCTGAAGGACAAGAACGACAGCGACGCCGATGCCCGCGAACTGGTGCGGCTGATCAAGCATTACAAGCTGCCGGCCAAGGTCAACCTGATCCCGTTCAACCCCTGGCCCGGGGCGATCTATGAATGCTCGACGCCGGAACGGATCCGGCGCTTTTCCGATATCGTCTTCGAAGCCGGGATCAGCGCCCCGGTACGCACCCCGCGCGGGCGCGATATCGATGCCGCCTGCGGCCAGCTCAAGACCTCCGCGCAGAGGCTGAGCCGCGCCGAACTGGACCGGCTGGCCGACGAAAAACAGGCCGCGCTGGGCTGAACGCCCGTTGACCCGTCGCCTTGTCAGCACAGCCCATCGCCTCACCGGCTCGTCTCATCGTGCCTCGGCGCGCTTCACCGCAACGTTCATCTGCGGTTGGGGTTGAGTCCTCACGGTGCCCCCACACAGGCATTCAAAAGCAAAGGACCAAGCCATGAAAAAGATAATGGTAGCCACCATGGCCGCAGTCACCGCGATCACTGCGGTCCCGGCATTCGGCGATCCGCCGCCATGGGCCCCGGCGCACGGTCGCCGCCACCATGACCGCGATCGCCATGATTACCGCACCAGCGATAACGGTGTGCGTTACTGGCGCGGCGATGATGGCCGGTATTACTGCAAGCGCGGCGACGGTACGATTGGCCTGCTGGCCGGTGCGGCGCTGGGTGCGCTGCTGGGCCGCGCAGTCGATACCCGCGGCGAACGCGTCACCGGCACCGTGCTGGGCGCTGCGGCCGGCGCGCTGATCGGCAACGAGCTGGTCAAGGGCCGCACGCGCTGCCGTTAGGCATCCGGGCCGCTAAACCTTGACCCGGCGGGCCATCCCTTTCAAACCCCGATGGGATGGCCCGACCCGCAGTTCTGATTACCGGCGCAGCAAAGCGCATCGGCGCGGTGCTCGCCCGCACATTTGGCCTGGCCGGATGGCATGTCGTCATCCACGCCGGGCATTCGCTTGAATCTGCCAATGCACTTGCCGCCGCGCTGCCTTCGGCCGAAGTGGTGGCGTGCAATCTGGTCGATGGCAGCGTCGCGGTCGATATGATCGAAGACCTGGCCGAACGGCTGCCCGATTGGCGGATGCTGATCAACAGCGCCGCAGTGTTCAAGCCCGATAGTGCCCAGGCGCTCAATCCCGCCATTTTCGCCGAGGCGATGCGGGTCAATGCCGAAACGCCGACCCGCATGGCGCAGGCTTTTCTGACCGAGGCCAAGGCACGCGGCGGCAAGCGGGTGATCCAGTTCCTCGATATGAAGATCGCCAACCCCAATCCGGATTTCTTCAGCTACACCATGGCCAAGCACGCCTTTGCCAGCACGGTGAAGATGCTGGCCATGGCGCAGGCCGATCCCGCCGCGCGGATCTATGGCCTGGCGCCGGGCGCGATGCTGCCCAGCCACGACCAGCACGATGATGAACACGAATTGTCCGGGCGAATGAATCTGTTGCGCCGTCTGACCGGCGCGCAAGAACTGGCCGATGCGGCCTTGTTCATGAGCGAAGGCTGGCTCGGCAGCGGCGAAACCATCTTTGTGGATTCGGGCCAGCATCTGCTCGCCCAGCCGCGCGACGTGCTCTACCTCGCGCGCGAATGATCGAAGCATTCCTTTCTTCTACCGCCGTCGTTGCGCTGGCTGAAGTGGGCGACAAGACCATGCTGCTGGCGATCGTGCTGGCTGCAAGGCTGCGCGCACCGTGGGCGATCCTCGCCGGGATCCTGGTTGCTACAATTGCCAATCACGCGCTGGCCGCGCTGGTTGGCCAGCAGGTCGCCGGGCTGCTGCAGGCGCCGTGGTTCCGCGTGGCGGTTGCGCTGGGCTTTATCGCCATGGCCGCCTGGACGCTGGTGCCTGATAAGCTGGACGAAGATGACGCGACTGTCCGCACCGCGGGCAGTGCCTTCCTGACCACGCTGGTCAGCTTCTTCCTGGTTGAAATGGGCGACAAGACCCAGATCGCCACGATTGCGCTGGCGGCGCACTACCAATCGGTCGCCACGGTCGCGGCTGGCACAACGCTGGGCATGATGCTCGCCAATGGCCCGGCGGTGTTCCTGGGCGAAGCAATCGAACGGCGCGTTTCGATGAAGTTCACCCGCAGCCTTGCCGCGCTGCTGTTCCTGGTGCTGGGGCTGTGGCAATTGGCTGAAATTGCGGACGGACTGGGCTGAATAGAGCTTGCACCGGGGCGAGAGCTGCATAGTCTCTGCCCCATGTGGCTGCTCGACAAATTGCTGCGCGCGCTGGTCAAGCAAGGCCAGCTGCGCGTGATCGATCATGACGGCACCCAATACCGTTATGGCGATCTTGCCGCCGATCCGCTGACCATCCGCTTTACCGACAAGGGCGCCGCGCTGCACATCGCCAAAGACCCCCGCATCGGCGCGGGCGAGGCTTATATGGACGGGCGGATGGTCGTCGATCCTCCGCACGATATCCGTGACATGGTCTTGCTGCTGATGGGCAATGCCAACCGCGGCAGCGGGCTGTCAGCGCCCAGCCCGGTCAAGCGCACCGCCGACTGGATCTTTGCCAAGGCCGATCAGATCAATCTGCGCGCCAAAGCCAGCAGCAATGTGGTCCACCATTACGACCTGTCGCGCCAGTTCTATGAGCTGTTCCTCGATGAGGACCGGCAATATACCATGGCCTATTTCAAGGACACGGGCAGCACGCTGGAACGCGCCCAGCTTGACAAGCAGGCACTGATCGCCGCCAAGCTGCGGCTGAAGCCGGGGCAAAGTGCCGGGATGCGCGTGCTTGACATCGGCTGCGGCTGGGGCGGGCTGGGGCTTTACCTCAACCGCCATTTCGGCTGCGAGGTGCTGGGCGTCAGCCTCGCCCCCGATCAGGTCAAGTTCGCCAACGAACGCGCTGCGGCGGCCGGGGTGGCGGGCCGGGTCAAGTTCGCACTGATGGACTACCGCGATGTCACCGGCCCGTTTGACCGGATCACCAGCGTGGGCATGATCGAACACATCGGCGCACCGCATTTCCGCGAATACTTCGCCAAGACCCACGATCTGCTCGCCGCTGACGGGATCATGCTGACCCACACCATCGGCCGCACCGATGGCCCCGGCACCACCGACAAGTGGACCCGCAAATACATTTTCCCCGGCGGCTATATCCCCGCGCTCAGCGAACTCGTGACGGCGAATGAGCAGACCGGATGGGAGATCGGCGATGTCGAGGTGCTGCGTTATCACTATGCCCACACGCTGGCCGAATGGTACCGCCGCACCACGCTCCACGAAGCCGAAATCACCGCGCTGTACGATGCCCGCCTGTTCCGGATGTGGCAGTTCTACCTCGCCGGGGCCGAACAGAGCTTCGCCTCGGGCAAGATGGTCAACTTCCACATCCAGACCGTCAAACAGCGCAGCGCCCTGCCAATGACCCGCGATTACATCAGCGCAGAGGCGGCGCGGTTGTCGGCGTTGGATGCGGCGCCGCAATGGCATCTTGAACAGAAAGCGGCGGAGTAATCCGGATTGAATTGCCTTAGATCCTTCCCATTTTTGCGAAGCACAAATGGGGAGGTGGCAGTGCGAAGCACTGACGGAGGGGTATCGACGCTCGCCCAGCAACCCCTCCGGCTCGTCCTGCGGACGATCCACCTCCCCAATTGTGGCAGTCGCCAAAAATGGGAAGGATCGCCTAATTTGGATACTGCGCGTTCATTCGCTCCCAGCTCATCGCCACCAGCTGTTCCAGCGCCGCCAGATCAACATCGGCCAGCTTTTTGACATAGAGGCAGCTCTTGCCGGTGGTGTGTTTGCCGAGCCGCGCAAACAGGGCGTCGGCCTCAGCCTGACGATCACAATAGGTTCCCATCAGATAGAGCGTCAGCGCGGGTTTGCGAGGGCTGAAACCGGCGCGGCACATGGTGCCTTCGTGGCCGCTGTCGTACTTGTAGTGATAGCTGCCGTAACCAATGATCGAGGGACCCCACATCCTGGGTTCCAGGCCGGTAACGCGGCGGTGCAGGGCGTCGATCGCCGCGGCCTCCTCGCGCCGCCGCGGGTCGGGCACCGCGGCGATAAAGTCTGCCACGCTGACTTCGGTCGCCTTGGTCTTGAATTCGGCCTTGGCCACCGGCTTGCCCTCCCCGCCCCCATGGCTTAGGGGCGCAGCGGAAATCCTAACGCCAATCCAGCGGAAAACCAGCCCATGTCTGATATCAAGAAAGTCGTCCTCGCCTATTCGGGCGGCCTCGATACCTCGGTCATCCTGAAATGGCTGCAGATCACCTATGGCTGCGAAGTAGTGACCTTTACCGCCGACCTTGGCCAGGGCGAGGAGCTGGAACCGGCCCGCGCCAAGGCCAAGCTGATGGGCGTGCCCGACGAACACATCTATATCGACGATATGCGCGAGGAATTCGTCCGTGATTTCGTGTTCCCGATGATGCGCGCCAATGCCCGTTATGAAGGCGATTACCTGCTCGGCACCTCGATCGCCCGGCCCTTGATTTCCAAGCGATTGATCGAGATCGCGCGCGAAACCGGCGCCGATGCGATTGCCCACGGCGCCACCGGCAAGGGCAACGATCAGGTCCGGTTCGAACTTTCCGCCTATGCCCTCGCCCCCGATATCAAGGTGATCGCGCCGTGGCGCGAATGGGACCTGACCAGCCGCACCGCGCTGATCGCCTGGGCCGAAGCGCACCAGATCCCGGTGCCGAACGACAAGCGCGGCGAAGCGCCGTTCTCCACCGATGCCAACCTGCTCCACACCAGCAGCGAAGGCAAAGTGCTGGAAGACCCGTGGAACGAAACCCCGGACTATGTCTATTCGCGCACCGACAACCCGGAGGACGCGCCGGACACCCCCGAATACATCACCATCGACTTTGACAAGGGCGACGGCGTCGCGCTCAACGGCGAGGCGATGAGCCCCGCCACTTTGCTCACCGCGCTCAACGCGCTGGGCAAGAAGCACGGGATCGGCCGGCTCGATCTGGTCGAAAACCGCTTTGTCGGCATGAAGAGCCGCGGGATGTACGAGACTCCTGGTGGCGAAATCTATGCCCGTGCACATCGCGGGATCGAACAGATCACGCTCGATCGCGGCGCGGCGCACCTCAAGGACGAGCTGATGCCCAAATATGCCGAGCTGATCTACAACGGCTTCTGGTTCGCGCCCGAACGCGAGATGCTGCAGGCCGCGATTGATCACTCGCAGGCCCGCGTGAACGGCACGGTGCGCCTGAAGCTCTATAAAGGCATGGCCAGCGTGGTCGGCCGCAAGTCGCCCGACTCGCTTTACAGCGAACGCCACGTGACGTTTGAGGACGATGCCGGGGCTTATGACCAGAAGGACGCCGCCGGGTTCATCAAACTTAACGCGCTACGGCTGCGCCTGCTGGCCACGCGCGACCGGCGCAATTTCTAGTTTCACGCGGAGGCGCAAAGGCGCGAAGGGGTTATGCTGTGCGGCCGCGCCGCCTGAGTAAGCTGGTCTTCGGGCGGGCCGCGATCTTTCCGTCTTGCAGCGGCTTGGCCGGGATTCTCTTTGCGCCTTTGCGCCTTTGCGTGAAATTTTCCCGCATCGCATCACGAATCAATTGCGCCCGTTCAGCAGATTTCACCGTCCACAAGTTCATCCCCGGGCTTGTCCACAATCATGTGACATTTTTTGTACGATTTCGCTTGCGCGACTCGTTTCAGAGGCGCAGATTTCAGGTGTCGAGAGCGTGGAACCGCACTTGAAGTTCCGGCGGGAAACCGTTGAAACGGATAGGGAAAACACAAGCCTCAAGATCTGGCAGCGATGCCCGCAGCTCTGTTGGAAAACACGCCTCAGGAAGTCTTCGGACGGAATCTGGCGAACCGCAAATGCAGCGAAAGGCGCAATGTCAGCAGACTGCTTCACCAGCGGTCGGGAACGGCAAAAGGAAAGCGGAAGGCTTCGGCCAGAAGCGGAACGGAAAGCCGGGAACGATAAGGCGGAGGTGCGGTCACGGAACCGCCAGGTGGAAAGCAAAGGTCGCAAGGCCGGAGCCGACCGCCTGACGGGACCGGACGCCGGCGAGGTGGCCGGGCGATGAAAGCCGGTTCCTTCGGGAACCACCGCGACGCCGATCCGAAGCGCTTGTGGGCAGCGATGCCAACAGATGCTTTTGGCGAGGCAAACGGAATGGCGATCGCCCAAAATCGACCGGGCACATGCAGGCGATCTTGGGGCTGGCGGCAACGTCGGCCCCATTTGCTTTTGTGGGTGTGAGTTTGCTTTCGTTAAAAGTGAAACGGACTTGCAAACGTCGATTTTTCAACCTGTCGAACAAGGAACCGCTTGTCCGGACTCGACGCCATTTCAGACATGAGCGATTCGGTTGAATTTGCGAGCCAGACGCAGAATCGCTCTCTCGGTGCGTTTAGCGGACTCCAATCCCGCTTACGGGTTACCTATCACAATTTCCCCTCGCTGGCGGATGCCCCCGGAATACTGTAGTCTCTGCGTGGGAAAAGGGGTCTGTGATATGCATAGGTACTGGACAACTGTCGTTTGTGGGGCAGCTTTTGTTCTGTCGGCCCCTGCCATCGCAGCAAAGTTGGATCACGCTAGTATCCGGGCTGCCTGCGCGGCCGAGATTGGGATCGCTGCCCGCGAAAACGGGTGGACAGACGCGACCGAAATTGCGGCCTCGCTCGACGCGATGATCGACGAACTCAACCAACTGCTGAAGTCGGAGTTGAGGCAGGATATCAAAGAAATGCCCGTCCATCAGGATACCCGGATTGATTTGCTGATCTGCCTCGCAAATAAAGTGTTGATCGCGAGGGCGGCTGAGCCCGAAAGTTCGGGCCGGTCGCACCGCGAATTGGTCAGAGGAACTGATGGCGGAAGCGATGACGCCGCGGACGCGGCGGCGGCGGCGGCGGACGCAGGGGCTGCGGGTGGCGGAAGCGACGACCCGGCGATCGAAGCTGCGGCGCTCGAAGCTTCTGGGATGACTGGATCGGCGGACGCCCAGGCGGCGGAGGAAGCACCACTTGGTCTCAGGGAATCGGATACCAGCGAGCTTTCTAAGCCGCCGCCCGCACGCGCAGAGCGCTACTGGTTGCAGGGGCTCTATACCGAGGATTTCGATTGCGGCATTTTTTGTCCGCCCGGTCGGGGCGTCCGCGTTATCATCACGACCAACGACCCCATCGGATCCCGTCAGTCGGGCGCCGGGTCACCCCGAACATTCGGTTTCGGCCCCCCGATGGAAGCCGGCACCAAATGGGAGATTGCAATCGATCCGGCCTTCAGCAACGAAAATTACACATGCAGTGTGAAGCGTGGCATTGGTGGAATTGTGCTTCCAGATGCTGACTCTATTAATGAGGGTTTCGCACAGGAAGTGTCTGAAATTGTCTGTGTGCTGACGTCCGCCGGAATGCAGAAGGTCGCGACCGCGAAGGTGGAAAAAGCCGCTTCGGACGAGTTGCTGGCCAATTAATAGACAAGCCGAGTCTTGGCGAAATCCGCGACATGGACGGATCACTCACCTTCACGGTGCTGCCATACGCGTCGGATAAGGTCGGACGTGACGCCGACGTACATGCCGCCGCGATAGCGGTTTGCCATGATGTAGACCCAGCCGCCCTTCTCCATTTGCGCGTTGTGCCAAATGATGGCTCGCGAGGGAAGCCAAGCCCCGTGTCAAGCACGGGGCGACGGGAAGTTTGAATGTGAGACACCACAACCCCCTCGCCCACCATCGTCGCCCCGTGCTTGACACGGGGCTTGGCTAAGCTTCCCCCACGCGCAGGTTTGTATTTGGGGTGCCTTGGCCTATGCCCGCCCCATGCCCCGCCTGATCCTGTTCAACAAACCCTATGGCGTGCTGTGCCAGTTCAGCGACGATGGCTCGGCCAAGCCGACGCTTGCAGGCTTCATCAAAGTGCCGGGTGTCTATCCCGCCGGGCGGCTCGATACCGATAGCGAAGGGCTGCTGTTGCTGACCGATGACGGCAAGTTGCAGGCGCGGATTGCCGATCCGAAGTTCAAATTGCCCAAATGCTATTTGGTGCAGATGGAGGGTGAGCCTGATCTCGCCGCGCTGGAAGCACTGCGGTGCGGGGTTGATCTCAAGGACGGCCGCACCCGCCCGGCCGAGGCCGAGCTGATCCCCGCCCCCGCACTGTGGCCGCGCGATCCGCCGGTGCGGTTCCGCAAGACCGTGCCCGATTCATGGCTGCGCCTGACCATCCGCGAGGGCAAGAACCGCCAGGTCCGCCGGATGACCGCAGCGGTGGGTCACCCGACGCTGCGGCTGGTGCGCTGGGCGGTGGGCGATTGGTCGCTGGACGGGACCGCGCCGGGGGAATGGGTTGAGGTTGAGGCTAGTTAGCCCGCTTCTCCCCATCGACTTGCGATGGGGAGGTGGCAGTGCGTAGCACTGACGGAGGGGTATCTGGCCTCGCGCAATTACCCCTCCGTCTCGCCTGCGGCGATCCACCTCCCCATCGCAAGTCGATGGGGAGGATCTTGGTTTACCGCACGAACAGACTCGCCAGCTCAACATGCGTTGACCAGCGGAACTGGCCCACCGGGCGCAGTTCGGCCAGGCGATATCCGCCGTCCACCAGTGTCCGCGCGTCTTTGGCCCAGCTGGCGGGGTTGCAGCTGATATAGACCACGCGCCCCACCGTGCTCCCGGCAATCCGCTCGACCTGTTCGCGCGCGCCGGCGCGGGGGGGGTCGAGCACCACCGCGTCAAACCGGTTCAGCTCGTCCGCCAGCAGCGGATTGCGGAACAGATCGCGGTGTAGCGCATGGACCGGGGCCTGCACCCGCCCCGCCGCCGCGGCGCAGGCCTGGCTGGCATCGCGCGCGGCTTCCACCGCCAGCACCTTGGTTTCCGGCCCGGCCAGCGCAAAGGCAAAGGTGCCGAGCCCCGCGAACAGGTCCGCCACGCTGGCCGCACCGGCCAGCCATTCGCGCGCCGCGCTGGTCAGCGCCGCCTCGCCATCGAGCGTGGCCTGCAGGAAGCTGCCCGGTGGAAACGGCACGGCCACGCCCGAGAGCGTCACTGTCACCGGCTCAGGTTCCCACACCACATCTGCACCATAACCGCCGTCGATGGTGACCCGCGCCAGCGCGTGTTCGCGGGCAAAATCGAGCAGCGCCTGGGTCAGCTCCAGACCTTCGGCGCTCAGCCCCTTGATCCCCAGATCGACCCCCTGATCAGTCGAGGTCAGTTCGACATCGGCGGCCAGCCGGACATGGCCGTGCTTGCCAGCCTTGGCTTTGGTGCGCCCCTTTGGCGCGGCTTGACCCTGGCCGAGCTGGATCAGCAGCTTGCGCAACGGGCCGAGCAGCGCCGCCAGTTCGGGCCGCAGCACCGGGCATTCGGCCAGTTCGATCACGCGGGCCGATTTGGCCTCGTTATAGCCGAGCACAACCCGCCCGCCGCTGCTCACGGCTTTGAGCGATGCGCGGCGGCGGCTGCGGGACGGCGAGAGATGCGGCGGCGTTATCTGCGCAGCGCCCAATTCCTGCGAAGCCGAGGCATTGCCGACGCGCGCGGCGACGAACCCGGCCAGCGTCTCTTCATCCAGCTGCTGCAACTGGCACCCGCCGCATTGGCCGAAATGGCGGCATGGCGGGGTGACATGGTGCGGCCCCCATTCGAGGCTGCCGTCTTCACGCAGCAAATCCCCCGGCGCCGCGCCCCAGGCGAAGCGGCCCGATGCGGTGATGCCGTCGCCTTTGGCAGCGATGCGGATGATCTCTTCGGTAGTCATTGAGCCTAGTGCCAGTTTGGGGTTCACGCAGAGGCGCGGAGAAGAAAGGGAGGCGCGGAGACAATGGATCGAGCCATAGGCTCAACTGCGATTGAGACCCTGCGGAATTCGGAAACTGTTCGATCCGAAAGCGGCTTCGCCGCGAACACAACCCCTCTGCGTCTCTCTTTCTTCTCCGCGTCTCTGCGTGAACCAAATTCACAAGCAGTTCGCGTAGGCGCTCCCTACCTTCGCTGCAAGCTGCCCGGCAGTGAACGGCGGTTCGCACAGCCGCGCCGCTTCGCCGTGGAGCCACAGCCCTTCGCAAGCGGCACTGAACCGATCGGCTCCATTGGCCAACCGGCTGGCGATGGTGCCAGCCAGCACATCGCCGGTGCCCGCAGTGGAGAGCCATGTCGACGCGCGGTGCGCCAGGGCCAGGCGGCCATCGGGTGCGGCGACCACGCTATCGGCACCCTTGGCCACCACCACCATGCCGCTGGCCTGCGCCAACGCGACTGCGCGCTGCACCTTGCTGCCTGAGCCGGGAAGTTCGAAAGCCTGCTCCAGCGCCCGCAACTCACCTTCGTGCGGGGTGGCGATCAGCGGTGCGGTGTGCTGCGACAGCAATCGCGGGGCAAGCAATACCAGGGCATCGGCATCAAGCACCATGGGCACCTGTTCGGCCAGCGCGCGGGCCAGCTTCTCGCGCGCAGCGCCATCGCGGCCCAGGCCAGGGCCGACCAGCAGCGCGGCGATGCGCTTGTCATTGAGCGCCTCGGCCAGCGGCTGGGTGCTGACCACCAGTTCGCTTGATGCCGCCAGCGGTGCATCAGCGTGGAGCCGGACATAACCCGCCCCTGCCCTTTGCGCCGCTTGCGCCGCCAGCAGTGCCGCGCCGGGCATTGCACCGACCACCACACCCAGCAGGCCGCGCGTGTACTTGTGCGCTTCCACCCCCGGCGCGGCGAACTGCGGCCGGGCAATCGCCAATGCTGCCTCCGGCACTTCAGCGATGCCGATTTCGACCAGCTTCTGCGTGCCCATTCCGGCAGCAGCGGGCATCAGGAAGTGCGCGAACTTCCAGGCGCCCAGTGCGATTGTCAGGTCATTGGCCGGGAGATCCTTGTTCAGTGGCTGGCCCAAATCGGCTTCGATCCCGCTGGGCAAGTCAATTGCCACCAGCTTGTCATGCCGCACTGCCAGCCGTTGCAACAAGGTCAGATACGCAGCGCTCAAGGGCCGTGTCAGCCCGGTCCCGAACAGGCAATCAACCAGCACTTCGCCGCGCGGACTGGCATCGGCGAGGAGGGCTTGGCCCCGATAAAGCGCCCGCGCATTCTTTGCCGCGTCAGTTGCGGGCTCAGCCGCCATGACTACTGCAACCTCGCCGCCGCGCGCGCGGATCGCTTCGGCGATCACCCAGCCATCGCCGCCGTTGTTGCCGGGGCCGCACAGCACCGTCACCGCGCGCCCGCCCGACATGCGCCAAACCCATTCCGCCGCGCCGTGCCCGGCGCGCTGCATCAATTCGTCAACGCTGGTGCCGCCCGCGATCAGCGCCGCTTCCGCCGCGCGCATCTGCGCTGCGGTTAGAACAGGGTCAGGCTTCACCCCCGCTCAAGCTGCGACAGATCGCGCACCGCGCCGCGCGCCGCGCTGGTGGTCATCGCGGCATAGGCCCGAAGCGCCTGGCTGACCACGCGGCTGCGCGGGCGTTTGGGCTTCCACCCGGCCTTGTCCTGCGCGGCGCGGCGATGCGACAGTTCTTCGTCCGACACCGCCAGATGGATCGTGCGGCCGGGGATGTCGATCTCGATCCGGTCGCCCGGCTGGACCAGGCCAATCGCCCCGCCCTCGGCCGCTTCGGGCGAGGCATGGCCGATCGACAGGCCCGATGTGCCGCCCGAAAAGCGCCCGTCGGTCAGCAGCGCGCAGGCCGCGCCCAGTCCCTTCGATTTAAGGTAGCTGGTGGGATAGAGCATTTCCTGCATGCCCGGCCCGCCCTTAGGCCCTTCATAGCGGATCACCACCACGTCGCCCGCCACCACCTGCCCGGTCAGCACCGCAGTGACGGCATCATCCTGGCTTTCATAAACCTTGGCCGGACCCGCGAACTTGAGGATGCTGTCATCTACCCCGGCGGTTTTCACGATGCAGCCATCCAGCGCGATATTGCCATAAAGCACCGCCAGCCCGCCATCCTGGCTGAAAGCGTGTTCTTTGGCTCTGATCACGCCGTTCTCGCGGTCAAGATCGAGTTCGTCCCAGCGGCGATCCTGGCTGAACGCGGTCTGCGTCGGCACCCCGCCCGGGGCGGCTTTGAAGAATTGCTGCACCGCGGGATCGTTGGTGCGGCTGATATCCCAGTGGTTGATCGCATGGCCCAGCGTGGGCGCGTGCACCGTCGGCAGATCGGTGTGGAGCAGTCCGGCGCGCTCAAGCTGCCCCAGGATCGCCATGATCCCCCCGGCCCGGTGGACGTCTTCCATATGGACGTCGCTTTTGGCCGGCGCGACCTTGGCCAGGCACGGCACCTTGCGGCTCAGCCGGTCGATGTCCTTCATGGTGAAATCGACCCCGGCCTCTTCGGCAGCGGCGAGCAGGTGCAGCACGGTGTTGGTCGATCCGCCCATCGCGATATCCAGCGTCATCGCATTCTCGAACGCGCCCATGCTGGCGATATTGCGCGGTAGCACGCTGGCATCGTCCTGTTCGTAATAGCGCTTGCACAGTTCCACCACCAGCGACCCGGCACGCAGGAACAAGGCCTTTCGGTCAGCATGGGTGGCGAGCTGCGAACCGTTGCCCGGCAACGACAGGCCCAGCGCCTCGGTCAGGCAGTTCATCGAATTGGCGGTGAACATGCCGCTGCACGATCCGCAAGTCGGGCAGGCGGCGCGCTCGATATCGGCCACTTCCTCGTCGGTGTATTTCTCGTCCGCCGCAGCAACCATCGCGTCGATCAGATCGATCGCAATTTCCTTGCCCCCTAGCACCACCTTGCCCGCTTCCATCGGCCCGCCCGAGACGAACACCACCGGAATGTTGATCCGCATCGCCGCCATCAGCATGCCCGGCGTGATCTTGTCGCAGTTGGAGATGCAGACCATCGCATCGGCGCAGTGCGCATTGACCATGTATTCGACGCTGTCAGCGATCAGATCGCGGCTCGGCAGCGAATAAAGCATGCCATCGTGCCCCATCGCGATCCCGTCATCGACCGCGATGGTGTTGAATTCCTTGGCTACACCCCCTGTGGCCTCAATCTCGCGCGCGACCATCTGGCCCAGGTCCTTGAGGTGAACGTGCCCCGGCACGAACTGGGTGAACGAGTTCACAACCGCGACAATCGGCTTGCCGAAATCGCCATCCTTCATCCCCGTCGCTCGCCACAGGCCGCGCGCGCCGGCCATGTTGCGGCCATGAGTGCTGGTGCGGGAACGGTAGACGGGCATGGCGGGAACTCCTCGGTTGGCTTTGCTCTTGCGAGGTTAGGGAGGCGGGTCAAGAAGAAGATTGGTTCACGCAAAGGCGCAAAGGCGCAAAGATGTTACGCTGGCGGCAAAGCCGCATTCAATCGCGATTGCCGCGATTGACGATAAGTCTCTGCGAGAACTCGGGGTCTGCGACGCTGCATAGCGGCTTCGCGCCTTTGCGCCTTTGCGCCTTTGCGTGAATCAACTTCATTCCAGTCGCAAAGCAACCGCATTGCCAATCCGTGCCAGCCGCTCGGCCCAGACTGCCTGCCCTTCAGCATCGCCGATCTGATCCTGCCGCACTTCGATGCCGAGGTACGGCCGGCCATCGGCCTCGGCGTGGCGGTTCATGGTGTAGTTGAGCAACTGGCCCGAATAGGGCTGCTGGTCGCCCACCACCAAGCCTTCCGCCTCCAGCAGGGGAATCGCGATCCGTGCGGCACGGTCGTCCTGGTTGTAGAGAACGCCGACCTGCCACGGGCGCGGCGCGTCGTTGCTGGCAAGCTGCGGCGTGAAGCTGTGGAGCGAAAGGATCAGCGCGGGCGGGGCGCTGTCTAGCAAAGCGGACAGAGCAGCGTGATACGGCATGTGAAAGCGTTCAAGCCGCATCTGATGACCCGCGTGATCGAGCGCATTACCAGGGATCGCGTGGCCATCGCTGGCGATCGGGATCACGGCGGGGGCATGCGGCTCTCGGTTGCAATCGCAAACCAGGCGGCTGGCGTTGGCCTGAAAGGCTGCGGTGCCAGTGCGTTCGGCCATCAAGCCGCCGACTTCGGCCACGCCGATATCGACTGCGATATGTTGGGTTAGCAGCGCAGGGTCGATGCCAAGGTCGATGTCGTCCGGAACCCGGTTCGAGGCATGGTCCGACACCACCAGAATTCCGCCAAAACGCGGTGTGCCCAGCAGGCGGTAGGCTTCGCTCATCGCAGCGCGCCTGCCAATTGCCACCAGCCTGGCTGCGCAGTGGCTAACGCCGCCGCCGCCGCATCGCGCTGTGCGGCATCCTCATACAGCGCAAAGCAGGTCGCCCCCGAACCCGACATGCGCGCCAGCCACGGCTGCGTTTCGGCCAATGCCGCCAGCACACGCGCCACGGCTGGGCACAGCGCGATGGCAGAGGCTTCCAGATCGTTGCGGCCGTTGCGCGAGATGCTGCTAACCGGGCCTTCGGGCAGCGGCCCAAGGTCCACCCCGTCCCAGCCTTTGAACACCGGCCCGGTGCTGAGCGGGACGCGCGGGTTGACCAGCAGCACGGGCATTCCGGCAAGGTCGCTATCCACTTCCGCCAGTTCAGTCCCGGTCCCGCGCCCCGCCGCCGTGACCGAACGGACGCAGGCCGGCACATCAGCGCCGAGCTTTGCCGCTCGCTCGTGCCAATCATCCGGCAGGCCATATTCGCGGTCATAGAGCCGGAACAGCGCCCCGGCATCGGCCGACCCGCCGCCTAGCCCTGCGGCAACCGGCAGGTTCTTTTCCAGTGTCACCGCCCAGCCTTGCGGCCGCGGCAAGGCAGAGAGCGCCTGCATCACAATATTGCCAAACGGATCAGTCAGTTGATTGCCGAACTCGCCAAGCGTTCGAAGCTGGTCCTGCGGCGCAGGTTGCACGCTGAGCGCGTCCCCCGCATCGACGAAAGCAAACAACGTTTCCAGCGCATGATACCCATCTTCCCGCCGCCGCCGGACATGCAGCGCCAGGTTGATCTTGGCGTAGGCGGTTTCGATCATGAAGATCCTCTCCGAGCTTGCTCGGAGTGCGGGACCGTCGCCGAAGGCGATGGTGGAGAGGTCGTCAACGCTTGCGTCATTTCCCCTCCGTCAGCCCTGCGGGCCGTCACCTCCCCGAGACAAGCTCGAGGAGGATTGGTCCATCACATATTCGGATAGTTCGGACCGCCGCCGCCTTCGGGCGTGACCCAGTTGATGTTCTGGTTGGGGTCCTTGATGTCGCAGGTCTTGCAGTGGACGCAGTTCTGCGCGTTGATCTGATAGCGCGGCTTGCCCTCTTCCACGCCCAACCATTCGTAAACCCCGGCCGGGCAATAGCGCGTTGATGGCCCAGCGAAGACCTCCAGCTCGCTGACTTTCTGCAGCTCCAGATCCTTGACATGAAGGTGCACCGGCTGGTCTTCGGCATGGTTGGTGAACGACAGCGCCACCGACGAAAGCCGGTCAAAACTGAGCACCCCGTCCGGCTTTGGATAGGTGATCGGCTGGTGCAGGTCGGCGCGGCCGGTTTTCGATGCATCGCTGCGGTGCTTCATCGTGAACGGCATCCGGATCCCCAGATACTCGAGCCACAGGTTCGCGCCTGCCAGCACCGTACCCAGCGTACCGCCAAACTTGGCAATGATCGGCTCGAAATTGCGGACCATCCGCAGTTCCTTTTCGACCCAGCTCGCCTGGTAGGCCTCGGTATAGGCGGTCAGTTCGTCATTGCCGCGCTGGCGCGAGATTGCGTCGGCAGCGGCTTCGGCAGCCATCATCCCGCTCTTCATCGCGGTGTGGCTGCCCTTGATCCGGGGGACGTTGAGGAAGCCCGCAGTGCAGCCGATCAGCGCCCCGCCGGGGAATGTCAGCTTGGGCAGCGATTGCCAGCCGCCATCGCAGATCGCCCGCGCGCCATAAGAGACCCGGCGACCGCCCTTGAGGATTGCCGCGATTTCCGGATGGGTCTTCCACTGCTGGAACGCCTCGAACGGCGCGAGGTACGGATTGCCGTAACCCAGCCAGACCACGTAACCGAGCGCAACCTGTCCGTTCGCCTGATGGTACAGGAACCCGCCGCCGAAGCCGTCGTCGTCCTTCACCGGCCAGCCTTGGGTGTGGATCACCCGTCCCGGCGCGTGCTGGTCGGAAGGAATGTCCCACAGCTCCTTGAGGCCGATGCCGTAGACCTGCGGCTCGGCATTGGCATCAAGATCGTACTTAGCTTTCAACTGCTTGGTCAGATGACCCCGCGCACCTTCGGCAAACAGCGTGTATTTGGCGTGAAGCTCAAGCCCCGGCTGATAGTCGCCTTTGTGACTGCCATCCTTGGCGACGCCCATTTCGCCAGTGGCAACGCCTTTGACCGAACCGTCTTCGTTGTAGAGCACTTCGGCGGCGGGAAATCCCGGGAAGATCTCCACCCCCAGACCTTCGGCCTGTTCGGCCAGCCAGCGGCACAGGCTGCCGAGGCTGCCGGTGTAAGTCCCTTTGTTGTTCATGAACGGCGGCGCGAGCAGGTGCGGCACCGCGAACTTCTTTTTCGCGCTAAGCACCCAGTGCTGGTTGTCGGTGACCGGCGTTTGCGCCATCGGGCAGCCCTGGTCGCGCCAATCGGGCAGCAATTCGTCCAGACCCTTGGGATCGACCACCGCGCCTGAAAGGATGTGCGCGCCAACTTCGCTGCCTTTTTCGAGCACGCAGACGGTGAGATCGGCACTCAACTGTTTCAGCCGGATCGCCGCCGCCAGGCCGGCCGGCCCGCCGCCCACAATCACCACGTCATACGGCATCGATTCACGTTCGCTCATGGCCCGTTCCCACAACCTGTTTTCAGCTATTTCTGCGCCTAACCCTTGATTGCTGCGCCCGCTGAGGTCAAGACCACTTTGGTGACAATCGGACATGCTCAGTTGACTCCGGCAGAGGAGCTTGCCGCCGCGCTCGATTGGTGGCGCGAGGCCGGGCTGGAGCATGATTTTGCCGATGCGGCGCACGATTGGCTGGCCCGCCCGGAAACCGAAGCCATGCCTGACGCCGCGTCGGCGCCGCCAGCGCAATTCCAGACCGCTGCGTCTGCCCCGTCCCCGCAGGTGCGGATTGGCGGCGATCCGGCCGGCTGGCCCCAGGATCTGGCCGGATTTACCCAGTGGTGGATGAATGAACCGTCGCTCGACAATGGCCAGACCGCCGGGCGCGTTGCCCCGCGTGGCAGCCCCGGTGCGGGCCTGATGATCGTGGTCGAACATCCCGAAGCGGGGGACCGCGAACGGCTGCTGGCGGGTCCGCACGGCGCGCTGATCGAAGCGATTTTGCGCGCGCTGGGGCATGACCACGCCGATACCTATATCGCCGCCCTGTTGCCGCGCCACATGCCGCTGCCCGATTGGGCCGCGCTGGCAGACGCCGGATTGGGCGAACTGGCCCGGCATCACGTGGCGCTCGCCCGGCCGCAGCGGGTAATCGGCTTCGGTCCGCACGTCTCATCGCTTCTGGGCCACGCCCCAGCGAAAAGCGGGGCGCAAGCCGCGCCGTATTACCCAATAGGCGGCGGCACACAGGCATTGGCCGCGCCGGGGCTCGACAGCTTGCTGACCCGGCCATCGGCCAAGGCCCGGTTGTGGCAAGCGCTGCTCGATTGGCCCGAAAGCTGAGCCGCAGAAGCGCAAACGTAGGGATAGACGAAACGTGAAATTTGCTGCGCGCGCCCGGATTGCGATGCTGCTGCTTGCTGCGGGCGGCGGCGCGGTGCCGCTGGTCGCCAAGGCCAACAGCGCGGCGATGGAGTATTTTTCCAGCCGCGCCCAACGCGGCGCAGTGCCGGTGCTGCTCAGCCAGGACGAGCGCGCCTTCTACAAGGACCTGTTCACCGCGATCGATGCGGCACAGTGGGCCAAGGTGCAGGATCTGTTCGCCAAGCGCCCCAGCGGGCCGCTGCATCAGGTGGCGCAGGCCGAATACTTCCTTGCCCCCACTTCGCCCAGGATCGAGCTTGATGCGCTGAACGTCTGGCTGGCGCAGGGCACCCAGTTGCCGCAAAGCGAACGGATCGTGGCGCTGGCGCAAAAGCGCGGGGGCACGGCGCTGCCCGCGCTGCCTGCCACCAACCGCTTCGTCACCGTCCCCAGCCGCGCCCGGCGCGAACGGCCGCGCGAATCCGCCGACGGGACCATGCCCGGCGGCGTCGCCAGCGCGATCCAGGGCAAGATCAAGGCCGACGATGCCCCCGGTGCCAAAGCGTTGCTCGATGGGATCGACACGCAGCTTTCGCCCGGCGCGCGGGCCGAATGGCGCAGCAAGGTTTCGTGGAGCTTCTACGTCATCAATGATGATGCCAGTGCCTATGTCGTGGGGCAATCGGCGCTTGACGGCGCGGGGCCGTGGGTGGCCGAAGGGGTGTGGATCTCAGCACTGGCAGCGTGGCGGCTGGGCGATTGCCGTTCGGCCGCCGAGGCATTTGGCCGATCAGCCCAGCTTTCGGCCAACCCCGAACTGACCGCGGCAAGCCATTACTGGCACAGCCGCGCGCTGGTGCGTTGCCGCCAGCCCGAACTTGCCGCCGCACCGCTGCGCCAGGCGGCGCGGATGCACGAGACGCTGTATGGCATGCTCGCCGCCGAACAGCTTGGCATCGAACTGCCCAAGACGCACGAGGCGCCCGATTTCAGTCAGGCTGACTGGCAGCAACTGCGCGATGTGCCCAATGTGCGCGCGGCCGTGGGGTTGGCCGAGATCGGCGAAGACGGCCTTGCCGATGAAGTGCTGCGCCATCAGGCGCGGATCGGCAGCCCGGGCCAATTCGGCGCACTCTCACGCCTCGCCCGCAGCCTTGGCACGCCGGGCACCCAGCTGTGGATGGCCTACAACGTTCCGCAAGGCGTGAAGCCTGAACCCGCCGCACGCTTCCCCACCCCGCGCTGGACCCCGGTGAGCGGGTGGAAAGTCGATCCCGCGCTGGTCTATGCCCATACGCTGCAGGAATCGGTGTTCCGCACCGGCGTGGTCAGCCCGGCGGGCGCGCGCGGCCTGATGCAGATCATGCCGGCCGCAGCGCGCGATCACGCCGGAGCGCTTGGTGTTTCAGGCAGCGCGAGCGACCTCAACAAGCCCGAGGTCAACCTCGCTTTCGGGCAGCGCCACATGCAGATGCTGCGCGATTCGTCCGCAACCCAGGGCCTGCTGCCCAAGGTGATTGCCGCCTATAACGCCGGCCTTACCCCGGTCACGCGGTGGCGTAGCTACATCAAGGACCAGGGCGATCCGCTGCTGTGGATTGAAAGCGTGCCGTACTGGGAAACCCGCGGTTACGTGAACATCGTGCTGCGCAATTACTGGATGTACGAGCGCCAGGCCGGTGGCCCTTCAGAAAGCCGGATGGCGCTGGCGCAGGGCATGTGGCCGCTGTTTCCCGGGCTTGGCGGCGCGCAGGCGGTGCGGATGCGCGCCGATGGGACCATCGACCGTGGCCGTTGATCCGGCCCGCACTTTCACGCCGATCCGGATCGCGCTGCTGACCGTTTCGGATACGCGCGATCTGGCCAGCGATACCTCGGGCGCGCTGCTGGCGGAGCGGGTTACGGCGGCAGGCCACACGCTGGCCGCGCGGGTGATCGTCAAGGACGATACCGGGCTGATCGTGGTCCAATTGCGCCAGTGGATCGATCACGGCCTGGCCGATGCGATCATCACCACCGGCGGCACCGGCCTGACCGGCCGCGATGTGAC
The DNA here is from genome assembly GCF_031417815.1 of Novosphingobium sp. Taxonomy (GTDB): domain Bacteria; phylum Pseudomonadota; class Alphaproteobacteria; order Sphingomonadales; family Sphingomonadaceae; genus Novosphingobium. Next base: position 88,578 of record NZ_JANOWI010000023.1, on the reverse strand, counting down.
GCCCGAAGCGCTCGACCAGCTCAGGATCGAGACCAGCGGGAAGGACATCCCCGGCTTTGGCGAACTGTTCCGCTGGGTCAGCTACCAATCAATCGGCACCAGCACCGTGCAAAGCCGCGCCTGCGCAGTGCTGGCGGGCGGAGTCTATGTTTTCGCGCTGCCGGGATCGAACGGCGCGGTGAAGGATGGCTGGGACAAGATCCTGCGCGAACAACTCGACAGCCGCAACTGGCCCTGCAATTTCATCGAACTGATGCCGCGGTTGCGCGAAACCAATTAAGGGACACAATACGAATTGGCTAATTCGTATTGTGTCCCTTAATTGCCACCGTCAGCGGCTTGACGCCGCTGCCACCTCCCCATTTGTGGCAGCCGCCAAAAATGGGGAGGACCTTTTGATTTGCAAATATGTTCCGCATATGTTCCATTGCCGGAATGTCTACCCCGCCCCCGATTCACGGCCGCGGTGCCCCCACCGCCCACGTGCCGCAGCGTTTCGGCCTGAACGCGCGCGTGGCGGACGGGGACTGGCTGGATGCGCGCACGGATATTGACGGTCCCGGTGCCAGACTGCGCACCACGGTGACCCTGGAGCACGCGCGCACGATCATCAGTTTCAACAAGTCGCCCGATATTCCGTTCGACCGTTCGATCAATGCCTATCGCGGCTGCGAGCATGGCTGCGTCTATTGCTTCGCGCGGCCTACGCACGCTTATCATGACCTGTCCCCAGGGCTCGATTTCGAAACCAAGCTGTTCGCCAAGCCGGGTGCAGCCGCGCTGTTGCGCCAGACCCTGGCCAAGCCCGGCTACAAGCCCGCGCCGATCGCGATGGGCACCAATACCGATCCCTACCAGCCGATCGAGGAACGCTACCGGATCACGCGGCAAGTGCTCGAAGTGTGCCTTGAAGCGCGCCACCCGGTGACGATCACCACCAAGTCTGCGCGGGTGGTGCGCGACCTTGATCTGCTGGCCGAGATGGCGCGGCATGATCTGGTGGCGGTCGGGATTTCGGTTACCAGCCTTGATCCGAAGCTTTCTGCCCTGCTCGAACCGCGCGCATCAGCCCCGGCCAAACGGCTGGAAGCGCTGGGAAAACTGGTTGAAGCAGGGGTACCCGCACATGTCTCGATCGCCCCGGTGATCCCCTCGATCACGGACGAATTCATCGAAGGTATCCTGGGCGAGGCTGCCGCGCGCGGGGTGCCATCGGCCAGCTGGATCATGCTGCGCTTGCCGCACGAAGTGGCGCCGCTGTTTCGCGAATGGCTGGCCGCGCACTATCCGGATCGCGCCGCCAAAGTGATGCACATCGTCCAGTCGGTGCGTGCCACTGCGCACGGGGGCCGCGACAATGATCCTTCGTTCTTCAGCCGGATGAAGCCGCAAGGCGTGTGGGCCGATCTCTTTCGCACCCGCTTTCGCATCGCGACGCGGCGGCTGGGTATGAACCGCGTTTCCCCCCGGCTCGATTGCAGCAGGTTCGCGGCGCCCAGCGCGGATGGACAGTTGCGGCTGATTTGACCAAATAGGCTCCCGCCATCAGGAGCCCGCGCCATGCCCCCAGCCTCTGACCACCAGACCCATCCCCGCCTTGCCCACCACCAGAAGGAAGGTGTGGCCACGCGGAAGGGCGAGCAGATCGGCTTCAATGGCTGGCTGGCGGTGAAAATCACCAATGTCGTTGGCACGATGTGGTGCGCCTATGCCTTTGCCGGACTGGCCCTGATCAGTCTGCCGGCCGCAATTGCAGCTGGCACCGCACCGCTGATCGCCTGGATCGCGCAGACCTTTCTCCAGCTTGTGCTGCTGTCGATCATTATGGTTGGCCAGAAAGTGGCCGCCGCAGCATCGGACAAGCAGGCATTGCAAACCTACAAGGACGCCGAAGCGCTGCTGGAAATCAGCGATGAACTGCACAAGCTGCTCAAGATCAACAACGCGATGACCGCAGAAATTCGCACCCTTGTGCAGCACAATGCCTAGCTGCGACCAGGATTGGCGAGCCTGCCGCCAACCCTGGATCGCGATCAATCGTGGTGGATATCGCTCCGTTTGGTTTCAAGCGCCCAGAACACATGGGTAACCCTGCGTCCGCCGCCGGCCAGATCCATAACGAAGACGTCCGGTCGGCCCTGTGCGTCAGAATGGATCGCCCGGCCCCATTGTGCCGGGCTGTCACCGACATCTTCGTCCACGGCCGCCGGGGGGGCGGGCCGCGTAAAATCACGAATCCCGAAGTTTGTGGCGCTCGACATGGTCGCGGTGCTGTAACCATCGTTGGTGTGGTTGTAGATCAGGTCTAACTGCTCGTAATCATGCGCGTTCGGGCTGATGTTGGCTTTGGTGCCGTTGGTCCCGGCGGTGCCGGCCGGATCATTTGTGTAATCCATGCACGAGCCGAGATTGGTATTGCTGAAACCTTCGTCCTGATGCGCCAGCCCGAAATCGTGACCGACTTCCTGACAGGTCACCATCCGGCGCCACGCCGCAGTGTTGTATTGCGCCAAGTTGAAATAGGTATCGTTGAGCTTGGTCGTGCCTTTGGTAATATGCCCGTTTGCATCGAGATTGATCGAGGCGATGCCCAACCACCCGCGCGGCCCGTAAGCATCGTTGCAAACCAGAATCTGGCCGGCGATTGGCGAACACTTCCTGCGACTGACCCCGACGTCATTGCGCGTGCCGAGCGAAAGGTGAGTCGAGACTTCCCATTCGCCGATGGCAGTATCGAGATAGCCTGGCCAGGGCGCGGTCAGCGCAGCATTGACCCTGACGGCGACGACGCCGTTGGTGGTGGCCCAGTGATAGCCGTTCCAGCTGTGGTTGGCGCTGGCGGGCGCTCCCAAAGCTGCGGCACAAAGCGCGGCGATTCCAGTCAGACGTATCATTTTCATCGAAGTTCTCCCCTCGATCGAAACCATACGTCATCATGACACACTAATATGAGAACGCAAAGTGGCCGGGATGCCGGATCGGGACGGTCACCCGCTGAACCGGATCAGCCGGCTGTCCGCAACGGCGGCGGTGCGATGCGGCACCACATCGCGGATGTATTCCTCGTTCTTGACCATTTTCAAGAAGGTGGCGCTGTTGGGATAGCCCATCACGAAGATCTCGTCCCATTCGCCTTGCGGGCCGATGACCACGCAGTCCATCGGCGGGTGCCAGATCATCGCAGCGCCATCTTGCGCCACCACCCGCTGGAACCCTTCCTTGTAGATCGCATAGGCTTCGGCCCCGCTCAGGCCCTTGGCATGATCGGAATGATCGGCAGGATATTCGGCCAATGCGCGCAGCTTGATCAGGTTGAGCATCTGGATCGGCGTATCGCGCGGCAAATCCTTGAAACGCTGCCAGTTTTCGCGGCTGGGATCGATATGGGCCATGGTCTGCTCCTGTCCGGAATCAAGCGCCGCATCATCGCGATTGGCTGGGCGGTTGCAACCATTTGTCGCAACGCGCGTTTGAGGGAGCATCACGGATCATGCCAAGGGAGCGACACATGGCAGACGAAAACATCACCACCCACACCGCGCCGGATGGCAGCACCCACACCACGGTGATTGATCGCGGCGGCGGCACCAGCAGTGGCGGCGGCGGCTTGATCATCGGGCTGCTCGCGCTCGTGCTGGTCGCCGTTGGCGTCTATTTCTTTGCCGGCATGTCGGGCAGCGAAGCCAACAAGAACAATGCCGTGGCCGCAGCCGCCAAGGACGTCGGCAACGCGGCGCAGAGCGTTGGCGAAGCCGCTCAGGATGCGGCCAGCGCGGTCAGCAAAAACTAGAATTTGTTCCACTTACGTGGGATCAACACCGGGCCGGTGTTGCCTGTTTCAGCTTCTCTGAAACAGACTCTAGGCAGGCATGCCGGGCAAGGCGGCGTTCGCACCATCGCTGCCTTGCCCGGCACCTGCCCAGCCCTTCTGACTATGCCGGGTCGCTAGTCAGCGAGGCGATAGTCGCGGAACTGTTCGCGCAGGTCTTTCTTGCTGACCTTGCCGGTTCCGCCGTGCGGGATTTCCGCGACGAATTCCACCGCGTCAGGCAGCCACCACTTGGCGACGGTCATCGTCAGGTGTGCCTTGATTTCATCGCCGGTGACTTCCACCCCGGCTTTCTTGACCACAATCAGAATCGGGCGCTCATCCCAGCGCGGATGATAGATGCCGATGGCCGCCGCCTCCGCCACCGCAGGGTGGCTCATCGCCGCGTTTTCCAGTTCGACCGAGCTGATCCATTCACCGCCCGATTTGATCACGTCCTTGGTCCGGTCGGTCAGCTGCAGCGTGCCATCGCCATGCAGGATGGCGACATCGCCGGTATCGAACCACTGCTCCGCATCGGTTGCATCGGCTTCGGCCTTGAAATAGCGCTTGATCACCCACGGGCCGCGCACTTGCAGCGCGCCGCTGGTCACCCCGTCGCGCTCCAGCACTTTGGCCGGATCGTCGAGATCGACGCAGCGCAGCTCAACGCCGAAGGGGACCCGGCCCTGCATCTGCTTCACATCGATCTGGGCTTCGAAATCCTTGTCGTCCCAATCGAACGTCTTGGCCCCGGTGGTGCCGATCGGGCTGGTTTCGGTCATCCCCCAGGCGTGCGCGACATTGACCCCCGCCGTCATCAGCCGCTCGAGCATAAACCGCGGCGCAGCCGATCCGCCGATGATTGCGTGGCGCAAGGTGGGCAGCGTCACCCCGGTGGCGTCCATGTGCTGGAAAGTGGCGAGCCAGACGGTCGGAACCCCGGCCGAATGGGTTACCTTTTCACGGTTCATAAGATCACACAGCACGGCCGGATCGTTGACCGCCGAGAACACAAATTTGATCCCCGCCGCCGCACCAGACCATGGCAGGCCCCAGCTGGCGGCGTGGAACATCGGCACCACCGGCAGCATCACCGCGGTCGCATCGAAATCGAAGATTGCCGGTTGCAGCCCGGTGATCGCGTGCAGCATGGTCGAGCGGTGTTCGTAGAGCACGCCCTTGGGATGACCGGTGGTGCCGCTGGTATAGCACAGCATGCAGGGATCGCGCTCGTCACCGTCGGCCCATTCGGCATTGCCATCTTCAGCGCCGATCCAATCCTCGAACTGGCCGTTGTCGAAGCAGATGTAGCGCTTTATCGTGGTCCACCTGGCCTTCATCCGGTCAACCAGCGGCTGGAACGCTGCATCATACAGCAGCACCTGATCTTCGGCATGGTTGGCGATATATTCCAGCTGATCATCGAACAGCCGCGGGTTGATGGTGTGCAGCACCCCGCCCACGCCCACCGCGCCGTACCAGGATACCAGATGCCGCGCATGGTTCATTGCCAAGGTCGCGATCCGGTCACCCTTCGCGATCCCCAGCCCCCGCAGCGCCTGGGTCATCTTCAGCGCATCATGCCGCACTCCGGCCCAATTGGTGCGGGTTTCGCTGCCATCGGCCCAGTGCGTCACGATTTCGCGCGTGCCATGTTCGCGCGCGGCGTGATCGATGATCCGGGTTACCCGAAGGTCCCAGTCCTGCATGGCTCCAAGCATTACTCTCTCCTGATACCCGTTTGGCCCTACGCAACCAGCCGAAGGTTCGCCCCGCCGCGCCGCGCGCTTAGCGCCACATTGGCAAGTCCTTCGACGCTTGCCAAGCGTTCAGCCAATTCGCCGTCGAGGTGGAAATCCTTGCCCAGACAAATCTGCGCGGCCTTGCCGGCTGCAGTCTGGACCAGCGCGACCACCTCGCCCCGGCCATCTTCACCGCGCGGCAGCATCCCCGCCAGCGCGGCAAAAATATCGGGCCACAGCACGTCAAGCCGCAGCAACATCGATCCGGCGGTCTTCACCTCGCTAAGCGGGCGGGCCGCGCGCACGGTAACCCGCGGCGGCTCTTCCGGGCTGGGCGCATCGAGCTCCACTGTCAGCAACAGGCAGGTGCCGTCCTTGGCCCACTGGATCATCGGTTCGACCAGCGCTTCTTCAAAGCACGCGGCGGAGAACTGGCCCGAATTGTCGGAGAAATCGGCACGGATGAAATCGGCCCCGCGCCGCGTCCGCCCGCGATTGACGCCTTCGACCATCGCCGCCATCACCGCCTGCATCCGGCCGCCCCCGGCGACCCCGCTTTCCATGATGTTGGCATAGGACCGCGCGCCGTTGGCTACGGCTACCAAGCGCCACTGTTCCACCGGGTGCGCAGCGAAGTAGAACCCGAAGCTTTCTCGCTCCTTCGCCATCTGCTCGCTCTTCGACCACGGCTCCACCTCGGCCAGACGCAGCGCCGGGGCGGTGTGATCATCGCCGCCGAACAGCGCCGCCTGCCCGCTTGAGCGGCTACGCTCGGCCTCGTCGGCCACAGCCAGCAGCATATCGGCATTGGTCAGCACCTTCGCCCGGTTGGGCTCCTGCGTGTCGAAGGCCCCGGCCCCGGCCAGCCCTTCGAGCTGACGGCGGTTCATCGATCCGGGCGGCACGCGGCGGAACAGGTCTTCAAGGCTGGCAAACGCGCCACCCGCCTCGCGCTCAGCCACGATCGCATCCATCGCCTTTTCGCCGACATTGCGGATCCCCGCCAGAGCGTAGCGCACCGCGTGGCCATCGTCAGTCCGCTCGACGGTAAATTCCGCCTCCGAGCGGTTGATGTCTGGCCCTTCCAGCGCGACCCCGGCGCGGCGCATGTCATCAACATAGACCGACAGCTTTTCCGACTGGTGCATGTCGAAGCACATCGACGCGGCATAGAATTCATGCGGGTAATGCGTCTTCAGCCAGGCGGTCTGGTAGGACAACAGGGCATAAGCCGCCGCGTGGCTTTTATTGAAGCCGTACCCGGCAAATTTATCGATCAAATCGAACAGCTCGCCCGCCTTGCCAGCCTCGATCCCCGATGCCTCCTTGGCCCCGGCGATGAAGCGCGCACGTTGCGCGTCCATTTCCTTCTGGTCCTTCTTGCCCATCGCGCGGCGCAGCAAATCGGCATCGCCCAACGAGTACCCGGCCAGGATCTGCGCGGCCTGCATCACCTGTTCCTGATAGACGAAGACCCCATAGGTTTCGGCCAGGATCTGCTCGAGTTTCGGGTGCGGATATTCGATACTTTCGGCGCCGTTCTTGCGGCGTCCGAACAAGGGAATATTGTCCATCGGTCCTGGCCGGTAAAGCGCGCCGATCGCGATGATATCGTTGAAATTACTGGGCTTGACCGCCGAAAGCGCGCGCCGCATCCCTTCGGATTCGAGCTGGAACACCCCCACGGTATCGCCGCGCTGGAGCAATTCGTAGACCTCGGCATCGTCCCACGGCAGCATATCGAGATCGATCGAAATCTCGCGCCGGGCCAGCAATTGCAGCGCCTTTTTGAGCACCGACAGCGTCTTGAGACCAAGGAAATCGAACTTGATCAAGCCGGTATCCTCGACATATTTCATGTCGAACTGCGTCACCGGCATGTCGGAGCGCGGATCGCGGTAGAGCGGCACCAATTGCGCCAGCGGGCGATCGCCGATCACCACGCCCGCCGCATGGGTCGAACTGTTGCGCGGCAGCCCTTCCAGCTGCATCGCCAGATCGATCAGCCGCTTCACCTCATCATCGTTGTCGTATTCGCGCTTCAGCTCGGCCACGCCGTTGAGCGCGCGCGGCAAGGTCCACGGGTCGGTCGGATGGTTGGGGATCAGCTTGCACAGCCGATCAACCTGGCCATAGCTCATCTGCAGGATGCGGCCGGTATCGCGCAGCACCGCGCGGGCCTTCAATTTGCCGAAGGTGATTATCTGCGCGACGTGATCCTCGCCGTATTTGGCCTGGACATAGCGGATCACTTCGCCGCGGCGGGTTTCGCAGAAATCGATATCGAAATCCGGCATCGAAACGCGTTCGGGGTTGAGGAAGCGTTCGAACAGCAGGCCCAGGCGGAGCGGATCAAGATCGGTGATGGTCAGCGCCCAGGCCACCACACTGCCCGCGCCCGAACCGCGCCCCGGCCCCACCGGAATGTCGTTGTCCTTGGCCCATTTGATGAAATCGGCCACGATCAGGAAATAACCGGCAAAGCCCATCGTGTTGATGACATTGGTTTCGAAATCGAGCCGGTCGGTATAGACCTTGCGCGCCTCCGCGGTCATTTCGCCATAGGGTGCCAGCCGCGCCTCCAGGCCGGCGCGCGCATCGTCGACCAGCATCTGCGCTTCGCCCGATGCATCGCCGGCCAGGCTCGGCAGCAGCGCCTTGCGCTTGGGCGCGGCAAAGGCGCAGCGCTGCGCCACCACCAGCGTGTTGCTCAGCGCTTCGGGCAGATCGGCGAAAATCTCGGCCATCATCGGCGCGCTTTTGACCCAGGCCTGCGCATTGGTGCGCGGGCGATCAGCCGCATCAAGGTGGGTCGAATTGGCGATGCACAGCAAGGCATCGTGCGCGCCGACGAAGTGCGGATCACCGTAAGCCGCGGGATTGCTGGCCACCAGCGGCAGATCGCGGGCAAAGGCCAGATCGATCAACGCAGCTTCGGCGGCCTCCTCGTGGCGGTCATTGCGGCGGGCGATCTCGATATAGAGGCGGCCGGGGAACAGCGCTTCCAGCCGTTCGCAATAGGCCCGGGCGGGTTCGTGGCGGTCTTCGGCGAGCAACCGCGCCAGCGCGCCTTCGCCCGCTGCGGTAAGCGCGATCAGGCCGTCTGTGTGCCCCACCAGTCCATCAAACGTGACGTGCGGTTCCAGCTCAAGCGGGCGATCAAGGTGCGCGGCCGAAACCAGGTGGCACAAGTTGTTCCAGCCGGTTTCGTCCTGCGCATAGAGCGCCAGCCAGTCGATCGGCCCATCAGCGCCGCGCCGCACCCCCAGCAGGGTGCCGATGATCGGCTGAATCCCGATTTCGCGCGCTGCGCCGGCAAATGCCATGGCCGAATAGAGCCCGTTGCGATCGGCAATCGCGATCGCGGGAAAGCCGCGTTCGCTGGCCAGCTTGGCGACCGCCTTGGGATCAATCGCCCCTTCCAGCAGCGAATAGCTGGTCAAAACGCGCAAAGGGACAAAGCCGGTGTGGGACATCGCTGCAGCCTAGGCAGGCAAACGCAGATTCGCAAAAGGAAGCAGGCGATCTTATCCACCAAAAGCCCTTCCCCGCCGGGGAAGGGTTGGGATGGGGGTTCGACGCGAGCGTGGGAACCCCCACCCCCCTGCCCCTCCCCGTTGGGGAGCGGAGACGCTACAGCTGTCTTTCGATGTCCTTGGCGATGCCAGCAGGCTTGTCGGTCGGGGCATAGCGCTTCACCACAGTGCCATCGCGGCCGATCAGGAACTTGGTGAAGTTCCACTTGATCGCCTTGCTGCCGAGCAGCCCCGGCGCTTCGCTTTTAAGCCAGCCATAAAGCGGCGTCTCGCCGGTGCCGTTGACTTCGACCTTGGCCATCAACGGAAAGCTCAGCCCGAAGTTGACCTTGCAGAACTCGGCAATCTCGTCCGCGCTGCCCGGTTCCTGCCCGCCGAACTGGTTGCACGGGAAGGCCAGCACTTCGAACCCCTGATCGGCGTACTTCTTGTGCAGCGCTTCCAGCCCGTCGTACTGCGGGGTGAAGCCGCATTTGCTGGCGGTGTTGACCACCAGCAGTACTTTGCCCAGTTTGTCAGCCAGCGGAACCTGTTTGCCGCCCGGCAGGTCGGCGGTGAAATCGGCGATTGTGGTCATGATAAAACTCCTTCGTGCAACCTTACCACGCGGTCCATCTTGGCGGCTAGCCGTTCATTGTGGGTGGCGACCAGGGTGGCGCTGCCTTGTGATCGCACCAGATTCAGGAACTCACCAAGCACTTTGTCGGCGGTTGCTTCGTCAAGGTTGCCGGTCGGCTCGTCGGCCAGCACCAGCACCGGCTTGTTGGCCAGCGCGCGGGCCACGGCGACCCGCTGCTGCTCGCCGCCCGAAAGCTGGCTGGGGCGGTGGGTCAGCCGTTCGGACAGGCCCAGCGCGCCCAGCAGTTCTGCCGCATGCGCTTCAGCTTCATCGCGGCTCTTGCCCAGCAACAGCTGCGGCAGGACGACATTTTCCAGCGCGCTGAAATCGGGCAGCAGGTGGTGGAATTGATAAACGAAACCAATCGCTTCGCGCCGCACGGTGGTGCGATCATCGGCATTGAGGCCCGAGGCATTGGCCCCGGCAATCTCGATCTTGCCGCCGAACCCGCCTTCAAGCAGGCCGACCGCTTGCAGCAGGGTCGATTTGCCCGATCCCGAAGGCCCCAGCAGCGCGACTATCTCGCCCGGCGCGAGCGCCAGATCGACGCCGCGCAGCACTTCGATCGTCTCCCCGCCTTGCTCAAAGCTGCGGGTCAGCCCGGTCAGGCGGATGACAGGTTCACTCATAACGCAGCACCTGCACCGGATCGGTCGCCGCCGCGCGATAAGCGGGGTACAGCGTCGCCAGGAAGCTCAGCAGCAAAGCCATCCCGGCGATCGCGCCAATTTCAAACGGATCGCTGCGGCTCGGCAATTCGGTGAGGAAGCGGATCGAGGGATCCCACAGGCTTTGTCCGGTCATCCGCTCAACCGCGTGGACCACCGGCTGACGGAACCGCAGCAGCATCAGGCCCAGCGCCAGGCCCAGCAACGTGCCCGCCGCGCCAATCGAAAAGCCCAGCGTCACGAACACCTTGAGGATCGATTTGCGCGTGGCCCCCATCGTCCGCAGGATTGCGATGTCACGCGTCTTGGCGCGCACCAGCATGATCAGGCTGGAGAGGATGTTGAACACCGCGACCAGCACGATCAGCGACAGCACCACAAACATCACCACGCGTTCCACCGCCAAGGCTTCGAACAGCCCCGAATTGATCGATTTCCAATCGCTGATCTGCGCCTGATCGGCATACTTTTCCTTGATCGGTGCCAGCGTTTCGCGCGCCCGGTCAGGATTTTCAACCTGCACCTCGATCATCCCGATGGTATCGCCGGTCAGCAGCAGGGTCTGCGCATCGGGGATCGGCATGATCACGAAACGCTGGTCGTAATCATAGACCCCCACGGTAAAGATCGCCGCCACGCGGTAGCCGATCTGGCGCGGCACGGTGCCGAACGGGGTCGATTGCCCCTGCGGGTTGATGATCGTGATCGTATCGCCCACCCGCGCGCCGATATTGTTGGCCAGCTCGCTGCCAATCGCCACTTCGCCCGCATCGGGCTTGACCGAAAACAGGCTGCCCGAAACGACCTTGCTCTTGAGCCGCTGGATATCTTCCGGGGTATTGCCGCGCGCAAAGATCAGATCGGCGCGGCCGTTGAAACTGACCATCAGCGGCTGTTCGATCAGCGGCGAGGCGCGGGTGACGCCCGGCGTCTTCTTCACATCGGCCAGCACTTGCTGCCAATTGTCCAGCCGCCCGCCATAACCCTGGACGATCGCATGGCCGTTCAGCCCGACGATCTTGTCGAACAGTTCGGCGCGAAAACCGTTCATCACGCTCATCACCACGACCAGCGCCATCACCCCCAGCGTGACCGCCATCAGGCTGATCCCGGCGACCATCGCGATAAAGGCCTCGCCGCGCCCGGGCAGCATATAGCGCCGGACCAGCGCGCGTTCGAACGGGGTGAGGATCAAGCGGGGTCTTCCACGAGAGAACAGATGCTGCGCGATTTAGGGTGACATTGATCCAAGAGCAATGCCCAGCCCCTTGCTTTCCGGCAGCAGGGGGGGCAAATGCGCGGCCTCAGGGCAACTTGCGGGCATCAGGGCGATTCTATCCATGAACCTTACCCACCCCTTCTTCGACGCAGATGGTGACAAGCTGCGCGAGGAATGCGGCATTTTCGGCGTTATCGGCACGCCCGAAGCCGCGGCCACCACCGCGCTGGGGCTGCACGCCTTGCAGCACCGCGGGCAGGAAGCCTGCGGCATCGTCAGCTGGAACGGGGCGGAATTCTTTGCCCGGCGCGGCCTGGGGCATGTCGCGCAGGTGTTTACCGAAGGCAGCTTCCTGGCCGAACTGCCCGGCGCAATGGCCAGCGGCCACGTCCGCTATTCCACCACCGGCGGCCAGGGGCTGCGCAATGTCCAGCCGCTCTATGCCGATCTGGCGCGCGGCGGCTTTTCGGTGGCGCACAACGGCAACATTTCCAACGCCATGCACCTCAAGCAGGAACTGGTGAACAAGGGCGCGATCTTCCAGTCGAGCAGCGACACCGAAGTGATCATCCACCTGATCGCGACCAGCCGCTATCCCACCTTGATGGACCGCTTCATCGATGCGCTGCGGATGATCGAAGGCGCCTATTCGCTGATCTGCATGACCCCGAAGCGGATGATCGCCTGCCGCGATCCGCTCGGTATCCGTCCGCTGGTGATGGGCAAGATCGGCGATGCGACCGTGTTTGCCAGCGAAACCGTGGCGCTCGACGTGGTCGGCGCGACGTTCGTGCGCGAGATCGAACCGGGCGAAATCGTTGAAGTGCGCGCCGATGGCCGCACCACCAGCCAGCGCCCGTTCGGCAAGCCAGCGCCGCGTCCGTGCATCTTCGAACACGTCTATTTCAGCCGCCCGGATTCGGTGATGGGCGGCCGGTCGGTCTACGAGGTCCGCAAGGCGATCGGCAAGGAACTGGCCAAGGAAGCGCCGGTCGAGGCCGATCTGGTGATCCCGGTGCCCGATAGCGGCGTGCCCGCCGCGATCGGCTATGCCCAGGAAAGCGGCATTCCGTTCGAACTTGGGATCAACCGCTCGCACTAAGTCGGCCGCACCTTCATCCAGCCCAGCGACGGCGCACGCCACGCCGATGTGAAGCGCAAACACAACGCCAACCGCGCGCTGGTCGAAGGCAAGCGGATCGTGCTGATCGACGATTCGATCGTGCGCGGCACTACTTCGATGAAGATCGTGCAGATGATGCGCGATGCCGGGGCCGCTGAAGTGCACATGCGCGTCGCCAGCCCGCCCACCCAGCACAGCTGCTACTACGGCGTCGACACCCCCGAACGGCACAAGCTGCTGGCCGCGCGGATGGATGTGCAGGAGATGACCAAGTTCATCGTCGCCGATAGCCTGGCCTTCGTTTCGATCGACGGGCTTTACCGCGCGGTCGGCGAAGCGAGCCGCAACGCCGCCCAGCCGCAACACTGCGATGCCTGCTTCAGCGGCGAATACCCCACCCGTCTGACCGACCTGGCCGAGCGTGAGGCCGATGCCGACCAGCTGCCCCTGCCGGTCGGCGCTGCCAGATGACCAACCTTTCCGGACAGATCGCGCTGGTCACCGGCGCCAGCAGAGGCATAGGCGCGGCCGTGGCCAGGGCGCTGGCTGCAGCCGGCGCACATGTGGTGATCACCGGGCGCGATGCGAAGTCGCTTGAAGCGATCGAGGAAGCGATTTTCGAAGCTGGCGGCAGCGCCACGATTGCCCCGGCCGACCTGGCCGAAGGCGATTCGATCGCCCGTCTGGCCGAAGCTATCGCCCAGCGTTGGGGCAAGCTGGACGTGATGGTCCACGCCGCCGCGGTGCTGCCCGAACTCAGCGGCGTACGCGATATCGATCAGACCCAGTTTTCCAGGGCGCTGACCATCAACGTACTGGCCACCCAGGCACTGATCGCGCGGTTTGATGCACTGTTCAAGGCGGCGGACGACCCGCGTCTGATCTACCTCACCACATCGGTCGCCGCCAGTCCGCGCGCCTATTGGGGTGCCTATGCAGCCAGCAAGGCAGCGGCGGAAGTCCTTGTTGCCAGCTATGCCGAAGAAGCCCGCAACATCGCCAGGACCCGCGTGGCGATTGTCGATCCGGGTGCAACCCGCACAGCGATGCGCGCCAAGGCCTATCCCGGCGAAGATCCCGCCAGCGTCAAGCCGCCCGAAGCCGTGGCTGAACGCGTGCTGGCGCTTCTTGGTGAACAGTTTGCCAGTCCGCACCGCGAACGGGTTAACCTTTCCACGTAACGCCTGCGAAACCGCGCTCAGCGATACTCTGCAAAGCCTGCCGGAAAGGGAACCGGCAAGGTTTGAACAGAGGGCCCGGTCATGAGCAACTACCTGGTAGCGACGAAAGACCCGTATTTTTCGGCGGCGCAGGAAGATCGCAGCGCCCCGCGCACCCGCGTCTCGATCCCGGCGACGCTGCGCGTGTCGGGCGGCCGCGGCTTCCAGACCGTGATCCACGATCTATCGCTGAGCGGCTTTTGCGGCGCGGCGATCAACCGCCTGCAGCCCGGCGCGATCTGCTGGCTGACGCTGCCCGGCATGGAAGCGCTGCAAAGCGAAGTGATCTGGTGGGACAACAGCCTGGTCGGCTGCGCGTTCGACAAGCTGCTTTCGCCGATCGTCCACGACAACGTGCTGGCGCGGTACCAGACCTCTCCGTCATTCCGCAATATTTGCTGATCCGTTTGTCTCATCCGGGGCGCGGGTGGCCTTGCCTACCCGTGTCCCTACCCCCCAAATGCGCGGATGCTGCCGTGCCCCGGGTGGGACACCCTCGCTTCAGCGCCTGACCAGCGTGACCTGCGCCACCGTAATCAGGCCAGCGCGGAACCCTGCCTCGCAATAGGACAGATAGTAGCGCCACAGCCGGATGAAGCGCGCATCATAACCCGCCGTCAGGCGCCCTTCCGCCACCGCAGCATCGAACCGTTCACGCCAGATCCGCAGCGTTTCGGCATAGTCGAGCGAAAATTCTGCGTGATCGGTCCAGCCAAGGCCGTGCGCGGCGGAGAGCCGCTTGAACGCCGTTTCGCTGACCAGCATTCCGCCCGGAAAGACGTAGGTCTGAATGAAATCGGCACCCTTGGCATAGGCTTCGAACAGGTCATCACGCATCGCAATGTACTGGATCGCGGCGCGCCCGCCGGGCTTCAGGTTGCGCGCCAGGCAGGCGAAAAAGTTGTCCCAGTATTCCTGCCCCACCGCTTCGACCATTTCGACGCTGACGATGGCATCGAACTGGCCATGGGTGTCACGATAATCTTCCTTGCGAAAATCGATCGCAGCGGAGCGGTGCGCCCGGGCCCAAGCCAGCTGCGCCTCCGACAGGCTGATCGCGGTTACCGCCAAGCCGCTGTCCGCCAGACGCTGCGCCAGCCCTCCCCAGCCGCAGCCGATCTCGAGCACGCTGCGCGCGCCGGCCACGCGCCGCGCGATCGTATCCAGCTTGTGCTGCTGCGCCGCGGCCAGATCGCGCGCGCCGCAATCGAACCGGGCGCTTGAATAGACCATGTCTGCATCGAGCCAGGCGGCATAGAAATCGTTGCCCAGATCGTAGTGCGCATGAATGTTGCGCGCGGCTCCGGCGCGGGTGTTGCGGTGCAACCAATGGAAGACCCGGCCCGCCAGCCGCCACGGACCGCGAGCCCGGATCAGGGTGCCATAGGCTGCGGCATTGGCGGCAAACACGCCCAGCAGCGCGGCCAGATCGGGGCTGTCCCACTCCCCCGCTTCCCAGCTGCGATAAAATCCGCTTGAGCCGCCGGTGGCCCCGCGCAGCGGCACGATCCAGCTGTGGAAGACCATTTCGCCGGTCAGCCCCGGGGCCCGCCCGCCAAGCCGCCGCCGCGTACCATCGGGCAGGGTTACATCAACGCTGCCAGCGGCAATCCCGGCATCGAAACGGCCCAGAAGACGATCGAACGCGCGGCGCCACAGGCGCATGGTGGCCGGCTGCGGGCGCTCTGCATGTGCGCCGCTTGATGAACGCTGATCAGCCACTCCGGGTTGCATCGCCGTGATATGGACTGTGGCAAGCCGCGCCGCAATGTGCGGACTCAGATTCTTCCGTCGGTAATCGCTTGCAGGATCGATTGGTTCAATGGCCGGACAAATTCACAACCGAACTGGAAATCGGTGATCCACGCCACGCGGGCTTCGATCGCTTCGAGATTGCCCAGCTTGATGAAGAAGCGGTCATCCTTGTGGACCAGGAAAACGCCCGAAACGCGCGCGCCAAGGCGCGAAATGTCGCTGATGCGAACTTCGGCGCGGCGATTGCCGGCGCGGAACTGGACGCTTGCCTGATAGCCGATGCGATCGGCCCGGCGGCCGCCATTGCCTTCGAATATCGGTGCAGCTTCCATATCGACCCAGCCCAATGCAATCCCCGGACAGCGTGACCCTTAGCCCGCCTCGGTGAAGCGACAGTGAATGTTTGCCTTGCAGGCAATACTTAAGCCGCTGCCGCAAGCGCCGCAGTGTCTTGGCGCTCAATTGGCCGCGGCCACCACTTCCAGCACCTTTTCCATGATCGGCACCGCGCTGGCACCATCGGGCACGTCATTGGCGAAAAAAGCGAAAAACAGCCTGCGCCCGCTGGCCGTGGTCATGGTGCCCGACAGCGCATTGGTGGCGTTGAGCGTGCCGGTCTTGGCCTGGATCCGCCCTTCGAGCGGCGTGCCGGCAAAGCGCTTCGTCAAGGTGCCGTCGCGCCCCGCCACCGGGAACGAGGCCAGCCATGCCGTGCCCCACGGCTGACGGATACCCCAGCGCAGCAACGCGATCATCGCGCGCGGACTGGCCCGGTTGTAGCTGGACATGCCCGAACCGTCGAACAGATCGAACCCTTCGGCGGGCACCCCGGCGCGGATGAACAGCGCGCGTTCGGCGGCCAGTCCGTCCTCGACCGATCCGCTGCCCCCGTTCACCCGGCCGATCCGGCGCAGCAACAGTTCGGCATGGTGGTTCTGGCTGGGCTTGTTGATCAGCGGGATCAGTTCGGCCAGCGGCGGCGGTGTCACAGCGGCGATCGGTGCGCCCCATTCGGCCACGGCAACGGCTTGCCCTGCGGCCACCGCCGGTTGCAGGTCCTTGCCCATCACCGGTTGGTGGCGCACCTGCACCGTGCCCAGCACCTTGACGCCGCGTTCCCGCAGCATCCGGGCAAAGACCGTGGCGGCATAATCAGCCGGATCGTCAATCCCCACCCGCGCGCGCCATTCCGGTGCGCCCACCGCAATCGTGCCGTAAAGCCGGAACTCGCGCGAATTGACGCGGTGTTCAAGCTGCAGCGTGGTTGGCGCGCCAGCGTTAACCGTCAGCGCTTCGTTGCGCACGATCAGGTAAGGCGGCGCAGCGATCAGCGGCGGGCCGCCGGCCGGATCGGCGATAACCCGGACCGGCAGCTCGTTGGCATCAAGCGACAGCGCGGACGCCGCCGTGGCATTGTAATCGCCGATGTTGTTCCAGCTCATCCCCGCGCTCCAGCGCTGGTCGGGAAAATAGCTGTCGTCGCCGATCACATCGCCGACCACACGGGTTTTGGCGGCCACCGCATCGGCCAGCACGGCGAGGCAATCGACCTTGCAGTCTGCCGCGCTCGACAGGCGGGCATCGCCCCGGCCATAGAGCACCACATCCTTGGGCTTGCCCGTGGTGCCCGGCATCAGGAACACCTGGGCCCCGCCTTCGGCATCGGGCCACTCGGCGCGGGGCAGGAGCGCCAGTGCTGCAGCCGTGGTGAACAGCTTGGTATTTGACGCCGGCACGAAGCGCATATCAGGATTGACCGAGACGATCACACGGCCCTGCAGATCGACCACCAGCAGGCCAAATCGGGTCCCCTTTGGCGCTTCGGCGAGCACCGCCTCGACCGCGCGCTGCGTCGTGCCATCCTGTGCCGCAACCGGCCTGGCGCGCGGGCCATCGACAATCGACTGGGCCAGCGCGGGCTGGGCCAGCAGCAGCAGCGCGGCGAATGCGAAACGCGTGATCATCGCCGCTGCTTGCCCAAGCTCTTAGCGCAAGTCCACAACTTCGACCGGCGGCAACCGGCCCGCGCCAGGTTGCTCGGCCCAGTGCCGCGCATTGAGCACACCGCCTGTCGCACGCAGCGCGGCAACCTTGGCAAGGTCGATTTCGGCAAACAGCCATTGCGCCGCATCCACTTCGCCCAGCGCGACCACCCCGTCTGCGGGCATGCCCGTGTCGGGCGGGCCATAGACCCCCGCCGCGCCGCGATTGACATCGACTGCTGGCGACCAGGCTGCTTCACCAACGGTGGGCGCCTGCACGGCATAGCATTGCCCTTCCAGCGCGCGGGCCTGCGCGCCAAGCCGCACGCGCCAGTAGCCGTGCAGCGTATCGGTGCAGCTGGGCACCAGCAACAGTTCCATCCCGGCTTCCACTTGCGCGCGGGCGAGCAACGGAAATTCACCGTCGTAGCAGATATTTATGCCGATCTTGCCAAGCGATGTCTCAAACAGTCGCAACGGCGCGGAGGCGCTGACATGCCATTCCTCGCGTTCAAACCGGGTCATCACCAGCTTGTCCTGCACGCCCACCTTGCCGGTCGGTGTGAACAGCCGCGCACGGTTGACGAAGCGGTCTTCGATCCTGGCCGGAATGCTGGCGCCAAGAATGTGCAGCCCATGGCGTGCAGCCAGATCGGCGTGCAGCGCATCGACCCGGTCGCCCAGCGCCGCCACGCTGGCCAGCGATCCCGCCAGATCGCCCATCGTCGCCGGATCGAGCGCAGCCAGTTCCATCGCGCCATATTCAGGGAACACCGCCAGCGCTGCCCCGCCCACAGCCGCTGCCGCGACCCAGGTTTCAAGCTTGGCGGCATAGGCCTGCCAGCTTTCGAGTTGCGCGATCGGATATTGCGCGGCGGCAATGGTGAAGCGGGTCACTCAGTTCTACTTTCCCCCCTCCCGCTTGCGGGAGGGGCCGGGGGTGGGTCACGCGGGTGTAGCGCGGCGCTCAAGACTGGCCCACCCCTTACCCCTCCCGCAAGCGGGAGGGGAACTCTTCACAGCCGACGCATCCAGTATTGCATTGGCTTCAGACTTTCCTCTGCTTCGCCGTGCTCTTTCCAGCCAAGCTCGGTAACAAAGCCATCAATCGGGGCGTAACCGCGCCTGATCCAGAAGGCATCAAGCGGGACATAGCCGGATGGCCGCGCGGGATGATCGTCAGGCCGGATGACCGCGGCAAAGGTGGCAGCAGTTGCGCCTGCACGCGCCGCTTGCGCCTCGCGGTGGTCGAAAAAGGCATGGCCTACACCCTGCCCGCGGTATTCGGGCAGCAGCACGCTTTCGCCGAAATAGAACAGGCGGGCGGTATCGAACCCGCGCTGTTCGAACGGCGCGCGGAATTCGGCTTTCTGCGCCGCCATCGGGCTGGCGGTGGCCGCGCCAACGATCCGCGCGCCAGCGAACGCGGCAACCAGCACCGCATCAGGCGCGGCGACAAATTCCTGCAGATAATCAGCCTCGTAAGCGGCGTCGCCATCGTAGAGATAGGGGTAGGCGGCGAAGACCGTGATCCGCAGCGTGGCAAGATCGCCAAGCGCGCCGTGCAATTCGGCGCCGGTCAGCGGTCTGACCGCAACGCTCAAGCGCCGACCTGCGCGCACCAGTCGGCCAGATTGTAGTAGACTGTCACCCGCTCGATCTTGCCATCCGCGAAGGCGAAAAACGCGCCGGCGGGCAAATGATACGTCTGCCCATCAGCTTCGGGCAGGCCTTCGTCAGTGACCAGGTATGCGCCGTGGACCACGAATTCGGCCGCCCCGCGGGTGCCATCCTCGCTCGCCATCAGCACGATGCCACCCAGCTGCTCGTGGTAACAGCGCTCCATGTGGGCCAGGAACCTGGCGAAGGTTTCCTTGCCGTGCTGGGTTTCGCCCTGGTTGATATCATGCGCCACGTCGTCGCTCAGGCATCCTAGCATCCCCTGCCAGTCGCCAGCGTTAAAGGCGGCGTAGTAGCGGGTTAGCAGGGCAATAGCGTCGGTACGGTCCATGCAATCCTCCAGTCAGGCAACGCCGATTAACCCGAAGCGCGCCCTGCAGCAACGCGCAAGGCATGCCATCACGATTTGTGATCGCTTCATTCGTGGCTTGCGGATTGCGTGCGAAAAGGGGCGCCGGGATCAACCGGCGCCCCCTTCCTCATTCGTTCAAACCGATCAGAAGTCCTGGCTGATCCCGACCTTGACCGTCAGGCCCAGCGGGCTGGCGGTAAACGGATCGTAGTTCTGGTCAAGCCGCGCGAACGGCGGATCGGTATCAAGGATGTTCAGCGCCGAA
The DNA here is from genome assembly GCF_031417815.1 of Novosphingobium sp. Classification (GTDB taxonomy): domain Bacteria; phylum Pseudomonadota; class Alphaproteobacteria; order Sphingomonadales; family Sphingomonadaceae; genus Novosphingobium. The sequence continues at coordinate 68,606 of NZ_JANOWI010000023.1, read as the reverse complement.
ATGGCGATGATCGTCCCGGTGTTGAGCCTGATGCGATAGGTCGCGTCGATCGTGGTGAAGCTGCCGATCTGCTTGCCGGTGGTAACCGAGGCCCCCGCCAGCGCACCATTGTTGGGACCAAAGATCGCGGCACCGCGCTGGTCGGTGTAGCCATCGAGGTAGTTCACCTGCAAACGCAGCTGGTGCACGCCGAAATCGCCCTGGAGATAGGCATTGCCCTTCCACTGCGGCAACGGATAGGCGGTGGTCTGATAGTTGAGCAGGCCAACCCCGTCGAACGCCGGTTGCACCACGATGCCTTCCACCGTCACCGAATCGGTCTTGTAGTCGATGATGTAAGTGCCGGCGGTGCCCAGCGTCACCGAGCCCGAACCCACGCCCAATTCATAGCTGGCCTGGAAATCGATCCCCGAAGTGGAGACGTTGGCCGAGTTGATGATCTGGGTGCGCAGGCGCTGCACATTGCCGACGCCGCAACCGGCACCGGTAAACGTGAAGCGCGATTGCAGCGCCGCATAAGCCGGGCTGCCGCAATTCCCAGGCGCGAACATTGCACTGACGATGCCTTGTACCGGCTCACCTTCGATCGGGCCCTTGAAGTCATATTTGAAGTAATCGACACTGGCCTTGAACGGACCGGTGTTGATCAGCATCCCGGCATTATAGGTGGTGGCGGTTTCGGGCGTCAGGTTGGGGTTGCCGTTGATGTCGATCGCCCGGAACGAGCTGCCGATGATCTGCAGCGAGGTCAGGTTGCCGGCCAGACTCTGCGAAGGCGGACCGCGGAACGTGGTGCCCCCGCCGCCGCGCACCGCCAGCCACGGGGTAACCTGCAACTTGGCACGAATTTGCGGATCGAAAGTCGATCCCACCGAACCGCCGTAGTTTTCATAGCGGGCCGAAGCCTGCACGTTGAAAGCATCGGTGATCGGCAGCTGCAATTCGGCAAAAGTCGCCCAGACATCGCTATTGCTCTGTCCGTTGCGGTTGGTCCCGAGGAAGCCGAGCGAACCGGTCTGCTGGGTGCAGGTGGCCGCCGGGTTGAGCGGTGTACCCGGGCACGGGTAGAACGCCAGGTTGCCGACTTCGCTGTAGGCCCGGCGATAGTTGTCCTTGCGGTACTGCACGCCCAGCGCAAAGCCGACATTCCCGCCCGGCAGGCTGATCCCGCTTTGGCCAGAAATGACCGCTTCGGCCACCGTCTGGCGGGTGAAGGCCTGGGTGAAGGTATCCTGGAAGAACCAGTCGAACGTCGCCGGATCGTTGATCAGGCCGGCCCCCGGCACGGTCGAGAAGCTGCCGGTGGGACGCGAGCCGGCATAGAGCGGGTTGACCGCCCCGGTGGCAGCGTTGGCCTGGACCGCGGTGGAGAACGGGTTCCAGTATTGGCAGCCGTTGGTCCCGGCCAGCCCGGCCAGCTGCAGCGGGGTCAGCCCGACGCGCGATGCGGTCGACGAATAGGCGCAATTCGGCCCGCCGAACCCGGCCAGCGCGTTCTGGAACAGATCGCCGAAGGTATCGGTGCCACCGAAATCCCGATCATATTCGCTGTGCGTGAAGCTCATCCGCAGATCGATATCGGCGCTCAGTTCAAACTCCAGATCGGCGTTGAACATCAGCTGGTCCGAGACGCGCGGGCTGGTCGAGCTCTTGCGCCCGCTGTTAAGCGGGTTGCCGCCCAGCAGCACCGGGCGGAACAGCACCGGGAAGGCCACCGCCGATTGCAGCACGCCGGCCGTGACGAGGCAGTTGGCCGCCGCGCCATAGGTGGCGCAATAGTCCTGCAACGCCGGGGTGTAGCCCGGGATCACGAACAGGCCGGCCCCGCCAAAGGCCGCGTTTGACGAAGGCGGCAGCGTCGGCAGATAGCTCGGCGATGTTGTGATGCGGGTTTCCGAATGGCCCCACAGCCCGGTCATCCGCAGCGTTACCCCGTCGGCGAGGTCAAATTCGGTATCGACGAAGAACTGGAAGCGGTTTTCGGGTTCGACCAGGTTGCCGAACAGGCCGTACTGGTTGAAGCAGCGATCCGTGGTCGATCCGGGCAAGCTGCGGAAGCCGCCCAGCGGAGTGCAGCCCTGGTCTGCGGTGAAGCTGAGACCGTTGCTGGCCCCGCTGAAATCGAAGTTGCCGGGATTGCCGCCGCCGGTATATCCGCCCTGCGGATTGTTCGGGTAAGGCTGGATCACGAAATCGCGGTCAAGCGTCTGCAGTTCGGAGCGATGCTGATAGCCGCCCGAAACCAGGAAGCGCCAGTTTTCGCCCGTGTGGCCAAAGCTCAGCGCGCCGCCGTAATCGCCCTTCGATCCGCGAATGTAGCGATAGTCGAACGAGGCTTTCAGGCCATCCTGATTGGTGCGGGTGATGAAGTTGACCACCCCGGCGATTGCATCCGAACCATAGGTTGCGGCGGCGCCGTCTTTCAGCACTTCGATCCGCCCGATCGCGGCCGAGGGGATCAGGTTGATATCGACGATGGGAATGCCGCTGCCGCCCGAGGCGACGATGCGGCGGCCGTTGAGCAGCACCAGGGTACGCTGCGGACCAAGCCCACGCAGGTTGACCGAGGCCACCCCTTCGTTGCCCTGCGCACGCGCATCGAACTGGTTGGCATCGCCGATCACCCCGTTCGAGGTGGGCAGGTTCTTGAGCAGGTCGATCGCCGAGGGACTGCCCTGGCGGGCCAGCTCTTCCGATCCGATCACGTCAATCGGGGCTGACGCCTGCTCGCTCGACCCGCGGATCAGCGAGCCGGTAACGACGATGTCCTTGGCGGTATCTTCTTCTTCCGTTGCAGCCGTATCCTGCGCGAATGCGGGGGCGGAAATGCTGCCGATTGCGATTGCAATTACCGATGCAAGGCTGATCTGCCTGATCTGTGCCATCTAAAAACTCCTCTAACCACAAAATGTTGCCCGTGTGGGAAAAGGTCAGACGCCCCCCTTTGCGGCGCTCCTGCCTCTCCCTGAATCTTGCTTCGTACCGAGCAAGTGCGCCATGATGTAACGCAAGCTTGCCGCTCGTCAATCGTCATGGACCCGCGCGCGAAGATCGGCGAAGGCTGTGACTTCGAAAACACAGTATGGTGATGGCGAGGCACTTGCCGTTGCCCTTTGGCCTTGGCAAACCAAATGCTCGCGCGTCCGGCCCCAATCTCAACCAAAGGAACCTGCCCATGCCTGCCTACATCGTCTTCATCAAGGAACGCGAGCACGACGCCGCCGCGATGGCCACCTACAGCGCCGCCGCCGGGCCGTCGCTGGGCGGGCATACCGCCAAGCCGCTGGCCTATTACGGCGCGATCGAAACGCTCGAAGGGCCCGAAGCGCTGGGCAGTGTGATCGTGGAATTCCCCACGATCGAAGAAGCCCGCGCCTGGTACCAGTCCGACGCCTACCAGACCGCCCGCGCGCACCGCTTTGCCGGCGCCGACTACCGGGTGTTCATCACGCAGGGGCTGTGATCGCTTGAGCCGCTCCCGGCGCGGGACGGGCCGCATTTCCGCGCCGCATTGCGCCAATGGGCGAAACCGGGTAGGGCCAAGCTCCCGCCCCGGTGCGCGTGTCTTTGCCGACTCGCCCAGACCGGGGCCGCTGCATTTTCAGACCAAGGAACGCCTCCATGTCGCGTCGCCGCCAGATTTACGAAGGCAAGGCCAAGATCCTCTATGAGGGTCCCGAACCGGGCACGATCATCCAGTATTTCAAGGATGATGCCACCGCCTTCAATGCCCAGAAAAAGGGCACGATCCAGGGCAAGGGCGTGATCAACAACCGCATCAGCGAGTATGTGTTCACGCGGCTGAGCCACATCGGCATCCCGACCCATTTCATCAAGCGGCTTAACATGCGCGAGCAATTGGTGCGGCAGGTCGAAATCGTCCCGATCGAGGTGCTGGTGCGCAATGTTGCGGCGGGATCGCTGAGCAAGCGGCTGGGCATTCCTGAGGGCGAGCCGCTGCCGCACACCTTGATCCAGTATTGCTTCAAGGATGACGCGCTGGGCGATCCGCTGATTTCCGAAGAAGAAATCGCCTGTTTCGGCTGGGCCACCAATGAGGAAATGCAGGACATTTCCAGCATGGCGATCCGGATCAACGACTTCCTCAGCGGGATGTTCGCCGCGGTCAACATCCGGCTGATCGATTTCAAGCTGGAATTCGGACGGTTGTGGGACGGCGATTACAACCGCATCATCCTGGCCGACGAGATCAGCCCCGATGGCTGCCGGTTGTGGGACATGACCACCGGCGAAAAGCTCGACAAAGACCGCTTCCGCCGCGATCTGGGCGGCGAGGAAGAGGCCTATCAGGAAGTCGCGCGGCGGCTGGGGCTGCTCGATTCCGACAACGGGCCAAGCGAAGTGCTGGATCTTTCGGCCCACCGCAAGCTGCGCGGCAAGTAGGGTCCGCCATGGGCAGCGCAGGCGCTGTAATCAGCTTCTGGCAGGAAGCGGGTCCGGCCAAGTGGTTTGCCCATGACGCTGCCTTCGACGCGGCGATCCATGACCGGTTTGAAAGCCTGCACCACGCCGCTGCCCGTGGCGCGCTGGACGCCTGGATGGAAAGCTGGGAGGGCAGCCTGGCGCTCCTGCTCCTGCTCGACCAGTTCCCGCGCAATCTGTTTCGCGGCTCGGCGCATTCCTGGGCCACCGATCCGCTGGCGAAGAGCCTTGCCGAACGCGCGCTGGACGCCGGGCATGATACCTTGGCCCCGGCAGCGCTGCGGGTGTTCTATTACCTGCCGTTCGAACACAGCGAGGATCTGGCCGATCAGGATCGTTGCATGACGCTGTGTGGGGCGCTTGATGCGGCCAGCGGCAGCACCTTTTCCAATTGGGCAACGCTGCACCGCGATATCATCGCCCGCTTTGGCCGCTTCCCGCACCGCAATGCCGCCTTGGGCCGCGTGACCACGCCGCAGGAGCAGTCGTTCCTCGATTCCGGCGGCTTCGCGGGATAGCTTGCCAGCGGCGCGGCGATCCGGCACCTAACCGGGCATGAAGCCTTGCAAACTGCTGTTCGTCCTTTCGATTTCCACTTTTGCCCTGGCTGCCTGCGCTCCGCAGCAGGCCCGCATTGCCAGCACCGGCGAGGCCCCGCCGGCCTGGGCCTTCGAGACCAGCGACGTCCCGCTCGAACCGGGCTGGCGCTTTGGCACGCTGCCCAATGGCATGCGCTATGTGATCCGCCCCAATGCCACGCCCAAGGGCACCGCGCTGGTGCGGATGCAGGTCAAGGCCGGGTCAATCGACGAGAGCGACGGCGAGCGCGGCTATGCCCACTTCGTCGAGCACATGGCCTTCAACGGATCGGCCAAGGTCCCCGAAGGCGAGATGGTCAAGCTGCTCGAACGCGAGGGGCTGGCGTTCGGCGCGGATACCAATGCCTCGACCGGATACCAGTACACCACCTACACGCTCGATCTGCCGCGCGGTGACGTGAAGCTGCTCGATACCGCGCTGATGCTGATGCGCGAAACCGCCGGCGAACTGACTTTCGCGCCCGCTGCGGTCGAACGCGAGCGCGGCGTCGTGCTGTCGGAAATGCGCGACCGCAACACCTTTGGCCTCAAGGCGCTGGTCGACAATATCGAATTCGTATTGCCCCAATCACGCGTTTCGCAGCGCCTGCCGATCGGCACCCATGCCTCGCTGGAAGCGGCCAGCGCCGAAGGGCTGAAGGCGTTCTGGCGGCGCGAATATGTGCCCGGCCACGTGACGCTGTTCGTGATCGGCGATTTCGATCCCGATCTGGTCGAAGCCAATATCAAGGCGCGGTTTGGCGATTGGCGCACCGCCCCGGTGATGGCCCAGCCCAAGACTGGCCCGGTTGACCCCCGCTACAAGGGCAAGACCGATATCTATATCGATCCGGCGCTGTCTGAACGGGTGACGGTGACGCGCAACGGCAAATGGCTGGACGAGCCCGATACGCTGGCCCTGCGCGAGGAGAACGTGCTGCGCCAGATCGGCTATGCGATCATCAACCGCCGTCTGGTGCGGCTGGCGCGGCAGGCAAACCCGCCGTTCCGCGCCGCCGGATTTGGCACCGACGCGCTGTTTCGCGAAGGGCGCGAGACCGAACTTCGGATCGATACGGTTGACGGCCAGTGGCACCCCGGGCTGATCGCGGCGGGCACCGAATACCGCGCCGCGCTGACTTATGGCTTCACGCCCGAGGAAGTGGCCGAACAGGTCGCGATCCTGCGCGGCGATTTCCGCAAGGCTGCCGATGGCCGCTCGACCCGCAGCAACAATCAGCTTTATGACGCAGCGGTCGATCTGGTGAACGACGGCGTGGTTCCGCTCGCGCCCGATGAAGCTGCCCGGCGCTTTGACCTGTTCGTGCCGAAGATTTCCCCCGATGCCGTGCTCGCCGCGATGAAGCGCGAAGCTGTCCCGCTGGACAATCCACTGATCCGCTTTCAGGGCCGCACCCCGCCGCTGGACGGCGAAGCAGGGCTGCGCGCGGCCTGGGGCGAGGCCCAGCGGACCACGATCGCCCCGCCCGAACGCCGAGCGGCGGCCAGCTTCGGCTACAGCGATTTCGGCCCGGCCGGAAAAGTGGTCAGCGATGTCCGCGATCCGGCACTGGGGATCCGCCAGATACGCTTTGCCAACGGCGTGATGCTCAACATCAAGCGCACCGATCTCGATCAGGACCGGGTGCTGGTGCAGGTCTCGATCGATGGCGGCAACCTGCTCAACACGCGTGACAATCCGCTCGCCACGCGGATGCTGGGCGTGCTCAATCTGGGCGGGCTGGGCAAGCACAGCAAGGACGAGCTTGACAGCCTGTTTGCCGGCCGCACCGTTTCAGCCAGCTTCAGCCCTGACGACGAGACTTTCTTGGCACGCGCCCAAACCACCCCGCAGGATCTGGACCTCGAATTCCAGTACCTTGCCGCGCAAGTCAGCGATCCGGGCTATCGCCCCGAAGGCGAAGTGCTGTTCCGCCAGTCGATCAACAACTTCTTCGCCGCGCTGCGCGCCACCCCCGGCGCAGCGCTGGGGGCCGATCTTGGCGGGATCCTGTCAGACAACGATCCGCGCTATTCGCTGGGCGGCGTCGAAGATTGGCGCAAACTCGATTTCGCCAGGCTCAAGGCCGATGTCGGGGACCGGCTCGCCAATGGCGCAATCGAGATTGGGGTGGTCGGCGATGTCGATGAGGACGCGGTGATCGCCGCGGTTGGCCGTACTTTCGGAGCGCTTCCGCAGCGCGAGCAGACCTTCCGCGCCTATGCCGACAACCGCGACCACCCCTTCACCGCCAACCGCGCGCCGCGCGTGCTGCGCCACACCGGGGCCAAGGATCAGGCGCTGCTGACGATCAGCTGGCCGACCCGCGACGGCGAGGACCCGGTGGCCGATATTAGCCTGGCGCTGCTCCAGCGCGTGGTCCAGATCGAAATGACCGAGGAACTGCGCGAACGGCTGGGCAAGACCTATGGCCCGGGCGCATCCAGCAACACCTCGCGCACCTGGCGCGGATACGGCACCTTCCTGGTTTCAGCCTCCGTCGATGTAAAGGACGTGGCCGCCACCCGCAGCGCGATCGCCGGCACGATCGGCCGCCTGATTGCCGAACCGGTCAGCGCCGATGTGCTGCAACGCGCCAAGGCTCCGCTGCTCGAAAGCTTTGACAACATGCTCAAGACCAATGGCGGCTGGCTGGTGCTGGTCGACCGCGCGCAGACCCAGCCCGACCGGATCGAACGCTACATGAAAGCCCGCGCGCGGATCGAGGCGATCACCACCAAGGACCTTCAGCTGCTGGCGCGGCAATATTTGACCCCGGGGGGCGGCGTCGAAGTGCTGGTGCTGCCCGAAGGCGTCGATCCGCCCGCCGCGAAGTAGCGCACAAAATGCGGGGCGAACCGGCCCTCCGGTTCGCCCCGCAAGGGTGGGAGACATCCAGCGATCAGAAGCTCAGGATAGCTTCGATCCCGAAGGTACGCGGCGCGTTGAAGTTGGCGTAGTCGCCCACGACAGTGCGGAAGTTGCCGTCGATCGGGACGCGGTTGGCGTTCGAACGGCGATAGATGTGCTGTTCATTGAGCAGGTTGCGCGACCACAGCGCAACCGTCAGCGTCTGCCCGCCATCGGCCATCGGGATATCCGCGATCGACAGCCGCGCATTTACCAGAAAGCTCTTATCCACCAGCACCGGCTCGTTATCGAAGCTGTAATGCGGGGCCGAATAGTTGGCATCGACATGCAGCTTCAGCGCCATGTTGCTGGATCCGCTCAGCGGCTGTGCATAGTCAAGATTGCCCGACAGCGCATGCGGCGGCGTGTAGACCAGGAACAGCGGTTGCAGCGGGTTGCCGACCACCAGCGGGTTCGGTGTTGGTGGCACCTTCCAGTAGGTATAGGCATATGACACCCCGAACGACAGGGTGTCAGTCGGGCGCACAGTCAGGTCGGCCTCGATCCCGCGGATCTTGGTCACCCCGGCTGCATTCACGGTATCAAGTGTGTGGCGAACAGTGCCGTTGGTTTGGATGAGATAAAAATCGAAATCGAACTGGCTGTCATAGCGATTCATGATGTATCCGGCGACGTTGAAGCGCACCCGGCGATCCAAGAACTCGGTCTTGAAACCGACTTCGTAGGCCCGCACCGATTCCGGACCAAAGGTGCGGTAGATTGCCGAGCGCGAGCTCGCTCCGCCCGCGCGGTAGCCGGTTGAGTACTTGGCGTAGACATTAATCCCGTCAGCTGCGTCCCAGGCTACAATCGCCAGCGGATCGAACCGGTTGTACGAAAACGTGAACGGGAACGTTGAAGCTACGTTGTTGAGCTTGTAGAGATCGCCGCTCTTCTTGTCGCGGGTGTAGCGCCCGCCCAGTGTGATGTGGAGGTTTTGCATCCCGCCCGGGGTCCAGGTCATCTGGCCAAAGGCGGCATAGCTTTTCGAATTGGCAAAGCTGGCGCGCGAGATCGACAGCGCCGAACGCTGCCAGGTCATCGCATCGCGGATGATGTAGTTGGTGCCGGTGGAATTCCACTGGTTGGTGTTGGGATTTGCCGCCACTTCTTCGGCCCGCTCGTTGAAATAGTAGAGCCCGACCACGTAATCGACGCTGCCCAGGCTGCCCACCGCCTGCAATTCCTGGCTGAACTGGCGCGCATCGAGGAACGAGAGCGAGTAGCGGCTGAACGACTGGCTGGGCAGGAACGACGGGCTGCGGTGCGCGCCGCCCGAATTGTCCCACTGTTCCGAATCGACCGTGCGCCACGCCGTAATTGCGCGCAGTTCGATCCCGTCGCCCACCTTCAAGCGCAGGTTGCTGGAAAAGCCCTTGGTTTTGCCAAGGCTGGTATTTTGCGGAACGCCAATATCGGCGATGTCCATGCGCTGACCGGTGACCACAACCATACCCGGAAGCGGCGCGATCTTGCCCGGCGGCAGCTGATTCGAATTAGCCTGAATTTCGGCCAGCGTTGCCACCGGATAGCCATCCGGGTTGAAATTGAGCAGCTGGCTATAGAACGGCGTGTTCTCGTCGCGGCTGGTGTCATAGGCGAAGTCAGCAGTGAAGGTGTCGCTCGGCTTCCAGCGTGCGGAGATGCGCCCGCCAAAACGGTGGTACTGGTTCCACCCGGTCTGCCCTTCAAGCGGGTTGCGCACCGTCGGGTTCTGGTGGCTGATTACGCCGTCCAGCTTAAACGAAACACCAGCCACTTCGGGCAAGTTGAGGTGCAGGCCGGCATTGTAGCTGCCATAGTTGCCGAAACCCGCTTTCATGCGGCCGCCGAATTCGCCGGTGGGTGCCTTGCTGATCAGGCTGACCGCGCCGCCTTCGGTGTTGCGCCCGAACAGGGTGCCTTGCGGCCCCTTAAGCACTTCGATCCGTTCGACTTCGAACAGCGCGGCGTTCAGGCCGTGCTGGCGCGCCAGATAGATGCCATCAATATAGACGCCCACGCCCGGTTCGCGCGCGGGCTGGTTGGCATCGCCGGGCACGATGCCGCGGATGCCGACGGTCAGCGCGGTCTGCCGCGATTCGTAGGTCGCGACGCGTAGTGACGGGATTGAGCCATCGCCAAGATCAAGCAGGCTCTGCACGTGGCGCTGCTTGATGTCTTCGCCGCCGATCACCGAAATCGAGATCGGGGTGCGCTGCAGGTTGGTTTCACGCTTGGTCGCGGTGACGACGATGTCGGTCAGCCCGATATCGCCGCTGGTATTGCCGGCGTTTTCGGGCGAGGCATCGCTGGCGTCGGTGGTTTGCGGGGCGTCAGGGGCAGCACTTGCACCATCGACAGTGACACCCTCATCGGTCACGGTAACGGCGGCGAGCGCCGATGCGGCATGGCCCAGCGCGATAGCCATAACGGCAAGCGAGGCGGACGAGCGGGCAGAAATGCGGATCATCTGGTTTTCCCTGAAAACAGTTAGCGTTTTGCGATCGAGTGAAAGGCCGGGCTGGGATCGCCCTTGCGGCGAATCGCCCCCCGGCCACCCTCGCCATCCGACTAGGCTGGGTGTGTGTCGCTCGTGCGTAGGATTGCCGACAGTATCACGACCGCTTTGTGACAGCGGTGCCGCTGCGCCGGGTTATTCGAGGTGCGTCGAAGCCATCATCGCCAGCCATTCGCTGCGCGCAGCCGGGCTGAAATCGGTCTTGGTCATGGCCGCCAGCAGGAACAACGACGGCTTGCCTGCCACCACCCGGTACAAAGCGACTGGCGGATAGCCGGACGGGCAACCGGTGGAGCGGCGTTCAAAGGTGACCGAATTGGCATCCTGCGCCAGCACGGTGAACTTGGCGGGACACTTCTTCGCCGCATCGCGCTGCAATTGCGCTACCCAATCGGCGGCGGTGGCAATCCTGCGATCGGGCATTCGCGCAATAATGATCAGCGCTTCTTGCCAATCCTGTGCCGATTTGCCGCGCACGGCGATCACGTCGACTACGTTGCGGGGATTACGGTCGTCGTACGAAATCATCGCGGGGTCGCCCGCGTCGAGCACCGCCTTGAGCGCAGAGACCAGGCGGTGATCGAACACCAGCTTGTCGGCCAGCGCCGGCGCGGCAACCAGCGCGAGCGCGCAAAGCAGCAATGTTCGCAACCACCTAGGCATTGGCAAGCTCCTCAATCAGCAGCTTACGCCTTGCGGTGCACCATTTCATGCGGATTTTGGTGACAATCATATGACCTATTGATGACATCTCACGGCGCGGCGACCGCGAATTCAATCTGTCATATTTCCATCATCAAACCGTCACGTGACGCGCGCATTATTGCCGCATTCGCGAAACCAGGCCTGCCTGACATGACTTCTGACCTGACCCTGCTCGTTACCGCACCCGGCGATCGCCTGATGGGTGACCTTGCCCGTCAACGGCCCGATTGGCGGCTGGTGGCGCTGCGCGATGGTCCACCCCGCGAACCCGTTCAGGGCACCTTGTGGGGTTTTGTCGATTGGCTGGGTGAGACGATGTCGGGGCTCGAAATGTGCCGCCGCCTGCGCGAAGCCCCGCTGACCCGCACCGCGCACATCACCATGGTGCTCGACGAACCCGACAGCGAAGCTCGTCGCCGTGCCTTGCAGGCCGGGGCCGATGATTATCTGACCGGTCCGCTCGATGCGGCGCGGCTGATCGAACGGGTCGAAGGCCCGCACAGCACCGGTTCCCCGTCACGCCCCAACCGCCTCGCCAATGGCGCGATCACGCTGGATCCAGCCGCGCATCAGGTGCGGGTTGGTGGCGCTCTGGTGACGATGCGGCCCAACGAATTCCGCTTGCTGGCGCATTTCATCCAGAACCGCGATCAGGTGTTCAGCCGCGCTGCGTTGATCGCGCAGCTTGGCAAGGAAGACGGGGCGATCGACGACCGGACGGTCGACGTCTGGGTCGGGCGGTTGCGCCGGGCGCTGATCGCCGCAGGCGCGCCCGATCCGCTGCGTACGGTGCGTTCGCTGGGCTATGTGATGGATTCGGTGGAGAGTTGACGCGGCGGGGCCACGCTGGCCCTTGCCCCAGAGCGCCTGTGCGGGCATAGGCGCGCGCATATTCCAGCACCACCGAAAGGTTGCCCCATGAAGGTCCGCGTATTCGTCAGCCTCAAGAACGGGGTGCTCGACCCGCAAGGCCGGGCCATCCACCACGCGATCGAAGGGCTTGGCATCACCGGCGTCAACGATGTCCGCGCCGGCAAGATGATCGAACTCGATGTCGAAGACACTGTTTCCAACGCCGATCTTGAGACCATGTGCAAGCAGCTGCTGGCCAACATGGTGATCGAAAACTACCGCATCGAAAGACTTGCGGCATGACCTTCCGCGCCGCGGTCATCACCTTTCCGGGATCGAACTGCGACCGCGACATGGCGGTCGCGATCGAGCAGATCTGCGGCGGCGAAACCCTGCGGGTATGGCACGGCGATGCGAGCTTGCCCGACCGGCTTGATTTCATCGCCTTGCCCGGCGGCTTTTCCTATGGCGATTACCTGCGTTCGGGCGCCATGGCAGCGCGCAGCCCGATCATGCAGGCGGTGATCGATGCGGCGGCGCGCGGGGTGCCGGTGCTGGGCGTGTGCAACGGCTTCCAGGTCCTCACCGAAAGCGGGCTGTTGCCCGGCGCGCTGCTGCGCAATGCGGGGATGAATTTCGTCTGCCGCGAGGTGGCGCTGACGGTCGAAAACAACCAGAGCCTGTTTACCGCAGGCTATGAAGCCGGCCAGCAGATCACGATCCCGGTAGCGCACCATGATGGCAACTATTTCGCCGATAATGCCACGCTCGACCGGCTTGAAAGCGAAGGCCGGGTGGCGTTCCGCTATGCCGGTGAAATCAACGGATCGGCGCGCCGGATCGCCGGCGTCCTGAATCAGGCGGGCAACGTGCTGGGCATGATGCCTCACCCCGAGCGGATGATCGAAACCGCGCATGGCGGCAGCGACGGCCGCGCGCTATTTCAAAGCGTGGTAAAAGGGCTGGTGTCGGTTTAAGCCGAGGCGCGGTTCAGGTTGGCGTGCTGGAACAGCGCGCGGGCTTCGGCAGACGGCATCGGGCGCCCGAAGTAATAGCCCTGGATCTTGCGGCAACCAAGCTGGCGGATCACTTCAAGCTCGTGCTCGGTTTCAACGCCTTCGGCCGTGGTCGACATCTCAAGGCTTTCCGCCATTGCAACCACGGCGCGGATGATCGCCAGGCTTTCGGGCGCGCCGGTGGCCGCCCCTTGGACGAAGCTGCGATCAACCTTGATCGTCGAGAAGCGCAGGTTGCGGATATAGGCCAGGCTGGAATAGCCGGTGCCGAAATCGTCAAGCGCAATCCCGCAGCCCAGCGCCATGATCTGCTCCAGCGCGTTGCGCGCGGTGGTGGCATCGCGCACGAAAATTGACTCGGTCACTTCGATTTCAAGCCGGTGCGCCGACAGCCCGCTATCGCTCAGCGCTTCGACCACGGTTGCAACGAAGCCGGGATCAAGCAGCTGTTCGCCCGAAGCGTTGACGGCCACCTTGACGTTATTGGGCCAGCGGGTCGCCTCGCGGCAGGCTTCGCGCAGCACCCATTTGCCGATCGGCACGATCAGGCGGGTATCTTCGGCCAGCGGAATAAACTTGGCCGGGCTGACCAGGCCGTGGTCGGCACTGTTCCAGCGCAGCAGCGCTTCGAAGCTGACGATCGTTTCGTCCTTGGCATCGACGACCGGCTGGTAATGCAGCACGAATTCGTTGCGTTCCAGCGCCTGGCGCAGTGAAAACTCCAGCTTGCGGCGTTCCTCGGCCAGGGCATGGAGCGCCGGCTCATAGCCAAAGTGCTGGCCGCCGCCTTCTTCCTTGGACCGGTAGAGCGCAAGATCGGCATTGCGCATCAGCGTTTCCACAGTCGTACCATCGCGCGGGCCGATCGCCGAACCGACCGAGGCACCGATATACAGCGTGTGGTGATCAACCTCATAGGGCCGCGAGAGCAGCTCGATCACCAGTTCGGCGACACGGATGACCCGGTTGTGATCGGACGCATCGCGGATCACCACGGCGAATTCGTCGCCGCCCAGACGGCCGCACAATTCGTTGTCGGTGACCAGGCTCTTGAGCCGTTCCGAGACGCGCGCCAGTAGCTGATCGCCGACCAGATGCCCCAGCGTATCGTTGATCGCCTTGAACCGGTCGAGATCAATCATCAGGAAGGCACAGCGGGTGCGCCATTGATCGGCATAGCGCATGGCTTCGCCCAGCGCTTCGGTGACCATCATGCGGTTGGGCAGGCCGGTCAGCGTATCGAAGCGCGCCATGTGCGCGATCTTTTCGCTCGATTCGCGCTGTTCGGTAACATCCGAACCGACCCCGCGGAAGCCATCGAAGGAACCGCTGTCGGTCAGCTTGGGGGTGCCCGAAATTTCCCACCAGCGCTGCTGGTTGTTGATGTTGACGCGCACCAGCAGGTTGGAAAAGCTCTCGCGGCGCTTCAACCGTTCGGCCAGATCGTGGAGGCTCGACGGGAACTGCCCGGTTTCCCACGCCGGGCCGGCAATCAGCTGGATAAACGGCTTGCCATCGATATCTTCGGGCGCAACGCCCAGCGCATAAGCAAAGCGCGGGCTGATCGCGCGGACCCGCCGCGCTGTATCGATCTGCCACAGCCAATCGGCTTCGTTTTCCTCGAATTCGCGCAGCAGCATCGACACCACTTCGTTCTTTTCAGCCATCGCGCTTTCGGCGATCCGCGCGATCAGGAACGAGCGGGCATTGCCGATCACGCCCATCGCCACCACCCCGCCAAACAGCGTGGCCAGCAGCGCCATCACGTAGTTCCCGGCAAAGGCGAAGCTGGCAAGCGAGCCCGAACCAACGATCCCGGCGAAGACCAGGTTGGCCAGCGGGACCGCCGGCAGCATTACCGCACCAGCTGCCATCACCACGCCGACCACGGCCCACAGTTCCAGGCTCTGGGTCGAATCGCCGAACGGCAGGAAGCCGGCCAGCGGCACGACCCAGACCAACGCGTTGATCACCGCCGACATTGTCTGCTTGTTGACCTCGTCGCGCGAAATGCGCCGCCGGTCCACGTCGATCAGGGCCTTGTCGATCGTCGCCCCGTAATAGAGGCTGCCGCACATCGCGATGAACCAGCCGGCCAGCGCGGCCGGATGGATCGCGCTAAAATAGATCCCGATTGTTGCCAGGGCGGCGACGACATGCGCCACGATCCGCGTTATCGTCACGCGTGCCAGGCTGGAATACTGCAATCCGCGCAGCCGTTCCCATTCGCCGTTGGCCGCGGGCTCTGCAAGGCCCAGCACCGCCATTACGGGCAATGCCTTGGGCAAGATGGTGGATTGTTGCATTGGATCGGTCACCCGCCGGGACATAACGGGCAAACGTTAGCAGCGCGTAAAGCACGCCGGGGCTATCTGGACTGGAGCCCTGTTCTTTGGGCCTTTGGCGGGGATCGTCAGCGCTTGCCCTGCAGCGTCTGATTGATATCGGGCAGTTCCGCCGCGCGCTTGTCGGCCGAGGACAAGCTGGGATCGAAATCCATGGATTTGGCGTAAATCAGCCCGTCCTGGCCGCGAACTTCGTCAACATAAGGCGTGAATGTCGGCACCGGTTCGGGATCGGTTTCAAGCCGCGACTGTGTCCCATCACGCACCGCGATCATGCGGTGATAAAACAGCGGCAACAGCAGAACGAGCGGCAACACGAACAGGACCACAAAGACAACCACCAGCATCGTTCATCTCCCACCCGGCGAGAGGTTACTCGACCGTCACCGACTTGGCCAGATTGCGCGGCTGGTCAACGTCAGTGCCTTTGACGCAGGCGACGTGATAGGCCAGCAGCTGCACCGGTACGGCATAGACCAGCGGCGCGATCAGCGGGTGGACCTTGGGCATCTCGATCGTCGCAAGGCAGCCCTCGCCCGCTTCATCGAGCCCGGCCTTGTCGCTGATCAGCACCACCTTGCCGCCGCGCGCGCGCACTTCCTGCATGTTCGATACGGTCTTTTCAAACAGCGGCCCAGAAGGCGCCAGAACGATCACCGGCACCGCTTCGTCGATCAGCGCAATCGGCCCGTGCTTCATTTCACCCGAAGCATAACCTTCTGCGTGTATGTAGCTTATTTCTTTCAGTTTTAGCGCGCCTTCCAACGCCAGCGGATAGTCCTGCCCGCGGCCCAGATAGAGCACATCGCGGGCCGGTGCGATCAAGTGCGCCATCGCCGCGATCTCGTCATCGTGGGCCAGCGCAGCGTTGAGGCTGGCGGGCGCTTCGAGCAGGTGCTTGACCACCTCGGCTTCCTCGGCCCGGTCCATCAGCCCGCGCTTCACCGCCATGTGCGCGGCAAGTGCAGCCAGCACAGCCAACTGGCAAGTGAAGGCCTTGGTGCTGGCCACACCGATTTCGGGACCGGCGTGGGTGGGCAGCAGCAGATCGGCCTCGCGCGCCATCGAACTTGTCGGCACGTTGACCACCACCGCAATCGTCTGCCCCTGCGTTTTGCAGTGCCGCAGCGCGGCCAGGGTATCGGCAGTCTCGCCGCTTTGCGAGATGAACAGCGAGAGGCCGCCCGCTTCCATCACCGGTTCGCGGTAACGGAACTCGGAAGCGAAATCGATGTCGGCCGGCAGCCGCGCGAACTGTTCGAACCAGTACTTGGCGACCATCCCGGCGTAATAACTGGTCCCGCAGGCGACGATGGTGACGCGGTTGATGCTGGAGAGATCAAAATCGAACTGCGGCAACGCAACGGTCTGATCGACCTGGCGGATGTAGCTGCGCAAAGTTTGCGCCACCACGGTCGGCTGCTCGAAAATCTCCTTCTGCATGAAGTGGCGGTAATTGCCCTTCTCGATCTCGGCGGCGGATGCGCCCGAGGTGGTGATCTCGCGCGTGACGGGATTGTTGTCCTTATCGAAAATCTTTGCGCCATCGCGGGTGATCACCACCCAGTCGCCTTCATCGAGATAGGCGATCTGCTGGGTCAGCGGCGCGAGCGCCAGCGCATCGGACCCAAGGTAGGTTTCCCCCTCCCCATAGCCCACCACCAGCGGCGAGCCGAGCCGCGCGCCGATCAGCATATCGGGATAGTCCTTGAACGCGATCGCCAGCGCGAACGCTCCGCGCAGCTGCGGTAGCGTAGCCTTGACCGCCTCTTCCGGGCTTTTGCCGGCCTCAACCTGTTCGGACAGCAAGTGGGCGACCACCTCGCTATCGGTATCGCTTTCAAAAGTCCGCCCGCGTGCGGACAGCGCATCCTTCAACTGGCGAAAATTCTCGATGATCCCGTTGTGGACCAGCGCCAGCTTTGCGGTGGCATGCGGGTGAGCATTGGCCGCGGTTGGCGCACCGTGGGTGGCCCAGCGGGTGTGGGCGATCCCGGTGGTGCCGGGCGCCGGATCGCGCGCCAGTTCGCGCACCAGCCCGATCAGCTTGCCCGGCGCGCGGCGGCGGATCAGCTGGCCTTCATGAACGGTGCAAACCCCGGCGCTGTCATAGCCGCGATACTCCATCCGCCGAAGCCCATCGACCAGACGGTCCGCGACCTCTTCCTTGCCGACGATGCCGATAATGCCGCACATCCGTTTCTTCTTTCTAAGGAGTTATGTAAGGGACCCTGATCCCCGGCATTTGCGCCGGGAAATCCTTTGTGTTTCGGGTTACGAGAATCGAGCCGTTTACCTGCGCAGTCGCAAAGATGTACGCGTCGAGCAATTTGATCCGCATCCGATAGCGAATGTCTGCCGCAGCCATTGCGATCCGCGTATCGAGTTCAACGACCTCGAATGGCGCGATCAGGCGTTGAACCTTGTCGCGGCTTTCGAGCGGTTCGCCCGCCAGAACTTCGGTCCAGACGATCCGGCTGATGCGGTGGCGCGGATAACGCTCAAGCTCACTCGTCGCGGCCTGAGAATCGTTCAGCCAGTCGATCACGATGTTGGAATCGAAAAACGGATCGGACACCTCTTACAGGTCTTCGTAGGGTGTGCGATCCTCACGGATTGCCTGCTGAAATTCGAGACCGTCGCCGATATCCTTGCGATCTTTCCAATAGCCCCGCCCGCGCTGGATCCAGCTCTTGTTGCCCTGCGCCGGCGACTGCGCCTTGTAAGCGCTCACCGCCTCACGCAACACCGAGGCGCGCGACTTGCCCTGCTCATTGGCAAGCTGGTCAAGCCACTTGACGTCTTCTTCGGGCAGATCGGCGAGAATGCGAGTCATTGATATACTGATATCATATCATGATATCATGTCAAGCACATTGCTCGGGCTGCAGCAAAATCGGAGCCAAAGTAGCAGGGTCGGCCCAGACCGGCATTGAGCGCAGGTTGAAGGATTGCAGCATGACTTCCTCCGAACACCACAACCACCGATTTGGCCTCGAACAGTTGACCCTCAATCACTTTCAGCAAATGCGAATCCCGGGCTTTGGAGATCGACCAGGCAATACGGTTGCTTGGCCACGGGCCATCGGACAGTGGGCCAACTTCCTCGATATCCAGGCCATCGCCGATTAGCTTTCCGTTGGTCCTGCGATACCATTCGGCCCAGCCGCCAAAATCGGAAAATGGCGCGGCAGCCATACCGAGACCGCGCAGGCTACGCGCGAGTTGCCGATCGACAAGTCCCGGTAGCTTGGCATCGCGAACTCCGGAAAGCGTTCCATCGCGCAACCATTGTGGAATCACCCGCAACACATAGAAGCCCAGGACATCTGCCTGCTCGATGCCATTTGCCTGTGCCAGTCGTAACACATCCGTGTCATTCGCTTCGCCGCCCCAAACCTTGGCCCCAACCCGCCTAGCGCCTTGTATGGCGGGGACGGTCTCGCCCCCGGGCTGTTGCTTTTCGGCATTAAGCGGTTCGTCGGCCAGTGCCATGAGCGATAGCGAATTGGGGCCTGCATCGCTTGCCGCACCTTCGACAATCACACTGTCGACTGGCCATATGTCGAAGGCCGAACGAACCAGTCTGAAGGTCGCGCCAGCAGGATCGTTGTCGTGCTGCGCCGCGACCAAGATCAGACGGCGATTACCTTTATGGTATACCAGAAGATACGGCTCATCATTTTGGCTGTCGCGCAAGCTCTGAGTCCAATCCGCCAGACGCGCAGGTTCAAGCCGGATGGTGCTAGACGTCGCGCAGCTGCCAAGCGCGATTGCTGCAAAAAGCAAGATCCGTTTGGCCAAGTGGATTACCCCTTCTTCTCCGCTTTCTTCTTCTTCATCGCGTCGTGGAACCGGTCAGCCCAGCCGGGCTTGACCAGCTGCTCTCCGCGCACGATCCTGAGCTCACCTGCGGCGACATCGCGGGTCACGGTGCTGCCTGCGCCGACAATCGCGTCCGCGCCGATCTTGACCGGGGCGACCAGTGCGGAGTTGCTGCCGATGAAGGCGCGTTCGCCGATCACCGTTTTGTATTTGAAGTAGCCGTCATAATTGCAGGTGATCGTGCCCGCGCCGATGTTGGCCCCGGCGCCAACTTCGGCATCGCCGATGTAGGTCAGGTGATTGGCCTTGGCGCCATCGCCGAGCACCGATTTCTTGACCTCGACGAAATTGCCGATCTTGGCCTTCTTGCCCAGCACTGTGCCGGGCCGCAGCCGGGCGAAGGGGCCGACTTCGCAGCCCTCCCCCACCACAGAACCTTCGAGATGGCAGTTGGCGCGAATCTTTACGCCATCGGCAAGTGATACACCGGGGCCGAAAAACACGTTGGGTTCGATCAGCACATCGCAGCCCAGCTTGGTATCCCAGGCGAACCACACCGTTTCGGGCGCGATCAGGCTGGCGCCCTCGTCCATTGCGGCCTTGCGGCGGCGGCTTTGCCAGCGGTGTTCGGCACTGGCCAGTTCGGCGCGGGAATTGATCCCTTCCACTTCGTGCGGATCGGGCGTGACCACCACCGCGCAGGTCCGGCCATCGGCATTGGCAATGTTGACCACGTCGACGAGGTAGAATTCGCTCTGGCTGTTATCATTGGTGACGCGCGCCAACAGGCCGAACAGATCGGTGCTGCTCACCGCCATCAAGCCTGAATTGCACAGGCGACAGGCGCGTTCAGCCTCGCTGGCGTCCTTGTGCTCGACCATCTTCGCGATCCGGCCGTTTTCGGCAATCACCCGGCCATAGCTGAGCGTGTCGGCGGGTTCGAAGCCCAAAACAACCACCGCGGGATTGTCTGCACCGTGGAGCCGCTCGATCATCGAACGCAGCGTTGCCGCGCTGACGAACGGCACGTCGCCATAAAGGATCAGGACATCACCATCAAAGCCTGCCAGCGCGGCTTCGGCCTGTTGCACCGCATGGCCGGTGCCGTGCTGCGGGTCCTGTACTGCGATCACCGCACGGCCGTGCAACTGCGCTTCAAGCTGCTCGCGCCCGTGTCCTGCCACCACCACCGACCTTGCCGGGTTCAGCGCGGCTGCGCTGGCCAGCAAATGCTCGATCATCGGCCGCCCGGCGATCGGGTGAAGGACCTTGTGCAGGTCGCTTTTCATGCGGGTGCCCTTGCCGGCAGCAAGCGTGACGATGGCGAGAGGTGTAGAAGCGCTCATGGTTAATGCCCATGCCACCAAATGCTTGCCGATTCCACAACGTGCGTGCGATGGGCGCGGCAATGACCATTCCTTTTGATATCGTCGGCTTCGATCTTGACGGCACCCTGCTCGATACTTCGGGCGATCTGGGTGCCGCGGTGAACCATGCGCTGGGATTGGCCGGGCGCGCAGCAGTGCCGCATTCCGCCGTCTCCGGGCTGATCGGCGGCGGCGCGCGGATCATGCTGGCCCGCGCTCTCGATCTGACCGGCGGCGCTGACGGGGTCGATCAAGACGGGCTGTTCGGCGAACTGCTGGCCTATTATGATGCCAACATCGCGGTCCACACCGCGCTCTATCCCGGCGCGGCAGAGATGCTGAATGCGCTGGCCGCCGCCGGGGTCAAGCTGGCGGTGGTGACCAACAAGCGCGAGCCGATGGCACGCAAGCTGTTTGGCGAACTGGGGCTGAGCGGCCGCTTCACCAGCATCATCGGCGCGGGCCGCTTTGCGCTCAAGCCCGATCCGCAGGCCCTGCACGCGATGGTGGCGGCATGCGGCGGCGGGCGCGCGGCCTTTGTTGGCGATACCACTTTCGATATCGGCGCGGCGCGGGCGGCAGGGCTGCCGTGCGTTGCGGTCAGCTTTGGCTTTTGCGATGCACCGCCACAGGAATTGGGCGCGGATGCGGTGATCGATCATTTTGATGCGCTGATACCCGCGCTGCGCCGGCTCTGACCAGCCCGAGTCGCGCGCAGCCCCGCGCATTTGTCCCCAAGCCTGGCCCCGCCTGACGCTAGGGAACAGGCCGCTGCACGCCCGCATATTGCCAGCCCCCGCGCCCCGTGCCATGCCGCGCCCGCTTCCCGCCCGATAACACATGGCGGGATCAACCTTTTTCAGCGGAGTAAACGCGCATGACCATTTCGTTCAAAGATCGCGTCGCGATTGTCACCGGGGCCGGCGGCGGCCTCGGCCGCGCCTATGCGCTCGAACTGGCGGCGCGCGGTGCCAAGGTTGTCGTCAACGATCTGGGCGGCAGCCGCGATGGCACCGGCCATTCGGATGCCGCGCTGAAGGTGGTCGAGGAAATCAAGACGGCCGGCGGCGAAGCGATGTCGAACGGCGGCTCGGTGACCGAATACGAACAGATGACCGAAATGGTCGCCAAGACCAAGGAAGCCTGGGGCGGGGTCCACGTGCTGATCAACAACGCCGGGATCCTGCGCGACAAGAGCTTTGCCAAGATGGACATGACCGATTGGAAGCTGGTGATCGACGTTCACCTCAACGGCAGCGCCAACTGCACCAAGGCGGTATGGGACATGATGCGCGAGCAGACCTATGGCCGGATCCTCAACACCGCCAGTTCGACCGGGCTGTTCGGCAACTTCGGCCAGGCCAATTATGGCGCGGCCAAGCTGGGCCTGGCCGGCTTTACCAAGACGCTGGCGCTCGAAGGCGCGAAGTACAACGTCCGGGTCAACACGCTGGCCCCGGTCGCCGGCACCCGGATGACCGAAGATCTGGGCATGCCCGATGCGCTGTTCCATGCGCTCAGCCCTGAAAACGTCGCCCCGATGGCGCTGTATCTGGTCAGCGAAGACGCGCCGACCAACATGATCTGCGGCGCCGGCGCGGGCGCCTATCACGCCGCCTACATCACGCTGACCCCGGGCGTCGCCCTGCCTGCGGACGAGCGCACCCCCGAAGGGATCGCCGCGGTGTGGGATCAGATCATCGACCGCACCGGCGAGATCGTCCCCCAATCGGGCGGTGAGCAGAGCCAGGTGGTGATGGCGGCGCTGGCCAAGATCGGCGGTCTGGGCTGACAGCAAAGGTCCTCTCCATTTTTGGCGAATGCCACAAATGGGGAGGTGGCATTCGCGCCCGCGATTGTCGGCGGGGTATCAAGGCCTGCCCAGAAACCCCTTCGTCAGCCGCTTCGCGTCTGCCACCTCCCCATTTGGCTTCGCAAAATGGAGCGGACCTCGCGGATTGTGTCGCTACACCGTATTGACACACTAATACACTTCAGGCATTCTCCTCACCATTCGAAGGGGAGAATGCCCGATGTATTCCGAAAACGACTTGCAAAGCGCGGTCAGCGCCGGGGCGATCAGCCACGAAGCGGCCGAAGCTTTTCGTGCCCATGCTGCTGGCATGCGCAGTGCCCCGGTGGCGGATGAAGAACATTTCCGCCTGATTACCGGCTTCAACGACATCTTCGTGACCATCGCTGCCGTCCTGCTGCTGGCCGCCGCTGCGGGCATCGGCGATGCGATCGGCCCGGGCGTGCCGGGTTTGCTGGTAGCAGGCGCGGCCTGGCTGCTGGCTGAATTCTTTACCCGGCAGCGGCGCATGGCTCTGCCTTCGATCGTGCTGCTGCTCGCCTTCATCGGCGGCGTGGCAGCGGTGCCGATCCACTTCCTGGCGGAGACCGAACCGCAGATGTCAGAGGCCACGGCCAGCCTGATCGGCGCCGGCATCGGGCTGCTGGCGGCGATAGCTGCCTGGATTCACTGGCGCCGCTTCATGGTGCCGATCACCGTTGCGGCCGGTGCGGCCGGCGTTGCCGGAACGGTCCTCGCGCTGGTCCTATCGGGCTGGATGTCGGTTACCGGCAACACCGATCCGGAGCCGCTGATCCTGCCGCTGGTGTTTATCGCAGGCCTCGCGATCTTCGCCTTCGCAATGCGCTGGGACATGACCGATCCCAAGCGCGAAACCCGCCGCAGCGACGTGGCCTTCTGGCTGCATCTGCTGGCCGCGCCGATGATCGCCCACCCGCTGTTTGGCTGGCTGGGCGTCAGCGAGGGTGAGAACATCGGCGCTGCATCGGCGCTGGGCGTGCTGGCGATCTATATCGGCATGGGGATGGTGGCGCTGGCGGTTGATCGCCGCGCGTTGCTGGTTTCGGCGCTGGCCTATGTGCTGATCGCGCTCAGCCTGCTGTTCCGCCAGTTCGGCGCGGTAGAGCTCAACGTGGCACTGACGGGCCTTGTGATCGGATCGGCGCTGCTCGCGCTGTCGGCCTTCTGGACCCCGATCCGTTCTGCGCTGGTGCAGCGTCTGCCGGGTTCGGTGCAAAGCCGCCTGCCGCGCGGAGTGCTGCTTTCCGTCTGAACTTGCCATCACAACGCAGCTTGTTAGGTTCCCCCCGTAAGCCACGCTTGCGGGGGGAATTTCTTTGGCATCTAATTATCAGCACAATGCCGGATCGTTGCGCGCACTTGGCCTGCTGTGCCAGGCGCTGCTGGCCCTGTTCATGGCCGTGACTGGCGTGCTGGCGGCCCTCTCGCTGTACACGGCTGCACGCGAGATGCGCGAAGGGTTCTCGATGCATCTGTTCACCCTGCCGCTCTACGCTTCGTTCATCGCCCTCGTCTTTATCCCCGCAGCGCTGACGCTGACTTTGTGGATGTGGCGCGCCCATGCCAACCTTCATGCCGACCGGCTGGAGGAACTTCGGTTCAGCCCGTGGGGCGCCGCGCTTGGCCTGTGGGTGCCCTTCGCCAACCTCTACCTGCCCAAGGGCGCGATGCGTCAGCTGTGGAACCGCAGCCACGGCGAAGAGGTCTGGTTCGCGGACCAGAGCGTCGACAAGATCAATGCCTGGTGGACCTGCTATGTCGTGGGGATCGTGATCATGACCACGCTGACTGCCTTCGCCCTGGTCGATCGCTTCAGCAACCTGGAAATCCTGACCCCGCCGGGCACAAATTCGGCCGGCTTTGCCTTTGCCAGTGCGCTGCTGGCTGCATCATCCTGGCTTTTGCTGCAGATCGTCGGCGCAATCACCCGTGCCCAGCAGACGGTGGTGGCGGTGGGCAATACCTTCGCCTAGCCCTCGACCACTTTGAGGAGCTTGCGTTCGAGCGGAAACAGCACACCGGCCAGTTCGTGGCCGCGCTTCAGAACCTGCCCGGCCTCACCGTATAGCGCCCACATGCCCTGCTTGGTGTGCAATGCGGGCCGTTTTTCAATCCGTACGGCGGGGCGCTCTGCCGCGCGGCGAAAAGCGGAGAAGACGGCCGCGTCGCGGGTGAAATCCATCGCATAGTCACGCCATTCGCCCGCCGCGACCATCCGCCCGTAGAGATCGAGGATGCGCAGCAGTTCGGTCCGTTCCAATCCCACCTGCGCCGCGCGTGCTGCCGGTGTGGGAAAGGGCGTGACGACCGCGCTCAAGCCTGCTTCGTCCCCGACCGCTTGCGTGCCGAACTTTGCTTGGCGGCTTTAGCGTCGCGTTCTTCCAGCAGGCTGTTGAGCCGTAGCTGCATCGCCAGCATTTCGCATTGCAGCAGTTCCAGCTTTTGCGTCGCCGGATCAAACCGTTCGCTGCACGGGGTGCCATAGGGCACGAAGTTCTGCGTCTCCGAATTGACCTCAACCAAGGTCGATTTGGCCGGAATGCCGACCATCGTCGCGCCTTCGGGCACATCCCTGGTGACCACCGCATTGGCGCCGATCCGTGCGCCCTTGCCGATCATCAGCGGGCCAAGGATCGCCGCGCCCAGGCTGACGATCACATCGTCGCCGAGCGTCGGGTGGCGTTTGCCGCCAACACCGTTGGTCGGGTTTGTCCCGCCCAGGGTAGAGCCCTGGTACATGGTGACGTTATCGCCAATCTCCGCCGTTTCGCCGATCACCACGAAGCCGTGGTCGATGAAGAAATTGCGTCCGATCTTCGCGCCGGGATGGATATCAATTGCCGTCAGAAAGCGGCTGATGTGATTGACCGCCCGGGCCGGGAAATACAGTTCGGCTTCAAACAGCCAGTGCGCCACACGGTGCAGGCCAAGCGCCCAGACGCCAGGATAGAGCATAACTTCCCAGCGCGAACGCGGGCTGGGATCGCGGGCCACCACGGAATCCAGATAACGGGTCAGTTCTTCCAGCATCGTGCCCTCCTTGTCCCACGCGTCGCGCGCTAAATCAAGCGCGGTTCATCGGGGCCCAGCAGCTGTTCCAACGCCTCGCGCCAGATCGCGGGACCGGGCGGAGCCTTGCGTTCAAGGCTCAACCGGTCGATCGCTTCCACCACCTGTTCGGCGGCAAGATGGGAACGCTCGCTCCGCGCTGCAAGGTATGTGCCCGCATCAGGGCCGAGCGGCAGCGCCCGCGCCTCGCCGTGCAGCGCGATCAATTCGGCCATCATGGCATCGTCGGGAACCCCGATTTCCAGTTGCAGCGCGGCTTTGATGCGCGAGGCCAGATCGGCCAGCGCGATCGTCCAGCCGCCTTCGTGAAGCCCGGTCACCAGCAGCAAGGGGAGCGCGGCTTCCTGCGCCCGGTTCCAGCGGTGAAACAGCTCGGTTTCGTCCATCCGGTCAGCATCGTCGATCGCCTCGCCCCCGCCGCTTTCGGCAAACCAGCGCGCCAGCAACGATTTTCCCGAGCGCGGCGGACCGGCCAGCACCGCAGTGCGGAATGGCCAGGCTTGCGGGGTGGCCAAGGCTTCCACCGCAGCCGTGTTGGCATTGCCCAGCACGATCCGCGAAGGGCCCGAAGCCCCCACTTTGAGGGGGAGCGCGATCTGCGACATATCAGCGCTTGATCGAAAGCGCGTTGGCGCCGACCGAAACTTTCCACCCGCGCGCCCGCAGCGATGCGGCCAGGGTGTCAAGATCGCCTTCGTAGGTCACCCGCATAACCGATGTGCCGCCCATCGCCAGACTGGTGGTCGACGCGCCCTTGACCCCGGGCGCTGATCGCACCGCGCCCAACGCAGAATCGACCGCGGTCGCATCGGGCGAGGCGAACTGCACCGTGAAGGTGCGCGTTTCGGCCTGGATGGGCGTCGGCGTCGGCGTCGGGCTCGCGCTGGCACCATCGTTGGGGGCAGAGCTGGGCCGGGCGGTCGGCACGGCGGTCTGCTCGGGCGCCTGTCCGGCCGCGATCAGTGCGGCGATGCCGGGATCGATCTGGCCGGTCACGTTAAGCGAGGTATCGACCTTCAGCTTCCCTTCGGCCAGTGCCTGGGCATAGATCTGGTCAAGCCGGATGACGGCTTCGGCCAGCATCTTGGGCAAGCCGGCCTCATCCTTGGCGGTCAGCGTGAAGCTGTCGATATAGGCATTATCGGGGCCGAAGCGCGCGGTGAAGGTGCCGCGCACCGGGCCGCCGGGCCACTGCCGTTCAAGCCGCGCTTCGGGGATCAGCACGCCGGCGGCACCGAACTGATCCAGCACGTTGCGCCACCAGGCGCGGCTGCGACGGCCGGGCTGACCTGCGGTGATGACCAGCGAATCGCCGCCTGCGCCGACCGGCCGGACATAGTCGATCGGGCTGTTGCCAGCGCGGAAATGCGCCCAGGCCAGCTGCCACGGCCCCTGAACCTCGTAAACCTGCGCAACCCCGCCCGAATGGAGCACCGGGATCACCAGCAGCGGCGACGAATGCTTGCGTCCGCCATTGGTGCCGCCAAGGTACTGGCCAGCGCGCGAACGATCGAACACCACACCCAGCGTGGCGATATAGCGCCTGGGGCCGATCTGTTCGCGCTGCACGACGATCGCCGAGACCATCGACTGGATCACGCCATCGGCCATGGCCGGGCCGCCAGCTTTCTTCCAGGCCAGCCGCGCGGCCTCATCCCAGCCTTTGGCGCGGGCTTCGGCAGCGTCCGCTCCGGTAGAGTTCACCTCGATATCGCTGATCTGGATGTCCGAGGTGCTGGCCACCGGCACAATTCCGCGGTCGCCTTCAACCTGGGCCCACAGCCGCGCCGGGCCAAGCAGCGCCAGCGCTGCCACCAGCGCAAGCGCAAGCGTCCCCAGCACCCAGACAAGCGGGCGGTTGCGCGGGGCAAAGCGGGGGGAAGATCGGAAAAACATAGTCATCGGGGAAAACCACAGGTCTTTTGCCCAATCACTCATGGAAATCCAAGCACGAAAGCGTTAGGCGCGTGGCAATGCCAAATAATCCGCCCCCGAAGAGCTATTCCTACGCGCAGGCCGGCGTCTCGATCGCGGCGGGCAATGCGCTGGTCAAGGCGATCGGCCCGCTGGCCAAATCGACCGCGCGGCCCGGTGCCGACGCCGAACTTGGCGGGTTCGGCGGGTTCTTCGATCTGAAGGCTGCTGGCTATGCCGATCCGCTGCTGGTTGCGGCCAACGACGGGGTGGGAACCAAGGTCAAGCTGGCGATCGACCATGACCGGCACGACACCATCGGGCAGGATCTGGTGGCGATGTGCGTCAACGATCTGATCGTGCAAGGCGCCGAACCGCTGCTGTTCCTCGATTATTTTGCCAGCGCCAAACTGGACAATGCCGTTGCCGTGCGCGTGGTTGCCGGGATCGCGGCTGGCTGCAAGCTGGCCGGCTGCGCGCTGATCGGCGGCGAAACCGCAGAAATGCCGGGGATGTATGCGCCGGGCGATTATGACCTGGCGGGATTCTGCGTCGGTGCGGTCGAACGCGGTGAGCAGTTGACCGGGGACCGAATCGCGGCAGGCGACGTGCTGCTTGGCCTTGCCAGCAGCGGGGTCCATTCGAACGGTTATTCGCTGGTGCGGCGGCTCGCGGATGATCTGGGCTGGCGGATGAATCGCCCTGCGCTGTTCGATCCCGAACGGCTGCTGATCGACTTTCTGATCGAACCGACCCGGATCTATGTGAAGAGCCTGCTGCCCCCTATCCGTGCAGGCCGGATCCACGCTCTTGCTCATATCACCGGCGGCGGCTTGCTTGAAAATGTACCCCGCGTACTGCCCGATGGGCTGCACGCACGGATCGATGCCGGTGCCTGGGAGCAGCCGCGCCTGATGGCATTCCTGCAGGCGCAGGGCAATATCGAACCCGCTGAAATGGCGCGCACGTTCAACTGCGGGGTCGGCATGGTGTTGGCCGTAGCGGCGGATGAAGTGGCGACGCTGATCGCCGATCTCGAAGCCGCGGGCGAAACGGTTTACGTGATCGGCGTGGTCGAAAAAGGTCCGCGCGGCTGCACCGTCCAGGGCGCCGCTGAAGTGTGGTCTGCGCGCGAAGCCTGGGAGGCCGCCCATCTTGGCTAACTTCGGTCCTCTCCATTTTTGGCGAATGCCACAAATGGGGAGGTGGCAGCGGCGTTCAGCCGCTGACGGAGGGGTTTCTGGGCGAGCGCCAACACCTCTCCGTCTCGCCTTCGGCGATCCACCTCCCCATTTGCACTTCGTGAAAATGGAGAGGATCTGATGGCGCAGCGCACACCCGTCGCCGTGCTCATTTCGGGCAGCGGCACCAATATGGCGGCGCTGCTTTATGCCAGTCGCGCGGCGGACTGTCCTTACGAGATCGTGCTGGTGGCCAGCAATAATCCCGCTGCCAGCGGGCTGAAACTCGCCGCAGCGGAAGGCGTCGCGACTTTCGCGCTGCCGCACAAGGGCATGGACCGGCGCGATCACGAGACGGCGCTGGATGCGGCGATCCGGAAAAGCGGTGCGCGCTATGTCGCGCTGGCTGGGTACATGCGGATCCTCACGCCGGAATTCGTCGCCGGGTGGGACGGCCGGATGGTCAACGTGCACCCTTCGCTGCTGCCCAAATACACCGGGTTGCACACCCACGAACGCGCGCTGGAGGCGGGCGACGGCCACGGCGGCTGCACGGTTCACCTGGTTACTGCGCAGCTCGATGACGGACCGGTGCTGGGCCAGACCGCGGTGGCGATCCAGCGCGGTGACACCGCCGAAACGCTGGCCGCGCGCGTGCTGATTGCTGAACATCAGCTCTATTCGCGCTGCCTCGCCGCGCTTGTTTCGCGCGCTACGTCGCCCGAGCATCTGATCGGAGAAGTCCGCTCCCGCGCGCTAGCCCTGCCTGAGGCCGACGAAGTGCTGAGCCACGGGATGCCCTGCTTCGGGATCATCAAGGGCAAGAAGTTCGCCTATGTCTCGAACGATCATCACGGCGATGGCAAAGTGGCACTGCTGGTCAAAGTAAGCGGGCCGGACGAACAGGCCCAGCTGATCGAGAACGATCCGGCGCGCTATTACCGTCCGGCCTATTTCGGCGATGGCTGGATCGGGCTGCGGCTGGATCTGGGCGATACCGATTGGGATGCGGTTGGCAGCTGGCTGGCCCGCTCGTGGCGCAGTGTCGCGCCACGCAAGCTGACCAGCCTGATCGATGCCGCAGACGCGTTCTAGCTTTTGCCGATACCCGGGATGAGCTTGCCGACCTTTTGCCGGTAGTCAGCGTATTCCTTCCCGAAGGTGTCCATCAGATCGCGTTCTTCATAGTGGATTCCGATAAACAGATAGATCGTCATCCCCACGGTAAGCAGCAAGTGGCCGGCGGTCATCGACGGCGTGGCCCAAAACGCGATCAGAAAGCCGAAGTAGATCGGGTGGCGCACCAGCTTGTAAAACAAGGGGGTTTGCAGTTGCGGCGCGGCGGCGGGCGTACCACGCCAGTTGTGCCACACCTGCGCCAGGCCAAACAGTTCGAAATGATTGAGCAGCCATGTGCTGATGAACACGATGCCAAAGCCGCCAAGGAACAAGGCCCAGATCAGGGTCCGCAGCGCCGGATTGCTGACTTCCCAGATCGCGGCCGGAATCGGATGCCAGAAGCAATAAAGCAGGCCCAGAACGAGGGCCGCAGCGAGGCAATAGAGACTGCGTTCGATCGGCTGCGGAACGAACTGGGTCCAGGCGGTTTTGAAGCCCTTGCGCGCCATGACGCTGTGCTGAATCCCGAATATCGAAATGAGGCCAAGGTCCCAGAGCGCCGCCGTTCCGGTATCCGCGACCATGCCCTTATCGACATGGCTTGGCAAAGCGTCGAGCCCGGCCAGGAAGCCGACCAAGTAGACGAATGACACAAAGAATGCCGTATAACAGGCCAAGGCGACCATTAGGTAGATGGCGCGCATCGTGATTCTCCCCGCGTTGCAATCCGCCGTCACCAGTGTCAGCCCCGGCTGAACTGGGTGACAGCCCTTGCCTTTACGCGACCCGTCCACTCCGCACGCCGGTTACGGCGCGGCGATCTGGCTGAAACAGCATCAACCTGTCCGAACAAAGAGTCAATTTGCTTTGAATGGCGTTCGAGCCGGCGGCGAGCCGGGATCCGCTCGCTTTTTGTGACAGTGACCGGGCATGTCTGCAGCCAATCTGCTGCCGCTCTTCCGATCCATTAACCAGATCCGGCAAGTCCGCCTAAGCCATTTCCGTCTATCCCGAATTACCGATGATTGGGGTGAGGAGACCGAAAATGGCATTCATGCGCAAGCTCTTGGCCGACCAGACCGGCACTTCGGCGGTGGAATATGGCTTGATCTGCAGCCTGATGGTGGTTGGCCTGGTCGTTGGCGTGCAGGGGCTTGGTGCCTCGGTCGGCAACAGCTTCGAGACCACCAAGGTCAAGATGGCCGCTGCGACGCTGCCCTGATTTTCAGATCTCGCTGCCGTCCACCAGCGGGCGCTCTTCGCGCGTTGCCACATAGCGGGCATCGGGTTCCGCGGGGCCCGGCGAAATCACCACGTGATCCTGATGCACTTCAAGCAGCGTGCCCACAAACGGCCAGTCTTCCATCGTGCTGACCCGGTAGCTGACTGTATCGCCGACCTTGAATGTGGCCGGATCGAAATTGAAACTGAACGGGCAGTCCTCGCCGCCCTCGCCGCCCATGCCTTTCATGCCCGAACTCCTTTGCCGCCACTCTAGGCGCAAGCCGCCCAAACGAAAAGAGCCGCCGGATTGCTCCGACGGCCCTTTTGCAAACTGTTACGCGGCCTAACCGACGATTTCTTCGGGCGTGAAGAAATAGGCGATTTCGATCGCGGCGTTTTCATCCGAATCCGAACCGTGGACCGAATTGGCTTCGATCGATTCGGCCAGTTCCTTGCGGATCGTGCCGGGTTCGGCATTGGCCGGGTTGGTTGCACCCATGATGTCCCGGTTGCGCTGCATCGCCCCTTCGCCTTCAAGCACCTGAACCACGACCGGGCCGCTGATCATGAAATCGACCAGCTCGCCAAAAAACGGACGCTCGGCGTGAACCGCATAGAAGCCTTCAGCCTGCGCGCGGGTCATGTGAATGCGCTTCGAGGCAACGACCCGCAGCCCGGCTTCTTCCAGCATCTTGGTGACCGCGCCGGTCAGGTTGCGGCGGGTGGCATCGGGCTTGATGATCGAGAAGGTGCGGGTAACCGCCATGTCAGGTTCCTTGGGCAAAGTTGGGGTATGGAAGAGGTTGGCGCGCCCCTAGCGGGGATTATGGTGCACTGCAAGGCACCGTCGTCCCGGGCTTGATCCGGGACCGCTGGCCTTTGGACGCAAGCTCGCGGCAAGCCGGCAGCGGCCCCGGATCATGCCCGGGACGAGGTCACCCCGCCTTGACCCAGCCCTTGCCTTCCTGACGCCAATAGTTGCGTTCAAGCCCGTCGATCTCGCCCAGCTTGCGCCACGTGGCGCGTGCATCGTCGATGGTTGAGCCGTCGAACAGCAAAAACACGCGTTCGAATGTTTCAGCGCCGTCAACCCATTGACCGTCAGCAAGCGCCAGATAGGTCGCGCCATTTGCAGCATCGAGGAGATTGCCGATCAAAATCGGCTGACGCGCATCGTGTTCGCCGCCGTATAAACCATGGGCCAGAAACTGGTCTTTCACCCCCCACAGCGCGGCACTGATCCGCCCTTGCAGCAACTCATCGCCCGCAATCACCAGCACTCGGGCCCCGGCATCGATCATCTTGGCCGCCAGCTGCGGCAAGGCGATCTCTACCGGGGAATGGCTGAGCTGGTAGAAATCAACCCTCAAGGTTGTCCCTCACATAGCGGTCAAGCAGCCGCACACCGTATCCGGTTGCGCCCTTGTCCCAGGTCTGGCCGGGCTTGCTGGCCCAGGCCATGCCGGCAATATCGAGATGCGCCCAGGGCGTGCCCTTGTCGACGTAGCGCTGGATGAACTGCGCCGCCGTGATCGAGCCGCCTTCGCGCGGGCCGACGTTCTTCATGTCGGCAATCGGACTGTCGATCAGCTTGTCGTATGCCGGGCCCAGCGGCATCCGCCATAGCTTGTCGCCCGATACATTGCCCGCCGCGATGAGCTTTCCGGCCAGCCCTTCATCGTTCGAGAAAATCCCGGCCTGTTCGTGGCCGAGCGAGATCAGGATCGCGCCGGTCAGCGTGGCCAGATCGACGATTGCGGTGGGCGAATATTCCTTCTGCACCCAGGTGACGCAATCGCACAGCACCAGCCGCCCTTCGGCGTCGGTGTTGATCACCTCGACCGTCTGGCCCGACATGGTGGTGACGACATCGCCGGGGCGCTGGGCATTGCCATCGGGCATGTTTTCAACCAGTCCGCAGACCCCGACGACGTTGGCCTTGGCCTTGCGCCGTGCAAGCGCCAGCATGGCCCCTGCCACTGCGCCCGCGCCGCCCATGTCCCACTTCATGTCTTCCATGCCGGCCGGCGGTTTGAGCGAGATCCCCCCGGTATCGAAGGTCACGCCCTTGCCGACGAAGGCCACGGGCTTTTCGCCCGCCGGGCCGCCGTTCCATTCCATCACCAGGATGCGCGGCTTGCGGACCGAACCCTGCGCCACGCCCAGCAGCGCGCCCATGCCGAGCGCCGTCATCTCGGTTTCATCGAGCACGCGTACTTTTATGCCAGTGCCGTCCAGCCGCTGGCCAACGCGTTCCACAAAGCTTTCGGGATAGATGATGTTGGCCGGTTCGGTGACCAGTTCGCGGGTCAGTTCGACCCCGTCGGCCAATGCATCTTCAACCTTCCAGGCGGCTTCGGTGCCATCGGGCGCGCCGACCACGCGGATCGCCTTGAGCGAGGCCTGCTGATCGGCCGGCAGCTTGGTGCGGTAGACATCGTGGCGCCAGCCGCGCAGCCGTGCCCCCAGGATCACCGCAGCGGCTTCGGTTGCTGACAGGCCTGCATCGGCAAAGTCGATCGTCACCGCAACTTCGCCCGAGGCGATGTATTTTGCAGTGATCGCCGCACCGGCGCGTTCCAGCGCCGCGCTGCGGTCTTTTGCGCCCTTCTCGCCGGAGCCGGCCAGTGCCACGCGCACCACCTTGCCATCGCGGCTGATGAAGCCCTCATGGAGCTGCCCGGCTTTTCCGCTAAAGCGGCTGGCCCTGGCGCCTTCGGCCAAAGCCGGTTCTAGGCTGGCGGGCAAGGTATCCTGGTTGACTAGGTGTGCCACCGGGCTTTCCACAGTGGCGACGAATTCGATTTTCATGGCTGCTCCCAAAGCGAAGAAGTCAGGCTGCGCCAAACCGTTCGTGGGCAGCCTTCAGATGGATTGCAGTTAGGCGTGAGCAGTGCGATAGGCAAGCCATGCTCCCCCCGGCACGGCACTTTGCGCCGCTTCATTTTCTGCATCCGAACCGCCAGCAGATTGCCGGAGCAGCGTTGCTCCTTGCCCTGATCGCCAGCCCGGCCATGGCGCAGGATCAAGCGCAGTCACCGCCCAGTTTCGAAGACCAGGTCCCGCAGCCCAGCGCTGAGGCCGAACAGACCTCGACCTTGCCCGAACCCAGCCTGCCTGCGCCCGGCGAACAGGTTTCGTTCGAGGCGGACGGGGCGACTTACAACGACAAGACGCAGGAACTCAAAGTGTTCGGCAATGTCGTGCTGCGCCAGAAAGGCCAGTCGGTCCGCGCCGATGCGGTAACCTGGGACCGCACCAGCGGGCTGATCGTGGCCGAAGGCAACGTCCGGTTTGTCGATACCGAAGGCAACCAGCTGTTCACCGAACGGCTGGAACTGTCCGACGAATTCAAGGCCGGGGCGATGCAGGACCTGCTGATTGTGCTGCGCGAAGGCGGGCGCCTGGCCGCGCGGCAGGGCCAGCGCGGCGCAGACGGCAAGATCGAGCTGAGCCAGGCCGCCTATACCGCCTGCGCGGTGGAAGATAGCACCGGTTGTCCGCGCGAGCCCAGCTGGCGAATCACTGCCAAGCGGGTGGTTTACGATCCCGAAGCCAAGACCGTGCGGTTCTATGGCTCGCGGATTGAACTGTTCGGCATTGCCCTGCTGCCGCTGCCGCCGATCACACTGGCGACCGATGGCCGTCCGATTTCGGGCCTGCTGATCCCTGACGTTCAGCTTTCGGCCTCGAACGGGGTGCAGCTTTCGGAAACCTGGTACCAGCGGATCGGCCCCAACCGCGACCTCTCGGTTACCGGCTATGTCTTTTCCAAGGCGCTGCCGATGATTTCGGCGCAGTACAAGCAGCTTACCGGGACCGGCGCGTTTCAGGTGACCGGCTATGCCACGCGGTCATCGCGCATCCCGATCGGCGGGGTTCCGGCATCCAGCCAGAAGGATTTCCGCGGCTACTTCTATGGCAACGGCAAGTTCCAGTTCACCCCCAACTGGGGGCTGACCTTCTCGGCCCGGCTCACCTCTGACCGCACCTTCCTGCGCCGCTATGATATCAGCCGCGATGATCGC
Source organism: Novosphingobium sp. (assembly GCF_031417815.1). Classification (GTDB taxonomy): domain Bacteria; phylum Pseudomonadota; class Alphaproteobacteria; order Sphingomonadales; family Sphingomonadaceae; genus Novosphingobium. The sequence goes on along the minus strand of NZ_JANOWI010000023.1, from coordinate 33,695 downwards.
TTGCGCTCAACTGCCGAGCTGGAGCGGATCGACAACAATTCGTATTTCTCGGTGTCGGGCTGGGCCACGCAGACGCTGCGGGTCAACGATGTGCAAGGCCAGGTGCCGTTTGCGATCCCGGTGCTCGATTACCGCCGCCGGCTTGATGATCCGCTGCTGGGCGGGCGGGTTCAGCTGCAGGTCAATACCATGGCGGTCACCCGCAGCACCGGCCAGGATACCCAGCGCGGTTTCGCCAGCGCGCAGTGGGATCTGCGCCGGCTGACCCCGTTCGGCGTGGAACTCAGCGTTACCGGCCTGGTGCGCGGCGACATTTATCATTCGGATGAAAACGCGCTGACCAGTACCGCCAGCTATCGCGGCAATCCCGGCTGGCAAAGCCGCGGCGTCGCCACGATTGCCTTTGATGCCAAATATCCGCTGGTCGGTTCGCTGTGGGGCGGCACGCAAGTGCTTACCCCGCGCTTTCAGGTGGTCGCCAGCCCGACACTGCGCAATCTGGCCGTGCCCAACGAAGATGCCCGCGCGATCGATCTGGAAGATTCGAACCTGTTCGCACTCAACCGGTTCCCCGGATACGACCGGGTTGAGGACGGTGTGCGGTTCACTTACGGGATCGACTGGCAGTTCGAACGGCCCGGCTGGCGCGTTCACAGCACGATCGGCCAGTCTTACCGGCTGACCGTTCTGCCCACGCTGCTGCCCGACGGCACCGGCCTTTCCGAGCGGACCTCGGACGTGGTCGGGCGGACCGAGATCCGTTATCAGAATTTCATCCAGTTCACCCACCGCTTCCGGCTCGACAAGGACAATTTCGCGATCCGGCGCAACGAGTTCGACGCCGCGATCGGCAGCCAGTCAACCTACCTTGAAGTCGGTTATCTGCGCCTCAACCGCGATGTCGGCGGCGGGATCGAGGATCTGAAAGACCGCGAGGAACTGCGCGTGGCGGGCCGCGTCGCCTTTGCCGGCAACTGGTCGTTCTTCGGTTCGGGGGTGTTCGATCTGACCGGGATCAGCGATGATCCGACCTTGGTGGGGGTTGATGGCTTCCAGCCGATCCGCACCCGGCTGGGTGTGGCCTATCAGGACGATTGCCTTGAATTCGACGTAACCTGGCGGCGCGACTATGTGACCACGGGTGATGCGCGGCAGGGCAACATCTTCCAGATCCACATCGCCTTCCGCAATCTGGGCTTTTGAACAGGGCACTTGGCCGCAAGGGCGCTTGGCCGTTGGCAGTGTGCCGCAAAAGCGCTATCCGCGCTGCTCAGCCAAGGTTAAGCCGCCACCCGGCAACAGCCACGGCAGTTCTGGCGCCAGTCTATCCGGCGCGTTATTCGGGAATCGTATCACGGTGACTTCACGTTTGTTCCGCCGCTTTTCGCACCGCCTGATCCTCGTCCCGCTGACCGCGGTGGCTATCGCCCTGTCGGGTGCGGCCACCGCGCAGGACGAACCCGGCGCCGGCAGCCAGGGCAGTCTTTCGCTGCCCGAAAACCCGCATATCTTTGGCAAGCAGGATCCCAATCGCCGCACCGCGATGGTCATCATCAACGGTGAAGTGATCACCGGCACCGATGTCGATCAGCGCGTGGCGCTGGTGGTCGCGGCCAACGGCGGCAAGGTTGCGCCCGATGAAATGGAGCGGCTGCGCCTGCAGGTGCTGCGCAACCTGATGGATGAAACGCTGCAGATCCAGGAAGCCAAGGCACAGGACATGGACGTGTCCGACGCCGAGGTTGACGAGACTTACAACCGCATCGCCCGCCAGAATTTCGGCCAGGATCCCAAGGCGATGGACGCCTATCTCGTCAAGATCGGTTCTTCGCCCAATTCGCTCAAGCGCCAGATCCGCGGCGAACTTTCGTGGCAACGCCTGCTGCGCCGCAACGTCACGCCGTTCGTCAACGTGTCGGACGATGAAGTGCGTGAAGCCATCACCCGGATGGAACAGGCCAAGGGTACCGACGAATATCGCGTCGGCGAAATCTTCCTCTATTCGAACAGCGAAAACCGCGATGCCGTGGCGCAGAACGCTCAGAAAATCGTCACACAGATCAAGGGCGGCGGCAATTTCGTCGCCTATGCGCGCCAGTTCTCCGAAGCCTCGACCGCGCCGGTTGGCGGCGATCTCGGCTGGGTCCGGCTGGGCATGCTGCCGCCCGAACTGCAGGAAGCCGTGGCCGGTCTTGAAACCGGCCAGATGGTCGGCCCGATCGAAGTGCGCGGCGGCTTTTCGATCATTCTGCTGATCGACAAGCGCAAGGTGCTGTCCGCCGATCCGCGCGATGCGGTGCTCAGTCTCAAGCAGATCGCGCTGAAGTTCCCGGCCGGCACCAGCGAGGCGGCAGCCAATACCCAGGCGCAAAGTTTTGCGGCGGCAATTGGCGGTGCCAAGGGCTGCGCTGCAGCCGATGCCATCGCCCAGCAGATCGGCGCCGAAGTAATCACCAACGATCAGGTCAAGGCGCGCGACCTGCCCGGGCCGCTCGCGGCGATGGTGCTGGGGCTCAATGTCGGTCAGGCGACACCGCCGTTCGGCTCGCTGACCGATGGAGTCAGCGTGCTGATGCTGTGCGGGCGTGACGATCCGAAAATGGCCGGCGATCCGACCTTTGAGGACGTCGAAGGCCAGATCCTCGACGAGCGCATCAATCGCCGCTCGCAGGCCTACTTGCGCGATCTGCGCCGCGATGCGGTGATCGATTACGGCAACTGATTTCGGCAATGGATTTCCCGCCCCTAGCAGTATCGCTGGGCGATCCTGCCGGGGTCGGTCCTGAACTGATCGCGGCAGCCTGGGCCCGGCGCGAAGCGGAAGAGCTGCTGCCCTTCTTCGTCGCCGGCGGTGCAGAGATTTTGCGCGCCGCGGCGCAAACACGCGGCCTTTATCTGCCCGTTACCGAGATATTTCACCCCGCCGAAGCGCTCGACCTGTTTGACCATGCGTTGCCGGTGCTAGCCGGGGCCGATGGTGATTATGCCGCCGGTCTGCCCGATCGCGCGGGCGCCGAACTGGCGCTGGCCTCGCTGTCAGAGGCGACCGAACTGGTTCGCGCAGGCGAAGCCTCTGCCCTGATCACCGCGCCGATCGCCAAGGCGCGGCTGGCCGAAGTGGGCTTCGACCATCCCGGACAGACCGAATTTGTCGCCGCCGCCTGTTCCTATGCGCCGGGCGATGCCGTGATGATGCTGGCGGGGCCGCAGCTGCGCACGGTCCCGCTGACCGTCCACGTCGCACTGAAGGACGTGCCCGGTCTGATTACCCCTGCGCTGATCGAGCGCAAGGCGCGGATCGTCGCCATGGCGCTGTACCGCGATTTCGGGATCGCCAAGCCGCGCATCGCGGTCGCTGCGCTCAATCCCCACGCTGGCGAAGGCGGGCGGATGGGCCGCGAGGACATCGATGTGCTCGCCCCGGTGATTGCCGCGCTGGCCGCCGAAGGGATCGCCATTACCGGCCCTCATCCGGCCGACGGCCTGTTCACCGCGCATGCGCGCCAAAGTTTCGACGTGGCACTGTGCATGTACCACGATCAGGCGCTGATCCCGCTCAAAGCGCTTGATTTCGATTCGGGCGTTAACGTCACGCTGGGGCTGCCGGTGGTGCGCACCAGCCCCGATCACGGCACCGCTTTCGGGATTGCCGGGCAGAACACGGCCGATCCCGGCGCGACCATTGCCGCCATCCGCATGGCGGGCCTGTGCGCGCTGCGCCGGGCGGGCCTTTATGAGGACTGAGCTGCCCCCTTTGCGCGAAGTGATCGCCCGCCACGGGCTGCAAGCCAGCAAGGCACTGGGCCAGAACTTCCTGTTCGATGAGCAACTGCTGGGCCGGATCGCGGCGATTCCGGGGCCCTTGAAGGGTGCGCAGGTGCTCGAAGTCGGCCCCGGCCCGGGCGGCCTGACCCGCGCGCTGCTGCACGCCGGGGCGCAGGTTACCGCAATCGAGATGGACAAGCGCTGCCTGCCCGCCTTGGCTGAACTGGGGGAGGCCTTTCCCGGCCAGTTGCGCGTGATCGAGGGCGATGCGACCAAGGTCGCACACGGGATCGAAGGCCCCTACCACATCGTTTCCAACCTGCCCTACAACGTCGGCACGGCGCTGTTCGTCGGCTGGCTGGGGGGTGAGGCCTGGCCGCCGCAATGGGCCAGCCTGACGCTGATGTTCCAGCTCGAAGTGGCCAACCGGATCATCGCCGCGGCGGGCAGCGACGCCTATGGCCGCCTCGCGGTGCTGGCGCAGTGGCGCGCGTCCGCCAAGATCGCAATGAAAGTCCACCGCAGCGCCTTCACCCCGCCGCCCAAGGTGATGAGCGCGGTGATCCACGTCACCCCGGCTGCGATGCCCGCCGGGGTCAGCGCCCGCAAGCTTGAACGGCTGACCGAGGCCGCGTTCGGCCAGCGCCGCAAAATGCTGCGTCAAAGCGTCAAGGGCCTTCCTGGCACGCTGGCCGCGCTGGATTCGCTCGGGATCGACCCCCAACGCCGCGCAGAAACGCTCACCGTCGCTGAATTTATTGCTGTAGCACAATTGCTTAGCATCCCGGCCTTGCCTCTGATCGAAGGCCGGGAGTAAAGCCAGCCATGACTGACGACAATTCCGAGCCCCTCCAGCCGCTTGATCGTATCCAGCAGAACGTGCTGGCCAAGGCCGAACGCCGCTTGCTCAACTGGATTTGCGCGCGTCTGCCGCTGTGGGTCACGCCTGACAAGTTGACCGGTTTTGGCGTGCTCGGCGCCTTGGTCGTGTTCTTTGGCTATGCGCTGTCCGGCTGGTCGCTGCACACCATGTGGTGGTGCATTCTGGGCTATGCGATGCAGTGGTTCGGGGATTCGCTCGATGGCAGCCTGGCCCGCTGGCGCAAGATCGAGCGGCCCAAATATGGTTACTTCATCGATCACAGCGTCGATGGCCTGGTGATCCTGCTGATCATGGCCGGGATGGGGCTTTCACCCTATGTCCGCATGGATGCCGCGGCCTTTGCCACGATCGGCTATCTGTTGCTGTCGATCCACGCCTATCTGGGCGCGCGGGTGCTGGGCGAATTCAAGCTGTCCTACTTCAATTTCGGCCCGACCGAGCTGCGTTTCGTGCTGATCGCGCTGACCCTGGCGATGATGGTGCTGGGCCCCGATGCCGGCCGCATCGGTAAGCTTTCGGGCTTCGATTTCTTCGTCGGCGCGGCGGCGGCGCTGCTCAACCTGCTGTTCATCTGGCAGACGCTGGTCACCGCGCGGCGGCTCGACCTGATGGAGCGGCCGAAGGCAAAGTAGCCAATTCCTCTCCATTTTGGGCGAAGGCCATAAATGCGAAGGATCTGGATTTGGCCTAAGTCTTCTTCACCCGCCGCCAGGCATGCAGCAGCGGTTCGGTATAGCCGCTGGGCTGTTCGGTGCCCTTGAACACCAGATCAAGCGCGGCGCGGAACGCAGGTGCATCTTCGTTGCCGGTCAGCGGCTGATAGGCCGGATCGCCCGCGTTCTGGGCATCGACCTTGGCGGCCATGCGGCGCAGGCTATCCATCACCTGGTCCTTCGTGCAGGCCCCGTGGAGCAGCCAGTTGGCCATGTGCTGCGATGAAATGCGCAAGGTGGCGCGGTCTTCCATCAGGCCAATGTCGTGGAAATCGGGCACCTTGGAGCAGCCGACCCCGGCATCGATCCAGCGCACGACATAGCCGAGCAGCCCTTGCGCGTTGTTATCCAGTTCCTCGCGCACTTCGTCTTCGGACCAGTTGGTGCCAAGCGCCAGCGGCACGGTGAGCAGTGGTTCGAGCCCCGGCGTGGGCTGGCTGGCCAGATCCTGCTGCACCGCAAACACATCGACCGCATGGTAATGCATCGCGTGCAAAGTCGCGGCGGTGGGCGATGGCACCCAGGCGGTGTTGGCGCCGGCCCTGGGATGGCCGATCTTCTGGACCATCATTTCGCCCATCAGATCGGGCGCGGCCCACATCCCCTTGCCGATCTGTGCCTTGCCGGAGAGCCCGCAGGCAAGGCCAATCTGAACGTTGCGCTTCTCGTAGGCATCGATCCACGCCGATTGCTTCATCGCGCCTTTGCGGATCATCGGCCCGGCGCGCATCGAGGTGTGAATCTCATCCCCGGTGCGGTCGAGGAAGCCGGTGTTGATGAACACGATCCGGTTGCGCACCGCATGGATGCAGGCAGCAAGGTTGGCCGAGGTGCGGCGTTCCTCATCCATCACGCCGATCTTGATCGTGTGGCGCGGCAAAGCGAGCAGATCTTCCACCGCATCGAACAGCTGGCTGGTGAAGCCGCATTCCTCCGGCCCGTGCTGCTTGGGCTTGACGATGTAGATGCTGCCGGACTTGCTGTTGCGATAGGTGCCCAGCTCCGCAACGTCGTGCGCGCCGATCGCGCTGGTCAGCACCGCGTCCATGATCCCTTCGGGGATCTCGCCGCCATCGGCCAGCAGGATCGCCGGGTTGGTCATCAGGTGGCCGACATTGCGAACGAACAACAGGCTGCGGCCGGGCAGGGTCAGATCGCCCCACTGCCGGTCCGCGTTCAATGTGCGGGTCAGCACCTTGCCGCCCTTTTCGAAGCTTTCCGAAAGATCGCCGCGGATCACGCCCAGCCAGTTGCGATAGGCATTCAGCTTGTCCTCAGCGTCGACCGCCGCGACCGAATCTTCCATGTCGCAGATCGTGGTCAGCGCGCTTTCGAGCAGCACGTCGGCGATGTGCAGCGGATCGTTTTTGCCAACCGGGTGCGCCGGATCGATCACAACTTCGATGTGCAGACCATTGTTACGGAACAGATAACTGCCATCGCGCCGGGCTACGAGGTATTCACTTTCCCCGCCTTCAAGCACCGCTTGCCAGCCGGGCACCGCGCCATCGAGGAACGTGCGCACCGCTGTGATCACCGCAGCCCCGCGCACCGCGTCATAACCGCCGGGCCGCGCCGCTGCGGCATCCAGCGCATCGGTGCCGTAAAAGGCGTCATACAGGCTGCCCCAACGGGCATTGGCGGCATTGAGCAGGAACCGCGCGTTGAGCACCGGCACCACCAGCTGCGGCCCGGCCATCGTCGCGATTTCCGGATCGACGTTCTGGGTGCCGATCTGGAACGGTGCGGGTTCGGGGACCAGATAGCCGATTTCAGTCAGGAAGGCCTGGTATTCGCCAGGGTCGATGGCTTGTCCGGCGCGCGCCAGGTGCCAGGCGTCGATCCTGGCCTGCAGATCATCACGTTTGGCCAGCAGCGCCCGGTTTTCAGGAACGAACTTCGCCAGCAGAGCGGCAAACCCCGCCCAGAACTGCGCGGCGTCTTTGCCCAACGGGGCCAGCACTTCGCCGTCAATGAAGGCGGCCAGCGCGGCATCAACCTGAAGGCCCGATTTCTCAACCCGATCGCTCATTCTACCTCACAGTGCATTGCGCCGGAGCGCGGCCGCGATCCGGTTTGGTTTCTGCTGATTCCGGGGAGGAACGCAGGCGCATCTGCCGCATTGCAGCACGATTGGCAACCATGCTCTCGCGCCAATCGAAGTTGACACAGTTGACACTGAGTCCGCTTCTTCCAACATCGGCGCAGCGGCTGAAATGCTGGGGTTCCGGGCCGGTTACCGTCGTTTGGCGCAGTGGCGGAATAAAAAAAGCTCCGTGGCCGGAAAGCGCCCGGTCGGTTCAGGCTGGAGCTGCCGTGGGTATGATCGGAAGCACACATCACTGCCGCTTGTGGCAGTTTGCCGCCATGTAGGACAGCCAGGATTGGTCGCGACGGATTGCGCCGACTGATCTCCCCGCCGGGGAGCGGTTAGGGGTGGGGGTTCGACGCCAGCGTGGACGCGCTGCCTTCCGGCCTCGCTCCCCTAGCCCTAGCCCCTCCCCGGCGGGGAGGGGAACCTGCCCCAATTCAACCGAAGTCGGAAAAACGCTAGGGGTTGGAAGCCCACCCTGCCTCGGCTAGAGGTTGTTCCATATGCAACAGCTTACGCAACTCGAGACGACGCTGATCGAAAGCGTCGATGCCACGCCAATGCTGGGCCAGGTGCAGGCGTGGAGCGCGATCAACACCGGCACCGGCAACCTTGCGGGTCTTGCGAGCCAAGCCGCTGCGCTGGCCGATGGCTTTGCTGCCCTGCCCGGCGCGGTAACGCTGGAACAGCCTTCACCGGTCAAGGCGATTTCCCCCGGCGGGGCCGAACTGCCAGTCGCATACGGCCAGCATCTGGTGCTGCGGGTGCGGCCCGCGGCAGAGCGCCGTTTTCTGCTGACCGGACACATGGACACCGTCTTCCCGGTGCACGATCCGTTCCAGGACCAGGTCTGGCTTGACGACCAAACGCTGAACGGCCCCGGCGTGGCCGATATGAAAGGCGGGATCAGCGTGATCCTTGCCGCGCTGAAAGCCTTTGAAGGCAGCGCAGCGGCGGCCGCCGTCGGCTATGACGTGATGATCAATGCGGATGAGGAAACCGGCAGCCTGTCCTCCGCCGCGCTGATCGCGCAGTTGGCGCGCGGCAAGGCGGCGGCGCTGACCTATGAACCCAGCGCACTGCCCGATGGCACGCTTGCGGGCGCGCGCGCGGGCAGCGGCAACTGGTCGCTGACGGTGCGCGGAAAATCGGCCCATGCCGGGCGCAATCCCGATGATGGCCGCAATGCGATTGTAGCCGCCGCCGCATTGGCGCTGGGCCTCAAGGCACTGCACCGCGACGGACTGAGCGTCAATCCGGCCAGGATCGACGGCGGCAGCGCCAACAACGTGGTGCCAGATCTGGCCGTGTTGCGCTTCAACATTCGCCCACGCGAGATTGTAGCGGCCGACGAATTCCTGATCGCACTCAAAGTTTTGATCGCGCAAATTGAGCATGAACACGAAGTCAGTGTGCACCTGCACGGCGGGATCAGCCGTCCGCCCAAGGTGCTTGATGCCCGCGCCGAAAAGCTGTTCGGGATCGTGGAAGAATGCAGTGCGTTGCTGGGCCAGCCGATCACCCGCGTCGCTTCGGGCGGGGTCTGCGATGGCAACAACATCGCCGCCTGCAGTGTGCCGGTGGTCGATACCATGGGGGTGCGCGGCGGTGCGATCCATTCATCTGACGAGTTCCTGATCGTCCCCAGCCTTGCCGAGCGCGCGAAATTGTCTGCGCTGGTCCTTCACCGTCTTGCCATCGGAGCACCGCTTTGACTTTCGTGATCCGCGCCGCGCGCGCCGACGATCTGCAACACCTGTACGAAATGGCCAAGAGCACCGGCGGCGGCTTCACCAACCTGCCACCCGATCGCAAGGCGCTGATCGCCAAGCTCGACCGGGCGGCCGAGGGATTTGCCCGGACTGAAGAAACGGTTGGTGACGACCTGTTTCTGTTCATGCTGGAAAACACCGAAACCGGCGATGTGCGCGGTACCTGTCAGATCTTTTCTGCGGTCGGGCTTAAAGGACCGTTCTATTCCTATCGGATCGGGGCATTGACCCAGCACAGCGAAGAGCTGGGCCGCACCTTCCGGGCCGACATCCTCAACCTCTCAACCGACATGGAAGGCCTGTCTGAAGTGGGCGGGCTGTTCCTGCATCCGGGCGAGCGATCGGGCGGCCAGGGCATGCTGCTGGCGCGCAGCCGCTATCTGTTCATCGCCAAGCACCGGGCGCGCTTTGCCGACAAGACCTTCGCCGAACTGCGCGGGGTGATCGACGAGGCTGGCGGATCGCCCTTCTGGGACGGGGTTGCGGGGCGCTTTTTCGGGATGAGCTTTCAGGAAGCGGACGAATTCAACGCCAAATACGGCAATCAGTTCATTGCCGATCTGATGCCCAAGCACCCGGTCTATATCGCGATGCTGAGCGAGGCTGCGCGCCATGTGATCGGCTTGCCCCACCCCAGCGGCCGCGCCGCGATGCGGATGCTGGAAGGCGAAGGCTTCTCCTGGGAAAACTACATCGATATCTTCGATGGCGGCCCGACCATGACCGCGCGGACCGACCAGATCCGCTCGATCCGCGAGGCCAGGGACGATATGATCGTCGCCATCGAAGATGGGCTGGGTGATCACAAGGCGGGCGAAAAACGCCTGTTTGCCAATGGCCAACTGGGTCAGTTCCGCGCCGCCTATGGCTGGATGGATGCGCGCGACGACGGGATTGCAATCGATCCTGACTGCGCCCGTGTGCTGCGGGTCGAACCCGGCCAGAGCCTGACTCACGTGGCCCGGTGGTGAGCGTGGAGCTGACCGCCACCTGTCGCTGCGGACAACTCGCCGTGCGGGTCTCGGGCGAACCGCTGCGCGTATCGGTGTGTCATTGCCACGAATGCCAGCGCCGCAGCGGCAGCGCCTTTGCCTGGCAGGGCCGCTGGAACGAGGACGCCGTGGCCAGCGCCGGCGACGTTGCCAGCTGGCGCAACACCGGCACAAGCGGCGGCGCGGCGACGTTCAATTTCTGCCCGCATTGCGGCAGCACGCTGTTTTACACCAACGATAGCCTCCCCGGGCAGATCGCCGTGGCGATGGGCGGGTTTGCCAGCCAGCCCCAGCCCGCACCGCATTTCTCGGTCTATGAAAACCGCCGCCAGCCGTGGCTCGCGGTAAACGGCGACGATGTGGAGCACATGTAGTGAGCCTGGTGGAAATCAATTTCGACGGGATCGTCGGCCCCAGTCACAACTATGCCGGGCTCAGCCTCGGCAATCTTGCTTCGGCCAGCCACGCGGGCGATCCTTCCTATCCGCGCGCAGCAGCGCTGCAGGGCCTGGCCAAGATGCGGCACAACATGGCGCTGGGCCTCACCCAGGGCTTCCTGCTGCCCCTGCCCCGCCCCAATAGACGGTTCCTTGAAAGCATCGGCGCCGATGGCAGCGAGGACCGGCGACTGATGGCTGCGGCCTGGTCGGCCAGTTCGATGTGGACCGCCAATGCCGCCACGGTTTCGCCCGCGCCCGACTGCGCCGATGGGCGTTGCCACCTGACCGCGGCGAACCTGGTCACCATGCCGCACCGCAGCCAGGAATGGCCCGATACGGTGCGCCAGCTGCGACTGGCCTTTGCCGATGCCGCGCATTTTGCAGTGCACGATGCGGTTCCGGCCTGCTTTGGCGATGAAGGTGCGGCCAATCACATGCGGATGGGCACCGGGCATGATGCGTCGGGGCTTGAGATCTTCGTTTACGGCAAGACCGGCGGGGCCTTCCCGGCGCGCCAGCACGTTGAGGCCAGCCGCGTTGTGGCACGCCTGCATGGGCTGGATCCGGCGCGCTGCCTGTTTGCCGAGCAAAACGCCGAGGCAATCGCGGCTGGCGCGTTCCACAACGATGTGGTGGCGGTGGCCAACGAACGGGTGCTGTTTACGCATGAACAGGCCTTTGCCGATCCCGAGGGCACCTATGCAGCAGTGCGTGCCGCGCTTCCCGAAGCGGAGATCGTGGTGGTCCCGGCCGCTGCGGTCAGCCTGGCCGAGGCGATCAAATCATACCTGTTCAACGCCCAACTGCTCACCTTGCCCAGCGGCGAGATGGGTCTGGTGATCCCGCTTGAAGCCTGGGAGCATCCCAGCGTGCGCGGCTGGCTTGATGGCATGCTCGCCGCGAACGGCCCGATTCGGCGGGTGCTGCCGGTCGATGTGCGCCAGTCGATGGCCAATGGCGGCGGCCCCGCCTGCTTGCGGCTGCGGGTGGTGGCCGATCCTGCCACGGTCGATCCGCGCTTCCTGCTCGACAGCGATAAGGCCACCCGGATCGAAGCTATCATCGCCGCGCACTGGCCCGAAACGATTTCTCCGGCCGATCTTGGCAACGAAGACCTGGCCCGGCGCGTTATGGTTGCGCGCAGTGCCTTGCTGGATGCGCTGGACCTGGCCGAACTGGCCTGATCGCGCTGTCGGAAAAGCTTACAGATGCCGCGCGCGGTAACCATCGTCTTGCATGGAAATCTGCGGCTGGCATGATCGTTGCTCTACCAGGTGTTAACGAATCGGGGAATCCATGTTCGAGAAGATCAAGCGCCTGTTTGTGATCAAGACCCCGGTCGAGGCGTATCTCATCATCTATGCGCTGGCGCTTGGCGCGATGGAGCGCGGCAAGCTGTACCTCGATCTCTACCCCGGCTTTGGCGGCAAGCTGCTGTTTGTGGCCTGCAGCGGCGCGGTGTTCATGGCCGGCGGCAAGATCCTCGACTGCCTCAAGCACGAGAAGCGCCTCAAAGAGCAGGTCGAAGCGGTGTTTTGAGCCCCGGAGCGGTCAGCCGCTCCTGAATTGCTCCAGGCCGGAGCGAAAATGGTCAGGATCGAGAACCGGCGCGCAGCGTACTTCAGTACGTGAGCACCGGAAGCGCAGCTCGTGGCATTTTGCAGCTCGGCATGGGGCAATTCAGGAGCGGCTGAAGTGGGGGTTTCTGTTGCTACGTACCCCCGGACGCCCGGTTTCCGATTCTGTTACCCGGTTCGGTCCGAACCGTGCTGTCGTTTTGTAAATTCAGGCCGTGAGGCCGTCACATTACGCCGCGAGAGCAAGTGCTTCGTTGTCGTTGGCACTTGTGAGTTTTGAGCCTTGAAGCGGGTTACTCAGCCCGGGTAAAAACTGCGCTTTTCAACACACGTCGATCCTAGTTCGGCCCCAACATGACCCCTGCGACAACAGGAGAGGTGGTGGAGCCGCCGGGTACCGCCCCCGGGTCCGCTGCATCTATTGCACGCAACAATTTATCACCATATCCGGGCAGGCCCGGCACCGCTCAATATAGGCGCAATCGGGTAAATGAAAAGGGCGGAGGAAGCCTGTGCTTCCCCCGCCCCGGGTTTTCCATTGGAAATCCGCTATTTCTTCAGCGAGTCACGGATTTCGGTGAGCAGATCGACTTCGCTCGGTCCGGCAGCATCGGGCGCCGGCATCACCTTGTTTGCCTGGCGCACGATCAGGAAGATCACGAAGGCCAGAATCACGAAATTGATCAGCGCGGTAATGAAGCTGCCCCAGGCGAGCACATTGGCCCCGGCTTCCTTGGCCGCAGCCAAAGGTGTGCCTTCAGCGACGTTGCCGCTGAGCACCATGTACTTGTTCGAAAAATCGGTGTCCCCGACCACGGCGCCGATCAACGGCATCAGCACATCATCGGTCAGCGAGCTGACGATCTTGCCAAATGCGGCACCGATGATCACACCAACCGCCAGATCGAGCACATTTCCGCGTGCGATGAAGGTCTTGAATTCACTGAGCATGGCGCATTTTTCCCTCTGATATTGTCCCGGGAGCGTGACTGCCATCGATTGCAAAGCCCCGCAAGCTTTCATGACGCCAATGATATTTCAAGGCCTTGCGCTTGAAGTGGGGCTGCTTCACGCTACATTCCCTGCCAGCCGCGGATGCTCGATCCGCCCATGACAAGGAACCTCAGGCCCATGTCCGCATCGTTTCCCACCCAGTTCTCGCGCGCGATGATCGTTGCCGTTGGTGCCGCCGCGGTAGCAGGTTGCGGGGTCAATTCGATCCCGACCGCCGAAGAAAAAGCCAAGGCCAAATGGGCCGACGTCCAGGCCGCGTTCCAGGAACGCGCCAACCTGATCCCCAACCTGGCCGCTGTGGCCAAGGGCGCCGCCGCGCAGGAAAAGGGCATCCTGACCGGCGTGGTTGAAGCCCGCGCCAAGGCCACCAGCATCCAGCTGAGCCCCGGCGATCTGACCGATCCGGCCAAGATGAAGGCCTTCCAGGACGCGCAAAACGGCTTTTCCACGTCGATGATGGGTTTTGGCCGCCTGCTCTCCAACGTCGAGGCCTATCCCGATCTCAAGTCGATCGAGAATTACCAGACGCTGCAAAGCCAGCTTGAAGGCCAGGAAAACCGCATCCGTGTGGCGCTGCGCGATTATAACGAGGCGGTGCGCCAGTATAACACCGAAATCCGCACCTTCCCCAGCGTGATCGGCGCCAAGGTGATCTATGGCTCGAAGCCGATGGTGCCCTACCAGGCGGTGACCCCGGGGGCTGAGGCCGCACCCAGCCTCGAAGGCAAGATTTAGGACGCGAAAATGACCATGGGGCCCCGCCCCTTCGCCGCTTCGGCTCCCGTACTGGCTCGCATTTTGGGCGGCCTGCTGATGCTGGCCGCCCTGCTCGTCCCCGGCTGGGCGGCCGCGCAGACCTTTCCGCAATTGACCGGTCCGGTAGTCGATGCCGGCAACGTCATCCCCGATGATGTCGAGGCGCGGCTGATGCAAAAGCTGACGGCCTTCAACCAGCAAAGCGGACGGCAATTGCAGGTGGCGACCGTGCCCGACCTGCAAGGCTATGAAATCTCGGACTATGGCTACCAGCTGGGCCGGGCCTGGGGGATCGGCGACAAGGACAAGAACGACGGCGCCATCCTGCTGATCGCCCCGGCCGAGCGCAAAGTGCGGATCGAGGTGGGTTACGGGCTTGAAGGCACGCTGACCGACGCGCTGTCATCGCAGATCATCCGCCGCGATATTGTCCCAAGGTTCAAGGCCGGGGACATGCCCGGCGGGATCGAAGCGGGTGCCGACGCGCTGATCGCGCAATTGCAGCTTCCCCCGGATCAGGCGCAGCAGGTGGCCGCACAGGCCGCCAAGGCGACGAAATCGAGCGGAATCGATCCCGGCTTCATCATCTGGCTGATCATTTTCGCGCTGTTCTTCGTGATCCCGATGATCCGCCGCCTGGCCGGTGGACGGCGCTATCATTCGAGCGGGCTGGGGCCGATTATCCTGTGGAACGTGCTTGACGGGATGAGCCGCGGCGGTGGCGGCGGCGGAAGTGACTGGGGCGGCGGCGGTGGCGGCGGCGGCTGGGGCGGCGGCGGCGGCAGCTTCGGCGGCGGCGGCTCGTCGGGCAGCTGGTAGGAGGCGCACATGGCAGCCAAATTCATTCTGACCGAGGCCGATCGCAGCGCCGTCAGCGCAGCGGTCGCCCGCGCTGAAGAGCAGACCGCAGGCGAGATCGTGACGATCATGGCCGACCGGTCAGACCAGTACCACGATGTCGCGCTGTGGTGGTCGGCCTTTGCGGCCTTTGCGGCGCTGGCCGTGCTGGGCTGGTTCTCGCCGTTTTACCTCGCGCTGATCGATCGCTTCACCGGCGGGTGGCAGACAGACTGGCACCCGGGCGAGGTGCTGGGTCTGGCACTGGTCGCGGTGGTGCTGAAATTCATCGGCATGTACCTGATCCTGCTGTGGAAGCCGCTGCGATTGGCGCTGGTCCCCGGCGCGCTCAAACATCGCCGGGTGCGCGCCCGTGCGGTGACCAGTTTCAAGATCGGCGCGGAACGCCGCACCCATGGCCGCACCGGGGTGATGATCTACCTCAGCCTGGCCGAACACCGTGCCGAGATTGTCGCCGATGAAGCCATTTCCAGCCAGGTTCCGCCCGAAGTATGGGGCGCGGCGATGGCCAGCCTGATCGGCGAAATCCGCCAAGGGCGCGCCGGACATGGTCTGGTGCTGGCGATCGAAGCGGTTGGCGCCGTACTGGCGCAGCACTTCCCGCGCGCTGAAGGCGACATAAACGAATTGCCCGACCGGTTGATCGAGGTTTAGCGCCTCCCCCTCACCGGGAATTCCCACCAGAATCGTCACCCTGAACTTGTTTCAGGGTCCATTTCTCCGCACAGACCGATGCGTGTCGCGTAGCCATGTCGCACCGTCTGGCGCTCCTCGGCGAGCGATGGGCAACTGGCGCGATGGACCCTGAAACAAGTTCAGGGTGACGGCGTTGGCGGTGAGGAGTGATGATGACCGACGAACCCGAGGAAGTGCGCTGGGCGGGCAAATTCATCACCGCGCGGACCCGCGGCAAGTGGGAATATGTCACCCGTGCGCGCGGCATCCGGGCTGCGGTGATCGTTGCGATCGATGATGCGGACCACGTGCTGCTGGTCGAACAATACCGCGTGCCGCTGCAGCGCCTTTGCCTCGAACTACCAGCCGGTCTGATCGGCGATGATGATGGCGGCGAAGGTGAAGACGCGCTGGATGCCGCCGCGCGCGAACTGGAAGAAGAAACCGGCTACCGCGCCGCACGGATCGAGAGCCTGGGTGAATTCTATTCCTCTCCCGGCATGGTCAGCGAAAGCTTCTCGCTGGTGCGCGCGCACGGCCTGACCAAGGTTGGCCCCGGCGGCGGCACCGAGGGCGAGAATATCACCGTCCACCGCGTTGCCCGCGCGCACTTGCCGCAATTCGTGGAAATGGCCCGCGCGCGCGGATTGGGGATTGACGTCAGGCTGCTGATGCTGCTGGCTCCGCATCTACTGGAAGGAAAATGACATGAGCGGACGCGTTGCAGGCAAAAAGGCTTTGATTACCGGCGCGGCACAGGGCCTTGGCGCAGCGCAGGCGATGATGCTGGCGCGCGAAGGGGCGCAGGTGCTGCTGGCCGATATCAACGCCTCGGGCGCCGCGGCGCAGGCCGATGCGATCAACGTGGCGCTGGGGGCCGGGCATGCCCACGCCGTGGCGCTCGATGTGACGCAGGAAGACCAGTGGGTCGAAGCGATCGAGGCTGCGGCCGAACTGATGGGCGGCCTCTCGGTGCTGGTCAACAATGCCGGGGTGGGCGTGCGCGGCAATATCGAGACCTGCACCCTGGCCGATTGGCAGCGCGGCTTTGCCATCAATGTCGAATCGGTGTTCCTCGGCTGTCAGAAGGCATTGCCGCTGATGAAGGAAAGCCAGCCTGGATCGATCGTCAACATCTCATCCATCGCCGGGCTGATCGCCAGCGATACCATGCCCGGATACAACGCCAGCAAGGCGGCGGTGTGGATGCTGAGCAAATCGGTAGCGCTGTACTGCGCCAAGATGGGCTGGGATATCCGCAGCAATTCGGTCCACCCGACCTTTATCGATACCCCGATCCTCGATGGCATGGTCGCCTCCACCGGCAAATCCAAGGAGGTGATCATGGACAAACTGGCGCGCCAGATCCCGCTGGGGCGTGTTGGCCAGCCCGACGATATCGCCAATGGCGTGCTCTATCTGGCGAGCGACGAAAGCCGCTTCATGACCGGCGCCGAGCTGAAACTCGACGGCGGCATCTCGGCGATGTAAACGGGGTCAATGGGAGAGAACACCACCAAGCCGCGCCCGCGCCAGATCCGCGTTACATCGTTCGATGTCGCGGCCGAAGCAGGGGTCAGCCAATCGACCGTCAGCCGCGCGCTGGCGGGCGATCCGGTGGTGAGCGAAGCGACCCGGCTGCGCGTGACCGAGGCGGCCCGCAAGCTCAACTATTTCGTCGATGAAAACGCCGCGCGGCTGCGCACCGGGCGCACCGGCACGCTCGCCGTTGTGGTGGTCTGCCGCCCCGGAGAAGACCGCAAGGACCTCAACCCGTTCCACTCCGCGCTGCTCGCCTCGCTGTGCGGCGCGGCATCGCTGCGCGGATACGAAACGCTGGTAAGCTTTCAGGACGGGCCGGAAAACTTCAACGGCCGCTATCAGGAACAGCGCAAGGCCGATGGGCTGGCGGTGATCGGGACGACCGAGAACTATTCGGCGTGGGAATATTTCCGCGCGCTCAGCAGCCAGGGCATGCATTGGGTGTGCTGGGGGGCACCGTTTGACGATGTTGAATGGATCCGCTCGGACAATCACGGCGGGGCACGGCTCGCCACCCGCCACCTGATCGAACAGGGTTGCCGCAAGATCGTCTGCATCGGTTCGGAAACCTCGCCTCAGCGCCAGTTCGGCGAACGTTATGACGGCTATGCCGAAGAAATGCGCGCCGCCGGGCTGGAACCGGTGCTGATCGCGATCGACAAGGGCCACGCCCGCGAGGAACAGGGCCAGCGCGCGGTGGCGGCACTGATCGAGCAAGGTACCGAATTCGACGCCCTGTTCGCGGTCTGTGATCCGATCGCGCTGGGCGCGCTGGATGAATTGCACGCCCGCAGTCTGGCCGTTCCCGCCACAGTAGCGCTGGTCGGTTTCGACGGGATCCGCGCCGGAGCCTATTCGGCCCCGCCGCTCACCTCGGTCGAACCCGATTTCCGCGCCGCGGGCGAAATGATGGTCGACAAGCTGATCGCGGCCATCGCCGGCGAACCCCACGAAGCCCGCCGCGTGCCGGTGCGGCTGCTGGTGCGCGAGAGTTCGCGCAAGGCGTAGAGCAAAGTGTGACTACTTGTAGTCACACTTTGCCAGTGCTACCTTGCAGCCAAGGAGCAAGTCCGATGGAAATGTCGATCCGCGAATTCAAGGCCAAGATTTCGGCTGCGGTTGCTGCGGTTGAACGCGGCGAAGAAGTCATCATCACCAAGCATGGCAAGATCGTGGCTGAAATGATCCCTGCACGAGCCAAGAAGTGCAAGCTAAATTTCGAGGCACTCGACGCCTATTTGAAGGAACAGGGGCTCGACGATATTGAGGTTGAGCTTCCCGACTATTTCGATGATCCAGTCTATAGCCGCAAGGTGCTGGGGCTTGAAGATTGAGGCTGCTGCTCGATTCGCATTATTGCTTGTGGTTAACGCTCCGGCGCGATCGTTTACGCCCCGCCGAGTTCGGTGTCCTTGTCGATCCCGACAACGAACTGGCGTTTGCGAGCGCATCGATCTGGGAACTACAGATCAAATGGGAACGGAGATTCGTCTCGGGCGAGCGCAAGGGCGAAGCTAGTCCGCTACAGATCCTGCGCGGGCTGCGTTCGGTCAACATCGCTTGCGTTGATCTAACCGCTGAAATCGCCGCCAGCGAATTACGTTCGCCGATCCAGCACGGCGATCCGTTCGACGCATTGCTGCTAACCATCGCGCAGGAAACCGGCCTCAAGCTGTTCACTCGCGATGAAAAGCTGCGCGGGCACCCTTTGGCGTATCACGCCGAGTAAGCGCCCGCGCGGTTTTGTTTAATAGCGGTAGTGATCGGGCTTGAACGGACCCTGCGCCGGAACGCCGATGTAGTCAGACTGCTTCTTCGACAGCGTGGTCAGCTTGACCCCCAGCTTTTCCAGATGCAGCGCCGCAACCTTTTCATCGAGGTGCTTGGGCAGCACGTAGACGCGGTTTTCGTATTCGTCGTTCTTGGTGAACAGTTCGATCTGGGCGAGCGTCTGGTTGGTGAAGCTGGCGCTCATCACGAAGCTGGGGTGGCCGGTGGCGCAGCCCAGGTTGACCAGCCGGCCCTTGGCCAGCACGATGATCTGCTTGCCGTCAGGGAACTCGACCAGGTCGGTGCCGGGCTTGACCTCGGTCCACTTGTAATTGTCGAGCGCGGCGATCTGGATCTCGCTGTCGAAGTGGCCGATGTTGCAGACGATGCTCATCGGCTTCATCGCCTTCATGTGCTCGGCGGTGATCACGTCCTCGTTGCCGGTGGCGGTAACAAAGATATCGGCGCGGGTTACCGCTTCTTCCATGGTTACGACTTCGTAGCCTTCCATCGCCGCCTGCAGCGCGCAGATCGGATCGATTTCGGTCACCATCACGCGGGCGCCGCCGTTGCGCAGACTGGCCGCACTGCCTTTGCCGACATCGCCGAAGCCGGCCACGCAGGCAACCTTGCCGGCCAGCATCACGTCGGTGGCGCGGCGAATCGCGTCGACCAGGCTTTCCTTGCAGCCATAAAGGTTGTCGAACTTCGACTTGGTGACGCTGTCATTCACGTTGATCGCGGGGAACGGCAGCTTGCCGTCCTTGGCGATCTGATAAAGCCGGTGCACCCCGGTGGTGGTTTCTTCCGAAACACCCTTGATGTGCGCGACCGACATGGTGAGGTAGCCCGGCTTTTTCCTGAGAAACTCCTTCAGCGCGCGGACGAATTCAATTTCTTCGGCATTGCTGGGCTCGAGCATCGGTTCGCCCGCTTCGACCCGCGCGCCCCACAGCGCGAACATGGTGGCATCGCCGCCATCGTCGAGGATCATGTTGGCGGTGTGGTCCCCCCAATCGAAGATCCGGCCGACATAGTCCCAATAGTCGGTCAGGCTTTCGCCCTTGATCGCAAACACCGGCACCCCGGTGGCAGCGATTGCGGCGGCGGCGTGATCCTGGGTCGAAAAGATGTTGCAGGTCGCCCAGCGCACTTCGGCACCCAGCGCGGTCAGCGTTTCGATCAGCACCGCGGTCTGGATCGTCATGTGCAGCGAGCCGACGATGCGCGCGCCCTTCAAGGGCTGCGAGGCGCCGAATTCTTCGCGCAGGGCCATCAGCCCGGGCATTTCGGTTTCGGCGATGCGGATCTCGGCGCGGCCGAAATCGGCCAGCGACAGGTCGGCGACGGCATGATCCGGGGCGGTAATTGCGGCAGTGGCCACGGGCAAACTCCTGGGTTCGAAACAAACTAAGGGCCTGCGCCCAATGACGCCGCCCTTAGCCGCTCGCCCCTTCGGAGGCAAATATAAAGAATTCCTTATGTGTTTTTGCGCGGAGCGCGATCAGCGCAGCCAGGCGAGGCTCCGCGCGCGATTGTCGAGCAGTTCGTCAGCGGCGGCCTGCAGCGGTTCTACCCCGCGCATGTCGGCCAGCGACCCTGCCACCTGCTTGAGCTCGCGGCAGCCCAGCCACGGATGCCCCTGCCCATACTGGTTGGCCATTTGCGTGCTCAGCCGGTCAAGCGCCCGGTTGGCCGCAGCTGCACCATAACGGGCGACCATTTCCTTCTTCATCGTCGCGGCGGCGGCGTTGAGTTCGGACAGGTGATTGGTGGTGAAGCGGCCGTATTCGCGGTTGAAATTGTCCGAAGTGGTGCGGCAGCGCAGCCCCGTCACCATCAGCATGATGTCCAGCTTGCGCAGCTTTTCAGCCTGGCTGAAGCTTCCGGCGCTGACCGGAAACGATACCAGCAGTCCCGCTGCGGCAAGGCATGCCGCGACCCGATTGAAGTTCATGTGCAGTCTCCCTCCGGGGTGTTCCCCGCAAGACTCACTGTGCCCAAACACGTTTACCGCTTGTTGAAGCGGGGCGGTAAAGCGAAATTAACCGCGATTTGGGCCGTTGCGGCGCGCCAAAGCCGCCCTATATGCTGATCTCGACAGGCATTCCCCCCGCACCTTTGAAGGAGAACGAACATGGCCATTGCAGTTGGCGACAAACTGCCCGACGTGAAGCTGGTCAAGGCGACCGAACAGGGCCCCGAAGCCGTGCAGAGTGCGGACTATTTCGCCGGCAAGCGCGTGGCGTTGTTCTCGGTCCCGGGCGCCTTCACTCCAACCTGCTCGGCCAAGCACCTGCCCGGCTTCGTTGATAAGGCGGCTGATCTGAAGGCCAAAGGGATCGACGAAATCGTCGGCACCGCGGTCAACGATCCGTTCGTGATGGGCGCCTGGAACAAGGCTTCCGGGTCTGACCAGATCACCATGCTGGCCGATGGCAATGGCGATTTCGCCGAAGCGCTGGGCCTGACGATGGACGGCAGCGCCTTTGGCCTCGGCAAGCGCGGCCAGCGTTTCTCGATGGTGGTAAACGACGGCACGGTCGAACAGCTCAACGTCGAAGCGCCGGGCGAATTCAACGTCTCGAGCGCGGAACATATGCTGGGTCAGCTTTAGGCTTGGCATTCACTTCCCCCCTCCCCAGCGGGGAGGGGCTGGGGGTGGGGGCTCAAGGTTTCGATTTGATTCCTCGGTCGAACCCCCATCCCAACCCTTCCCCAATGGGGAAGGGTTCTTTGCGCTTTGAAGCGATCCTGCAGGCTCAGCCGCCCGGCAACGCGTAAGTCACCGTCGATTGCCCAACCAGGTTGTCAGGCTCGTCCTGCCACAATTGCACATCGACCGTCGCCAGCCGCCGCCCCAGCTTGAGCAGCCGCGCATCGGCGTGGAGCGTGCGGAACTGCACGCCGCGCAGGAACGAGAAATTGAGGTTGCTGGTCACCGCCATGGCGACCGGGCCGATGTGCGCGAGGATCACCGCATAGGCGGCGCGGTCGGCCAGCCCCATCTGGGTTGGGCCGGAGACGAGGTTGCCCGGGCGCAGGTTGCGCGCCACCGGATCGAATTTCAGCCGCGCCCAGCCCTGCCGGATCTCGATCACATCGTCATGCGGGGGACCCTCGTCACCAGGAAAGGCCTCGCGAAAGAACGCCGCCAGATCGGCAGTGCTCATTACGGGATCCGGCAGCCCGGCCACGCTCAGTACCCCATCAGACTGAGCACTTCCTTGCGGCTGCTCTGATCGTCAAGGAAACAGCCCATCAGCCGGCTGGTGACCATGCCCACGCCCGGCGTCTTGACGCCCCGCCCGGTCATGCAGCCGTGCTGCGCTTCGATCACCACCGCCACGCCTTGCGGGTGAAGGTTGTCCCAGATGCACTGCGCCACTTCGGCGGTCAGCCGTTCCTGGATCTGCAGACGTTGGGCAAAGCCCTGAAGCACGCGCGCCAGCTTCGAAATCCCCACCACTTTCTGGTGCGGCATATAGGCGATGTGGGCCTTGCCGGTGATCGGCGCCAGATGGTGTTCGCAGTGTGACTGGAAGGGGATGTCCTTCAGCAGCACCAGTTCATTATAGCCGCCCACTTCTTCGAACTGGCGCCCCAGGTGCTGGGCCGGGTCGCTTTCATAGCCGCCGCAGTATTCCTTCCACGCACGCGCCACCCGCGCCGGCGTATCGATCAAGCCTTCGCGCGCGGGATCATCGCCCGACCAGCGGATCAGCGTGCGGATCGCCTCCTGCACATTGTCGGGCACCGGGATCTTGTCCATCGGGCCTTCGTCGGGTCCATCGTGATCACAGCTCATTTGCGTCTCCATTCGCGGGCACGGCTCAGCAATCCGCTGCGGCTGAACAGCCCTCGGCGCTTGCTGAAAGGCTCGAACAGCTGTTCGGGCCGTTCGGGATCGAGCAGCGCCTGGTCTGCCACGGTCCGTTCGGTTTCGGTCAGTTCGCGCAAGGCAAACTGTTCCAGGCGCTTGCCGGTCCTGGGCGCACCCTCGATCAAGGCAATCATCGACGGATTTTCGGCCAGCGCCGCTTGCACTGCCTTTACCGTCATGCCGGTGTGTTCAGCCAGCAGCTTGAAGCGTAGCCGCTCGATTGGCTTGGCCGCATGCGCATTGCCCGCGCGCGCTGCATCGATGAACATATCGCATTCGCTATCCAGCCCCATCGACCGGTTGTTCATATTGGCCGAGCCGATCCGCAGCACTTCATCATCGACGATCATCACCTTGGAATGGACATAGATCGGGGTGCCGGCGGCATTGTGCGGCACAAAGATGCGGAACCGGTTGCCGGGATCATAAGCGCCGATCGCGTGGCACAATTGCACCCGCGCACCGTCCATCGCCGCCTGTTCAAGCCACCCTTCGGCGCTGACCGGGTTGATCAGCACGATCTCGGGCGGATCGGGCTGCGCCATGCGTTCGGCAATCGCTTCGGCCACCGCGCGCGAGGCGAAATACTGGCTTTCAGCATAGATGAGCTTTTTGGATCGGGCGATATGCTCGACAAACAGGCGCTCGATTTCGCGCTGTTCGGGCGCGCCGCGCCACGCCGCCCGGGTCCGAGCAATGCCGATCTCGACGTCTTCGAATTCGGCCTTCAGATGAACCGGCCACGCCGTTTCGCGCTGCGGCTGACACGGCTTGATCGGATCGCCGCCAGCAATCACCCAGCGCATCCGGCCAAGGTCACCAAGCGCGCCAGCCGCCGCTCCCTCAACCAGCATGGTCAGGTCGTGCCACGGGCCATAGAGCTTGTTGCTGTAGGGCCGCCGGCGCCGCGGATCCTGCTCACGGTGTTCCGGCGTGTCCCAGCGATCGCTGGTCATGTCGATCCCGCCGCACACGGCAAACGTATCATCGATAACCACGATTTTCTGGTGATGGCTGCAGCCCAGCGGATGCGCGCCGTCAAATTTGAACACGATCTGGCGGTGCAGCAACCAGCGCAGCAGATCGATGATCATGGTGCCGCGAAAAATGAACTTGAGCGCGCCGAAGTTCCATTTGAGCACGCGCACATCAAGGTTGCGGTTGCGTTCGCACAGCCAGATCATGAAAGGCCCCAGCCGGGCCGGAGCCACCGCCCGGCGCGGCAGGTTCCACAGCCGCCGGCCCGGCCCCAGATGCATGCGCGTATCAAAATCCCAGCCGATCAGATGGATCTGCTGGCGCGCTGCAATCATCGCCTTTTGCATCAGCGCATAATAGTCCGCCGCATCGACAACGACATGCGCCCGGCTCGCCCGGGCGAAGCGCCAGACCGATGGCGATGCGGATTCGTCTGGCTCCATGGGCCACCTCTTATCGGCACCGGGCGGCTTCGTCACCTGCGCGTTTGGCGCTGCATTGAATGGTTGCGCCCGGTGCAAGGGTGCTGTTAACCTGCGCAATAAAATTACTCACCTGCAGGAGAGCGGCCTTGCGCGCCACCCCCGATTTCGATTTCGACCTGCCCGAAAGCGCGATGATGATCCGCGCGGCGGCGGGCCGCTTTGCCGATGAAAAAATCGCGCCGCTGGCCGCGCGCGCCGACGCCGAAGACTGGTTCCCGCGCGACGAATTGTGGACCGCGATGGGCGATCTTGGTCTTCACGGCATCACCGTTGAAGAGGAATGGGGCGGGCTGGGCCTGGGCTATCTCGATCATGTGATCGCGGTGGAGGAAGTCAGCCGCGCCAGCGCCTCGATCGGGCTCTCCTATGGGGCGCACAGCAACCTGTGCGTCAACCAGATCCGCCGCTGGGGCAATGACGAGCAAAAGGCGAAGTACCTCCCCAAACTGGTCAGCGGCGAACATGTCGGCAGCCTCGCCATGTCGGAAGCGGGGGCCGGATCGGACGTCGTCTCGATGAAATTAAAGGCTGAAGCAGCGCAGGGCGGATATCTGCTCAACGGCACCAAGTTCTGGATCACCAACGCTGGCCACGCCGATACCCTGGTGGTCTATGCCAAGACCGCGCCCGAAGCGGCGAGCCGGGGGATCACCGCCTTCCTGATCGAGAAGGACGACGAGGGTTTCAGCATCGGCCAGAAGATCGACAAAATGGGCATGCGCGGCAGCCCCACGGCGGAACTGGTGTTCACCGATTGCATCATCCCTGAAGACCGCATCATGGGGCCCTTGCACGGCGGCGTGGGCGTGCTGATGAGCGGGCTGGATTATGAGCGTGTGGTGCTCGCGGGGCTGCAGCTTGGCATCATGCAGGCCTGCCTCGATGTGGTCATTCCGTACCTTCGCGAACGCAAGCAGTTCGGCAAACCGATCGGCGCGTTCCAGCTGATGCAGGCCAAGGTGGCGGATATGTACGTCGCGCTGCAATCGGCCCGGGCCTACACCTATGCCGTCGCCAAAAGCTGCGATGCCGGGCACACCACCCGGTTCGATGCGGCCGGCGCGATCCTGCTCGCCAGCGAAAATGCCTTCCGCGTTGCCGGCGAAGCGGTGCAGGCGCTGGGCGGCGCGGGCTATACCAAGGACTGGCCGGTCGAACGCTATCTGCGCGATGCCAAACTGCTCGACATCGGCGCGGGGACGAACGAGATCAGGCGGATGCTGATCGGGCGCGAATTGATCGGGGCGGCAGGATGAGCGCCCCCGTCCTTACCACCACACTCAATCCCGATGACCCGCAGGCGCAGGCCCGCGCCGCGCACAACCGGGCGCTGGCCGAAGAACTGCGCGCAAAGGTGGCTGCGGCCGCGCTGGGCGGCAACGAGAAGAGCCGCGAGCGCCATACCGCGCGCGGCAAGTTGCTGCCGAGGGAGCGCGTCGAACGCCTGCTCGATCCCGGCTCCCCCTTGCTCGAGATCGGGCAGCTGGCGGCAGGCGGGATGTATGACGATGAAATCCCCGGGGCCGGGATCATCACCGCGATCGGCCGGGTTTCGGGCCGCCAGTGCATGATCGTGGCCAACGATGCCACGGTCAAAGGCGGCACCTATTACCCGATGACGGTCAAGAAGCACTTGCGCGCGCAGGAGATTGCCGAGGCCAACCATCTGCCGTGCATCTATCTGGTCGACAGCGGCGGGGCCAACCTGCCGCACCAGAGCGAGGTTTTCCCCGACCGGGATCACTTCGGGCGGATTTTCTACAATCAGGCCCAGATGAGCGCCAAGGGCATCCCCCAGATCGCCTGCGTGATGGGCAGCTGCACCGCTGGCGGCGCTTACGTTCCGGCGATGAGCGATGAAAGCGTGATCGTGCGCGGGCAAGGTACGATCTTTCTGGCCGGGCCGCCCTTGGTCAAGGCCGCGACCGGCGAGGAAATCAGCGCCGAGGATCTGGGCGGCGGCGATCTCCACGCACGCAAGTCCGGCGTGGTCGATCACCTCGCCGAAAACGACGAACACGCGCTGACTATCGTCCGCGATATCATTTCACACCTCGGCCCGCGCCACGAGCATGGCCTGCCGCTTAAAGACCCGCGCGCGCCCAAGTACGACGCCGAGGAACTCTACGCGGTTGTGCCCGACGATGTCCGCGCACCTTACGATGTGCATGAGGTGATCGCCCGGCTGGTCGATGGCAGCGAATTTCACGAATTCAAGGCGCTCTACGGCTCCACGCTGGTCTGCGGGTTTGCGCATATCTGGGGCATGCCGGTGGCGGTGCTCGCCAACAACGGCGTGCTGTTCTCCGAAAGCGCGGTCAAAGGCGCGCACTTCATTGAACTGGCCTGCCAGCGCAAGATCCCGCTGCTGTTCCTCCAGAACATCAGCGGCTTCATGGTCGGCGGCAAGTATGAGGCGGAAGGTATCGCCAAGCACGGCGCCAAGCTGGTCACCGCCGTCGCCACCGCCTCTGTGCCCAAGCTGACCGTGCTGATCGGCGGCTCATTCGGCGCGGGCAACTACGGCATGTGCGGCCGGGCCTATTCCCCGCGCTTCCTGTTCACCTGGCCCAACGCCCGCATTTCGGTGATGGGCGGGGAGCAGGCGGCGTCTGTGTTGGCGACCGTCCACCGCGATGCGGAGACTTGGACCCCCGAACAGGCCGAGGCGTTCAAAGCCCCGATCCGCGCCAAATACGAGGACGAAGGCAACCCCTATTACGCAACCGCGCGGCTGTGGGATGATGGGGTGATCGACCCGGCGCAGACCAGGGATGTACTGGGGCTGGCCTTGGCGGCGGCGCTGGAGGCTCCGATGGCGGAGCGGCCGGCGTTTGGGGTGTTCAGGATGTGAGGAACGATATGAAAATTGAAGATGAAGAACTGGAGTCTTTCCCTACGAAAGACGACGAGTATAGTTTCTCGGATTGGCTCCGCGACAAAATGGCTGAAAAAGATGTGAGCATTGCCCGCCTGGCAGAGATGAGTGGAATTACTTATGTCGGTATTTGGAACATCGTTGAGGGCAATACGCGCTCGCCTCGTGATGAAACGAGAAAAAAGCTTGCCAAAGCGCTCCAATCAAAGATTCCAAAGGCCGTGGAAGAGGTGAGCGAGACGGAATCAAAGACGATTCCAGGATACGAGTGGTCAGATTTTACCCCAAGTGATTTAGAAACTGTGCCTGAAGAGTCAGGCATTTACGTTTTCTACGACATCACTGATCGGCCTGTATATGTCGGAAAATCCACCAAGAGTGTCAGACTGCGCGTTAAGGATCACATGTCACGGTTTTGGTTTAAAGAGCCGCTGGTTGTACGGGGAGCATTTCTCCATGTGCCTGATGCTGACACTTGTAACAAAATCGAAATGATCCTCATAAAATTCTTGGGCAAACACGCTCTCCTCAATACCAAGGGCGCGGTGCGGGATTTCGAGGATTAAATGATCCAATCCCTCCTCATCGCCAACCGCGGCGAAATCGCTTGCCGGATCATCCGCACGGCGCGCCGCATGGGCATCCGCACCGTGGCGGTCTATTCCGATGCTGACGCCAAGGCGCTACATGTGCGGCAGGCCGACGAGGCGGTGCATATCGGCCCCAGCCCGGCGCGCGAAAGCTATCTGGTGGGGGCGAAGATCATCGCTGCGGCCAAGGCCACCGGGGCTGAGGCGATTCATCCGGGTTATGGCTTTTTGTCCGAGAATGCTGAGTTTGCGCAAAGCGTGATCGATGCCGGCCTGATCTGGGTCGGGCCGAAGCCCGCCAGCATCACCGCGATGGGGCTGAAGGATGCGGCCAAGAAGCTGATGCAGGCCGCCGGGGTGCCCTGCACGCCGGGCTATCTGGGCGAAAATCAGGACCCCGCACACCTCGCCGATGAAGCCGCCAAGATCGGCTATCCGGTGCTGATCAAGGCGGTGGCGGGTGGCGGCGGCAAGGGGATGCGGCTGGTTGAAGCGCCGGCGGACTTCGCCGACGCCCTCGCCTCATGCCAGCGCGAGGCTGCCGCCTCGTTCGGCAATGACCACGTCCTGATCGAGAAATACGTGCTCTCCCCCCGCCACATCGAAGTGCAGGTGTTCGGCGATGCCCACGGCAACGTGGTCCATCTGTTCGAGCGCGATTGCAGCCTGCAGCGCCGCCACCAGAAAGTGATCGAGGAAGCCCCCGCCCCCGGCATGGACGAAGCGACCCGCGAAGCCGTCTGCGCCGCCGCCGTCCGCGCGGCAAAGGCGGTGGACTATGAAGGCGCGGGCACGATCGAATTCATTGCGGACGCCAGCGAAGGCCTGCGCGCCGACCGGATCTGGTTCATGGAAATGAACACCCGGCTGCAAGTGGAACACCCGGTGACCGAGGAAATCACCGGGGTCGATCTGGTCGAATGGCAACTGCGCGTGGCCAGCGGCGAACCGCTGCCGTTGCGGCAGGAGGAACTCAGCATCAACGGCTGGGCCATGGAAGCGCGGCTTTATGCCGAAAACCCGGAAACCGGTTTTTTGCCTTCGACCGGGCCGCTAGATCTGCTGCGGTTCGGCGAAGGCACCCGGATCGAGACTGGTGTCGAGGAGGGCGATGCCGTTAGCCCGTTCTATGATCCCATGATCGCAAAGATCGTAGTGAAAGCCTCTGACCGGAACTTGGCCATCGCCGATTTGGCGCAGGCGTGCCGCAGTGTTTCGATCGAGCCGGTCAAAACCAATGCCTGGTTTCTTGCTCGGCTATTGGATCGGCCCGAGTTCGTTACGGGCGATGTGACAACGGGCTTTATCGCGGCCAACCTTGATGTACTGACCGAGGCACCAAAGCCGCCTGGAGCCTTACTCCAGGCAGCGGCTGACAACGCGATATTCCACGATGATTTTGTGCAGGGCCGGGTAGGTGATCCAGACTTCGACAGACTCAGCGGACTGCTCGGCTTTCGGCTCAATGCCCCACTTAATTGCAAAGCTCGACTGCTCGTGAACGGGGACGAGACCACTGTCGACTACCAACCTGATGGCGGATGGGACTATTTGAATGGGCCGGGCGGCTGGTCTCAACTGGGACAGGTTACGATGCTGTTCGCCGACGGAGCAGCTTTCGAAACGCGCCCCTTCCGGCACGATGGCGGTGCCCACCATTCCGCCCACGATGGCGATATCCTCTCCCCCATGCCGGGCAAGATCATCGCGGTTGAGGTGAGCGAAGGCCAGGCGGTGACCAAGGGCCAGAAGCTGCTGACGCTTGAGGCGATGAAGATGGAGCACACGCTGACTGCGCCGTTCGATGGTGTGGTGACCGAACTGAACGCCACGCCCGGCGGGCAGGTGCAGGTTGAGGCCTTGCTGGCGCGGATCGAGGCGGGGGAATAGCCTCCCCGTAACGGGGAGGGGGACCATGCGCAGCATGGTGGTGGGGGCTATCGTCCTTGCGCCGCGTGTTTCGGCCAACCCCCTCCACCGCCGTTCCGGCGGTCCCCCTCCCCGTTCCGGGGAGGATCTGCCTCGCTACTTCGCGTTGACCAGAAACACCACATAACCGCGGAACAGCGGATCGCTTATCAACGCCGCAGGCTCGCGCCATTCCCCGCCCTGAACCAAGGCAACCTTGTGCGGCACCGGCACTCGGGCGAGTTTGGCGAGGTAGGCTTCGTAATCGGGGATCGTGCTGCGGCCCTGATAGCTTTGCACCACCACTTCATCGACCACGCCGCGCAGCAAGCCCAGCGCAGCGGGATCAGCGTTGGCGCTCCAGTCCATCAGTCCGGTGATCGACAGTTTCTGTCCGGCGGGAAGTCTGGCTTTCAGGGCCTCGAGGAACGCCGCATAATCTGCCAGCCCTTTGGCGGAGCTATCAAAATCGATCTGCAGCCCGGCCATGCGGTTGCCCGCTGCCTGCCAGCGCGCCAGTTCGCGCAGCACCCGCGTGGTAACCGCCGCGTCCCAATCAAGCCGTGCCGTGCGTACCACCAGCCAGACCTCGGCCTGCTTGACCTTCGGCACGCCGCGCAGCGAGACGAAACCGCTGGTCCGCCGCACTTCACCGGCCAGCAAGTAAAGCGTCTTGGCCCGCGCCAACTCCGGCCTTGGCTTGACCCCGGCCCACAGGAAAAACGCGTCGTAGTCCGCCGGATCGACCCGCGCGGGGGCCTGTCCGCTACAGGCGGTCAGCAGCGCCAGCAGGGAAAGCGCAGCGCGTTTCACCAGAAGTAGCGCAGCTTCCTGGCCCATTGGCTTGAGGGGTAATCGCGCTTCAGCTGATCGTACCACGCCTTGCGCTGGCTTTTGGGCACATCCGCCCCGCCGCAGGTGTTGTTGCCGCCCGGCGCATAGCACATCACCGCGCGGTACAGCGCATAGGCCTTGTCCGGGCCAGCCGCCTTGGGATTGGCGATCACGCTGGTGTAGATCGCACTGCGCGGCGTGGACTTGCCCGGGAACAGATCGGCAAAGCCGCCCAGTTCATCCGCCTTGCGCGGCGTATCGCCGATGTCCACCTGATCGAAGCCGTTGAGCCGCCAGAAATCGCCCAGGCACAGCCGCGCACTCACCGCCTGCGGATTGACGGCCAGCGCCTTCGCGGTCTGCGCCAAAGCCTGGCACGAATAGCCATCGGACCACTTGCCCTTGGTGAACAGGCCAAGTGGCAGATCCTGCTGATCGGGCAGGTAATACATGTAGCCATCGGTGCCCGCGCCGGGCCGGACCAGCGCCTGATCCTTGCCGAAGGCGGCGAAGTCACCGTGGGTCAGATCCTTGTGGAGTAGCGTAAACACCGCGAGATCGCGTTCGTACTGCGGCCGGGAGCTGTCTGCCGCGTTACCGCGCAGCATATCGGGAGCGGCAGCATTGAGAATCAACTGGCGGCGGATCAGGCTTTCGGTGATTGGCGATTCCTTGGCGAACACCGAAGCCAGCTTGCCGCTGCGCTCCCAGTTCATCGCCAGCCCCAGTTCTACCGTGGGGCGTTGCCACTGGCCCTTGGCTCCGCCCAGCAGATCGAGCCAAAAGCCCTCCTCGTTACGATCCTTGAGAGAAGCCAGCGCCTGCCCGCGCAGCACCTGGCGGCTGAACGCAAGGTTGGTGTAGCGGGCCTGCTTGGCATCATCGGGCAACAGCGTCAGCACCTTGCGCGGGTTGCCCCCGATATAGAACGCGTGGGTGGCCTGCAGGAACGAGAACAGCTCGGGCTGCGCGGCGAAGACCTCCTTCTGGGCATCGAGCTGCGCGGCGGAAAGCGTTGGCGAGAGCCACTCCTTGCCGCTCGGATCAGCCGCGCGGCGCATTTGCATCAGATCCTGCACCGCCAGCACCATCGCGCCTTGGGGCGGCACTGCACTGGCCGATGGGCTGAACAGCCACTTGTTGTCCACTTCATACACCAGATCGCCCGCTGCCGGATCGAATGGATCGATGGTGGAGAGCACGCGTTCGTATTCCCTGGCCAGCGAGGCGTTGTCCCCCGCCAGCCACAGCCCGCGCCGCACCAGTCCTTGCGCCGAGGCAGCATAGCGCCCGCTGGGCCAAGCCTTGAGATAGGCGGCATTGGCCACCAGTCCGCGCCTGACCGAAGACCGATCAACCTTGGCGAGATCGAAATCACCGTATTCGCTGAATGCGCCAGCCTGCGCGGCGGCATATTCGGTCCGGATCGAGAGATATGCGGCAGTTTCCCTGACCCACGGATCGCTGGCACTGCCGATTGCGGCCAGAGCGCTGCGAGTCTGGTCCCACTGCCCGGCATAAAAGGCATCGGCGGCCTGGATGTAGCCGAGGAATTCGCGGCCGGGCCGGCTTGATACAGTAGGCCAAGCGTCCAAGCCCGCCCTTGCGACGCCATCATTGCCACTGGTGCAAGTTACTTCGGAAACCGACCGCGCGGCCTTGAGGGCAGCGGCTTCGGCTACTGGCAAGCCTTTGCTGGCCTGCATGGCTGCCGCCAAGGCTTTGCTGGCCGCCGCAAACCCTGCGCAGCGGGTTCCGGCATAGGGTGCTGTTTCGCTGGCCTGCTCGCCCTCTTTTCCGGTCCTGACCGCATAATAGGCCGCCGCTGCGGGATCGAGAAATACGTCCCCGTACCCGGCGGTATCATAGCTGTCCTTCGGATAGGGCCGCGAGACCGTGTTCGGCCCGCCGCGATCGGCCAGCAGGAACGCAAGGTTGATCCGGGTATCATTGCCCGGGGTCAGAAATCCGCGGCCCTCACAGCTATTGCCGCTGCCGAACAGTTTCCAGGTGGGATAACAGCTGCTGTCCGAACAGGCCAGAGCGGCTGTTGAACCGGCGATCAGGCTTGCCGCCAGCAATGCCTTGTAACCAAACGCCTTCATCCCCGCCTCCATCCGCATGCCAGGCCGCGATGATTCCCGCGTTTGCGCCCCACGCGCAAGCAAAAAGGGGGCCGCCGCAGCAGCCCCCTTCATGTGTGTTTGCGCAAGACCCACCCCAACCCCTCCCGCAAGCGGGAGGGGCTAGAGTTGTTATCAGTCGTCGTTCTTGAGGAACGCCGGGATGTGGCTGGGCGCCGGGCCATCATCGCGATCGGGGCGAGGACCGCGATCGCCGCCGCCTTCGCGCCGGGGTCCACGATCACCGCCGCCATCACGGCGCGGACCACGATCACGATCACCGCCGCGGCCACCGCCACTGCCGCCGCCAGGGCGACGATCACCGCGATCGCCGCTGGGGCGATCACCGCGCGGTTCGCGCGCCGGACGGGTATCTTCCAGCTCGGCACCGGTTTCCTGATCGACGACGCGCATCGACAGGCGAACCTTGCCGCGCGGATCGATTTCGAGAACCTTGACCTTCACAGCCTGGCCCTCGGAAACCACATCGGTCGGCTTTTCGACGCGTTCGTTGCGCATTTCAGAGACGTGGACGAGACCGTCCTTGCCGCCCATGAAGTTCACGAAAGCACCGAAATCGACGATGGTGACAACCTTGCCGTCATAGACCTTGCCGACTTCGGCTTCTTCGACGATGCCCAGGATCCAGGCGCGTGCGGCCTCGATCTGTGCCGGATCGCTGCTGCTGAGCTTGATCAGGCCTTCATCGTCGATATCGACCTTGGCGCCGGTTTCAGCGACGATTTCGCGGATCACCTTGCCGCCGGTGCCGATCACTTCGCGGATCTTCGACTTGTCGATCTGCAAGGTTTCGATGCGCGGCGCGTGGGCCGAAAGCTCAGTCCGCGACGTGCCCAGTGCCTTGGTCATTTCGCCCAGGATGTGCGCGCGGCCGTCCTTGGCCTGATGCAGCGCGGCTTCGAAGATTTCGCGGGTGATCCCGGCAACCTTGATGTCCATCTGCATCGTGGTGATGCCTTCAGACGACCCGGCCACCTTGAAGTCCATATCGCCCAGATGATCTTCATCACCCAGGATGTCAGACAGCACGGTGAAATTGTCGCCTTCGAGGATCAGCCCCATCGCGATACCCGAAACCGGGCGCTTGATCGGCACTCCGGCGTCCATCATCGACAATGCACCGCCGCAAACGGTGGCCATCGACGA